>CAVCSC010000006.1:0-74638 GCA_963604975.1 Lachnospiraceae bacterium | reverse complement strand
AAAAACGTAGGGGCGAGCCCCTACGCTATAATATGTCGTCCCTACGGGACTCGCCGATTGCGATGTTTTTACCGGACACCAATAATATTGAATATCATCTCCATTGTTTACTACGCAATGGTTTTGACTTTTCTATAGCACAGTATTGCCGAAACAGACCCCATAACCATCTTGTCTGTTGAGATCAAAATGGCTACCGGGCCTGTTTCGGGGGAGGGCAGCGACGCGTGCTGCCGTGTTTTCCTATTGAGACGGGGTCAGATTTTCGATTTCAGCGTTTCGGGCAGAGGCGGCATGGCACCGTTCTGCGTGCAGACGTAGGCGCTCACTTCCACAGCGGCTTTGTGGGCATCGGCCACAGAATGGCCAGCGAGGATGGCTGCACAGAACGTGCCGGTGAACGAGTCGCCTGCACCGACCGTGTCGGCCACTTCCACATGCGGTGTCTGCTGGTACGACATGGAGCCACGGGCAAACACATAACTGCCGTTCACGCCACAGGTCAGCACGAGCATATCGAGGTCGTACTTGCCGAGGATGAGCCAGCACTTGTTCTCGATATCAAGGCCGGGATAACCGAAGAGGCGGCCGATGGTGACAAGTTCCTCATCATTGATCTTCAGTACATTGCAACGCTTGAGACTTTCGCTGATCACATCCTTGGTGTAGAAGTTCTGACGGAGGTTGATGTCAAAGATCTTCATACAGTCGGCCGGCGTGTCGTCGAGGAAACGGTAGATGGTATTGCGGCTCACCACATTGCGCTGGGCAAGCGATCCCCAACATACGGCACGGGTATTCTGGGCCACATGCATCACGTCGAGCGTGTAGGGGATGTTGTCCCAGGCCACATTCTCGCGGATATCGTATGTGGGCACACCGTCCTCGTCGAGCAATACCTGCACCGTGCCTGTGGGATAAGGCACGCGCGGCATGCAGTAGTCGAGGTGCTTCTCCTCAAGTTGCTGTACGGTCTCTTCGGCGAGTCTGTCTTCTCCCAGTGCGCTCACGGCGATGGCATCGAGTCCGAACTGTCCGGCGTGGAACGCGAAGTTGGATGGTGCGCCGCCGAGTTTCTTGCCTTCGGGCAGCACGTCCCAGAGTGCTTCACCCAGACCCACTACATATTTCTTTTCCATAATCTATCGATTGCTTTTTATTGTTTCACTTTGGGAATATAACTCAGCAGGTAGACCACACCCACGGCCATCACCACGGCGGCCCATACCTGAGGATACACCGCGCCGGCAGCCTTGGCCGTATCGCTGGCCCAACCCATGGCCAAGGGGAACACCGTTCCGCCGAAGAGACCCATGATCATCAGTCCGCTCACCTCGTTTTTCTTCTCGGGTGCCGAGAGCAAGGCCTGCGAGAGCACGATGGAGAAGACGTTGCTGTTGCCGAAGCCCACAAGGGCAATGGCGGCCCACAGTTCCCACTTCTCTGTACCGAAGACGAATCCGGCCATCGAGAGGGCCATCATCAGCACGATGACGACGTAGAAGGTACACACGTTCATGCGGCGCATGAGTATCGAACCGGTCAGACAGCCTGCCGTACGGAAGGCGAAGTAGAGCGACGTGGCATACTCAAAGTCTTTGAGCGTGTCGCCCGCCCCACCGATACGCTCAAGGAGTATCTTGGGGGCTACGGCGTTGGTACCCACATCGATGCCCACATGACACATGATGCCGATGAAGGAGAGCAGCACGAGCGGTGTGCCGAGCATCTTCACACAGTCGACAACCGACGAGGCCTTGTCCTCAAGCGGCTCTTCCTCAATAGTGGTAAAGCCGAGCCACAACGTGGCAGCCATGCCGATGACAAAGAAGACGAGGAAGAGCACGCGCCAACTCAGTCCGAGCAGCGGCGCAGAGGTGGTGGCTCCCCAGGCGGCGATGAGCGGTGCGATAAACGAGGCGATGGCCTTGACAAACTGTCCGAAGGTGAGCGTCGATGCCAGGTGTCCCTTGACGATCATCGTCACCAGCGGATTGATGCTGGTCTGCATGATGGCATTGCCGATACCGAGCAGCGAGAAGGAGATATACATCAGCCAGAGTTGGCTCTCCTTGGTGGGCATGAAACTGTCGAAGAGCGGCAGCAGCACGGCCAACGTGGTCACGCCGATGGAGAGGAGTACGGTGCGCTTGCGTCCGATGCGGTTCATGAGCATGCCCGTGGGCACGGAGAAGATGAGAAACCAGAAGAAGACGAGCGAGGGGAAGAAGTTGGCGGCCGAGTCGCTCAGCCCGAAGTCCTCCTGCATATTGTTGGACACGGCGCCCACCAGGTCTACGAAGCCCATGGTGAAGAAGGCGGCCATGACGGGCGCGAGGGTCAGGAATGATGATTTGTTGTTCATGACAGTGGTTGGGTTGCCGGTTCAGAGACCGAGTTTATGGATGTTTACGTTGTTGAGCCGTGCCGTGCCGCCCTCGGCATACATCTTCAGGTTGTTGTAGGGCTGTGTGGGAAACACGAGGTTGGTCATGGCGATGCGTCCGCCGTTGACAAAGATCTCCACCGAGCACTTGTCGACGAACACGTCGAGGTGGTAGGTGCGGCCCGACGAGGCTGTGGCGGTGGCATCCTCCGTCCAGCGGTTGGTGGAGTTGCCGTTGTCGCTGCCGCAGAGCGAGAGCGGCGCCCAGGTGCCGAGGGCAAAGTCGTTCTTGTAGTTGACGGCCACGTCCTGTGAGAGACGGCCCCGCATCTCGCCGGCGGCCTCGGCCTGCTTCTCGATGTCGTGGCGCTCGGCCAGGCGGCCGAAGTCGGTCAGTCCGCTCTCGGTGCGGTCCATGACGATGCGTTTCTGCTTGAGGTCGAGGTAGATGAGGGTGCGCTCCTCCTTGTCGTTGTAGAGCGAGAGGCCCACGCGGTCGCATCCGGCGGTCTGCACGTCGGCCTCGATCTCGAAGGCGCCGTCGCTGCCGTCGAAGAGGTTGCGCACGATGGCGGGCTCGGCGTTGCTCACGCTGATGCTGCCCAGGGCGCGGGTGGCCTTGCGCAGGGCGCGCGCCTCACTGACCACGTTGGACGAGAGGTACACCTCGCCGTTGTTGGAGAAGAGCTTCAGCTCGCGCGGCAGGGCGTTGGCGCCGCGGTACTGGCGTATGGGCGTGACGTTAGCGTACTGCCAGTTGCTCATCCAGGGCACGGCCACCACGCGGCTGCCCATGTTGGCGAAGGTGACGGTGGCATAGTGGTCCTTGCCCCAGTCGAGCCATTTCACGGTCTGCGGCTTCGAGTCGCACTTGAACTCCTTGCCGTCGAACTCGCCCACGAAGTACTGCGTGGCTGAACCGCCGTAGGCAAAGCCGGGGTTGATGTTGACAATCATGACGTATTTCTGATTCTGCGGGTCGCCGTCGACGGGCAGGGGGAAGAAGTCGGGACACTCAAACTGGTTGGGCTGTGCGCCGTAGCCCTCGCCCCACTGGCTGACGTAGGTCCACTGCTTAAGGTTCTTCGACTGGTAGAAGCGCATGTTCCTGTCGGCCGACACGATCATGTACCACGACTTGGACGGCTCGTACCAGAAGATCTTGGGGTCGCGGAAGTTCTCGAGGCCGTCGAAGGGCGTGACCACGGGGTTGCCCTTGTACTTGGTGAAGGTGCGGCCGTTGTCGCGGCTGTAGGCCATGCACTGCACCTGCACCTGGCGTCCGTCGCGCATGCTGTGCGAGGTGTAGAACGACACGATGGCGTTCTTGCCGAAGCCGGCGGTGTTGCGGGTGTCGACCACCGAACTGCCGGAGAAGATGTGGCCCATGGGGTCGCGGGCGATGGCCGGGTCGAGGTGCTGCCAGTGCATGAGGTCGCGGCTCACGGAGTGGCCCCAGTGCATGTTGCCCCACTTCGACCCGTAGGGGTTGTACTGGAAGTAGAGGTGGTACTCGCCGTCCTTGTAGAAGAGTCCGTTGGCGTCGTTCATCCATCCGTAGAGCGGTGTGTGGTGGTACAGCGGACGGTAGTAGTCGGTGTTGGCGGTATCAAATGTGTCGGAGAGGCGCATCTCCTTGAAGGCGGCGGCATCGGCTGCGATACCCGTGATCTTGACCACGGCCTTCTTGCCCGGCGTGAGGGCGAAAGGCACGGAGTAGTCGGTCTTGGTGGAGGCGAGGCGCACATCCATCCACGTGTCGGTACTCTTGCCGGTGGAGAGCAGTACGTGGGCTTCGGGCTGGGCTTCCTCTACGGGGAGAATGAGGTATCGGGTGGGATTGGTGACGGTGATGATGGCGGTATCGCCCTGCCATGCGGTCTGCATGGTCTGTGCGGTCGCTGCGGCGGTGAAGGCCAGCGCAGCAAAAAGAGTGATGGGTTTCATGATGTATGGTTTCAGTTATTTTTGTTTGCGGTAGAAAAAAGGGGTGGGACAAGGGGAGAGGAGACGGGGCTCTCCCCTTGTATATTTACGTCACTTAGAGTTTCAGTGTAGCGGTGAACTCCACGGTGAAGGGACGGAGGTAGGAACCGGTCATCAGTTGGTTGCTGATGCCCTTGGCCTCATCCTTGGTGATGAGTTCGGCGCCGGCTATGCTACCCTTGGCTCCGGTCTGGTTGAGGAAGTTGACAACGGTGCATCCGAGCGACAGACGCTTGTTGGCCTGCCAGTTGATGCCGCCGAAGGTCTCCCAGTGACCGTTGAAGTAGTAGGCCTCGTTGATGTTGGCATAGGTCTTGGAGAAGTAGCGGAAGGAGGCCCATACCTTGAGCGAGGGCAGGATCATGTAACTCGGGTCGAGCTCGATGAGTACCTGCGGCACCTCGGCAACGATGTTTCCTGTGGCGTTGATCTTGCCTTCGTAGCCGCTGGAGAACTTGACCGAGGTCTCGTACTTCTTGTACGTCGGCTTCTGATAGGTGAAGAGGAAGTGGAAGTCGAAGCCCTTGAACGGGTGTGCTACCACGTCGGTCGTCCATCCCCAGGTCTGTATGTCGTAGGTGAGGGGTGCGGCCTTGATCTCACCGTCGTGCTGCAGATTGAGCGTAGAGTTGTTGTTGGTC
Organism: Lachnospiraceae bacterium; assembly: GCA_963604975.1. Taxonomy (GTDB): domain Bacteria; phylum Bacteroidota; class Bacteroidia; order Bacteroidales; family Bacteroidaceae; genus Prevotella. The sequence goes on along the minus strand of CAVCSC010000006.1, from coordinate 69,625 downwards.
TTCGAGATGTAGGAGAAGAGCGACGTGAGGCTCAACCAGCGGTTGTTGTAGTACACTCCGGCGCGGCCGAGCGGCACGGAGATTTTGTCGGTGTTGGGCATCGTGGCCGGGGCGAAGGTGGAGATGGTGGGGTGCTGCACGATGTAGGTGAAGTCGCCGGTGAGTCCGAAGGAGGAGGTCATCTTGTAGGTCAGGGCGGCGGTGAAGTCGTAGTTCAACCAGTCGTAACCCATCTTGGCCGGAGCGATGAGCGTACCGTCGGCTGAGCGGGCACCGAGGTAGTAGTCGGCAAAACGTCCGACATACTCGCCATCGGCGTTCTTGACGGCGGCGTTCTCACCCTTGAGACGCTGCCACTCGATACGGGCGCCGTAGTAGACATTGAACTTGGGCGTGATGTCCCAGTCGTGCGTGAGATAGAGGGCGAGTTTGTTCTCGTGGCCCTTGTAGTACTCCGATGCGTTCTTGTTGAAATCGTAGTATACGCTGTTGCGCTTGGCGGAGTCCCACAGACGCAGAGCATACGACCCGTCATCGGGCACGCTCTGGTCATACATTGTTGTGTTTGAAGCGTAGTCGATGTTGTAATACCATTCGTTGATGCCGACTCGCAGTGTTGAAGATTTGAAGCGTTTTTCTATTTCTGATGTGAGGAGCAGTTCGTCGATGGTGCCCGCATTGAGGCACGACATACGTGTCTGCACGTATTGTCCGGTATAGTTTTGTGTCTGTCCCATGGCGTCGGTGTACTTGTAGGCGTATGCCCCGGCATCGGCGGCACGGAGATCGATGAGTTGCATGGGGGTCTGGTAGACGCAGGCTCCGCGAGAGTGGTCATAGCGCAGATTGACACGCCACTCAAGATTGTCGGAGAAGCGGTAGCGATTGAGCAGCGACACCTCGTTCGACCGGTTTTCGGTGGCGTCGTAGAGGGTGGTCTGCCGCACCTCGCCGGTGCGCATGTCGCGGTAGGTCATCGTATTGTCGGTAGGCAGATACGACGTGGTACCGAGTTTGAACTTGCCGTACTCCTTCACCGAACCGTCGCCCACATAGACAAAGGGGGCCGACTGGGTGGCGTAGTTGTATACGGGGTGGGTGTTGGAATACTTGTACATGGCCGTGATCTCGCCGCGTCCGCCAGCGTAGCGCTTGGTGAGGGCAGCCTTGTAGATCTGCGAACGGTCTTGCAGGGGCGTAGACTGCAGACGGAACGTTCCGGGGTCGAAGTCTTGGTAGGCGCTGACACTGTAGAAGAGGTCGCGGGCCATGGAACCGTTGAGATTGAGCGAGAACTCCTGCAGACCGAAGTGGTTGGTCTTGTAGTTGAGCGTGCCGTGGAATCCTTCCTCGCCGAGTTGCGTACGCGAGTTGACGGCATAGCCGATATTGCCCGTCGTGATAGCGGTCTCCGAGATCTTGAGCAGTCCTACGTGAGAGAGACTGGCGTCAGACCGCCATGTGGAGTTCACCGTATGGGGATTGGTAGCATAGGTCACGGGCAGACCGTTCTCCAGCACATTGACATCGGCTGAAGGCAAACCAATCTGTATTTCGCGCGGACCATTAGCGCTCGATGCGTTGAGCATGACGTTGCGGTCGCCCTCTTCTTTCGATGAGCCCTTGTCCTTGGTCTGTGCGTATGTACCGACGGCCAGCAGCGAGGCTGCAGTCAGCATACAGTACTTGATGGAATGATTGAAAAAATACATAGCGTTTGAAGTGGTTTAAGATATTATCTACTTTTGATGCTTGATGTTTCGGTTTTTTTCGGTTCCAGGCGGCCGCCCTTCCGCGGCCTTTTCTTTCGGTCGATGCAAAGGTAGGCAAGGTCAGGCGAAACGGCAGAAAACAAATCGTGCATCAGAGTGCAAATATGTTTCATGCAACATTTTTACACTCCAATGCACGATTTTTGCTATTCTGCGCCCGTTTTTCGGGCCTTTCGGGATGGTTCGCCCCAACTGGGCCACACGATTTTTCCCATCACTTATCCGGCAAAACAAGTGGTCGGCAACGATATTTTTCCTAAATTTGCAGACGGAAGGAACGCAGCGATGGCTGCTTCGCAAAAACCTGAGTCTAACCCGTATGAAACACCCTACATTCTCCAACCCACCAAAGCGCCACACACTGCGGTGGTTGCCGTACCTCCTTGTCACCATTCTCCTTTTCGCTCTTGCCGCCTGCGGACACAAGCACAAGACCTACGTCATCGGTGTGTCGCAATGCTCGGAAGACGTATGGCGCGAGAAACTCAATGAGGAACTGCGCATCGCCGCCCTATATTATAATAATGTTGATCTCCGCATCTCCACCGCCTACGATGACGTGCGCCTGCAGACCGAACAGATAGACCGGTTTGTCAACGACAAGGTCGACCTGCTCGTCGTCGCACCGGGACAGGTGAGCATCTCGCCCGCCATCGACCGTGCCTTCGACCAGGGCATACCCGTCATCATCTTCGACCGCCGCACCCGCTCCGACAAGTACACCGCCTACATCGGTGCCGACAACGAGGAGATAGGACGGATGATGGCCACCTTCCTCGCCACATCGCTCAAAGGAGGCGGACGCATACTCGAGATCTGCGGTCTGTCGTCCTCATCGCCGGCCATCGGACGCGCCCGGGGCTTTGACAGTATCGTCGCCACCAGTCCGACACTCACCCTCGCCGCCCAGATACACGCCGACTGGACCGAGCAGGGAGCCTACCGCGTCATGGACTCGCTGCTCTCCCACCCTCACCCCGACTTCGACTGCGTATTCGCCCACAACGACCGCATGGCCATGGGTGCCCGGCGCGCCGCCGCCCGCCACGGCCTCGACGTGCGCAAGATACGCTTCTGCGGCATCGACGCCATGCCTGGACACGGCGGCGGCATGCAGCTGGTGGCCGACGGCAAGCTCGACGCCTCGTACATCTACCCCACACGGGGCGACGAGGTGATGCGGCTGGCCATGAACATACTGGGCGGTCACCACTACGACCGCGAGAACCACCTGTCGTCGGCGCTCGTCACGCGCGACAACGCCGGCGTGCTGCTCATGCAGAACGAGGAGACGGCCCGCCAGCAGGACCACCTCGCCACTCTGCGCAGCCGCGTGGACAAGGCGGCCGCCGACTTCAACACGCAGCGCGTGTACCTCGTGGTGCTGCTCGTCGTGGTGGCGCTGCTCGTGACCGCTTGTGCCCTGGCCATCAGCGCCTACCGCAGCAAGACACGCTACAACCGGCGGTTGCGCGCCTCGATGGACGAGCAGCAGCGCATGACCCTCGACATGGAGGAGATGACGCGCACGCAACTGCGCTTCTTCACCAACGTGAGCCACGAACTGCGCACGCCCCTCACCCTCATAGCCGGGCCCACCGACCAGCTGCTGGCCGACCCGTCGCTGCGCGCCGAGCAGCGCTCCATGCTCGAGATGGTGGCACGCAACACGCGCATACTCATACGCATGGTGGGCGAGATACTCGACTTCCGCAAGGTGCAGAACGACAAGGAGCACCTCACCCTCAACCGCTTCTCCCTCAAAGACGAACTTGAGACATGGGCCGCCGACTTCCGTGCCGTGGCCGCCCGGCAGAACATCACCATCCTCGTCGACACCGCCGGCGTAGATCCTGAGGCACGCATCATCGCCGACAGGGAGAAGATATCGCACGTGTACTTCAATCTCATGTCGAACGCCCTGAAGTACACCCCGCGCCAAGGCACCGTCACCGTCGGCCTTTCCCTCACCGACCATCGCTACACGCTCACCGTGACCGACACCGGAAAGGGCATCGCCCAAGAAGACCTGCCCCGCCTCTTCGAACGTTTCTACCAAGCAAAAGGCTCCATAGGCGGAACGGGTATCGGCCTGGCTCTTGTCCGGGCATACGTCGACCTGCACCACGGCAACGTACACGCAGAGAGCATACCCGGAAAAGGTTCTACCTTCATCGTCACACTGCCCGACAGTCAGCCCGGCTACGACCCTGCCGCAGACCAGCCGGCCACACCGCAGACCGGACGCACGCTCGTCGACGACAGTTACATACCCGTAGACTCCGCTGCCGAGCAAGCCACCGCACAGATCACCGATGCCGAGGAGTTTGATGCCGACAAGCCCCTCATCCTCATCATCGACGACAACAACAACATGCGAGCCTATCTCCGCTCCATCCTCTCGCCCCTCTACAACGTGTCGGAAGCCATCGACGGCAAGACCGGACTCGAAAAGGCCAGGCGCGAAGTGCCCAAACTGGTCATCAGCGACGTGATGATGCCGGTCATGGACGGACTTGAGTTCACCCGTCAACTGAAAGCCGACACCGCCACCAGCCACATCCCCGTGATACTGCTCACGGCCCGCTCACTCAGTCAGCAGCGGGAGGAAGGCTACCACGAAGGGGCCGACTCGTATATCGCCAAGCCCTTCCCCGCCTCGCTCCTGCTCGCCCGTGTCGAAAACCTGCTCCGCAACCGTGTGCTCCTCCGCTCCATCTTCTCCGGCGACAGCGGCGAGGATGCCGACGAGCAACGCCTCAGCGCCACCGACCGTACCTTCGTGGGCCGACTGCGCGAGACCGTCAGACAAAATCTCGGCGACAGCGACTTCTCCGTAGAACGCCTCGGGGCCGAACTCGGACTGAGCCGCGTGCAACTCTACCGCAAGGTGAAGGCCCTCACCGGACACACCCCCGTGGAATTGCTGCGCAAGGCACGCCTCGCCAAGGGCCGCCGACTCGTGGAGACCACCGACCTCTCCGTGGCCGAGATTGCCTACGAGGTAGGCTTCACCTCACCCTCCTATTTCAACAAGTGCTTCAAAGAAGAATATGGTGTAAACCCCGGTAAAATGGGAGGTAGAGAATAGATTTTTTCTTTAGAATCTACATCAATTTTTCTTTAAAATCCACATAGAAAAATACAAAGGCCTTGTACGGACGATACAAGGCCTTTGTACGACTGCTACAAGGCCTTTGTACTGTCCGTACAAGGCCTTTGTACAAAATCAAGACCTGCTATCCGGTAAAATAGAGAAGAATATATCCGGTAGAACGGGAAGAAATCATCGCACGCTTCTGACACAATATTTATCGACCAATCGTGATTTCCTCCTGCACATACGCCTTGTTTTCCGGCAAAATGTATACCTTTGTGGAGAATTATTGACAAAAGCGAACAATCAAAGCACATTTTCATGAAGAATGATTTACTCCAAAAGGCAAAGACTCTGTGTCTTGCCGCCCTTGTCGCCATGACAAGCCTACAGGTTGCTGCCCGCGAATATTTCGAGCGCATCAGCATGGAGGGCGTGGAACTGATGGGGGCCATCACCTGGGGCAAAGTGGATGCCTTCACCAACATGGACCCCGGCTTCTATCTCTATCCCTTCGACTCAAAGTTCTGTCCCGACAAGACCAGTCCGGTATTCAAGGCCGATGCGCTCGGCGGTGCCGTCTACCACAAAGGCAAGATCTACGCCAACGAGTTCTCGGCCCGCAGCCAGTACGTCAAACCGATGTGGCGCATCTATGACGCCTATACCCACGAACTGCTCTCCGAGCACGAACTGTCCGACAACTGCGAGTGCACCACCACCGCACTGGCCTACGACCCGACCACTGACTACATCTACGGATTCGACGAGACCTACACCGAGACTTATGTCGTGCGCGTAGATCCCGAGACCGGCGAGATGACCCGACTGGGCGACATGCTCGACCGCAACTGGAAGATGTTTGCCATGGCCTGCTCGCCCGACGGCAAGATCTACTGTACGATACTCAACAAGATGACCGACGCCGTATACCTCGGCAAGGTGAACAAGAAGGACGGACGCGTGGCCATCGTGCGCGGCATCTCGGCCACCAACCTGCTGGAGGGCGACTCGTTTATCAACTCCTCCTACGACCAGTCGATGTTCTACAACAACGCCACAGGCAAACTCTACTGGATGTTCCAGAGTTACAGTCTGCTGCTCTACAAGGAGATCACCGCCATCTATGAGGTGAACCCCACCGACGCCTCTGCCGTCATGGTGGCCTACTTGGAGGATGCCCTTCAGGGCCCCGGCGCTTTCTTCCTCGAACCGGAGATGAAGGCCCCTGCCGTCATCACCGACTTCTCATGGACAGCCGATGCCGAGGGTGCAGTGAGCGGCACGCTCTCCTTCACCCTCCCCACAACGGCCTACGACGGCACCGCTCTCAGCGGCACCCAGCACTTGGTGGTCGTCGAGGGCAATGACACCATTGTCAGCACCGATGCCGAGCCCGGCGCAGTATATACCATGCACGGCGAGAACTACACCAACGGCTGGCACAACCTCGACGTGTATGTCGCCAACGCCGCCGGCAACGGTCCGACCGTACACCGCAAATTCTTTGCCGGCTACGACTACCCCAAAGCCGCTACCGACATCACCCTCACCGCCGAAGACCTGCACACTACCCTCACCTGGACAGCACCGACCGAGGGACAGAACGGCTACCCCATCAATACCGACAACCTCACGTTCACCGTTGTGCGCTATCCCGGTGAGATCACGGTGGCCGAAGGCCTCAAGGAGTGCCGCTTCGAGGAAGACCATCCGGCAGACATGACTCGCTACGTCTATGCCGTCATCCCCTACGAGGGCGACCGCAAGGGACGCTCCGCCCTTTCGAACAACCTCATCGTGGGTACACCGCTCAACGTGCCCTACGCGTGCGACTTCTCTTCGCCCTACGACATGTACAACTACTACACCATCATCGATGCCAACAAGGACGGTTGCACATGGAACTACGACACCAGTAGCCTGCGCGCCTACTATCAGTACAGTCAGGAAAACAGTGCCGACGACTGGCTCATCGCGCCCGCCATCAACTATGAGGCCGGCAAGACCTACCAACTGACCTTCTCGGCCTTCTCCTCGTCGCTCTCCTACAAGGAGTCGATGATCGTGACCTTCGGCAACGACAAGACCGTGAACGGACAGACCGACGACCTGCTCACCATAGACGAACTGCCTACCGAGGAGGAAGAAGACGCTCCGGCTGAATACAACGTGACCTTCACCGTACCGACAGACAGCGTATACTACTTCGGATTCTACGCCACCTCTGCCCGCTACCGCGAGTATCTCTACCTGCAGAACGTAGAGGTGAAGGAGATCGATGCGACCGCCATCAAGACCGTCAGCGCCGCTGAAGGCCTGAAGGTGGATGCCACCGACGGACGACTCACCGTCACCGCTTCGGCACAGACCGACATCACCGTCTGCGACACGGCCGGACGTACCGTGGCACACGCACACGGCATCAGCCTCAACCTGCCCGCCGCACACGGCACCTACATCGTGAAGGCCGGCAACCAGACACGCAAGGTGGCCGTGAAGTAAGACGAAGCAAGACACAATACACAATGCCTACAGACACAAAAATGGGCGGACCGCAAATGTGGTCCGCCCATTTTGTGTATCTTAATTATATAGTAATGTGTACGAAGATGTGTGACGACAGGTCAGAAAGAGCGCCACACAAAAAAAAGGCTGCCGGCTATTGCTCGTCGTCGCTCACGGGGAACTCCATGAGATAGGCCTTGATGAACTCGTCGATCTTGCCGTCCATCACTGCATCGACATCAGTGGTCTGGTAGTTGGTGCGGTGGTCCTTGACACGGCGGTCATCGAAGACGTAGGAACGTATCTGGCTGCCCCACTCTATCTTCTTCTTTCCGGCCTCGATCTTGGCCTGGGCTTCAAGACGCTTCTTCATGGCGCGGTCGTAGAGTTGCGACTTGAGGAGGCGCATGGCATTGTTGCGGTTTTCGAGCTGCTTGCGGCTCTCGGTATTCTCGATGAGTATTTCTTCTTCCTCGCCCGTGTCAGGATCGACATACTGGTAACGCAGACGGACACCCGTCTCCACCTTGTTGACGTTCTGTCCACCGGCACCGCCGCTTCGGAAGAGGTCCCACGATACGCGGGCGGGGTCGACATACACCTCGATGGTGTCGTCGACAAGCGGCGAGACAAACACGGAGGCGAAGGAGGTCATGCGCTTGCCCTGCGCATTGAACGGGGATACACGCACCAGGCGGTGTACGCCGTTCTCGCTCTTGAGGAAACCGTAGGCGTACTCTCCGCCCTCAATCTCCATCGTGACACTCTTGATGCCGGCCTCATCGCCGTCCTGAAGGTTGCTCACGGTGACCTTGTGGCCATGGGCCTCGGCCCAGCGCATATACATACGCATGAGCATCTGCGCCCAGTCCTGACTCTCGGTACCGCCGGCACCGGAGTTGATCTTCATCACGCAGTCCATCGGGTCTTCCTTCTGGCGGAGCATATTCATGAGTTCAAGGTCCTCGATGGCCTTGATAGCCTTGGCGTAGTCATCGTCGACTTCCTCCTCGGTCACCATATCATCTTTGTAGAAGTCGAAGGCCAACTGCAGTTCGTCGGCAAACTGCTGCACTTCCTGGTAGCCCTTGATCCATTTCTCAAGGCCCTTGACCTTCTTCATCTGTTCCTGGGCACGCTGTGGGTCGTCCCAGAAGTCGGGGGCTTGGGTGCGGAGTTGTTCCTCCTCAAATTCTACTTTCTTCTGGTCAATGTTGAGGTAATGGTGCAAGGCCGAGGCCCGCTCCATCACGTCTTTCAGTTGATCTGCTGTTATCATTGTTGTTGTTCTGTTCTTTTTCTTTGGTTACGGTACGACTGAGGTGACGTCGCTACTGCGAGACCACAACGCTACCCTGCCTCTCAGCACTCGTACATGTGGTCGATGACGTCCTTGTAGTTGCGGTAGATGACCGGACGCTTGATCTTGAGCGTATTGGTCAGTTCGCCCGACTCCATGGAGAAGTGGTGGGACAGGAGGGTGATGCGCTTCACCTGCTCATAGGAGGCAAGACTCTGCTGGAGGGTCTTGATACGATCGAGCATCATCTCCTGTATCTTCGGGTTGAGACAGAGGTCGTCGCGGCTGACAAAGGCGATACCGTGGTCCTTGGCGTACTCCTCGATGAGACGGAACTCGGGCACGACAAGGGCGGAAACAAACTTGCGTTCGTCGGCGATAACGGCCACCTGGTCGACGTACTTATCGACCAGCAGCATGGCTTCTACCATCTGCGGAGCGATATACTTGCCGTTGGAGGTCTTGAAGAGGTCCTTGATGCGGTCGGTGAGGAAGAGTTCACCATTCTTCAGATAACCAGCATCGCCCGTGTGGAAATAGCCGTCGGCATCGAAGGCCACGGCGTTGACATCGTCGCGCTTGAAGTAGCCGCGGGTGATGGTGGGGCCCTTGAGGAGCACCTCGCCAGCTTCGGAGATCTTGATGTCGATGCCATTGAGCGGGCGGCCTACCGAACCGACCGTGTAGGCTTCATTCTTGCGGTCGCACGTCACGGTGGCGAGGCTCTCGGTCAGACCATAGCCCACAATCATGGTGATACCGATGGAGTGGACAAATATCTCGACCTCAGGTGACACCTTGGCACCAGCCGTGGGGAAGATGTTGGGGCGGGTGAGGCCGATCTGGTTGCGCACAAGGCGCAGTATGGCCTTGTCGAGCATCTTGTATTCCAGCGTGAGCGTCAGCGGCGGACGCTTGCCGCGCGAGAGATAGTCTATATTGTAGCGGCGGCCTACCTCAAGGGCATGGCGGAAGAGACGCTGCTGCATGGGCGAGGCATGGTCGATCTTGTCGAGCACGGCCTGATAGACCTTCTCCCAGAAGCGGGGCACGGAGCACATACAGGTAGGATGGGTCTGGCGCATAGCCTCCTGTATGTCGTGGGGATTGGTGTTGATGATGAGCCGGGCACCCTCGCTCAGACACAGATAAGACCATCCGCGCTCGAAGATGTGGGTGTAGGGCAGGAAGTTGATGACATCGTCGCAGTCGCTCACGTCCACATACTCGTCGTTGGCCTTGAGAGCGGCGGCATACTGTCCGTAGGTGAGCATCACGCCCTTGCTGTCGCCCGTCGTTCCGCTGGTGTAGAGGATGTCGCAGAGGTCGTCGTCATTGGCCTCGCGCCACAGGGCCTCCACCTCGGTCTGCCGGGGCAGTTTCTCGCCCAGGGCAATGAAGTCCTCGAAATAGAGGGCTGCCGTGTCGTGGGTGCTGATACGCACGCTGCGGTCGAAGACAATGATGCGCTCCAGCGAGTGGCAGAGGGGGAAGATGCGGTGAGCCTTGTCGTACTGGTCCTGCTCGCCGACAAAGATGAAACGCACGCCGGCATCGTTGACCATAAACTGTATCTGCTGCTCACTGCTCGTGGCATAGAAGGGTATGGTGACGGCTCTCACACCGTATGCGCCAAAGTTGGTGTAGAGATACTGCACACAGTTCTGTGAGAACACGGCAATCTTCTCCTGCGGTTTGACGCCGATATTGAGCAGGGCATTGCTCACCTGCTTGACGCGAAGCGAGAACTGGTTCCACGACACGGTGCGCCATGTCTTGCTTCCAAACATCTGGAAGGTGAGGGCTGCGCGGTCCTTATATTTCTTGGCTTGCTCATGTATGAGCACCGAAAGGTGACATCTTGTTTGCATGTTGCTACTTATATGTATATGCAAAAATACACCAAAAATGCAAGAATGCAAAAGAATTAACTATTTATTTTCCCTTTCGTCACATCTTCCTGCACACGGAGAAAGGGCGTGCAGACCCACACTGACACATGGTCAGATACCACCTAACAAATGTATACAAAAAAAGAAGTACGAAAGAAGTAGGGTTCGAAGAATTTTTCTTACTTTTGCAAAGTGGAAATGACAAATTCAACACTGCGTGGAATTTATAGCACACGCCAATATCATTTTCTCCGTTGAAATTAGAACAGACCTTTACAATATGGACTTATTACAACAAATCGTAGCCCGCGCGAAAGCGGACAAACAGCGTATCGTACTCCCCGAAGCAGAAGAGGAGCGCACGCTCAAGGCTGCCGACAAAGTATTGGCAGACGACCTCGCTGAACTCATCCTCATCGGCAACCCCGACAACATCCACCACCTCGCCGCAGAATGGGGACTGCAGAACATCGACAAGGCCACTATCGTTGACCCGCAAAACAACCCGCACAGCGAGGAGTATGCCGAGAAACTCGCTGAACTACGAAAGAAGAAAGGTATGACCGTAGACCAGGCCCGTGCCCTCGTCACCGGCAACAACCTCTACCTGGGCTGCATGATCATCAAGACCGGCGATGCCGACGGACAGATCTCCGGCGCACTGAGCACCACAGGCGACACACTCCGCCCCGCACTCCAGATCATCAAGTGCGCCCCCGGCGTATCTTGCGTGAGCGGTGCTATGCTGCTCATCACCAACCAGAAACAATACGGCAAGGACGGCGTTGTCGTCATGGGCGACGTAGCCGTGACCCCCAACCCCACCGCTGACCAGCTCGCACAGATTGCCTACACTACCGCCCAGACCGCTAAGGCCGTAGCCGGCATAGAAGATCCCACAGTGGCCATGCTGAGTTTCTCGACCAAGGGAAGCGCCAAGGATGCCATCGACAAGGCCACCGGCAAGAGCGTATACATCATCGACAAGGTGACCGACGCCGTGAAGATAGCCAAGGAGAACTATCCCGAACTGCACCTCGACGGCGAACTGCAGGCCGACGCTGCCCTCGTACCCGAAGTGGGTGCAAAGAAGGCTCCCGGATCTGACGTGGCCGGAAAAGCCAACGTGCTCGTTGTGCCCAACCTCGAAGTAGGAAACATCGGCTACAAACTCGTGCAGCGCCTCGGCGGAGCCATCGCCATCGGCCCCATCCTGCAGGGTATCGCACGCCCGGTCAACGACCTGAGCCGCGGCTGCTCTGTCGACGATATCTACTACATGGTAGCCATCACCGCCTGCCAAGCACAAGACGCCAAGCGCGCCTAACGGAAAGATACGCGCATAAACCATCTCAAAAGGAAACAACAAAAGAAAAATGAATATATTAGTTCTCAACTGCGGCAGTTCGTCCATCAAGTACAAACTCTACAATATGGACGACCACTCTGTCATGGCCGCCGGCGGTGTCGAGCGCATCGGTCTCGACGAGGCTTTCGTCAAAGTGACTCTCCCCAACGGAGAGAAGAAGAAGATCATGCATGACATGCCTGACCACCGCGAAGGTGTCAACTTCGTGTTCAGCCTGCTCACCGACAAGGAAATCGGTGTCATCAAGGACCTCAACGAAATCGACGCCGTAGGCCACCGCATCGTGCAAGGCGGCGACATCTACGAGCAGAGCGTCATCGTCGACGAGGAAGTGGAGAAAAACATCGAAAGCCTCTGCGACCTCGCTCCCGTACACAACGCCGGACACCTCAAGGGTATCCGCGCCGTCGACCACCTCATGCCCAACGTACCCCAGGTATGCGTGTTCGACAACGCCTTCCACAGCACCATGCCCGACTATGCCTACCTCTACGGCATACCCTACGACCTGTATGAGAAATACCATGTGCGCCGCTACGGTTTCCACGGCACCAGCCACCGCTACGTGTCAAAGCGCGTATGCGAATATCTCGGCCGTGACCCCAAGACCCAGCGCATCATCACCTGCCATATCGGCAACGGTGCCAGCGTGTCGGCCGTGAAGTTCGGCCAGTGCGTAGACACCTCCATGGGCCTCACCCCGCTCGCCGGCGTGATGATGGGTAGCCGCTCGGGTGACATCGACCCCTCTGCCGTCACCTACCTCATGGAAAAACTGGACATGAAGCCGCAGGAAATGGCCGACTTCCTCAACAAGAAGAGCGGTATGCTCGGCATCTCGGGCGTGTCTTCAGACATGCGCGACGTGAGCGAAGCCGCCAAAGCCGGCAACAAGCGCGCACAACTGGCACTGGAGATGTACAGTTACCGTATCAAGAAGTACATCGGTTCCTATGCTGCCGCCATGGGCGGTGTGGACATCATCGTATGGACCGCCGGCGTAGGTGAGAACCAGACCGACATCCGCATGGCCTCTTGCTCCGACCTCGAATTCATCGGAGTCAAGATGGACGCCCAGGCCAACGAGGTACGCGGCGAGGAAGCCATCATCTCCGCACCCGACTCCAAGGTCACGGTATGTGTCATACCTACCGACGAGGAGATCGTCATCGCACAAGACACGATGAACCTGGTCACAAAGAAATAAAAGACTGGCAACAGTAAAAATACTGTCCATATACCAACAACAAGTGGAGACACACGGAGCCATCTACTCATGCTCCGAGTGTCCCCATTTGTTGTTTCTTTGTACGGAATTATTTACCCTTAAGTAAAAAATCAAAAATAAGTAGGTATTCAAAGTTATTCGTATATAAATGTCAGCAGATGCCTATTATACTTTGATATGTCTCTGCACTTTCTTTTCGCCTGTATGCCCGGCTTTCATCGGTCGTGTAGCCCGCTACACTCCCTCTTCAACCCGAACATACAAACGAAAATAAGGCGCATATCCATATCAAATAATTTTGAATACCTACTTAATGAATACTTGTTGGGGCGTATCAGTTGAACCAAAGATTGATTTCCCATACGCCGGCGTAACCGTAGTTCCATGACCAGTTGGTGGGGTCGAGTTTGTACTGGAACTTGACGTAGCGGCACTTCACGGCTTCGTAGAGTACGTAGGCGCGGTTGTAGTCTTCATCGTAGATGGATCGGTGTCCGTTGGTGGTTCCGGCCGATGTCCAGGTGATGTTGTCTGTACTGAACAGCATCTCTGTGTCTTCCGATCCGTAGCACATCGAATAGAAGGCTGTGAGCGATTTCTCCTCACCCAGGTCGATGGTGAACGAGGCGTCTTCTCTTTGTTCGAGGAAGGGCCACATGGCGTTCCAACCGCCGATGAAGAGTTGGGAGTATTCATCGGGGTTGAGATTGTCTGCACTGACGACCGTTGCCGTACTGATATCGGCAAGGCTACCGGGGATCGACTCGGCGTCGTCGTTGATGAGTTGTGACTTGGTCTCAATGGTGAGGTATACGATGTCGTCCTCGTCGACCTTTGCACCATTGGCAAAGGTGGTTTTCAGTCGGAGCGGTAGTAGGTATGCCCCTTCCAGTTGTTGTACAATCTGGTCTGGCGCGCTGACGCGGATGCCCTCCTCGCTCTCGGTCTCACCCTCGCGGATGACGGCGGGCGTGACGGTGAGTGTGCTGAGCACGTTGTCGGGCAGCGGAGAGAAGGAAGTGCCGTGACTGCTGTTGTATTCCGCCACGAGACTGTTGTCTGCCACGAACGTGCCCTGCATGTCGCCTGTCACGGCGATGAGGTTCTGTATCTTCACCGAGGCAGAGATGCCGCCGTATACTCCGGCAGGTGTCTTGATGATGTTGCTGGCGATGACGTTCTCGCCGACGATGGAGGTGAGATAGTCGGCCTTCGAGGTCTTCACGACGATGTAGGCGGTGTTGTACCGCTCGGTCAGTCCGTAGGGACGGTCACCACCCTTGCCGTCACTGCCTTCGATGAGGAGGCTTACGGGAATGAGATACCCCGGTGCCTCACTATCGGTGGTGCGGAAGGCCTCTATCTTTTTGTCGTCGAGTGCCACGGTCACGGGTACTGACGACTGGTTCTTTCCGGCTCCTACGCCAGAGGGCGTCACCTTCATGGCTTGCAGTATCTCGGCAGAGGGCAGACGGTAGGTCGTAGCGTGTGCCGTATTGTACTGTTCTACGAGGGCGGCATCGGTGTTGACCTTGGCCGTCACGCGTATGCTATCGCTTGTGGTATACTGGGTCTTGATGCTGAGGTCAGCGGCCACGCGGCCGAATACGCCGGCCGGTGTGGTCATCACTTCACATTCGAAGGGATGGTCCACATTGCGCGGGGCGATGTATACGAGGTTGTCATTGGAACCATCGAAATCGTATTTGGCCTCGTCGCTACAACCCGTTACTGCGGTGAGGGCGAGCAGGGAGATGGCGACGGATGGGATGATATGTCTGTTTTTCATCTTGTCAGGTTTTTTCGTTTGTTTGTCGGCGGTTTTTAAGTAGGTATTCAAAACCATATCAAATAATTTTGAACACCTATTTAGAGTCTGCCTGTTAGGATTGTCAGAACGGGCAACGCTGGTTGTCGGGCCAGGTGATGTTGCCGGAGGGTACAGCGCTGTGGCCGTGTCCGGTCTCGTCGAGTACCGAACCGTCGTCTTGCAGTTCGCCGTTAAACCGCCAGTAGGCCACCAGTCCGTCGGTGGTCGGATCTACGTAGCAGATACTGCTTTGCAGGTCGGCGGCCGATCGGACCACGTTCCATACGCGGCACTCGCTGATGCATCCCTTGTAGGTCCAGTGTGAGCCGTAACTCCGTCCGATGGCGAAGGTGTCGTCCCATCCGTGTCCGCCGTACGACATGGCGAGGTTGATCTGTCCGCCCGTGGTACTCTTTTCTATCTGTAACTCGCCGTTGAGGTAGAATCTCACTTTCGTTCCGTCGTACACCACGGCCACATGATACCAGTTGTCGTTCTCGAAGGTCTGCTCGAATGTGCTTTCGTAGTGCGGCTTGTTGTCGGGATGGTAGTTGGTGCCGATCGACACCTTGGCAAAGTTGAGTTTGTTTGACGGTATGTTTGATCCGTCGCCGAAGCGCAGCAGCAGACTCTCGTGGCTGCCGAGGATAGGATTGATGTATGCCTCCGCAATTTCCGGCCGGAGGTCGGAGGGGCGTACCTTGACCTCAAGCGTGAGTTGGTCGAGCGCATAGACCGGGCTGCTTTCGCCCTTGAACGAGGGAATGTCAAACCAGGCGTTGCCCTTCATCTCGGCCACTTGTGTGCGGATGACCTTGGAGAAGACGACGAAAGCCGTGCGTGAGGACTCTATCACGCGCAGTCCGCTGTTTTCCACCTTGGTGATGGTGACGGGCAGACAGTAACTCTCGCCCTCGCGCAGTTTGTCGCCATCGGCCGAGAGCCGCAGTTGTGTGGAGACGGCCTTGCCAGTCTCTATGGTCACATGGTCGGCATCGAGCGAGTAACTGTCTGCGGGCGGAGCCACATATTTGGTACTATTGGCCTTGTTGTAGGCTTCGAGCAGTTCGGGTGCTGCGGCGAGGTCTATGCGCACATCGCCATCGGCCTTGGTGCTCGACGATACGGTGATGCCGAGCGACGACTCGCCTTCGACGGCGAAGCGCATGGTGTTGGTATTGAGTGTTCCCGTCATGAATACGGCGTCGCCGTACGACGGTTCGTCCTTGCAGCCTGTGAGTGCGAATGCCAGGGTGAGGACGATAGCTATATATTTTTTCATTGTCATGTCTTTGAAATTTTATAGTGGGTAAAAGGTCAGACTTGTGTGTTAGGGTCACTGGATGGCCGGATTCTGTATCTGTATACACTGTCTGAAGCGGTACCACGGTTCGGGGTTGTACTTGTGTATGAAGTAGTCGCGCTGTCCGTAGAATGCTCCGAAACCGCCCTTGCGTCCTTTGGCTGGTTCCCACCGTGCCTGGGTGTAGAGTTGGTCGCCGCTGGTATTCCAGTTGTCGCCCCAGTTGACACACCATACGCATTTCTCTGCGGGCCATCCGCTCATTTCCCTTGGCGTGCTGCCGCTGTAGTTCTGTATGAGGTAGTAGTTCACGTAGGGTTCGACACCTGTGTTCGAACTGCCGTCCACGCAGAGCAACTTCTCTGTGTCGTTGTGCTCATTGCCATAGCGGGCGCGGATGAGAGCGAGCCGCTCCTCCTTGGTCTGGTCGGGGTTGGGGCCCATATAGAGACCGAGCGTCTTCATGAAGTATACAAAGTATGCGCCGTCGAGCATGTCGCCCTCAGGTTCGTAGTCGGCATCGAAACCGTCGAGGTCGTTCTCGAACACTTGGTCGACATAGTACAGGGCGTACATTTCGATGGCCTGGTGTATCTTGGCTTCGCGCTCTTCGCCTTGGGGCATGGCGAGTGCCTCGTTGAGCACCTTCTTGAAGTCGTGCGAGTCGTCCTCGGCGCCGAGTCGGGTGATGGCCACGTAGAGCATCTTGGTGCCTTTGGTCTTTTGCGTGAAGCGGAGGTCCTCCCAGAGTTGGGTGTTCTCCTTCGGCGGTATGCCGCCTCCCCAAATAGATACGATGTCGAGCGAGTCGGGCAGACCGTTGAATCGTACGGCCATGGAGTTTTGTGCGCTCCACTGTGCAAACCACATGAACGAGATTTCGTGGTCGCTCTTCTTGTAGTCGCGCAGATTTTTGTAGTATTGTTCGCTGTAGGTCTTGGGGTTTTGTATCACCTTGTTCTCGACATCAGTGTCGCAGGCGGCAGTCAGTCCGGCCATGACCAGAGCGGCGAAGAGATATTTTATCTTTTTCATATTGATTCTCATGTTACATAGTATATATAATATGTGGATGTGTGTGACGGCATCTCCCGTCATCTCTTCACGTCCCACCAGAGACGCGTCCCGGCAGAGTCTTTGCCTTTGAGCAGTTGAAGAGCGTCCTGCGTGTTTTGTCCGTTGTTGGAATACTCTGTGGTGGGGTATTTCAGTCGGCTGATGAGTTCGCCGTCGGCCACCTCGCTCTGGTATTGGTAGGAGTAGATGTGTACGCGACCCGGCATGCCAGTGCGCCGCATCTCGCTCCATGCCTCCTGTCCGTCGGGATAGAGGGCAATCCATTTTTGTATCATGATGCGTTCGAGGTTGGTCTTGTCGCCGGCAGCCTCGTCCCAGGCTACGGGAAGCATAGAGAGCATCTCGCTGACCTCTGTCTCACGGCTGTTGGCCGGGTCGATGTATTTGGACAAGGGCAGGGCGGTGCCTGTGATATAGGTGTCGGCACCGGCAAGACCGCAGGAAGCGAAGGAGGCGCGTATGCCCTCTTCATAGTATTGGCGGGCGGTCATCGTTCCGATGTTCCATCTGAGTTGTGCCTCGGCCATGAGGAAGTAGGCTTCGGCGGCCCGCATCCAGTTCATGTCGGAGTTTTGCGAGAAGTTGGGCCGTGACGTGTTGGTCTGATAGGTGGTCTTCTGCAGTCGCGGCATACCGTTGCGCACGCCCCGGTATTCGCCCGTTGCGGTGGCGGGCTGGAAGTAGACGGCAAGGCGTGGGTCGGCGTATCCGTTGAGGTAGCAGTCCATGGTGGCGCTCATGTGTTCGTCGTCCCAACTTGTACCAATCTCCCAGAGCGGGTGCTTGAAAACCAGTGTGGAACTCTGGTGCAGGGCGGCATCGTCGGATGCGCTGGTCATCAGTCCGTACTTGTTGGCGATGGCGGCCTGTGCCTGTGCTTTGGCCGTGGCTTCATCGACGTTGGAGACGCGCATAGCCAGCCGCAGACGTACGGTGTTGGCGAACTTCACCCATTTCTGTACGTTGCCCTGGTATACGTTGTCGTAGTCGCCGAGGTAGAGGTCGGTATTATTGTCGGCATATTCGGTGAGTGTGATGATGGCCGAGTCGAGTTCGGCGAAGAACTGGCGGTAGACCTCCTGTTGTGAGTCGTAGGCCACATGTATGTCCTGACCAAACTTGCTATAGGGTATCGGGCCGTACATGTCGGTGATACGGCTCATGCCAAACACCTTGATGACCGTAGCCATGGCGCGTGCCGGCGATGTGGCATCGGTGGCGTCGTGTATCTGTTTCCACGGTTGCATGATGCGCTCGTAGGCATCGTTGAAGGGGTAGTCGTACCATTCGGAGTAGAGGGCGTAGTGGTCGTTGTGGTAGGCCGTGTTGCCCCAACTGGTCGAGGTGGCAAAGTAGGAGGCAAAGAGATCGCCTTCGAGGGCCTGGTCTTGCTGGTAGCGTCCGCCGAGGTTTTCGCCGACGATGAAGACGCTGCGCTCCATCTGTGCGAAGTAGGCACCGGTCTTGAGGTTGTCGTGTTCCATGTCTTCCTTGGTAGCCTCATTGGGGTTGGTGTTCCATTTGGCGAACTCGTCGGTGCAGGAACCGAGCATTGCGCATCCTATCAGCGAGAGGACGGCAAGCAGGTATGTATGTGCTGATTTTTTCATCGTGTGTAGTGTCTTTTAGAAGTTTACTCTGACAGAGAATCCCAGTTGTCGCATGCTGGGGAGCATGAAGTAGTCCATGCCGTCGAAACCTGTTCCCGTGCTGGCCGTGAGTTCGGGGTCGAAGGGCGACTTGCAGTAGAACATGAGCAGGTTGCGTCCGGTGAGCGAGAGGTTCAGACCTTTGAGCCACGATACCCAGCGGTTGACGGGTACGTCGTAGCCAAGGGTGAGCTCGGCCAACCGCACGTTGGTGGCGTCGTACACATAGTTGGCACCCGAGTTGACACCCACATATTCATAGTATTTCTGTACAGCAGCGACCGGTCCGCCGTTGATGTTGACGTATCCGGCATCGCGGGCGGCAGCCGTCGTGCGCGATACACCGTATTTGTCCATGAGTCCTTGGGTGAGCGACACGCCCACGCCGCCAATGCGGGCATTGACGAGGAATCCGAGCGTGATGCCTTTCCAGGAGAACGAGTTGCGCCAGCCCATCGTGTACTTCGGGGCGGCATTGCCGGCGTAGATGTAGCCGTCACCGTAGGGACCGGCCGTCTCGTCGCGCTTCACCTCATTGGTCTGGTAGTCTACGTAGATGAAACCCTTCTCGTCGGTGGCGAGGCAGGTGACGTAGAGGTCGCCCATCGAGCCGCCTTCGGTGAGCATCGACTTGACGTTCTTCAGGTTGACGAGGTCAAGATGGTCTTGCTCGATGGTGAGTCCGTTGGACAGGGTGGTGGGCTTGAGGAGTTTGACCACCTTGTTGCGGTTGATGGTATAAGTGAAGGTCGATGACCAGTCTACCGGACCGAGCGGCTGGTTGAGCGTGAGCGAGAGTTCGATACCCTTGTTGTCAATCTGTCCGCCGTTGATATAGATGGAACTGTAGCCCGAGGTGCTGGGCAAGGTTGGGTTGAAGAGCTGGTTGTAGGTAGAGGTCTTGTAGAGCGACACGTTCAGGTTGACCTTGTTGCGCCAGAGATGTGTTTCCATACCCACTTCCCATGCTTTGGTGCGTTCGGGCTTGATGTCGTTGTTGGGGTAGGTCGTCGAGGTGGCCGGTGTGCCCGAAGCGAAGGGATAGGTCTGGTTGGGAATGTGGCGCATGGGCGCATTGCCCACCTCACTGTAACTGCCTCTGACCTTGAGGAAGGACAGTACATTGGACTTCAGTCCCGGTATGAGGTCGGTGAGTATGGCCGTCACACCTACCGAGGGATAGGCCACGGCAGTCGTCGATGTGCCGGCCAGCGCCGATGCCCAGTCGTTGCGGCCAGTGAGGTCGAGGTAGAGGCGGCTCTTCCAGCCCAACTGTGCGGTGGCGAATATCGACTGCACCTGATCGTGGTAGAACGTGCTGGTGGGCAGAAGACTCGACACGTTGAGGTTGCTGAACGAGAACTTGTTGGTTACCGAGTTGAGGTCGCCGCCTACGGAGTAGTATTTGTAGTCGATGTCCTGTATGCTTGCGCCGACGGCAGCGGTGATCGACCAGTCGCCGAAGTACTTGTCGATGTTGACCATCACGTCGCCGTAGATCTGGCGTGTGGTCTCGTCGTTCTTCTGGTAGTAGCCGTATTTTCCGGCAAATACGCCGTCGGTCGATGCTGAGTATTTCTTCTCGTAGAGTCCCGAGGTATAGTCTATCTTGGCGCGTGTGGCGATGTTGATGCCCTTGGCGATATCCCAGGTGATTCCGCCGCTGGCGATGAAGCGGTTTTTGTGGTTGGTGAGATTGTCGCGATTGATGATCCAGTAGGGATTCTGCATACCGATCTGCTCCGTGCCCCAAGGCCAGAACTGTGTTTTGAAGTTGCGCGAGGCGTTGTATACCTCATACATCTGATAGGTATCCAGACTGTAACTCGGCGACAATAGGTAGACCGGCACGATGGGGTTCATGTACTGTCCTTCAGACACCATGTTGTTCTCGCTGATGTTCATGTACATCGTGCTGAGGTCGAGGTGTACCTTGTTCTTGAAGAGGTCGCTGGTATTGCGTATGGCGATATTGTAGCGGTCGAGCGTATTGTTGGGTACGAGTCCTTCGGCGTTGGTCGACGCGAGCGAGAGGAAGGTCTGGTTCTTGTCCGTACCCGTCGAGAGGCTGACGGAGTTGCCTACGTTGTAGCCGGTGCGGAAGAAGTCCATGGGGTTGTAGGTGCTGGGCGATGTGAACCGGCTGCCCCAACTGGCAAATTCGCCGGTGGCGGCCCCATAGGTATTCTGGAATTCGGGGGTGACAAACGGAGAGAAGAAACTCGTGTTGTTGGCGTAGGTGATGCTGGTGCGTCCTTCCTTTCCCCGTCGGGTCTTAATCATGATGACGCCGTTCTGCGCGTCGCTACCGTAGAGGGCCGATGCAGCCGCTCCGCTGAGTACCGACATCGACTCGATGTCCTCGGAATTGATCATCGATGCGCCGTCGCCCGACTGTCCCATACCCTGATAGAAGTCGGTGGGTTGTGTGCTTTGCAGGCTCGGCATGGGGATGCCGTCGATGACGTAGAGTGCATTGTTGTTGTTCGAGATCGACTTGGCACCGCGCATGACCACCTTCACGCCGCCGCCGATACCGGCCGATGACGCATTGATGTTCACGCCGGCCACCTTTCCAGCCAGGGCGTTCATGAAGTTGGCGTCCTTCACGCCAGTGATGTCAGCGCCAGTCACCTGCTGTACGTTGTAGGTGAGCGCCTTGGTCTCTTTCTTGATGCCGAGGGCGGTGACCACCACTTCGCTGAGCGTCTTCTCGTCTTGCGTCATGCTGACCTTGACATTGTCTCTGTCGGCACTGACCGTTTTGGCTTGGTAGCCGAGGTACGACACTTCGAGTTTCGATCCCTCCGGAGCGGATATCTGGAAGTTGCCGTCAATGTCGGTGACAGTCACCTCTCCCGTGCTTTTCACGCGGACGGTAGCACCGATGACGGGTTCACCCTTCTCGTCGGTCACCTGTCCGCTGACGGTCTTTTTGCCTTGAGGTGCGCCAGGTGTGGCGGTGTGGTGTGACGTACGTCCTTTCTTGGCAGAGAGGATGATCTGTTTGCCTACAATCTGGTAGGTCGTGTTCGTACCTTTGAAGATCTCATCGAGAATGTCGGCGATGCGTGTCGACCGGGTCTTGATGCTGACCACGCGGTCTTTTTTGACGCTCTTGTCGTTGAAAAGAAATGCGTAGTCGGAGTTCTTCTCTATGCGGTTGAGCACCTGCTCTACCGTGATGTTGTTGGCTTGTATCGGCGTGCGTGTGTTTTGTGCCGATGCAGCAGGGCCGGCGATGAGAGCGGCGGCCAACAGTACGGCCGGCAGGAATCGGTTGCTCCGCTTCCGCCGTGCATCATAATGGTTTTCTTGCGCGTTTTCTTTCGGAAAATGCGCCGGATGAAAGTTTTTTTTCATACATTTGTGGTTGATAGTAATATGAGGTATATTATTTCGGATCCGTGCCAGGATCCGTGGCGGGCAGCATCCAAGCGCTGTCCGCCTTTTTTTTCTTTTAGTAGTACTTAGGCATAGGTCTGTGAGGTGGGTGTCTGGTCAGGGATTTTAGGTTGATATTTAGTGGTTTTTAGGGTGGCTTAGGTATGTTTCTTTGTAGTCTGTTCAGTAGAGGTCTATGGTCACCTGCTTATGCGGGAAAGTGCCGTCAGATTGTTGTTGAGGCTCAGAAATCGCCCATTTCATCGAGGTAGTCCTGGCAAAGCAGTCGAGTATCTGCGGCAGTGACTCGTCGCGGAAGGTGGCCCGGTAGTTGGGTGTGCGCCCGCTGTGGTTGCGGAACACGATGTCGACGTTGAAGTGTCGTTCGAGCCGTTTGAAGATGATGTCGAGCGGCGTGTCGCGGAAGACCAGTTTGCCGTCTTTCCATGCTGTCATCTCATAGACATCGGCCGTCATGCGCCGGCAGACCCCGGTGCGCTTGTCGTAGTGTATGCGCTCGCCCGGACTGAGCCGCAGCGTGTTCTTGTCGGGCGTGATGACGTTGACGGCGCCGCGCTCAAGCACGGTCTCTACGGCCTCGTCGTCGTTGTAGGCCGACACGTCGAAGCGTGTGCCGTAGACGTAGACGGTCAGTCCGCCGGGCGTGTTCACATAGAACGGTTTTTTCTTGTTGGCCTCTACCTCGAAATATCCTTCGCCGTCGAGCGTGACATCGCGGCGACCCCGGCTGAACGCGGTGGGGTGGGTGAGGGTAGACCCGGCATTGAGCCATACAATGGAGTGGTCGGGCAGTTCGTAGCGCATCACCGATCCTGCCGCTGCCGTGACGCTCACCATGCGAGGATCGGTGTCACCGCGCATCAGCAGGTACGACAGTACGAGGGTCGCCATGAGCAGGGGCAGGGTGAGGATGGCTGCATAACGTGTCAACCGGGTGAGGATGACCATTCGGCGGTTTCGGCGCATGGCCGTTGCAGCACGCTGGTAGGCAGCCGCAGTGTCGACAGACTCCATTTCGAGTATGTCCTCGGCGAGGGCTTCTGCCTTGCGTAGGGCCTGTTCAGATGTATCGTGGTTTTTGTCCATAGTAATCATAGATGGTAGCGCAGTCTTATTTCTGCTGTGCTTCTATATACAAGACAGCCGAGCAGCGAAAAAAGGACAGCCGCAGACGAAAAAAATGAAAAATATTTTCTTTTGGCAGTATGTTCTGCTTTTTCGTACTACCTTTGTATGACCGCATACAGCACCTATTGCGGCATCTGTGATGAATGTGCTGCCTGAACAATATAAGTAAAGATTCAAAACAACTTTATATTTGCGATGATCCCCAAAACGTCAATAAAGTCAACATTGTCTGCTATTTGTCTCTATTGTCGTTGATATAAAAGAGGTCTACTGAAAACGCTACACTGAAGGATTATGGATACCTCGTTTGTCGATACCAACGGGCGGATCAATTTCCGTCGGCTCTACGACACCTACTATGCCCCGTTCTGCATCTTTGCCAAGCGCTATGTCGATGACCTCAGCGCAAGGGAAGATATTGTGGAGGAGGTGTTTGTGTCGTTGTGGCGACGCTTCGGCGGCGTGACGGTCGATGCCGAGGCTCTGTTGGCCTATATCCGGACCAGTGTGCGCAACGGCTGCCTCAACTATTTGGCGCACCGTCGTCTTGTAGACGGCTATGCCGAGCAGACGCTGGGCCGTACGCCGCTCTATGCCGAGTCGCCCGACAGCGTGTATACGCTCGACGAGATGTATGGCCTTCTTGCGGCTATTGTGGCCGGGATGTCCGACGAGGAGCGTACGGTGTTCGAACAGACCATTGTCGGCCACCGCAACCAGGCTGAGGTGGCCGAGACCCTCGGGGTGAGTGTCAAGACCGTGGGCCGCTACCGCCGCCGTATCATCGACCAACTGCGTCTGCGTATGAAAGACTATCTTCCCGTGCTCACATTGTGCTTCTCTTTGTAAGTAGGTATTCAAAATTATATAAATGTCAGCAGATGCCTATTATACTTTGATATGTCTCTGCATTTTCTTTTCGCCCGTATGCCCGGCTTTCATCGGTCGTGTAGCCCGCTACACTCCCTCTTCAACCCGAACATACAAACGAAAATAAGGCGCATATCCATATCAAATAATTTTGAATACCTACTTACCAGATGGAAGATTAGCCTGAGGTGTGGATGTTTTTCCTCCGTATTCGTTCTTACTATCTCATTTTTGTCATCACATGAAAAAGTCACGAAATGCTCCGTGGTTTCAATAAAACGTGCATTTCGGTTGGCGGGTTGCTTTGTTTTTGCTAATTTTGCCGCGGTTTTCTTTTCTTTGAATCAACTAGACCCTCACAGTATCAGTCTTACCCGATCCTACCCGCGATACTTCTCAATTATCCATACAATAAACAAAAGCAAAGCATGATGAAAAGACAATTACTCTTTTTCTATGCCCTCCTGCTGACATTGCTTCCGCTGGCCGTCCACGCCGACACGTGGTCGTTTGAGTGGAACAAGAGCCGCACCGAAGCCGGTGCGCAGGGCTTCTACAACTTTGGCTCGTCCTACGTGGAGCAGGACGTGTACACCACCGAACTCAACGGCGTCACCTGGAGCATCGCCTCTGAGGGTACGATGAAGTATGCCTATGTCGCCACGGGCGGACAGACCATCGGTACCGTAAGCGATCCATCCACCCACACGTCGCTTTGGACCACCGCTTTCGTCGGCAAGATCACGGCCGTTCGTGTGCAGTGCCGCACGGCCAAGGATGTGAACACGGCCGACCTGAGTGTCAAGGTAGGCGATGTCGACTACCTCTGCGGCACCTCCTCCAAGGCTGCGCTGACAGGCACGCTCGCCGATTATGCCTTCGCTCCTGCCGACGGCGGACAAGAAGGCAAGGTGGAGATATCCATCGACCCTACCTCTGAGAGCAAGGGGGTCATCTATATCAAGAAGGTGGAAGTAGACTACGAGCCTGTCGCCTCCTCCGTGCCCGCCCCGGCCTTCTCGCCTGTCGGCGGTACGTATGATGCCCCGCAGACCGTCACGATGACGACCGAAGGCTTGGCCGACGGTACCTACACCATCTACTATACCACCGACGGTACCAGTCCGCGCGTGACCGACGGTACCCGTGAGGCCTATACCGCTCCTGTGACCGTGTCGGCCACCACCCTTCTGCGTGCCGTCACCGCCGTGGGCGACGAGCAGAGCGCAGTGGCCGAAGCCTCGTACGTCATCCGCAAGAGTGCCGACCTGAGTTTCTACAACGACAGTATCAGTCTTGTCAGCGGTGCTGACGGCTATGCCGACCTGCTCAATCCGCACAAACTCTCGCCCGTCACCTACAAGTCGTCTGACTGGAGTGTCTGCTCCGTCGACGAATATGGCAGCCTGGCCTCCTCGTATGTCACCGAGACCAAGACTGTCACCATCACCGCCTCCTTTGCCGGCAACGACGAGTATCTGCCGGGCGAAGCCTCTATGAAGGTCACCGTTGTGGCCAAAGACCCGCTGAAGACGCCCGTGGTGACTCCGCTGGGCGGTACCTTTGATGCTCCCGCTACCGTCACCGTGACCACCGACGACGACAATGCCGTCACCGTATGGTACTCTACGACGGCCAAGAGCGAGGAGGAGTTCCGTGAGAGCGACAATACCGAGAGCACCGTTGTCGAGGGCAAGACCGCAACAATCACCGTCGACCATACCTGCACGCTCTACGTCATGACCCGTGGCTACAATACCGAGAGCGAGGTCGTGAAGGCCGACTTTGTCATCAACGAACCGCTCAAGGCTGCCTTTACCACCGACAAGGCTGCCGTGGCCTACTACGACCAGGAGTTCGACTCCGCTGACGAGATGGCCGACTGGACCGTCGGCAACGGCTGGCGTCTGGCCGACAAGAAATTCTCTGCCGTCAAGAGCAGCGATGTCACCTCTATCTACGTGCCCTACACCGCTGGCAGCGGCACCACCCAACTCTCCAGCCCCCAACTGGAGGTGCGCGACGGCAGTCATGTGGAGTTCTATGCCTACTTCGAGGCCAACTTCCTCGTCTACGGCAAGTGGACCTTTGGTGTGACCGATGTGGAGAGCGGCGAGACGACCACTCTGCTCAATGTCTTTGACTGGGCACAGGAGCAAGCCTACAACACCCCCAACTGGAACAAGTTCTCCTTCGACCTCTCTGCCTATGCCGGCAAGACCGTACAATTTGTCTTCGACTATCCCTTCGGCGGCGAGGATCTGGCCATCGACGCTTTCCGTCTCGTGCAGCAAGACAAGACGGCTGCCGAGAATATCTATATCTTTGAGGGCGACAGCATACAGTTTGTCAGCACCTCCACGGGCAATCCCGAGAGTATGGAGTGGACCTTCACAGGCGGCAGCATCGCCTCTTCCACGGCCGACAGTCCGGTAGTGACCTATCCCTCGGCCGGCACCTATGACGTGACGCTGACCGTACGTCGCGGCGACGAGAGCGACACGGCCGAGCGCAAGGGCTTTGTCATCGTCTCCCAGAAAGCACCCACGGCCCTCATCGGTCTGCCCGAGGAAGGCTATGAGTCGCCCTATGTAGGCGTGTTTATCCCCACGGGTGTGCCTGTGACCTTCCGCGACCTCTCTACGGGCAATCCTACGGAGTGGAACTGGGTATTCCAGAATACCGACATCACCTCAAGTACGGAGCGCAATCCTACCGTCACCTATGTCGACAAGGGACGCTTCAGCGTAGGACTGACCGCCAAGAATGCTGCCGGACAGTCTAATGACATCCTGCAATATGCAGTGCAGGCCGGCGGTGCGCAGAACGTGTGGAATATCTCCATCGACGAAAACTCAGAACTGGAGAAGGTGACCCTCGGCTGGTATGGCAACTATGCTGGCAGCAACTGGTTGGGTATCGACCGCTTTGCCGAGAAATACCAGGCTCCGTTGGCACCGGCCACGGTAGACAGCGTGAGCGTGTTCTTCGCCTCGGTGACCACGGCATCGCCCGACTCCATCATCCGTCTGACCGTCAATGCCGTCGGCACTGACGGACAACCCGGCGAAGTGCTGGCCACATCGGGCATCAAGGTGTCCGACCTGCGCTATGCCGACGACGACTATCTCGCTACCGTCTTCCACCTCGACCATACTGTCTCGCTCGCTACGGGTCAGGAATTCTTTGTCGTGATAGGTCCGTTCCCCAACAGTTCGCTGGAGGTATCGCCCTACACCACCGACGACATCGCCATCTTCTGCCACCGTCGCAGCGTCGGTGCCAAGAACACCGCTTGGCACTATCTCGAAGATCAGAACGAGTATGGTGAGGGTCTTGGCACCTGGCAGTGGGTGGCCAACACCGACGACCCGCTCTCTATGGCCATCGCGCCCGTTGTGGCCTACGACAGCCAGACCTCCATCGCCCGTCCGTCGGCCGACAAAGTCTCCACAGCTGCCGTTACCGGCATCTATACCATCGGCGGCCAGCGCGTGGATGCTCCCGCCAAGGGCCATATCTATATTGTGAAGCGTGCCGACGGTACGTGCCGCAAGATGTTGTGGAAATAGCAGGGCAAGAGACCTAAGGCGGGTCTTGTAAGGTCCCGCCTTTTAGATCCCACAAAAAAAGTGCGCCGAAACCGTTTGCTGGTTTCGGCGCACTTTTTTTGTGGGTTTCACCTTTGTTTCTGTCCTATTCTACGGTGACCTCATCGAGGAAGAACCATGCGGGATGGCCTACACCGTAGTGCCATGTGGGGCAGAGACCGAGGGTTTTTACTTGCACGCGGATATAGCGGGCCTCGACGGGAGTGGGGAGGGTGACGGTGCCCGGCACGAACTTCACCGCTACGTCGCGGTCTTCGGCAAAGGTGTGGGTACCCATGTCGGTGTAGGTCTTGCCGTCGGCACTGTAGGCGTACGACACGCTGCGAGGCAACAGTATCCAGGCACCCAACTGGTGCAGGAAGTCGGTCGTGACGGAGGAGACGGTCTTCTTCTCGCCCATGTCGAGGATGAAGTCGGCGTCGCGTCCTTCCCAGCCTACCCAACTCTCCACGTAGGTCGTGCCGCCGTAGAGTCCGTCGGTGAGGGCTTTCTCGGCGATGGGCAGGTAGCGGTCGGCGGGTGCTTCGGTCCAAACGACCTTCGCTCCGGCGGCCTTGTTGGTGTTGGGACGGGGAATGAAGCGCTGGCTATAGAGGTCGCAGTAGTCGTTGACACGGTTGTTGCGCTCGTTGAGTAGGGTCACGTTGCAGTCGGCGGCTGTGCGGCGAAACTCGTCGAGACTGCGGCTGCGCTCGTCGGCATCGCCTCCCGTACGGGTGCGGGCAATCTCGAGTTTGCTATACATCAGCGGCAGACGGGCGGTGCGCACGCGGCGCAGCAGTGTCGCATCGGCGGCCACGGCTCGCTCGGCCTGATCGAAGAGCTCGTCGTAGGCCTTGACGAGGTGGTCGTTGAGCATGCCGTCCTTGTGGGAGATGGGCGAGTCGTAGATCCATAGTGGTACGCCCGAGGCCAGCAGTCCGCCCTCGAGCAACTGGCGGTAGCGGTAGAGATAAGGAGCGGCCGCTCCGTAGTATCCACGGAGGAAGTGCTGCATGAGCGAGTCGGCATCCTGGTAGGGGTTCCACATGAGTTTGGCGAGCATGTAGGCACGCAGTTCGGAGAAGTCGGTGCCGCGCTGACCGTTGACCTGCTCAAAGACCATCGTGGCATGATGGCGGTGGAAGGTCTCGAGATTTTTCTGCAGGATGTGGAAGTTGGGGAAGGGTGCAACCATATTGTCGAAATTGATGCCGTAGTCCCACACGAATATGTTGTCGGAGATGTCAGACCACCCTTTCAGCGCACGCATAAAATCCTGTCCCGAGGCATTGTCGGTGAGCGGTACTTCGCGTTTGCAGTCGATGTCGCAGAGCATGATGTTGACGTTGGGCAACGGGCGTGTGTGCTTTGGCGGATGCATGCTGAAGAGATAGGCGAGTGTGGAAAACTGCTTGTCGGGGAACCGCTCCGCCAACCGGTTGAGGAAGCGGATGATGTTGCCCGCCGGCGAACCTTCATACTCGTCGACCTTGCGGCACGCCTCGCACTGGCAATAGGTGTTGTTGCCGTCGTTCTGGCTCACGCTAATCATCTGTCGGTCGGGATGGGCACGGAAGATGGAGTCGAGCCTTGCGGCAACGATGTCGAAGACGGCCGGATTGGTCAGACACCACTGGCTGTGGTTGCCCGGACGCCGCTCGCCGTTGATATAAGAGTAGTACTCGGGATGGGTCTTGCCGTAGACGGCGGCGGGCAACAGGCGGTCGAAGGTGTGTACCCACATGTTGTCGGCAAACACCTCGCGCTGATTGCTCAGTCGGTACCAGTCGTAGTAGGTGGAGTCGGCCTCGCAGTAACTCTGGCTTTGGCGGAAGCGGAACGCCGGAGTCTCGGCACGGTGCAGGGCGGGCAGACGGAGGGTAGACTGTGGGGTGACGGTGTACTCGTTGTAGGAGTAGTAGGCTACGCCGAGATGTTGTTCGAGCAGGTCTACCGTGCCGTAGACGGCTCCCTTGCCGCCGCCCGTGGCGATATGGAGCGTGCCGTCGGTGCAGTCGATGGCAAATCCGTCGGTGCCGGCTTCCGTGGTGGGTTGTCCGATGACGATGGTGCCGCGGCCCTTGGTCGTGCATGAGGTGATGGGGAGCGTTGCTCCCGAGGTCTCACGTACAAACCGCTGCAGAAGTGTGGCGGCACGGCGGTTGACGGCGTTGTCTTCGGCGAGGACAATGTGCGCCTTCGCGCGACCTTTCTCCACGAGCGTCATCTGGGCGTGTGCCGGAGCAGCAAGAAGGGCGCAGGCAAGAAGGGCGAATGGGGTTTTCAGGTGATGGTTCATGTTGTATCAGGTGGTATTGGATGGATATGCAAATGGTGATAGGTGGATAGACAAGCGGTGATAGGTGGATAGGCAAATGGTGAGGATGGTCAGTAGATGGCCGTATAGGGCGGCATCGTTTTTGTACTGGAGCCTTGTACGGTTTGTACAAAGGCTTTGTACGGTTGCTACAAGGCCCTTGTAGCGTTCGTACAAGGCCTTTGTAGTGACCGTACAAGGCCCTTGTAGTTTTCCACTTTGGCGCAGGACAAAAAAAGATGCCGTCTGTCGGTACGCGGCAGGCGGCGTCTGGCAGGGTGGGGCGTTGCGGCGCTATTTGCGCGTCTTGGCCTTGTGTGCCTTTGTGGTCTTCTCCTTGGTGGCGGCGGTGTCGTCGACGTGCGGTTTGGGGGTGAGTATGCTGCGGTACTCCTCGGGTGAGGAGAGCAGGCGCAGGGCTTCCTTCACTTGCTTGTCGGTGCGCAGTCCGCACTCGATGGCACCGCGCTGGTAATAGTACATGGTGACGATGTCGGCGGTGAGCATCTCCATGATTTTCTCCTTGTTGTAGGGGTAGTCGAGTTCTTTGGCCAGGTCGTGGTTGAGTTTTTTCGAGAGGGCATCAAACTCGTCCTTGGCGTCGTCGTAGTAACCTTCAAACTTGGCCATCTTGACGAGTTCCTCAAGGGCTTTCTCGCTCACGCGGTCGTAGGTAAAGCCTGAGGCAATGACGCACTGCTTGAAATCCTCGTAGTCTTGGTCTGTGAGGGTGAAGGTCGAAGGACTTTCGATGGTGGGGTGGGCCTTGAGGTAGTCTGTCTCGTAGTTGAGCATGAGGCTGAGCGTGTCGGCCCGTTCGAGGTAGTAGGCGATGTTGGGCATGGAGTCGGGTTGCACCTCGACGTCGGGCTTGATGCCTCCGCCGTCGCGCACCTCGCGTCCGGCAGCAGTGCGGAAGGCGTGGGTGAGCGAGTCGGCCACGTGCTCGGTGTAGCCGCCGCGTGCGTGGCGGTAGTTGATGGCCTGTATGCAGCGTCCGCTGGGGATGTAATACTTGGCGGTGGTGAGTTTGAGATTGCCGTTGTAGGGCAGCGACACGTTGGGTATCTGTACGAGACCCTTGCCGTAGGTACGGGTGCCGAGGATGACGGCGCGGTCGTAGTCTTGTAGGGCACCGCTGGTGATCTCGCTGGCGCTGGCGGTCATCTCGTTGACGAGCACGACGATGGGCATGACGGTATCTACCGGTTCGACGGTGGCGGTGTATACCTGGTTGGCGCGTGCCGTCTTGCCCTTCATGCAGAGCAGAGTGTCGCCCTTGGGCAGGAAGATGTTGAGCAGCGAGATGGCTTCCTGTACCGACCCTCCGACGTTGCCGCGGAGGTCGATGATGAGTCCTTGTGCGCCTTGCTTGCGAAGGTCGATGAAGGCACGTCGGAAATCTTGTGCGCAGTTTTCGAGGAAGGAGTTGAGATTGATGTACCCGATATTGCCCGGCTGCATGCCGTAGTAGGGTAGGTAGGGCAATTGTATGGCACGGCGTTGTATCTTGACGGTAGACTTCTTGCCGGTGGCGGGGCGGAGGTAGACCAGTTCCATGGTTGTGCCGGCATCACCACGCAGGTGCTCGCTGACGTAGGCCACGTCTTTGCCGTCCATCGACTCGCCGTCGATGCTGAGGATGATGTCGCCCTTGCGCAGTCCGGCTTCGGCGGCGGGCATATATTCGTAAGGCTCGTTGATGACAACGTGCTTGGAGGCGTAGTTGTAACTGATGATCGAACCGATACCGGCGTACTTGCCGGTCATCATCTGCTTGAAGTCGCCGGCCTTGTCCTCGGGGTAGTACTCAGTGTAGGGGTCGAGACTGCGGAGCATCGAGGTGATGGCGGTGCCCACGACCTCGTCGGCGTTGAGTGTGTCGACGTACATGAGGTCGAGGTTTTTGTAGATGGCGTTGAACACGTCGAGGTTTTTGGCCACCTTGAAGTTGTGGTCGTTGTCGGTCTGTGCGCTTGCCACGAGTGCGGCAATGAGCGCGATGCCGGTGAGTAGGCTACGGAGTATGCGGTACATATTGTTTTGACGTTCTTGTTGTACGGCTGGCCGTACTTGTTGCTGGTGATATATATTAGATGTGTTATATAGTACAAAGGTACTGCAAACGGGCCACAAACGTGCGTGCGGGGCGTGAAAAATATCGAAAAATCGTGTTTCTGTGATTTTTTTTACGAAAAAGTTTGGTGGTTACGAAAAATCCTCTTACCTTTGCACTCGCAATTCAGAACAATTGCTCATGCTTCAATAGCTCAGTTGGTTAGAGCACCTGACTGTTAATCAGGGGGTCGTTGGTTCAAGCCCATCTTGAAGCGCCTACAGAAAGCCTTGCAAGTCATTCACTTGCGAGGTTTTTTGTTTTTGTACATTTGGTGTTTGCGACTCCTGACTGTTTATTCTATGATGAAATTATCGGTGTCCGGTAAAAACATCGCAATTGGCGAGTCCCGTAGGGTAGGGTGTTCAAAATGCAAGTTGATTTTGCGCCCATAAAATGCCACGACTAACAAATATTAGTCTGCCGCTACTTCATAAACACAAAGTAGACCGCGGCGATGAGGCAGCCGAAGGCAGCGAGGTGGTTCCAGTGCAGGCTCTGTCCTTGGAAGAGTACGTTGGCGATGACGGCGAAGACGATGAGTGACACGCACTCTTGTATCACTTTCAGTTGCACGAGGGAGAATGGGCCACCGTTGCCGTCGAACCCGAGGCGGTTGGCCGGCACCTGACAACAGTATTCAAAGAAGGCAATGGCCCAACTGAAAGCGATGACCCCAATCAGCGGCCAGTTGCTGCTTGTGCCGGTCTGCTGGAGTTTGAGATGGCCGTACCAGGCCACGGTCATGAAGATGTTGCTCAGCACGAGCAACAGTATGGTGTACAATCCGTTCATGTTTTTTTGTTAAGTGGGGGTGGAGTTTTTAAACTGCTTTTTTGGGGGGGGAAAAGTAATGTCGGAGCATGCCCCAACCTTTTCAGTGCAGTGTAATGTCGGAACAAGTGTCAGAGTGTGACGCTCTCGATGCGTAGCCGCAGCAGGCCCGCCGGTACGCGGGCCTCGACGGTGTCGCCGGCTTTCCGGCCCATCAGCGCAGTGGCGATGGGCGACTTGACGGATATCTTGCCCTCCCGGAGGTTGGCCTCGTGGGGACTGGCGATGGTGTAGGTCATGCGGCTGCCGTTGGCCAGATTGGTGAGCTCCACGCGGCTGAGCAGACCGACACAGTCACTTTGCAGACGAGCCTTGTCGATGACGCGCGCGTTTTCCAGTATCTTCTGCTTGAAGCGGATGCGGCCCAACAGTCGTCCCTGCTCGCGCTTGGCTGCATGGTACTCGAAATTCTCACTGAGGTCGCCCTTGTCGCGGGCCTCGGCGATGGCCTCCCGCACTTGCGGGAGTTCCACGTTCTCCATATGCTGAAGTTCGGCTACGAGTTTGTCGAAGCCTTCCTGTGACATGTATTCCATATAAGTAGGTTGTTTTCAGAATGACCGTGCAAAGGTACAACTTTTAGTGGCGGTGAAAAAATATTTTTGACCATCTACTTACCTACTTATGATTTGCGGTTTGTATTTGGGGAGAGTAGCACGTTGTTTGTCTGCGCATATTTTTTGCCGTCACTTGTTCTGTTTCGAAAAAAAAACTTGTGAAAATGCGTAAAAGTTTGTCAAGATGATGTAATTTTGTGACCGATACCCTATCGGTAACAAAAAACAAATATCAACCTTTCAAAAATACATCAACGTATGGCACTTATCCAATGTACAGAATGTGGGCAAATGGTATCAGACAAAGCCGAGGCATGCCCCCACTGCGGTGCACCCGTAGAACATCTAATGAAATGTGAAGACTGTGGCAGTGAATATGGGGTCTCAGTTACGGCTTGTCCGAAGTGCGGATGCCCCAACCCCAACTTTACCGCTGGTCAGCAGTCGACAGAAAGTGCATCTGCACAACCCCAATATCAGTCGACAGGTAGCAGCGCCAACGCATCTGAAGACAGAAAGAAACGTGTGCAGCGCTTCCTCGTTGAGAACAAGAAATATTTGCCGCAGAACCGTTTCAATGAGATTCGCGAAAAACTGCTCTCTATCACCGATGATCAGTGGAGTCAAGTGGAATACATCAAGTTCCAGGATCCCACGATGATGCTTGTGCTTTCAGTTCTGGTGGGTGAGATTGGTGTAGACCGCTTCTTGCTTGGCGATACCACAAACGGTGTGCTGAAGTTGTTGCTGACGCTTTGCTGCGGTATTGGTCTGATATGGTGGTTGATCGATATATTCCAAGTCAACGGCTTGACCTTGGAATACAACTACAAGATGTTGAACGAGACACTGACCTTTGCCTAAACACAGCGATGGCGGGATGGGGCAGGAATGTGGCAGGCGCCTCTTCTACCTGTCGGTGTCGGCCGTATATGCGGCTGGCTTCGCTTGGGTAGCCTTGTCGTATGGGGTGGGGGCGGAGATTTCCTTGTTCTGTCCCCTTAGAATGCTGACGGATTGGCCATGTCCCTTTTGTGACTTGACCCACGCTCTCCATTTCCTGATGGAGGGAAGAGTCGGATTGGCCGTGTCGGCCAATCCGCTGGTCGTGTTTGCCCCTGTAGCCCTGCTTTTCCCGCTTGTTGCGGTGGATTGGTGGAGCGGCCGGCAGTACATCTGGAGGTTGTTTTGCCGGTTTCGTGCAGTGATGACAGTGGCGGCCGTGGTGATGGTCATGGCCGTATGGGTATACAAACTTTTAACAACAAACTTCTGAATGACGGTAAGAATTGTAAGTAGGTATTCAAAATTATTCGTATCTATTTATGGGTAGCAGGTGTTATTATACTTTGACATGTCTCTGCACTTTCTTTTTGCCTGTATGCCCGGCTTTCATCGGTCGTGTAGCCCGCTACACTTCCTCTTCAACCCGAACATACGGCCAAAAATAAAGCGCATATCCATATCAAATAATTTTGAACACCTACTTACCAAGTCGTTTTTATCGTCACCAAGCATAGTACATTGACGATATGGCACTGATAAAATGTAACCATTGTGGTGGTGTCGTTTCTGACAAGGCCACCGTTTGCCCCCATTGTGGCAATGATCCTCGTCTTGCCAAAGTGTCGGATGCTACCGAGAGTGTAGACGGCAGTACGGATAACGGCAAACTGACGGTCTGCCCGCATTGTGGCGGTACCATCTCTAAAAAAGCCGTGGCGTGTCCGCATTGTGGTGCTTCCGTATCTGCGGATGCTACCATGTCTGTGGATGCTACCATGTCTACGGACATTGTTGCATCTGTTGCTTCCTCGGAAAAACTGCCGGAAGAGACTGTTTCCGGTGACAGTGAAGATGCAATCTCCGAAACGTCTTCCTCCCGCAGTCTCAAGATTGCGGTGGCCATAGTAGGTTTGGGTATCGTATTCTTTCTCCTGGTGCTTGTGTTCTTCACGGGTGCCTTCGCCAAGAAAAACCCAGAAGTCAGTTATGCCGACTCGGATACGATGGTTGTAGCAGACACCACTTCTGTTGAAACGGCATATACTGACACGGTAGCAGCAGATACTGTAAGCATGGAAGATGCACTGAGCAATGATGTCTCGGATGAAGCCGACATCAACCGGATATCCGACGAGGAGATAGGCTTCCGGTCAGATGAAGATGTCCGCGGATTCTTGGCCGGCCGTACCTATCACAGTGACGACAACGAACTGAAAATCACCAGACAGGGCATCTATGTCAACGGTAGTGATATTTCCAAGACCTATCCCGAGTTTACCCGGGTTTCCGACAACGTAGGACGGGTAACGGCCCATCCGTCGATCTCGATAACGGTCAGAAGAGACGAAAATATGCTGGTCGACAACAATAGCGGCGAAAGATATTATCTCAGCGAGTAAGCCAGTGCGCCAAGCCCGTATTGCAGCCCTGAAAGATAGGGTGTTCAAAATTGACAAAAACGCAATTGGCGAGTCCCACTGGGTTCGCCAATTGCGATATTTTTACCGGACACCAATAAATCGTAATGCTTGTACTTTCAAAAACAAAAAAGTCGAAACCTTCTGTTGAAGATTCCGACTTGGTACCCAGACCCGGGGTCGAACCGGGACGGATTGCTCCACTGGTGTTTGAGACCAGCGCGTCTACCGATTCCGCCATCTGGGCGATTAGTGGGTGCAAAGGTAACACTAAAAATCGGAACGGACAAAGAAAAAAGTGCTTTTTTCTGTTTTTCTCCGTTCTTGGACGTGTTTCTTGGGCGTGTTCACTTGAAGTTTGCTTAGGCAGTATGAGAAGAAAACGCCAGTGGAAGTCGGCTGGAAAACAATAGTGGGTGCGGCGAAAGCCGCACCCACTGGCGTTTTACTGTAGAGCGGTGAGACACCGCATCTTTTCTTATGTCTTTGTCAGATGTGTTCTAAAACATTTGCCAATGCAAATGTTTGGAACACACCCTTCCTTACTTCAAGTTGATATTGAGTGTACGGCCTTCGGTGAGGGCCTTGTGTGATATGCGGTAAGTGTTGAGACGCTTGCCGCCGAGGGTCATCTGCTTGATATAGAGTTGTGAGGGCGAGGTGCGGTCGGTGGTGATGGTGATGTCACCCTCGGGATAGTACTTCTTGTCGAGATGCAGGGTCACCTTGTTGAATACCGGGGTGGTAACGGTGTAGTAGGGCGATCCGGGGCAGTCGGGGTAGAGACCCATCATCGAGAAGATGGCCCAGGCCGACATGGTGCCGCAGTCGTCGTTGCCGGGTATGCCGTCGGGCTTGTCGAAGTAGTACTTTTCGAGGGCGGCGGCCACTTCCTTCTGTGTGCGCCACTCATCGCCCTTGAAGTAACTGAAGAGGTAGGGGTAGGCGATGTCGGGCTCGTTGGCCGGGTCGTAGAGACCGCGGTCGAAGACAGACTGCAGTTTGTCGACAAATTTCTTCTGTCCGCCCATCAGTCGTGCCAGTCCTTTCACGTCGTGCGGCACGTAGAAGGTATAGTTCCAGGCGCTGCCCTCGTGAAATCCCGGGCAGTTGGAGAAGTTGGCACCGTCCTCGGGGTTGAATGGGGTGAGGAACGAGCCGTCCTTGTTGATGGGGCGCAGGGTGCCGGCCTCCTTGGAATAGTAGTGGCGGTAGCCGAGGCTCTGCTGGCGGTACTTCTTGGCGGCGTCCTTGTGGCCGAGCGCATCGGCGAAGAGCGAGAGGGCGTTGTCGGCTACGTAGTATTCAAGGGCGTGCGATACGGAGTTGTCGCCCGACATGTCGGCGGCGAAATAGTAGAGGGGTATGTATCCGCGTTCCATGTAGGGGTCGTTGTCGGGACGCTGCAGATTGTCCTTGCTGGGAAGGGTGGCCGACTTGATGAAGGCTTCATAGGCCGTCTGGTAGTCGAAGTCGCGGAAACCCTTGAGGTAGAGGTCGGTGATGATAGGTATCGACGGGTCGCCCTCCATGGTCCAGGTCTCGCGTCCGAAGAGTTCCCATTTGGGCATCCATCCCCACTCCTTGTACATGTCGATCATGGAGCGAACCATGTCGAGTTGCTTCTCGGGGAAAAGCAGAGTCTGCAGTTGGGTGAGGTTGCGGTAGGTGTCCCAAAGGGAGAAGACGGTGTAGCGGTTGCCCTTGGTGGTGAGCACCTCGGTGCTTTCCATCTTGGGGTACTCGCCGTTGACATCCTGCAGGATGTTGGGATGGATCTGTGTGTGGTAGAGCGCGGTGTAGAAGGTGCGGCGCTGGGCTTCGGTGCCGCCCTCGACGGTGACGCGGTCGAGCGTGCGTGCCCATTCCTGGCGGGCATCGCGGCGCACTTGCTCGAAGTCGGCCGTGGGCTGCTCGGCTTCAAGGTTCTGTCGGGCATTGGCTATCGACACGAACGATACGCCCATCTGTATCTCTATCTGTTCGCCCTCATCGCAGTCGTAGGTCATGTAGTAGCCAATCTCGTTGCCGGCCATGTCGCGTGTACGGTTTTCGTAGAGTTTGTACTTGCCTACATACTTCTCCCAAGCGTCCTCGGCCTCGCCGAGATGAGGCTGCTTCTTCCAGAAACCGCTGGTCTTCGGCGCTTTGCTGACGCGCATGACGAAATACATGGGGAAGGTGGCATGAGAGTTGTAGCAGAATGTGCCGAGGATGCGGAAACCCTCGACCTCGGTGTCGCTCACACGGCGTACCGATGCACCGCACTCGTTGGAGAGCGCATCGCCGAGGTTGAGTAGAATGTTGCCCTGTCCCTTGGGGAAGGTGTAGCGCTCGATGGCGGTACGGGCGGTGGCGGTCACCTCGCACTTGATGCCGTACTTGGTGAGGCGGTTGGAGTAGTATCCCGGGGTGGCGGTCTCGTCGGTGTACTCAGACCCGTAGTTGTGGTAGTCTACGTCGAGCGGGCCGGCTGTGGGTATGGTCAGCAGTGATCCCATCTCGGGGCAGCCCACACCGCTGAGCGTGACATGGGCGAAACCGGTGAAGTACTTGTTGTTGTATTCGTAGGGGGCTGACCACCAGCGCTTGTCTTTGTCCTGCTCGTTGAGGTCGGAGCCCATCACGTTGAAGGGCACGACGGACATAAGTCCGTGCGGACGTACGGCACCGGGATTGCAGACACTGAAATTGGTGGTTCCGATGAACGGGTCGACGTAGTCCACGTTGTCCTTGGCCTGTGCGGTGACGGCCGTGAGCAATACCAAGGCGACGGTGGTGAGAT
This sequence comes from Lachnospiraceae bacterium, assembly GCA_963604975.1. GTDB lineage: Bacteria > Bacteroidota > Bacteroidia > Bacteroidales > Bacteroidaceae > Prevotella. The sequence goes on along the minus strand of CAVCSC010000006.1, from coordinate 30,592 downwards.
GTTTGAAGTTTTTCATTGTCAATATTGCGGATTGTTGGTTGTTGTCGTCTGCAAAGATAGCCATTTTTCATCGAAGACAGCCCGGCGTATAGTGGGAAAAATGGGCGGTGCGGTCTGCTTTCTTGCAGTTTTTCGTACGCACGTTGTGCGGTCTCTATATATTTTTACTACTTTTGCACGCAAAAACAACAATAGAGGGGTTGGGCGGGCTACAGAAGTTCCCGCCTAATCTACTGCAAATATTAAGCATACGCCATTATACGATGGACAGACTTCCCAACGACCCCATGATCCTTTTTTCGGCAGTCAACATGCTGCTGCGTGACAACTACTCTTCGCTCGACGAACTGTGCGACGACATGAACGTCGACCGCCAGGCGCTGGAGGAGAAACTCGCCGGTGCGGGATTTGAGTACAACGCCGCCCAAAACAAGTTCTGGTGATGGTGACGGCAAACCAGCATGGGGTGGAGGCGGCCTACTGCTTCATCCACCAAAAGCGGCGCGTGTACATCCACTCCACGCTCGACTGGCAGCGCGACGACATCGAGTATGCCATTGCCGACTATGCCGACGCGATGGACCGCAGTCTCTACCAGTGTCTCGCGGCGGGCAAGGCCGACTTTCTCAAAGACCACACCACCTTTGCCGACGATCTGCAGTCGGCTGAGGAAAACCTCGAAAAGATGCTTTGACAGGGTTTTTCGCCGACTGTATGTCGCAAAAACAGCGCAAAGTGTGTCTTGATGCAGGAAAAATCGTAACTTTGCAGAAGAATACACTATAAAGGAATAAAATAATTTACAATGAAGGTAGCAATTGTAGGTGCAAGCGGTGCTGTGGGACAAGAGTTCCTGCGCATACTTGCCGAAAGAGATTTCCCCATTGATGACCTGTTGCTTTTCGGGTCGCAGCGTTCGGCCGGTAGCAAGTACATGTTCAAGGGAAAGGAATATGAAGTGAAACTCCTGCAGCACAACGACGACTTCCGTGGCGTCGACGTAGCGTTCGTCTCAGCCGGCGGCGGTACGTCCAAGGAGTTTGCCGAAACCATCACCAAGCACGGTGCGGTGATGATCGACAATTCGAGTGCCTTCCGTATGTGCGACGATGTACCTCTTGTCGTGCCTGAGTGCAATCCCGAGGATGCGCTCGACCGTCCGCGCGGCATCATCGCCAACCCCAACTGCACGACCATCATGATGGTCGTCGTGCTCAAACCGCTTGAGGCCATCAGCCATATCAAGCGCATCCATATCGCCAGTTACCAGAGCGCGAGCGGCGCTGGAGCCGCTGCCATGGAGGAACTCAAGCAGGAGTACAAGGAACTGGTAGCCGGTGAGCCCGTCACCGTGAGCAAGTTCCCCCACCAGTTGGCCTACAACGTCATTCCCCAAATCGATGTCTTCACCGACAATGGCTATACCAAGGAGGAGATGAAGATGTACAACGAGACCCGCAAAATCATGCACAGCGACGTGCGTTGCTCGGCGATGTGTGTGCGTGTGTCCTCGCTCCGTTCCCACTCCGAGAGCGTCTGGATAGAGACTGAGAGTCCCATCAGCATAGAGCAGGCTCGCGAGGCTATCGCCGCCGCCCCCGGTTGCCAACTCAAGGATGATCCCGAGCATCTCGTCTATCCCATGCCGCTTGAGACGGCCGGCAAGGACGATGTCTATGTAGGCCGTATCCGCAAGGATCTTGCCGACGACTGCGGACTCACCTTCTGGCTCAGTGGCGACCAGATACGCAAGGGTGCTGCCCTCAATGCCGTACAGATAGCCGAGTACCTCATCAAGGTCGGAAATATCGGATAAACCAGGTCTTGGAGAAATCAACAGTAAAATCCTTGACTTTTACCCACAAAAAAAAGCGCTGTCCCGATGGGGGCGGCGCTTTTTTCGTGGGTTTTTATTGGGCACCAATATCATCGTCACGTCTCAGAGACTGCAGAAGCGGTCGATGAGTTTCTTGCGGTAAAAGCGGCCCACACGCACGTCGTCAATCTTGTCGAAGGGCGGGTAGAAGCGGCACACGTTGTCGGTCACCTCGATGAGGTAGGTGATGTTGATGATGTGACGTTGCGAGACGCGCACGAGGTTGGGGTCGATGGCCAGCAGGGCGTCGCTATTGACGGCGCGCTTGAGTCGCACGGGTGTGGCGGAGCCAGAGACGTATACCTCCCACAGACGCAGTTCGTGGTTGTAGGAGAAGATGCCGATGTCGCGGACGTCGACCAGGCGGAAGTCCATCGTATTGGTGTAGAGGAGCAGTTTGCCGTCTTTGCCCGGCTCTATGTCGCCGTCTTCAGTGGTCGGCGCGCAGGTCTGTTGCTGGACGGCAGGAGGTGGCGTGAGGCATGCCCGACGGATGACGGTGCGCAGTTCGGCATCGTCGAGAGGCTTGGTGATAAAGTCGAAGGCATGGTTGCGGAAGGCGGGCAGCATGTAGTGTCCGTAGGCGGTATACATGATGATGCGGCAGTGCTGGTCGCCTCGGTAGTTCATGCGCTCAAGGAAGTCGAGTCCCGAGATGTCGGGCAACTCGATGTCGAGGAAGAGCAGGTCGGGATGATGCTGCTCGATGAGCGTCAGGCCGTCTTTGCCGTTGGCGGCGATGCCGACAACCTCTATGTCGTTGTAGGCAATAAGTTTGTCGGCCAGTATTTGTGCAGCCTGTGTGTTGTCGTCGATGATGATGGTGGTCATAATAGGTGTGTTTTTGGGGCAACCCGTCTATAGCGTATCGATCAGTCGGAGACCGTCGGGCAGTTGCAGAGTGGCGCGACAACCGGTGACGTGTCCCTGGTCGTCGTGTAGATTGTTGAGATCGAAACGCATTTTGCGTTTGCTGTGTTCGTTGGCGATAGCGATGGTCTGGGTGATGATGCCCAGACCGGTGCGCTTCTTTGTCGCTCCGTTGCGGGCATCGAAGCCCGGTCCGTTGTCGGTGACCGCCACGGTGGTCATGCCTTCGCCCCGGGTGATGTCTATGGTGAGTGTCTTGTGACCCTGCCATCCGCGTAGTCCGTGTACCAAGGCGTTCTCCACGAGTATCTGGAGAAACATCGAAGGAATGACGACGGTGGAAAGGTCGAACGACTGTGGGGTGTGGATGGAGAAGTCGAAATCGTTGCCCACCAAGAAACCCTCGATGCGCACGTATTGGCGCACGAACTCCAGTTCGCGGTCGAGCGGCATGGTCGGTTGACACGACATGTCGAGGTTGGCACGGATGAGCCGGGTGAGTTCCTGCAGTTCGGCGGCTTCGGCTTCGGGTGCGTTGGTGATCTTGTTGTTGAGCACGTTGAACACAAAGTGGGGAGAGATACGGTTGCGTGCGTTGCCCAGTTTGAGTTGCATGACGCGCATCTGTCCCTGCAACCGTTGTTTGCGTGAGTGCAGCGCCCCGATGAAGGTCAGCAGCACAAGCATGCCGATGATGCCGGCGGCGACGACCGTCGTCAGGTGAGCCTGACTGATGACGGCATCCTTGTGCTCCATCTCTATGCGGTGGTGTAGGGCAAGGGTGTCTTGGGCGAAGCGGGCCATAATGTCGGCCGACCGCATGTTGAGCCGGTTGTGTTCGAGCGAGTCGTTGCGTATGCCGGCGCTCAACAGATTGTCGTAGGCGCGGCGGTAGTCGCCCGAGAGCGTGTAGTAGTCGCGGAGGTATTTGTCGCGTATGTCGACGAGGCTTGCCGGTATATCCTTGGTCTTGGGCTCGGTGGCGAGTATGCGTGCCACGGCAGCATGGTCGCCACGTTTCACGGCGATGCCGATGCGTATGGTGTGCGTGTAGTAGAGGGCAAGTTGGTCGCCGTTGGCGATGAAGAAAGGCTCGATGGCATCCAGATTGTCGCGAGCCTCGTCGAGTTGTCCGAGGTTGAGGTAGACATCGGCAAGATTGAGCCGGCAGAGGTACATGTCGAAGTTTTTCTCCATACCGTACTTCTTGAGCGTGTCGCTCAGGCGGAGAAAAATCTTGAGGGCCTGCGGATAGTTCTCGGCGTAGTAGTAGAGATTGCCGTAGTTGTTGAGAAAGTAGGCCTGCATAGAGGGCGACATGTCGGCAAACTGGCTATCGGTCTCGCGGTAGCAGCGCTCAGCGGCTTCAAAGTCGTAGAGAGTCGTGTAGATCTGTCCCAGTCCCATGTAGAGCGTGATATACTCCTTTCGTGGCGTGTGGAGCGAGTCGGCCAGGAAGAGGGCGCGGCGATACCATTCGGCCGCCTTGGGAAGGTCGTTGGTGGCGTAGTAGTTGTCGCCCAAATTGGCACAGATGTTGGGCAGATTGTGTGGGGTGTCGCTGTGTTGGAGTAGGCGGTAGGCTTCGGCGTTGAGCCTTGTCTCCTCGCTGATGTCGTGATGGAAGGCCTTGTAGATGTTCGACTTGGTGCTGTAGGCCATTGCCAGCAGACTGTTGATGCGTGGCGTGGCTGGTTGTCGCTTGGCGTAGGCTATGGTACCCTCGACGAGGGGCAGTGCCGCCTCGATGTCTCGCGAGAAGTAGTATGTGCGGGCCAGTCTGACATTGTATTCATGGTACTCGATGGAGTCAGTCGCCTGCTTCATGCCTTGCTCGATGATGGCCTTTGCATGGGGAGAATGGGCGGCGACGGAGTCGTCGATCTGTTGTAAGTGGAGCCGGTGGCGGTCTTCCTCTTTCTGTCCGGAGGAGCAGGCTCCTGCGGTGACAAGAAGAAGGGTGAGAAGAAGGGTATATGTCAGAAAGTGGTGTCTAAAGGTCATATGGTATTGCTCTGTTATCGTTTTACAAAGATATGTATAATTTCTGCAAAACGTTGCCACAATGCACAAAAAAGTGCGTCCGCATATCGCAAAAGATATACGGACGCATGGACGAATAATATTTAGTCCACAGTTCTACAAGTCGTTGAGCAGGTCGGCCTTGCCGTCGTTGATGAGTTTGACGACGAGTTCGCCGAAGAGCGTGTTCTGCCAGGCAAACCAGGCGCGGGTGTAGCGTGTGGTGTCGTCTTTGTGGAAGGACTCGTGTATGAAACCTGTGCCGCCGTCGGTAGACAATAGGGTGCGCATGCACCAGCGTATCTCGTCGTCATCGGTGGCGGTGAAGCAACGCATCATGATTGACATGGGCCATATCATGTCGTGGCCGATGTGCGGTCCGCCGATGCCCTCGCCAGCCTTGCCGCGGAAGAAGCAGGGGTTGTCCTCGCTCCATACAAAGCGGCGGGTGTTGAGGTATATCGGGTCATTGGCATCGACGTCGCCCATGTAGGCCATGCCCAAAAGGGAGGGCACGTTGGCGTCGTCCATGAGGATATGCCCGCCGAAACCGTCGACCTCGAAGGCGTAGATTTTGCCGTACTTGGGATGGTCGACCACGGCGTACTGTCGGAGGGCCTGTGCTACCTCGTCGGCCAGTGTGCGGCAGTCGCGGGCTGTGGCCGCATCGTCGGCAGAGGTTCCGGGGCGCGACAGTATCTCGGCGGCCTTGCGCAGTGAGGAGACCGCCATGAAGTTGGACGGTACGAGGAAGGGCAACAGTGTGGCGTCGTCAGACGGACGGAAGGCCGACGCAATCAGCCCGACGGGCTTGACGGGTGCTCCGTAGCCGCCCCATCCCTGGGTGTCGAAGGGCGTGTCGGCCTCACGGGTGAAGTGGTACGGTCCGAGTCCGGTCTTGCGTTGCTGCTCGTGGAAGGTTTTCAGTATGTTTCGCACGGCCGCTGCCCATTCCTGTCCGAAGATACTGTCGTCGCCCGTGGCCTTCCAATAGCCGTAGGCCAGGCGGATGGGGTAGCAATAGGAGTCGATCTCGTATTTGCGCTCGAACACGTCGGGCTGCATCTCGGTATTGTCAGACAGCCATCCGGCTCCGGTCGGACCGTCGTTGAAGGCGTTGGCGTAGCGGTCGATGTTGATGCAGTGCAGTTGGCGCAGTATCACGCCGCGCAGCATGTGGCGGAGTTTCTCGTCTTTTGTGGCCAGCGGCAGGTAGGGCCACACCTGTGCACCGGAGTCGCGGAGCCACATGGCAGGTATGTCGCCCGTGTAGACGAACGTGTCGTCGTCGCCCGTGGTCGTCTTGCGGTAGTGTATGGTGGTTTCGAGGGTGTTGGGGTAGCAGTTGCCGAACATCCATGCGAGCCGCGGGTTGTGGCGAAGTGTCTTTTGTACCTCGCGTATCTTCTTCTCCACGGCTTCTGAGGTGAAGAGCCGCTCGCTGACGGGCGGACGTTTCGAGGTGTAGGTCTTGGTGTCGGTAGGCACAACGGTGGTGTAGCGCTCGTGCAGTTTGACTTCGGCGTGTTCCTGGGCCTGTAGATATGAGGTGGCTGCCATGAGAGCAGACAGCAGAAAAATATGTTTTTTCATGTGGTAAAAGTAAAAAAGGCCACTCCTACCGTGCGGCGGAGTGGCCGATATTGATTTTTTAGGCGTGTTCTAAAATTCCACGCATTGTTGTTTTCCTGGTGGATTCTTTTTCAGCATCCGCCTTGTGTATGTCGCGTCTTACGGACGGTCGGCGGTCTTGGTGCCCCACTTCGAGGGTGACGGACCCATGACCAGTTCGAGCGTGCCGCCCTTCACGATGTCAGCGTGCATGATGTACGACTTGGTGTAAGGCTTGCCGTTGAGTTTGGCCGACTGTACGTACATGTTTTCCTTGCTGTTGTTCGTAGCCTTGACGGTGAAGGTCTTGCCGCCACCGAGGTTGATGGTAGCGCTGTCGAAGAGCGGCGATCCGATGATGTACTTGCCGCCGGCGGGCTCTACCTGATAGAGACCCATCGAGGAGATGACGTACCATGCTGACATCTGGCCTACATCCTCGTTGCCGCTCAGACCGTCGTAGTCGGCCTTGTACATCTCGTCGAAGGTCTGGCGGATGAGGCGTGCGCCCTTCCAGGGCTGGCCGACGTAGTTGTACATGTAGAGCACGTGGTGGCTGGGCTCATTGCCGTGGGCGTATTGTCCGATGAGTCCGGACACGTCGGGAGAAGCCTCTGCGCCGAGGTCACCGCTGACGATGAAGAGCGAGTCGAGTTTGGTGGTGAAGGCTTTCTCGCTGCCGAAGAGACTGACGAGTCCGTGTACGTCGTGGGGAACGAGCCAGGTGTACTGCCATGCGTTGCCCTCGGTGTAGTCGTCCTGACGGTGGATAGAGTTGAAGGGATCGAAGGGCTCACGGAACTTGCCGTTGGAGTCGAGACCGCGCATAAACTGGGTCTTCTTGTCGAAGTGGTGGCGGTAGGACTTGCTGCGGTTGAGGAAGTACTTGTAGTCGGCCGTCTTGCCGAGCATCTTGGCAACCTTGGCCACGCAGTCGTCGGCCAGAGCGTATTCGAGGTCTTTGGCGACGGTCTCGTAGGTGGTATCCTTGTCGCAGGGGATGTATCCGTACTCTTTGAGGAAGTTGAGTCCGCGCTCGTCGAGCATGGCAGAGGTCTTCATGGCTTCAAAGGCGGTCTGCTTGTCCTTGACATATCCCTTGAGCACGAGGTCGGCCAGTACGGGTATGCCGGGATTGCCGACCATACAGTCGGTCTCGTTGCCCATGAGGTGCCATACGGGCAACTTGCCCTGCTCCTTGAAGATGTGGATGTAGGTCTCGGCCATGTCGGCGAGACGGTCTTGGTGGAGGAGGGTCATCAGGGGGAAGGCTGCACGGTAGGTGTCCCACAGGGAGAAGGTAGTATAGTTGGTGAAGGAGCCTTTGTGGGTCTTGCCGTCAGAACCGCGGTACTCGCCGTTGACGTCGGAGAATACCGACGGGGCGGTCATCGTGTGGTAGAGGGCGGTGTAGAATATCTCGCGGTTGACGCTGTCGGTGGTCTCGATGTTGACACGCGAGAGTTCCTCGTTCCATGCCTTGTCAGCGGCCGACACGGTGCCGGCGAAGTCCCATGCGGGAATCTCGGCGGCGAGGTTAGCCTTGGCGTTGTCTACGCTGACGGCCGAGATGCCTACCTTGACGAGCAGCGGCTGTGCGCCGTTGTCAGCCACGAGCATCCAGCGGCCTTCCTTGAGGTCTTTCACCTTGACCTCCTGTGACAGTTCGGCTACGAAATAGACGCGCTGGTCCTTGGCCCAGCCTGTGGAGTAGCGGTAACCGCTGATGCGGGTCGGGGTCTCCTGCACGAGTTTGTACTCGGTAGGCTGGTCCCAGCCGATGCCTTGTGCGAGGTCGACGACGAGTTTGGCTTTCTTCACGTCGCCGCCGAAGGTGTAGCGGTGGAATCCGGCACGCTGTGTGGCGGTGAGTTCCACAAACACGTTGGGCTCCTGCAGACGGATAGCGTAGTAGCCCGGGTGTACGGTCTCGTTGGCGTGTGAGAACTTCACTTCTTTCTGCTTGCAGCACGATACGGGCAGGAAGGCTACGTCGCCGAGGTCGCCGATACCGGTACCGCTGAGGTGCTGGTGGCCGAAGCCGCGGATGACGGAGTCACTGTAGTGGTAGCCGGAGCACCAGTCCCAGCCGCGTGCCGGTTCGGTAGGACCGAGCTGCACGTTGCCGAAGGGCACGTTGGCACCGAGGAACACGTGGCCGTGGCCACCTGTCCCGACATAGGGATTGACAAATTGGGTAAGGTCGTTTTGCGCCGTGCCGAAAAGTGAGCATGCCGCAAAGACAAGGGTTGCAAAAGTCTTTTTCATTCTATGGTTTGTTATTGATTTTTCGGATATTAGGCCGGTTGTGGGTGTAGATATTCACCTGCATACAAAGTTATAAAGAAAAAGTCGGAATGTGGTAGCGTTTGTGCCACTTTTCTTTCATTGGGTGAATGTACGACAAAAAAATAAAAGATACGACAAAAAAGCGCACGGCCCTGTGTGGGTCGTGCGCTCTATAAAATATGCTTTATCTACTCGGTTGTATATTGGACGATGGCATCCTTGGTGTGCTTACCAGCGTCCGCCGCCACCGCCGCCACCACCGCTTCCAGTGGTACGGGCTGTGACTGTCGACGAACTGCTGCCGCAGGTGAGGGTGTAACTGCTGCCTGAGGTGAGACCGGCGCAGGAGACGAGGACGGAACTTCCGCCGCCTCCCCAGCCGCCACCGCCAGGACCGCCACCGCCAGGACCGCCACCACCGCCGTTGGACGATGAGGAGTAGTTGTCGGGTACGGTGAATGTGGCGAGTACGGTGTCGCCGCTCTTGAGCGTGACGGTGCTGCCTGCGGTGAGCGAGGCATTGCCGCTGACATAGGGTTGGGTAGACTCTGATGTGCTCGGTACGGAGTTGCCGCCGCCTACGGCGAGCAGGGTGCCGCCGGTGAAGATGACAGAGTAGCCCTCTTCCTCGTTGGCATCGATACCGCACTCGGGCGATGTGGCACCGAAGGCGCGAATCACACCGCCGGAGATATACATGTTGCCATTGGAGTCGAGTCCGTCGTTGTCGGTGGCCACGACGGTGATGTCGCCACCCTTGATATACATGTGGCTGGAGGAGTTGAGTGCATCGTCGTTGGTGTTGGCCACGATGGTGCCGCCCGTGATGGTCATCACGGCCTTGCTCTCGATGCCTTCGGCTCCGTTGCCGATAGTGGTGACGGTGATGGTACCGCCGGAGATGTTGACGTCGCCGTCGGCCTTCATACCCTTGGGTGTGGATTTCTGGTCGCTGGTCAGACGGTCGGTGTTGCCGGTGTAGTTGGTGTATTCCTGTCCGTTGACGTAGGCATACATGCCGCCGGTGGTGCTGACGGTGATGGTGCCGCCCGATACGTTGAGCGTGCTGTCGCAACTGATGCCCTTGCCGCCGGCTCCGCTGCTGCTGAGGGTGAGCGTGCCGTCGGTGATGTAGACGTGGCCATCTGCACTGATGCACGATGAGGCTTTGGTCTTGGCATCATCGCTGTCCCACTTGCCGCCACCGGATGTGGTGATATTGATCTCTCCGCCGTTGACGGTGATGTCGCCGTCTGCCTTGAGACCCTTGGCAGCAGTGGCGGTGACGGATGCCTTGATGGTGCCGCCACTGACGGTGATGGAACCCGTATCTTCGGCTTCGCGGTCGGTGTCGTCCTTGTAGGATACCTGAAGGGCGTCGTCGCCGATGCCTTCGATATTGAGCGTGCCGCTCTCGATGAGGAAGTACTGGTTGCAGTTGAGTCCGTCTTTGACGGCAGAGTGTACGTTGACGGTGCAGTTCTTCATTTCGACATACTCCTTGGCGTAGATGCCGTGGGCAGTGTTGCCGTAGATGTCGAGCGTACCCTTGCCTTTGAGTTCGAGGTGGCCCTTGCACACGATACATCCCTTTTGGCTGCCGTCGGCACAGTCGGTGAGCGTGTTGGTTGTGCCTTTCTTCACGCTGAGGTCGATGCGCTTGCCGTCTTGTATGTTGAGCGGAGCACCTGTGGTACAGGTGAGGGTGAGACCGCGCAACTCGATGGTGGCCTTGTAGGTGCCGGTGAGGGCAAACTGTCCGTCGGTGGAGTTGCCCGACAGGGCGTAGGTGATCTCGCCGCAGACATCATCGGACACCTCGTCGCTTTGGGCGATGCTGACATACGCGCCGCTGACGGTGGGGGTGACATACTGTGCGATGGCTCCGGCCACGGTCACGTGAGCCTGTGTGCCGTCGTAGTCGACGAGTACGGTGTTGGCTTCCACGTCAGACTGGTCGATGTACATGCTGGTGACATCAGACAGCGTATAGGTCTTGCCGAGTATGGTGAGCGATGTGCCGTCCTGGTAGACCATGTCGCCGGCTTCGGCGGAAGGTATGGCGTAGGTGACTTGTCCCACGACGACGTTGAGCGTCTGTGCCTGACTGATGTATACGGCCAGGGCGCAGAGCAGGAGGAAGAAAATTCTTTTTGTCATTGTGCCGTCATTTTGAGGGTTTTACCGTTTTGCTTGATCACGTAGATGCCGCCCTGCATGGCTTTCTTGGCCTCGGAAGGGGTGGCGAATGTGCCGACGTGTATGCCCGCCGTGGAGTACACGTCGGTCTTGCCGTCAGCCGAGAGAGGCACGTCCTCTATGCCCGATGCTTCGGTGGCGAAGAACATGCGTGTGAGTTGGGCGGCGTCGAGGGTCTGTACGCCGTCAGGGGTGGTCACAGTCAACTGGCCGTCCTGGTAGGTCATGGTCAGCGACTCGGTGGCGAACGATTGTATCTGTCCGTCGGCCGTCTGGAAAGAGAGGTAGGGATAGGTGTCGGCCGAGACGGTCAGGGTGCTCGCAAGTGCCGACAATGAGAGTAGAAGCTTTCTCATATACGTTCCTTTCTTTTTGATGATAAAAAAATGAATGTTGCTATAAATGACTCCGCCAAAGATAGGAAATACTTTACAAATGTAGTATATATGACGGTGTTATTTAATGTTTTATAAGATGTGTTAATGTAAAGTGGGCTTTAGTGGGCTTGGTTGTCGTCACTAAAGTATTTGTGAGTCCGAGTATTTGTGAGAGCCCGCCTAAAATATTTGTGAGTTCGAGTATTTGTGAGCCCACCTAAAAACAGAAAAGACTACCGCAGAGTCTGCGACAGCCTTCCTTCTCCTTTTATATCAAATCGCTATGTATGTTCTCTTTTTTTTGAAGTCGCTATGGGCGATATGGCTTGTGTTTTTTCTTTCTTCCGCCCCAGCCCTTATGCAGCAATTTGCTGCGAAGGGTTCGTCTTTTCAGCGTCGAGTGTTATCCGTTACACTCTTTTCTACCTTTCTCTTTTCTGTTATCCGTCTTCAATCTTACCTTGAGACTGTCTGTGGAGCCGCTTCTTGTATATTGGTCTTTTTACCTTTACCTTTTACCTATTTGCGTTATCCTTATCTTCTTGCCTTGAGACTTTGCTGTGCGGCCTCTTGTTATCCTTTTTGTCTCGCCCGTCTGTCTTGTTATCCTCAATCTTTGTCTTTACCTTTGCTAATACCTCTTTGGGCGATGTTTTACCTTCATTTGTTTTCTAATACCTTGTCTACAATCTTTACCTGTGACTTTGCTATACCTATGAATGTTATCCTTGTCTCTTTTTCCTTGTGGGTGTCTGACTGTTGTCTTTCACCGGAGATGTTCCTATTGAGAGCGGTTCTCGCGAACCTTATGTTTTCCTATTGAGATGTTGTCTTTGTTTCTTTTGACGATGCAAAGGTACTATGCACGACGTTTTCTTGCAATATTTTGACCTTGTTTTCTTGTCGGATGGGGCCGTTTTTTGACGTATATCAAGTTGTTGTGTGCGAACACATCTATTTTGTGGCCGCACACAGTGATGTATAACGGGTTTTCTGAGGGTGCAATGGCGGATAAAGAATACGCAAAAAGACCGTCCTGTCTTGTGTGGTGACGGGACGGTCTATGCTTATGGTCTTCCGGAGGGAGACTCCGGTTTTGTTTTACTCCTTTTATTCCTCTACCCAGTAGCCGGCTGCTTGGGCATGGGCATCGGGTACGTAGGTGCCGGCGCGGTAGTAACCCACGAGGCGCACGTCGTAGATGAGCGTGGAGTAGGCGGGTACGACGACATTGGTGCTTTGGTCGGTGGTGCCGTAGCCCAGTTGGTAGGGCACGTACACGATCCATCGGTCGCCGATGTGCATGTTTTGCAAGGCGGTGGAGAGACCGTCGGTGACGTAGGTGGACGTGAGTACGGGATACTTGCCTGTGGCTGCGGTAGCCGGATCGAAGTCGCCGGGGTAGGTGGTCAGGAAGGTGTAGCCCTCGGAGTAGGAGAGCGACGGCAACAACTGGCCGCGCAGGTTGATGCGTACCGAGTCGGTGTAGAGCGGACAGCCCGAGCCTTTGCCTTCGGTGAGCACGTGCACGACGATATTGTTGTAGTTGTGTGCGGGGGCGGTAGACTCGTACTGGAATCCGCGGATCACCTTCCACGTATTGTCGCCGGCATCGGCCTTGGCCTTGGCTTCGGAGTAGATCTGGTCAAACTGGGTCTCGTTCTTGCTCTTCCAGTCGGCGAACTCCTCTTCGGTGCCTTCACTCTCGCTGCATGACGCCATCGTGAAGATCGACGCCATGAGCGCGAATATATATATAATGTGTATTTTTCTCATCTACTGTCTTGTTCTTATTGCAGTTTTTTCAGGAGGCTGGAGATGCTCACCTTGTCCTCGATGATGCTGCGGAGTTGGTCGATGCTGACGCGTTCCTGCTCCATAGTGTCGCGGAAGCGCAGGGTGACGGTGTTGTCCTTGAGCGTATCGTGGTCGACGGTGACGCAGTAGGGTGTGCCGACGGCATCCTGGCGGCGGTAGCGCTTGCCGATGGTGTCCTTCTCGTCGTAGTGGGTGTTGAAGTGGAACTTGAGGTCGTCGACAATCTCGCGTGCCTTCTCGGGCAGTCCGTCCTTGCGGAGCAGGGGCAGTACGGCGAGTTTGACGGGAGCGAGGGGAGCGGGCAACTTGAGTACCACGCGGGTTTCGCCGTTCTCGAGCTTCTCCTCGCAGTAGGAGTGGCACATCACGCTGAGGAACATACGGTCGACACCGATAGAGGTCTCGATGTCGTACGGAGTGTAACTCTTGTTCTCCTGCGGGTCGAAGTACTTGATACCCTTGCCCGAGAATTTCTCGTGCTGGGAGAGGTCGTAGTTGGTACGGCTGTGTATACCTTCCACTTCCTTGAAGCCGAAGGGCATCTTGAACTCGATGTCGGTAGCGGCATTGGCGTAGAAGGCGAGTTTCTCGTGGTCGTGGAAACGGTAGTTCTCTGCACCGAAGCCGAGAGCCTGATGCCACTTCATACGGGTTTCCTTCCATTTCTGGAACCACTCCATCTCGGTGCCGGGCTTGACAAAGAACTGCATCTCCATCTGCTCGAACTCGCGCATACGGAAGATGAACTGGCGGGCAACGATCTCGTTGCGGAAAGCCTTACCGATCTGTGCGATACCGAAAGGTATCTTCATACGGCCGGTCTTCTGTACGTTGAGGTAGTTGACAAAGATACCCTGTGCGGTCTCGGGGCGGAGGTATATTTTGCTGGTGGCGTCTGAGGCTGATCCCATCTCGGTAGAGAACATGAGGTTGAACTGGCGCACGTCGGTCCAGTTCTTGGTGCCGCTGATGGGGTCGACAATCTCCTCGTCGACGATGATTTGCTTGAGTTCTTCAAGGTTGGGACCCTGCATGGCCTCGGTGTAGCGCTGGTGGAGAGCGTCGCGCTTCTGCTGGTTTTCGAGCACGCGGGGGTTGGTGGCGCGGAACTGGGCCTCGTCGAAACTGTCGCCGAAACGCTTCTGTGCCTTGGCTACTTCCTTGGCAATCTTCTCCTCGTACTTGGCGATCTGGTCTTCGATGAGCACGTCGGCGCGGTAGCGCTTCTTGGAGTCGCGGTTGTCGATGAGGGGGTCATTGAAGGCGTCGACGTGGCCGCTGGCCTTCCAGATGGTCGGATGCATGAAGATGGCGGAATCGATGCCGACAATATTCTCGTGGAGCAATACCATGCTCTTCCACCAGTATTCCTTGATGTTGTTTTTCAACTCCACACCGTTCTGACCGTAGTCGTACACGGCGCCGAGTCCATCGTAGAGTTCGCTGCTGGGAAATACGAAACCATACTCCTTGCAGTGGGATACAATCTTCTTGAAAACGTCTTCTTGTGCCATTTCTTGTGTATGTTTATTTGTTTGTTTTCTTACACTATTGTCGTATAAGTCGCAAAGGTACGTCTTTTCCGTCTATTACGGCAGAAAAAGCGCGTTAAATGATATGAAAACCCCCTGCCCGCCTGTTGTGGCACCCGTTGTGTATAACTTTGTGTTGGGATTTGTGGCCCAATCTCGCAAAAATGCTGTAACTTTGCACATTGCGTTGCCATGCCGTTCGGCCTCACTGCGTGTGTTTTGTGTGGCGCTACGGCTTTTGCGACGCCTGTTTTTCGAGCAATCAACAACGGAACAAACAATAAAAATGAGAAGACTGATGTCACTGGCCTTGCTCCTTTTCGCCGTCATCACGGTGAGTGCGCAAATGGCCGATCCGGTGACCTTTACCGCACAGATGAAGGCGGGCAAGGGAGCCGATGCTGAGATTCTGTTTGTCGGCCACATCGATAAGGGGTGGCACGTGTATTCCACCGGACTGGGCAATGCCGGCCCGACGTCGGCCTCGCTGACGGTCAACCGCAAGGATGGTGTAGAACTCGTCGGCGGTCTGTCGCACCGCGGCAACGAGATTACCCGCTTCGACAAGCAGTTTGGTACCAACCTGCGTTTCTTCGAGAATAGTGTCACTTTCGTGCAGAAGATACGGTTTACCAAGCCCCAATACGACATCGACTTCTCGTTGGAGTACGGTGCTTGTAGCGACGAGGCCTGTATGCCCCCGAGCGATGTGGTCTTTGCCAAGAAAGGCAAGTCGCCGGCCGTAGCCGAGGCTTCTTCCGATGAATCGGCCGTTTCTGCCGCAGAACTGGCTAAGGCCAAGGCCGACTCGCTGAAAGCCGCTGCCCAAACCGTGGCTGATACAGCCGCCACCGATACTGCTGCTACCAAGGCCGCAGCATCGCTCACCGCTGCCGACCGCGAGAGTCTTTGGTCGCCCGTCATCGACGACCTTGCCGCCTACCAGACGCCGGTATCCAACTCTCTGATTTATATCTTCCTTGCCGGACTTGTAGGTGGATTCCTCGCCCTCTTCACCCCGTGTGTATGGCCCATCATCCCGATGACCGTGAGCTTCTTCCTCAAGCGCAACAAAGACCGCCGCAAGGCTATCCGTGAAGCCACGACCTATGGCGTGAGCATTGTGGTCATCTACGTGCTGCTGGGTCTTGTCGTCACGCTGCTCTTCGGCGCAAGCGCACTCAATGCGCTGTCTACCAACGCCATCTTCAATATACTCTTCTGCTTGCTGCTCGTCGTGTTTGCGGCTTCCTTCTTCGGGGCTTTCGAACTGACGTTGCCGTCGTCGTGGACCAACAAGATCGACGCCAAGTCGGAGTCGACAAGCGGCATGCTCAGCATCTTCCTCATGGCGTTCACGCTGACGCTCGTTTCCTTCTCCTGCACCGGTCCGATCATCGGCTTCCTGCTTGTAGCCGTGTCGACACAGGGCAGCATTGTCGGTCCGACGGTCGGTATGTTCGGTTTCGCTTTGGCGCTGGCCATCCCGTTCACCCTCTTTGCCATGTTCCCCACACTGCTCAAGTCGGCTCCCAAGTCGGGTGGCTGGATGAATGTCATCAAGGTAGTGCTCGGATTTATCGAACTGGCCTTCGCCCTGAAGTTCCTCTCCGTGGCCGACCTGGCCTACGGCTGGCACCTGCTCGACCGCGAAGCCTTCCTCTCGCTGTGGATTGTCATCTTTGCGCTATTGGGTCTCTACCTGTTGGGTATCATCCGGTTCCCGCACGACGATGACGACCGCCGCACCAATGTGCCGCAGTTCTTCCTGGCCCTGCTCTCGCTGGCCTTCGCCGTATATATGATACCCGGTCTGTGGGGCGCTCCGCTCAAGGCTATCAGTGCCTTTGCGCCGCCGATGAACACGCAGGACTTCAACCTCTACAAGAACGAGGTACATCCCCGCTTCAAGGACTACGATGCAGCCATGGCCGCTGCCCGTTTTGAGGGCAAACCTGTGATGGTAGACTTCACCGGATTCGGTTGCGTCAACTGTCGCAAGATGGAGGCCGCCGTATGGACCGACTCCCAAGTGGCTACCCTGCTCAATGACAAGTACATCCTCGTGTCGCTCTATGTCGACGACAAGACGCCGCTCGACGAACCGATGACCGTCACCGAGAACGGACAGCAGCGCACACTCCGCACTGTGGGCGACAAGTGGAGTTACCTGCAGCGCCATAAGTTTGGTGCCAATACCCAGCCCTTCTATGTGCTCATCGATGCCGACGGCAAGCCCCTTGGTGGCAGCCGGTCTTACGACGAGGATATCAATGGCTATGTGAAATATCTCCAGGACGGACTTGATACCTACAGCAAACGATGACTGACAAGGAAACGCGCGGACGCATCATCGCCCTCATCCAACGCGAGGTAGTGCCGGCTGTGGGCTGTACCGAACCGATGGCTGTGGCCCTCTGTGTGGCACGTGCCACCGAACTGTTGGGTCGCCGGCCTGAGAAGATCGTCACCTTGCTCAGTGCCAATATCCTCAAGAACGCTATGGGCGTGGGCATACCCGGCACGGGCATGATCGGTCTGCCTATCGCCATCGCCCTCGGAGCCCTTATCGGCAAGTCGGAGTACGCCCTTGAAGTTCTCAAGGATCTCACCCCCGCCACCCTTGCCGCCGGCAAGGAGTATGTGGCGGGCGACCATATCGACATCCGGCTCAAGGACGGTGAGTGCGACAAACTCTATGTCGAAGCGCGTTGCGAGGCCGACGGCCATGTGGCCACGGCTATCATCGCCCACGACCATACCCACTTTGTCTACCTGGAGCGCGACGGCGAGGTACTCCTCGACCACCGCAATGCGGGCACCTCCGAGGAGGAAAATAGCGATGTGACCCTCACCCTGCGCACCGTCTACGATTTCGCAATGACGGCTCCTGTAGAGGAAATCAGATTTATCCTTCAGACCAAGGAATACAATTTCCGTGCTGCCGAGGAATCGAAGAAGGGCAACTACGGCCACTGTCTGGGCAAGACCATCGACCGACCGTTGAGCCACGGCATCTTCGGCAACAGCATTTTTTCTCATATCATCTCCAAGACCGCCTTGGCCTGCGACGCTCGTATGGGTGGGGCCATGATACCGGTGATGAGCAACAGCGGGTCGGGCAATCAGGGCATCTGCGCTACCAATCCTGTGGCCGTGTATGCCGAGGAGAATGAGAATACCGAGGAGGAACTCATCCGTGCCCTCACGCTGAGCCATCTCACCGCCATCTACATCAAGCAGAGCCTCGGCAAACTGTCTGCCCTCTGCGGATGCGTCGTGGCGAGCATCGGATCGAGTTGCGGCATCACCTATCTGATGGGCGGCGACTACGAGCGCATCTGTCACTCCGTGCAGAACATGATTGCCAATCTTACGGGTATGATCTGCGACGGAGCCAAACCGAGTTGCGCCCTCAAGATATCGTCGGGCGTGTCGACCGCTCTCCTCTCCGCCCTCCTCTCGATGGAAGGACGGTGCGTGACCTCGGCCGAAGGCATCATCGAGGACGATGTCGACCGCTCCATACACAATCTGACCAGTATTGGAGCCGAGGCCATGTGCAAGACCGACGACATGGTGCTCGACATCATGACGCACAAGCACAAGCAGTAAAGTCCTCACAGAATTTTTATCGTCATCTGACGCACACAATAAAAGAACAATGGGTACGGTTTTTCGCTTTTCGCGAATCGTACCCATTGTTCTTTTATTGTAAGATGTTTTTCTGCGTTATATTTGGACCGTTAAAGAATCGTTAGTAGGCCGTTGAGCGGACTACAGTTCGTCCATCTCGCTTCCGGTGCGTTCCATTACATTGGCGGCCATACCGTCGGCGGCCTGTATGATGCAGACGAGGGGGTAGAGTTTCTGTGCGGTATCGAAACTGCGGATATCCTCGAAACTGTTTTGGTTGATGCCCCATGCACCCATGTGCCATCTGATGGCGAGCATCTCGTCGTCGTCGAGTTGCAGGCTGGTGCAGAGCAGGAGCACGAGCGACTTTTCGCCGTGGCCCATCGGAAACGATTTGTACGACACCTTGTAGCCTTCGCAGTCTTCCCATTGTCCGAGAGCGTTCTTGCGCTTCTTGACCGTGCGCTTGTAGATGTCAGACTTGCACACGTCGTGCAGCAGGGCGGCGATGATGATACTGTCGCGGCGTACCTCGGTGTTGAGCGATGGTTCGAGTCCCTTCATGGCTTCCCAGATGGCGAGGGCGGCCTTGCAGGTGTTGAGCGAGTGGAGTACGAGACCGCCCTCTACGTTGAGATGGTGTCCGGCAGAGGCCGGTGCGGTGAAGAAGCCCATCTTTTCCAGTTCTTCGATGGCATCTTCCACGCCCTCGCGCTCGGTAGAGCGGAGCAGGCTGAGAAATTCTTCCTTGTTCTCTTTCAGTTTGATGTTCATGACAATATTCTGTATGGTTTTAGGCGTGTTCTAAAAAATTCCACGCTTTTGTTGTGTTTCTTTGGGTGAGTTTTACCGTCACTGAAAAATCAGGCTTTGTCTGACGGTGAGTCGGTCTTCGGTGACAATCCGTTTCCTTGCCGGGCCGCCTTCTGTGCGGCCCATATCTCCCAACTGTTGATGATGTTCTGCCAAAGGATGTAGCAACCCGGACCTACGGAGGAGAGTGGGGCAAGGTAGACGTAGGCTATCCAGATGGCGAAGGCGGTGTTTTTCTGTCCGAGGGCTTGTCCGGCGTTGATGGCTTCGCCGAAACGTCGGCCGATGAGTCGGCCGCTGGCAAACTGGAAGAGGCAGAGCAAGAGCGATGTGACGGCGATGGTGAGGAGAAAGGCGGTAGAGGTGTTGGCGTGCATGATGTTTTTGGCCGTTGTGCCCGACACGATGAGCAGCGACCCTCCCCAAAGGTAGTACGACAGATCGCGTACGGAGGTGATGCGTCGGCAGAGGGGCTTGATGTAGTGCTTGACGATGAAGGCGAGTATCATCGGCACGACGAGCACGGTGAACACCTTGTGGAGTATCAGCATGAAGGCGGTGAAGAAATGGATGTCGGCATCCTTGTCGATGAGTGGGAAGCAGATGGGGATGAGGGCCGCGGTGATGAGGTTGGAGAGAAACGTGTAGGTGGTCATCTCTTCGAGGTTGCCGCCGAGTTTCTGCGTCACCACCGGTGCCGCCGCTGCGCACGGTCCGATGATGCAGGTGAGCAGGGCTTCGGCCAGTATGAGGGCGTGGCCGGTGAGGTGCATGCCCACGATGACGGCAGTGACGGCCACCACGGTGAGTACTTGGAACACGCCTACCCACAGGTGCCATGCCGTAGGCCGTAGCCGACGGAAATCGACCTTGCAGAACGTGACAAAGAGGATGAGAAACATAAACATCGGCAGTATCGTGTCGAAGAAGGGGGCTGCGGCAGTGGCAAACCCGTCGAGTGCCGGTACGAGTGCGAAGATGAGGTAGACGGCAATACCCGTGCCGATGCTTACGGGCAGTGTCCAGTCCTTGAGAAAACGGATGATGCTTTTGCTCATGATATATTGTGTGGCGGAAATTGTTGTAACCCGCCTAATGTGTTGCGTGGCGTAGTCTTAGCGTGTGCAAAGGTATACAATTCCGCAAAGATTGCAAAGTCGCGGTGGCGTTTTGTCATTGGTGGCATTTGGTGATGTCCGTTTTTTTGAGTAAGTTTGCATATCCTCCGTGTCTGGCCATGGAAAGTATTTTTGTGGCGGACAATGGTTTTTCTTGACCAAAATCTAATTGTAATATGAAAAAAACCTTCCTTTCCGTGGCCCTCTCCCTGTTGGCATTGGGCGCAATGGCGCAATCGTCGGTATACGATGTGCGCAATCATCCCGACGAGTATTTCCTGAGCATCGACGATGTGGCAAGCAGTGTGAAACTCCTTCCGCCTCCCCCTCAGCCCGGCAGTGCACAGTTTGCCTATGACGAGGCCCAGTACAAGTGGGGCAAGATGCAGCGCATCACGCCTCGCGGCAAGCAGGCTTTTGAGGATGCCAAACTGGGTGGCGAGGGACTGTCGGCCGCCTTTTCAGAGGCTTTCGGCATGAAGATCACCAAGGACGGCACGCCCGAGGTCTACAAACTCATCGTGCGCACGGCAGGCGATGCTGGCGACCTGGCTACACGCGAGGCCAAGAACTACTACCAGCGTATGCGTCCGTTCATGTTCTTCGGCGAGCAGTCACTCACGCCCGACGACGAGAAGGGCCTCTCCACCAACGGTTCCTATCCCTCGGGCCATACGGCCATAGGCTGGGCTACGGCGTTGGTATTGGCCGAGATCAATGTCGACCGTCAGGACGAGATACTCCGCCGCGGTTTCGAACATGGGCAGAGCCGTGTCATCTGCGGCGTACATTACCAGAGTGATGTCGATGCTGGACGTGTCGTGGCCAGTGCGGTTGTTGCCCGCCTGCATGCCGACAAGACCTTCATGGAGCAGTTGGCCAAGGCCAAACAGGAAGTGGCGAAATACAAAAAGGCAAAGAAATAAGCAGAGAATAGAGAAAACAGAAAAGGCCCAAAGCAACTTGCATGAGTTGTTTTGGGCCTTTTCTTGTTTTCTACCGACACTTGTTTTCTTACTTGTTCTTCACTTTTTCTACGGTTGTCTTCACGCCTTTGATTTTTGCTCCGGCGGCCTTCTTGACCACCTTGTCGGCCATTGTCCGGCTTACGGCGACGTAGGCGTAGCGGTCGTAGACATCGATGCGGCCGATGTGTTTGCCTTCGAGTCCGCACGTCTTGCAGAGAAATCCCAGTATGTCGCCCTTGGATATCTTGTCGCGCTTGCCTTTGCCGATGTAGAGTGTGGCCATGCGTGGCTGCGGCACACCGCCGTTCGAGGGCTGGGGCGTGTAGGCAGAGGTGGTCTCTTTGACGTATTCGGGTACTTCCTCTTCGGGACCGAGCAGGAGGAAGGCGCGGCCGGTGGCTTCCCATCGTCCCACACGTCCTACACGGTGGATGTACTCCTCCTCGCCGACGGGCAGGTTGTAGTGTACGACGTTGTCGACACCGGCGATGTCGAGGCCGCGTGCGGCCAAATCGGTGCCGACAAGTACGCTGGCCGACCCGTTGGCGAAGCGGTAGACCGCCTCCTCGCGTTCGCGCTGGTCTTTGCCGCCGTGCAGGGTGCTCACTACATATCCCTCGTCGGCAAGGTAGGCACCCACGCGCTCCACGCCGTCGCGGTAGTTCATGAAGACGATACTCTGGCTCTCGCCGAGCGAAGAGAGTAGGGCAGAGAGTGCGCCCAGTTTGTCGCGCTCGGCACTTCTGACGGTGAAGAGCGAGATACGGTCGGGTGTCTGTTCGTCGCCACTGAGGTAGTCGATGCGCTCGGTGCGGCCCATCTGCACGAATGCCGGCATCTCTTCGGCATCGGTGGCGGAGAGCAGTATGCGGCGTTCTACCGACGGCAGACTACCGACGGCCTTTTCCATCTCGGCACGGAAACCCATGCGCAGACATTTGTCAAACTCGTCGATGACGAGCCACCGTACGCTGGCAGCGTCGAAATTGAGTTTGTCGAGGTGGTCGTTGAGTCGGCCTGGTGTGGCGAAGACCACCTGCGGGCGGGTACGGACGATGAGGCGGTGCTCGTCCATGGTGGGGCGTCCGCCGTAGAGACAAGCCGAGCGAAACCCTGTACCCATGCTCTGGAATACCTCATGCGACTGCAGGGCCAGTTCGCGTCCGGGTACGATGACGACCGCCTGCACCTGGTCTGACGCGGCGTCGATGCGCTCGACGAGCGGCAGGAGGTAGGCGAGAGTCTTGCCGCTACCGGTGGGCGCGAGCACGATGATGTCTTTGTCGGAGTGGAGCAGGGCCTTGGCGGTGTCCTGCTGCATGGCGTTGAGTTCCCCGATGCGGAGTTTGCGCATGATCTGTTCCTTGTCCATATATCTTTTCACGTTTTTTTCTGTAAGTGCAAAGGTACGAATATTCTGCGGTGTGTCACCATTGTCGGAAGAGTTCGAAGCCGAATTTGCATCCGAAACCCTCAAACTTGCCGTTGCTCTGTCCTACAAACAGGCCGATGGAGAAGAGTCGCGTGGCAAATCCGTAGCCATACTCTATGTAGGGATGCAGTTTGCGCACGTGGAGCACGTTGACGTAGATACGTTCTTTCTCTATGAAGCGTCCGGCTAGCGGTATCCACGACAGGGCGAGCAGGGGCGACTCGTAGGTGACGTTGGTGCGTATGTAGTAGTCGGAGGCGTTGTACCAGTTGGAGTTGAGCAACTCGAAGTTGTTGGCCCACTCGTCGTTCCATCCTCCCGGGAGGTTGGAGTCGTGGAAATTGGTGTAGTCGAGAAAGAACCAGTCTTTGCCGCGGTGGGTGTAGAAGCCCGTTCCGGTACGTGCCTGTACCGAACTGAGCGGCGAGAGGTGCAGGTTGTATTGGGCGTCAAACTCGTAGCGTTCGTAGGCGATGTTGGCCCCCATGAAGCCGCGGATGCTCCGCTCGTAGTCGGCCGCTATCACCGGTCCGTTGTTGCCCCACGGCCGGAAACGCAGTTCGAGCATCGGTGCCGTGGAGGTGTAGTGGGTGGGCCGTCCCGCCTCGATGTAGGCCGCCTTGTCGATGGCCGTACGGCGGTGGGTGACCAGGGCTGCCTCGACGGTCAGCCAGGACAGAGGGTCATAACTGACCGTGAGTTTGGCGAAGGTGTCGCGGAAGTAGGAGAGGTTCATCCGGCTCCAGTCTACCGAGTCGCGGTGCTCGCTCTTGATGGCTTCGGCCACGGTGGAGTTGGTGATATGGTTGCCGTTTCCCACCTCGGCACGCAGAAATCCCGTGTGGCGGCGGTCGAAGTAGTAGGTGACCGGAATGTTGAAGTAGAACTGCCGCTGCTTGAAGGAGTAGCCGGCCTTCAGTCGCGTCTCTATCAGTGAGTTGGATCCGAAGTAGTAGTTGCCGCGGATGTCGATCTTGTAGGTCAGTCCGCGCCGTCCGCTATATCCGAGGTAGAGCGGATTGAGAAGCGGACTGATGCGGAAGTACCCTTGGTCGTGGTTGCCGAAATTGGACTTCACACGGGTGAGCAGCCGCTCGCCGATATTGTCCCACATCCATCGGGCGGCTGTCTTGCCCCGCTTTTGTGTGGCGACGGTGTCGGTCGCGATAGAGTCGGCCTCCGCATATTTCTGTGCGAAGAGCGCCTGCTCGTGGGGCGTGAGCGGAAACGGGCGTATGCGGGCAATGGCCGCA
Source organism: Lachnospiraceae bacterium (assembly GCA_963604975.1). GTDB lineage: Bacteria > Bacteroidota > Bacteroidia > Bacteroidales > Bacteroidaceae > Prevotella. The sequence continues at coordinate 6,778 of CAVCSC010000006.1, read as the reverse complement.
CTGTCGCCGCGGTCGATGATACGGCCCGACAGCGTGTCGGGCATGCCGTATCTCGCCCGGTAGTCCATGTGGATGTTGTTGCCCAAAAACCGGAAGGTGGCGTCGAGCCGACAGTCTTTGGGGATGAGTGTCTGTATGCCGTCGCGCCCCATGTTGAGGAAGATGTGGAACTGCACCATGTCGTACTCTCCGCGTAGGTTTACATCGAGTATATGGCCCGACCATATCATCACGCGGGCCTGTCCGCTGACGAGTTGGGTGTTGTTCACCCTCGGGCGGAAGTGCAGGTAGGCCGTGTCGCGCACCACGCTGTCGAGCCGATAGCGGTAGTAGTTGCGGTTGCTGCGGTGGAAAGGGGAGAGTATGTGGCGGTCGATGAGTACCTTGTCGTACAGACGGGGCGTGAGGTACTTGAGCATTGTGGGCATGGCGCGGCGTCCGCGGGGAAAGGTCGACCGCTCAAGTATGCGTGTGGCACTGATACCCTGCAGTCCGTGGGCCGACACGCGGTCGTAGGCTTCGCCGATGTATTCGCGGTCGCCGCCGTGGGCGATGGTATACATCGTGGGTACGGAGAGCAGGATGACGTTGCGCCGTCGGGTCTGCAGTATGTATTTCTGGTAGGCGTATGTGGTTGTGGTGTCCTGGCGGCAGGTGTCGAATACAGACGTGTACCTGAAAATGCGCTGCAACAGATACCATGCGTCGCGCCCCATCGCATCGGCCTGCAGGCCGGCGAAGAGGAGGAGGGTGAGTACTGTGAGTCGGAGACAATTCGTCATCGGGTGCAAACTTACACGTTTTTCTGCTTTTCTGCAATTCCCATTCCCTCTTTTTCTGTTTTTTGCGCCTGTGCAACGGATGTTTTGTGGGAAAATCGGGACAGTTGGCGAATTTTGTATAATTTTGTGTGCATCTTCAGGAGTAGCCTATTTGCATGGCATTATTACAGAAACCACACATTATAGTTATATGTACAAGAATATCATTTTCTCCGTCTTGTTGGCCTTGTCGACAGCGGACGGATTTGCCCAAAGCGGCGCCATCGGCAATGCTCTTCCTGCCGATGTCCGCACCAAGATGGAACTTGCTTTGGTCAATCGACTCAATCAGGCTGGCATGAATGTCCGCCGGCAGTCGATTGCTGTCCGCAGTGTCGCTGCGGCCGAACCCCGTATCAGCGTGATTGTGCGTATGCAGCCCGGTGCCGATCCCGGTATCCTGGCCGACTACGGCGCAGACATCACCGCCAGTGCGATGGGCTTCGCCACGGTGAAGGCCACCGCCGAACAGTTGGCCCGGATGGCCGCCGATACGCGTGTCAAGCACATGTCGTTGCCCAAGAAGGCGACCCTTTTTCTCAATGACGCCCATGCACGCACTGGTGTCGCCCGTATCAAGAGTGCCGACGGACTGGTGCAGCCCTACACCGGAAAAGGCGTGCTGGCCCTGATAGAGGATACCGGCCTGCAACCTTCCCATGTCATGATGCAGCGGGAGGACGGTACATCGAAGGTGGAGTATTTCTACGATATCGACGGCAGTATCTATACGTATACGACACCTGAGCAGTATGAGGACGTGCAGTATGCCGGTACCTACCATGGCGCGCATACCTCCACCATCCTTGCCGGCAGCAAGGTGATGGTCGATGGTGTGGCCTATGAAGGCGTCGCTCCTGGCGTAGATATGGCCTGTTTCCAAATGGAGGCTACCGACCAATTTGACATGGCAGAGAAACTGTTGGCTTTGGCCCATTATGCCGACAAGGAGACCGCGCGTCCCAAGGTCGTGAGCCTCTCGGTCGGTGATATCGCCACGGCCCAACTGGACAATGATGATGACGTGCTGGCTGTGCTCGATACGTTGGGCCAGAAGATGCCCGTCTGTGTGTCGAGCGGCAATTCAGGTGATGAGCCCGTTTTTGTTCATTATCAGTGTGCGGACGGTGGTGAGAAACTGCTCCTGCAGGCAGACTCGGCCATGACAGATGAAGTGACGAAAACCACGTCCGGCGAGTTCTATTTCTCTACATCGACAGACCAACCGCTGAAACTCACCGTCCTGATCACCCGATATGGTGAAGTGCTCTATCGTATGCCCGTTCTCGACAAGAGTACCGACGGCGAGTATACCTATCTCTCCGGTCTTGATGAAGATGCCGACGACGATACCTATCTGCACAACGATACCTTTACCGAGCAGTTCGGTGGACGTCTGGGCATTGCCTCCGAGATCAACGGTTGCGGACGCTACGTTGCCACCGTGTCGGTCGAGAGAATGCGGTTCAGCGGCCATGGAGAGTATGGTATCGTCTTCCTCGTTGAGGGCGAAGGCGGACAGATCATCAAGGCTTCCGGCGATATCTACAATACCCGTCTGACGGATGTTTCGTACGCCGTCGAAGAAGGTGCCGTGACCGACTGCCTGTCGGCTGACAGCAATGGCGATGGATGGTCGCAAGCCAAAAGCGTGATATCCGTGGGTGCATACAACAGCCGCATCTACAACAGTGCGAATTCCTATGAGCATGAGGTGCTCGACAGCCTGTGTTCCTTCTCATCCTACGGTCATCTTCTCGACGGACGTACCGTACCCTACATTACGGCTCCCGGTCAGTATGTCGTGGCCGGATACAACAAGTACAACGAGGAAGATAAACCAAGTTCTCTCCTTCCCATTGACGGAACGGATGACTACCTTTGTGAGGAGGCCGGTACATCGATGGCCACTCCTTATGTGGCCGGTACGATTGCCCTTTGGTTGGAGGCCGACCCCAAACTCACTGTCGCAGAGGTGAAGGAGATTCTCGCTTCTACCGCCATCAAAGACCACTATGTGACCTCTGCCCAGTCGGTAGCGTGGGGACACGGCAAGGTTGATGCCTACAACGGTCTGAAGGAAGTGCTCTCGCGCACGGCTACCGCCCTTCGCCCCATCAGCGCCGACAAGGATTTCCTGATGCGCCAGACCGGTCGCCAGGTAGATGTCTTTGTGGCCGGTGAGACCTCGCTCTCGGCTTGCCTCTACAATGTCGGCGGCGCACTCGTGGCCCGTACCGCTGCAGCAGGCGACCAACTCACCCTCGATGCCTCTGCCCTTCCCGCCGGTGTCTATGTACTGCAGGTACAGGGCGCAGCCACATCGCATAGCGCGAAGATTGTGATCAAGTAAAAAGGCATATTCTAAAGACGGAAATTTTTAGCACTCGCCTTAAAAGAAAAAATTGGGCTTCCCCGTCGCTCGGCGGAGAAGCCCAATTTTCGTGTTGTCGCATCGCCAGCCGTGGCCGGCATGTGTGTACTGAAAAACCGCATATCCATGCTTTTTATATGACAAAGAATGCCTTTTTGTGGATGAAAATCAATTTTTATGTGGTATGAATGCCATTTTGAAAATATTTTATTATTTTTGCAAACGATATGTTTCCGTGCGTGCACTTCTCTTTTTAGAAGGCCGCGACAGTTTTACAATGCCCCGCTTGCAATCAAAGTACGAATTTCTAAAACTTTATATTTATGGTAAAATCTCTACATCTCAAATCGTTTGCCTTCACGCTCCTCGCCCTCTTCGGGTCGGTGGTTGCTTGGGCTGACGATACGGTATTGCTTGATGTCGACTTTACGGCTCTGTCGTCTGCTCCGTCGGGTTGGACGGCCATAGACAAGAGCGAAAAGACAGGCACTACCTGGAGTTATTCGCAGTATGGCTATAGCGACTCCCAGTCTTATGCCTACTATCCCTGCATCCGTCTCGGACGCGACTGGAGTTCTACGCACAATGACTACTACGTGTCGCCCGCACTCGAACTCAAGGGCGGTGTCACCTACAAGATTGTGACGCTGACCGGCACAAGTTACAATACGGCCGCACAGTGTGTGGAAATGACCCTTGAGGCCGGAACGTCGCAGACCGACGTGTCGACCTTTGAGACCTTGACCTCCCTCGAACCGGTAGGTTACACCAATAGCAAGACCAAGGCTGAGCAGGCCGACACCACCGAGTTTACTCCCGATGCCGACGGCACCTTCTACTTCGCCTTCCACGGCGTAGAGAGCGACAGCCGCTACTACGGTTTCATTCTCGGCATGAAGGTATATACCTCCGACGGTGAGTCGGGAGGCGGCACCGTCACTCCCGACCCCGAACCGCAGCCCGTATCTTCTACCTTGCTCGATGCCGACTTCACCACCGAGCCTACCGATTGGACTGCCCTCGACGCCAGCGAGAAGGCCGGCACGACCTGGAACTGGAAGTCGTCTTGCCTCTACGACAAGAATACCTACGGCTATCACAGTGCCGTGCGCATACTGCACGACTGGGATTCGCAGCACAATGACTACTACATCTCGCCCGCCCTCGACCTGAAGGCCGGCGTACAGTATACCGCTACGGCCAAGACCGTGAAGAACAACAACCCGATACTTACCCTCGATCTGGGTACATCGACTACCGATGCCTCCACCTTCTCTACACTGGCTACCCTCAATCCCGCTGCCGACTATACCGCCATCGCTGACGACTCGGTGAAGTTCACCGTTGAGACCGATGGCACCTACCACCTCGCTTTCCACATCGTGGAGAACACCGAGTCGGGTACCTATGACGGTGCCTATCTCGTAGGTCTGAAGGTAGAGAGCGATGAGGAAGTGACTCCCGGCCCCGGTCCCGATCCTACACCCGAACCCACTCCCGACGGTACTGCCGTTGTCGAGGATGGCTATGTAGCCACCGGCGAGGGCTTCACTTGGAATGCCGACATCGACTGGGACAAGCAGTATGTTGAGGCCAAGATCCTCGTCAACACCTGCACCAGCGCTACCGAGAACATCCTCTCCTTCGGAAGCGAGACCGACCAATGGACTCCCTCCGGCGACGACAGCGAGGTGGTACACGTCTACTACAAGAAGGGCGACAAGCAGATCACAGTCTACACCGCCGCCAAGGGTACCGACCGCTACGCACAGGACAAGGGCTACACGGCTACCTCTGACACCGTGAGCATCCTTGTGTCTAAGGAAGCCGGATTTATCGTCAATGGCGACACTGCCGTTGCTCCTGCCGGCATCGACAAGATTCTTGCCATGACCAATGTGGAGTTCAGCGACAAGGAAGGTGTTTCCAGTCAGCGCTCTCACGCTACTTATGAGTATGTACACGTCATCGATCTCGACATCCCCGAACCGGAACCCGAGCCCGAACCTGTCATTCCCCACGAGCCGGGTGACACCATCATCGCCGGCGACTTCACTGCAGCCGATGCTGCTGACGGTTATACCCTTATTGACGGCAATGCCGACGGTCATTCTTGGACGACCATCGACGGCATCTCTGGTCTGACCTATGACAGCGACGAGGCCACCGTAGCCGCTGACGAGTGGATCATCACTCCCGCCGTGAAACTCCAGAGCGGTGTCGACTACAAGATCACCTGGCAGTTTGCCCAGCAGGGTGCCTTCGATCCCGACTCTATCGATGTCTGCATCGGTTCCGCCGCCACCGTTGAGGCCCTCACTACCGTACTGGCCCACGAGTATGTAGATGCTGACCATACTGGCAGTTCACTGCGCTACTCCTGCGCCGAGGATGGCGACAAGTACATCGCCTTCCATGTGAAGACCCCGAATGCCGAGAACGGACAACTCTCGCTCCTCGCCCTCGACGTGACCTGCATCGAGAAAGCCACTCCGAAGGCCGTTTCCGACTACACGGCTTCTATCGACAGCGAGACCAAGACCGTCAAACTCGCTTGGACCACACCGACCGAAGATACCGACGGACTGGCTATCGTCAACCCCGTAGGTGTCAAACTCTATGAGAACGGTACACTCATCGATACCTTCGACGACCTCACGGCCGGCGAGATTGTAGAGTACGAATATACTCCCGCCTCCTTCGCAGGCAAGGCAGAATACTCCGTAGTGGCCTTCATCGGCGACAACGAGTCTGCTGCCGTCAGCCAGACAGTCAACCTCGACGATGTTACCGGTACTGAGAAACTCGTCAAGCAGTACATCGTCAACAATTCTACCAAGAATGACTGGACCATCATCGATGCCAACAGCGTGGAAGGTACTACGACCGGCGCATGGTCTTACGACTACTCCGACATCTTCTACTTCAAGTACAAGATGGGTACTACTATCGAGGACGACTGGCTCATCTCTCCCTCTGTGGCTCTGCAGACTGGCAAGCGCTACATCCTGAAGTACCAGTTGAAGACCGCCCGCGACTATGAGGCCAGCGTCGATGTGACCATCGGTACCGCTCCTACAGCCGAGGCCCAGACCACGGTAGTGGCTTCTCACCCGAGCCTGAAGCAGAACGGATTTGGCGACTTCGCTACCGAGCAGTTCAGCGTCGATGAAGATGCCGACTACAATATCGGTTTCCATGTGACCGACGCCCAGTACTATCTGAGCATGCGCGGCCTCTGTGTATACTCTATCGAGAACACGGCTACCGGCATCCATGCCGCCTCCGATGTACAGAATGTTGTAGCCTACAGCCAGGCAGCCAAGGTACTCCTCGTGCCCGCCGCTTCTGCTGTCAGCGTATACACAGTGGGCGGTGCCCTTGTTGAGGCTGTTGCTGCATCTGGCACAACAGTCGACTTCTCTGCACTTGCCGATGGCATCTATGTGGTCAAGGTGACCGAAGCCGACGGCAGCGTACACAAACTGAAGATTGTAAAATAAGTAGGTATTCAAAATTATTTGATATAGATATGCGCCTTATTTTCGTTTGTATGTTCGGGTTGAAGAGGGAGTGTAGCGGG
>CAVCSC010000005.1:0-79509 GCA_963604975.1 Lachnospiraceae bacterium | reverse complement strand
CTATCTTACCATCGTCATGCTTCACAATAGCAGGCTTGCCGTCCACGTCAAGCAATGTTTTGCCGTCCGTCTCGCCGAACTTCCTCGGGTCCACGCCGTCCAGCAAGTCCTTCATCACCCTGTCGGCCACCTCCTCGGCACTCGTGTAGTGGATGTGCAACATGTCGCACACACCCTTCCAGAACTTCGACAAAGCACGCCGTATCTTCTCCATCGCACTGATGGCCTCCGCCTTTCCATAGACATCACCCTCGGCAATCTTCTTCGCCTCCTCGCGCAACCGCTCAGCGCCGCGTCTGCCCGAATACTGCGCTATCACCTCGTCGGCAATCTCGTCGTCCGTCTTCAGTTCCGGGTAAAGGCGTTTCACCTCGTCCCAAACACTCGTGCCCTTCATCAGGCCAACAACGTTCTTCCACTCCTCGGCATTGCCTCCACGCAGGGCGCTCGCCCACAAATGCGCATACTCATGCACCAAGGTCTCGCTCGTCGCAATCCTCGGATCATAGTATATCCGTCCGCCAACAGTAAAACCATAAGCCTCACCATCCTTGGTGCGGAAGAAACGCGGTTGGCCAGCATTATCACCGCTGCCGTGGTATACCTTCTGCAAGCGAGCCACGTCATCAGCGTTCATCTCCTGTCTTTCTGCAAGTCCTGTGGTGTCCTTAAACTCGCCGCTATACAACGCTTGCTTGATAGAGCGCACAATGTCCGCCAAAGGTTTGCCCTCGGCTCTACGTAATTTTATTGCATCATAATAATATTCCGTAATATGAGCATTACCGTCATTATAAACACCTTCATTCTTCTTTGCTGACACCACAATACTTATGCCATCCGTCTCGCCATTATTGTCAAAGTTTGAAACCGTTGCATTGTGGTTACTTAAACGAATGGTTACAATTTTTCCGTTCTTCGTTTCAAAGGTGGCGTACTGACTACTCTTTCCACGGTCAGTCATGCCTAATGATTTGGCAACTTCACCGATAAAGGTTTTTTCCTTGGTTTCTGTAGCATTTTCATAATTCTTGGCAAGAGTATCAAGATTATTCAGTACCTTTGTACCATCAGCACTTGAAATGACGGTTTGTGGATGTTCCTCACTACGAGAAACGGAGACGGTTTCAAGTGCTCTTCTTTTCTTCGCACTCATTCTCACATCCTCCCCATTAGCCATATCCAGCACACGCTGACCCTCGTCCGTGCCAATCACCTCCATGCCGCTATTGCGCAGGTGCTCGTCCAGCGCGTCACGCAGCACACGCTCGTTCTTAGACACAGGGGCAGCCTCCTCGCCCGCTTTCTGCAACCGGGGCTTGTTGTTCGGTACTGCCGTTTCTCCCTTTGCAGGAGCATTGGCGAACGTTTCCTTTGTCAGTATTACTCTCTTGAGATGGCCTTGTCGGTCTTCAATTGCAGACAATTCGTACACAGCCTTTTCGCCCTCGTCATAGAAAGCAATATAATCACCGTGTTTCTTGGGCGAGAACCACGCCTTTTCGCTTTGGTACAATCCTGACGCATCAATTTCCGCCGAGCGCGACCTGGTGGCTGACCGCTCGTTGATAGTCTCGTCAACACCTTTGTCACCCGAAAGCACTTCGTCCACAAAACGTTTCATCGCGCGCATGTCCTTGGCTTCCGGCACAGGCCTACCTTCATACTCGAAGCGCATCATGTCCATCCACTCGGCTTCATTCTTGGGCGCTTTGTCGTAGGTACTCCAGTCTATTCCGACCCCTCCGGATGCCTTCTCTTCCAAAGCCGCATTCGGATGATCGCCTCCGCGCACTTCCGCTTTTCCTTTTCCATGTCCTGCGACAGGGCCGCTTCCTCCTCGGTCATACCGTAGGGTTCATATTAATCCAAGTTTGCCCCCATCTCAGAAAAGTCACTGATTTTTTCTGAGATGGGGGCAAACTTGGATTAACTTTCTGCCACACAAGTGACAGTCAACAAAAAAATACGGTAACTAACTTGTTATCAAGATAGTTACCGCTAAGCATTAATATCGAATTGTTTTCTTTTCTGTGATCCCGTTGGGATTCAAACCCAAGACCTTCAGAACCGGAATCTGACGCTCTATTCAGCTAAGCTACGGGACCTTCAGAGATGCAACGGACGATAAGGATGCGTCCTTGCGGATGCAAAAGTACGAAATAAAAGCGATACACACAAGCAAAAAATGCAATTTTCTGTATCACCAATCTGACGCTACAACGCTACAATAATATAGTTGACAACTACAGGAAGATGATAGGAGAACTGACTATCCGAACTCCAGCCCCAGTTCGTCAACCAGACGACGTACACCCTTGTTATTTTTGGTAAGCATCTCAAAAATCTCACGTTTGGAGAGAATTGGCTTGATTTCTGACGGGGTGGCAAGGCGCAACGTGAGGTCTACATGGCCATTGTGGAGCAACTGGGCCATTGTTGCTCGGATACGGCCACGAATGGCTGCCACTTGTTCGAGCAATGGTTGGTTCTCTATGACCACCTCGAAATGGGGATAGTCTGTGATGACAGGAGACATGTTTTTCATACGCATAGAGAGGGCCACCATCTGCTGGGGCATACGGTTGCACATCATACGCCACTGCAAATCGAGCAAGTCCTGGGTAAAGGTCTCATCCTCCTCGGTATTGGTCACGACGGGTTCCACCTTTTTCTCTTCCGCCTTCACCTCTTTGAGTTTGGCGAAGGTCACACCAAGGCCACTCAGTTTCAGCCGTGAGCGGGGTGCGGGAGACGCATCAGACGTTGTACTTGTTGTCGGGGTCGGGGTGTTGTCGCGCTCTACGTCGCGGGCTTCTGATGTTTTTGAAGCATCAGGCCGCACGACATTCCCGACGGCCGCCACCTGCTGAGCCACCTTTGGTCGGGACACGACGATATGTTTGAACAGGGATTTCAGTCTTTTGGGGCTACGCCCCGCACTGGCACCATCATCTTCGGGCTGGGTGAGTTGCGCCATTTGAATGAGTGTCAGTTCCACAAGCAGACGTTTGTTGCTGCTTTGCTTATAGTTGATATCACACTGGTTGAGTAATTTCAGCGAATTGAAAAGGAAGGCGGACATACATTTCTTGGCCTGTTCTGCGTATTTCTGCCGTTGCTGGTCGCTCGTCTCAAGCAAGGGAAGCGTCTTTTCGTCCTTGGCCATCAGTACCGACCGAATGTGCGTAGCAAGGCCGTTGATAAGGTTTCCTCCGTCGAAACCTTTTGAGATAACGCCATCGAGAAGAAGCATGATGTCGCTAACCTTGTTTTCGACAGAAAGGTCGACAATGCGAAAATAGTTGTCGGCATCGAGTTCGTTGAGGTCTTCAATGACCTTTTGGTAGGTGATATTACCCTGACAGAAACTTGCCGCCTGGTCGAAGATGGAGAGAGCATCACGCATACCGCCATCGGCTTTTTCGGCAATCAGTGCAAGCGCTTCCTCCTCATAGGTGATACCTTCCTTATCGGCTACGTGCTTGAGATGGTTGACCGTATTTTGAACAGTCATACGCTCAAAGTCGTATATCTGACAACGCGACAGGATGGTCGGGAGTATCTTGTGCTTTTCGGTAGTGGCGAGGATGAATATAACGTGCGACGGGGGTTCTTCCAGCGTCTTGAGAAACGCATTGAAGGCTTGTTGGGAGAGCATGTGCACCTCATCGATGATAAACACCTTGTAGTGCCCTACCTGCGGGGGCACGTGGGTCTGGTCCATGAGTTGTTTGATATTCTCCACGGAGTTGTTGCTGGCCGCGTCAAGTTCGAAGATATTGTACGACCGTCCCTCCGCAAAGGCCTTGCAACTCTCGCACACTCCGCAGGCCTCGCCTTCGGCAGTAGGATGCTCGCAGTTGATGACCTTGGCAAAGATACGCGCACAGGTAGTCTTGCCTACACCCCGAGGACCACAAAAGAGATAGGCGTGCGCCAGTTTTCCGCTTTTGACGGCGTTTTTCAGCGTAGTGGTCAGCGCCATCTGTCCCACCACAGAGTCGAACGTCATCGGACGGTACTTGCGCGCCGAAACGATATATTCTTGCATATTGTGTGATAAGTAGGTATTCAATATTATCCGTATATTCATGTCAGCAGGTGCCTACCGTACTTGACCATGTCTCTGCACTTTCTTTTGCCTATATGCCTGGTTTTCATCGGTCGTATAGCCCGCTACACACTATCTCAATCCAAACAAACGGCAAAAATAAAGCACACATCCATATCAAATAATTCTGAACACCTACTTATTTTCTATCCGGTTACTTTTGCAAACTTACTATAAAATTTTCTATTAGTATATCCCCGACTGAAAAAATTATAGTAAGTTTGCAAGTAAATTCCGAAAATACAATGAATCGTCTGGCGCCCGTTTGGGCCTTCATCGAGCACTACAAATACGCCATCACCATTGTGGTGGGCGTTGCCGTCGTGGGTTTTCTCGACGACAACAGTCTTGTACGCCGGGCCCAATTGCGCATGCAAATCAGTGATCTGAAAGAAGAAATCGGCAAGTATAAAGAGCAGAACGAGACCAACATCCGCCAACTGCGCGAACTCAAACAGAACCCGCGGGCCTATGAGAAAATTGCACGCGAACGCTACTTTATGAAGACCGCTGACGAGGACATCTATGTACTGAGCGACGACGAACAACCCGAAACTTCCGAAAATGAAACAACTGAATAATCTACAGAGCGCCATTTTCCTCATCGGCGGAGTACTGATGGTCATCGGTGCCGGCTGCTTTGCCACGATGTGGAACCAGAAAGCAGTATGCTGGATATACCTTACAGGTGCTCTCATGTTTGCCTGGATACAAATCTCGCAGACCTACGAAGGTACCTCCACCACCATACACCGTCTGAAAAAGATTATGACCACGGCCGACATTTTCTTTGTACTGTCCGGTATGCTGATGGTCGATTCCGCCTACAAATATATGCAGAACATCTGCAACAACTATATCACCTACGTGGAATACATCTACAACAAGTGGGTACTGCTATTGCTTGTAGCCGCTCTGCTCGAAATATACACCATGCACCGCATCTCCTCAGAATTGCGCAAAGAGGAGCAGCATCAAAAAAAATCATAAAAGGCGGCGCCATACAATTAAATACAATAAAAAAATAGCCATACTTCGGCAATACATATTACCTTTGGTAAGAAAGAAACACAAGCCATTCGTCTATGAATAAAATTTTATACGCGTTTGTTACCATTTTGGCACTCGCCTCGTGTGCCAACACATACAATATACAGGGCACGTCCAACGTGTCTACGCTCGACGGCCGCATGCTCTACCTGAAGGTGCTCAAGGACAACGATTTCAAGAGTCTGGATTCCTGCGACGTGGTACACGGACAATTCCACTTCTCCGGCACCTTCGACTCTACAAGCATGGCCAACATATTCATGGACGACGAAAGCGTATTGCCGCTGGTACTCGAAAGCGGCGATATCACCATCAAGATCGACAACACCCAACAGACCGTAAGCGGCACCCCACTCAACGATGAACTCTTCAAGTTCTTCAACCGCTACAACCAACTCCGTAGCCAAGAGGCAGAGTTGCTCCACACCCACGACCGCGCCATCATGGACGGCAGCAATATGGAGGTGGTCAACGCCAAACTACAGGAAGAAGCTCTGAAGATATCACAGGAAGAGGACAAACTCGTCACCACATTCGTGACAGAAAATTTCGACAACGTGCTCGGCCCCGGCATTTTCTTCATGATGACCATCGGCTATCAGTATCCCGAACTCACCCCGTGGATAGAAGACATCATGAGCAAGGCGACCGAGAAGTTCAAAAACGACACCTATGTGCGCGACTACTATAAGAAGGCACAGGAAAACCAAGCCATCATGAACGGACTGAAAGACGTACACCCTGCCGCCCCCTCCATGACGCCGCCTCCCGCGCCAGCACCCGCTCCTACCCCCAACGAGATGGCCAAACCCTCCGAACAAAGCCAACGACAATGAGAACACTGATATACGGCGGCAACATCGTAAACGACGGCCAGACCTTCACCGGGTCTATTGTCATTGACAACGATGTTGTCGCAGAGATTATAGAGACAACCGACAAGCCCCGTGGACACTACGACAAGGAAGTAGATGCTACGGGGTGTTTTGTATTGCCGGGCGTTATCGACAGCCACGTACACTTTCGTGAACCGGGACTGACCGCCAAGGCTGACATCGAGAGCGAAAGCCGTGCAGCAGCCTACGGCGGCGTGACATCCTATTTCGACATGCCCAACACCAAGCCGCAGACCACCTCCGTAGAAGCGCTCGATGACAAATTCTGCCGCGCAGCAGCCACGTCACACGTCAACTACAGTTTCTTCTTCGGTGCCACCAACGACAACATCGACGTCATCCCGACGCTCGACACCCATCGCATACCCGGCGTAAAACTCTTTATGGGGTCGAGTACCGGCAACATGTTGGTAGACAAGGAGGAAGCCTTGCGCCGCCTTTTCGCCAATTCGCCTCTCCCCATCATGGCACACTGCGAGGACACCGCCACGATAGACGCCAACATGACAAAAGCAAAAGCCACATACGGCGAAGATCCCGACGTAGCACACCATCCCGAGATACGCAGCACGGAAGCCTGCTACCGCTCGACGGCACTCGCCGTCAGACTCGCCAAGGAGTATAGTGCCCGTCTGCATGTAGCCCACGTGACAACGGCCAAAGAACTGGAGTTTTTCGGCAAAGATTCCAATATCACGGCTGAAGCCGTCATTGCCCATCTCATATTCTGCGACAGCGACTACGCCCAGTTGGGAACGGCCATCAAGTGCAACCCCGCCGTGAAGACCGCCGCCGACCGCACGGCACTACGCGCCGCCCTCAGCGACGGCCGCATCGCCACCATCGGCACCGACCACGCACCTCACCAGTGGAGCGACAAGCAAGGCGGATGCGCACACGCTGCCTCAGGCATGCCCATGATACAGTTCTCGCTCGTGACCATGCTCGAACTCGTCGATGCCCACGTGCTCACCATCGAGCGTATGGTAGAACTGATGTGCCACCGTCCGGCTCAGTTGTTCAGTGTCCGCGACCGCGGTTTTTTGCGCAAGGGCGCAAAGGCAGACATTGTCGTCGTACGTCCGAATACACCTTGGACGGTTACACCAGACATCATACAGAGCAAGTGCGGCTGGAGCCCCATGACCGGACATACCTATCATTGGCGTATAGAACAGACCATCTGCAACGGACGCGTCATTCTCGACCGAGGACAATTCGATATAAACAGTCGGGGAGAAGCCATCACGTTCAGATGACAACGACCTTCACATATACGCTCACGGAGATAGAGCCCTACATCAACTGGATCTACTTCGACTACGCATGGGGTCTGTCGGGTAAGGGTGAAGAGGAACGGCAGAAATTGCACGACGAGGCCCACCACCTGCTCGCCGACCTTTCGCACGACTACCATACACACGCCGCTTTGGGACTCTTTGACGCCAATGCCGACGGCGACGACATTGTCATCGGCAGCACCCGGTTGCCGATGCTCCGCCAGCAACACCCCGCAGACCGACAGGATACGCCCAACCTGTGTTTGGCCGACTTCATACGCCCCATTGCAACCGGCATACCCGACCACATCGGTATCTTCGCCACAACAGTAGACTACGCCATGGAGCGTCAATACCTGCACGACGACTATCTCCGCATGCTGACCCAAACGCTCGCTGATAGGCTGGCGGAAGCGACGGCCGAAAAACTGCATGAGGATGTGCGGAAACACATCTGGGGTTACGCCCCCGACGAGCAGTTGACCATGGCCGAACTCCACCGCGAGACATTCCAAGGCATACGACCTGCCGTAGGTTATCCGTCGATGCCCGACACGAGCATGAATTTTCTGCTGTCCAACCTCATCGACATGAAGGGCATCGGCATACGCCTGACCGAAAGCGGAGCCATGCGCCCCCACGCCTCGGTATCAGGTCTGATGATAGCCCACGCCAAGGCCCAGTACTTCACGCTCGGGAAAATCGGGGAAGACCAGTTGCGAGACTACGCTGGCCGACGCGGGCTGCCCGTCGAACTCATCCGACGCTTCTTGGTCAGCAATCTCGAATAATCCATCCCCGGAAAAACAAAATTTCCCGCAGAAACAAAAAAGAAATTATGATTGCCCGTATCTTCATATATCTGTTGTTGGTCATCATTCTGCCCGACCTGTATGTCTACCGGCACTGGCTGCGCCGACGTACCGACCTGATGCCTTGGCTACAATGGCTATGGTGGCTGCCCGGCACCGTCATGACTATCTATACCATCGCACTGGCCATACAACCCGACTTTGCCCCCGACAATATCGTTTGGCTCAACACCTACCTCTTTCTGTTTGGGCTGACCGTCGCCCCGAAGTTCATCTTTGTATGCTGCTCACTATGCGGACGCCTGCTCCGCCATCTGTTCGGTTGGCGACGCAACTGGGGCAATTACGCCGGACTGATAGCCGCCACAGGCATACTGTACATACTGCTGAGAGGGTCGATGGTAGACATCGACGACCTGAAGATACGCCACATCGACCTCACCTTTGCATCGCTGCCCGAAGCCTTCGACGGCTACCGCATCGTACAGTTCAGCGATGCCCATGTCGGTTCGCTGCCCGAACATCTGCTGAGCAGAGCCATCGACAGTATCAACGCCCAGCATGCCGACGCCGTAGTCTTCACGGGCGATCTGGTCAACAAGAGTGCGGGCGAGACCGACCGCTACCTGCCGACGCTCGCTTCCATCCATGCAGCCGATGGGGTATTCTCCGTACTCGGCAACCACGACTACAGTATGTACATCAAAGCCTCCGATGCCGAAAAACGTGCCAACGAACTGCGACTCCGGGAAAAGGAACGGCAGATGGGGTGGCACCTTCTGCTCAACGAGCATGCCATCATTCGACGCGGAGCCGACTCACTTGTCATTGCCGGCGAAGAGAACAACGGCGGGAAGAGGTTTCCCCGACGCGGTCATCTCGGCCGCACGATGCAGGGCATTGCTCCGACAGCCTTTGTTGTCATGCTGCAACACGACCCGGCCGATTGGCGTAAGTCTATTCTTCCCCACTCTCACGCACAACTCACCCTAAGCGGACACACCCACGGAGGACAGGTAAGCCTCTTCGGTCTGCGCCCCACCCGACTGACCGCCACCGAAGATCTCGGCCTCTACCGTGACGACAACCGATACCTATACGTATCGGCCGGACTTGGAGGCTACGTACCATTCAGATATGGGGTAACACCCGAGATTGTCGTCATCACCTTGCATAAACAACCAACAAAACAAAAATAAACAAAACATCATGAAATACCTCTACCGCGCCTATCAACTCTGCATAGCTCTCCCGGTACTGCTCATCGCCACAGTACTGACAGCCGTCACCGTCATCGTAGGTTGTCGTTTGGGCAACGGACATTTTTGGGGATACTACCCCGGAAAACTATGGTCACGCATCATCATACGCATGATGCTACTACCCGTCAAGGTAGAAGGACGGGAAAACCTGCAAAAGGGCCAGTCGTACGTCTTTGTAGCCAATCATCAGGGAGCATTCGACATCTTCCTCATCTACGGATACCTCAACCGCAACTTCAAGTGGATGATGAAGCGTAGCCTGCGCCAGGTGCCCTTTGTCGGAGCCGCTTGCGCCGCCGCCCACCATATATTTGTCGACAAGCGCGGACCGAGCAAGATACGCGAGACCTACGACAAGGCCCACGAGACACTGCAAGGCGGCATGTCGCTGGTGGTCTTCCCCGAAGGAGCGCGCACGTTCACCGGACACATGGGCACCTTCAAGCGCGGTGCATTCATGCTTGCCGACGACCTGCAACTGCCCGTTGTACCGCTGACCATCAACGGATCGTTCAATGTGATGCCCCGCATGCGCGACATGAAGTGGGTATTGTGGCATCCGCTCCGCCTCACCATACACCGCCCTATCAATCCGATCGGCAAGGGTGCCGAGAATGTGAAGCATACCGAGCAAGCCAGTTATGAGGCTGTCATGGATGCACTCACACCCGAATACAGGGGATATGTGGAGAATCCCGACCAGTAAGACTTGCTGACAATTCTACAATCACAATAAGGGCTGAATTCCAAACGAGGAATTCAGCCCTTATTCTTTTATGCTCAAAAAGGTTTGGCGGGCATACAAGAAGCCCACCTTTTGTATTTATTCAAACATTAGTCGCCGAGACCCTGCTTCTTCTTGGCATCCTCCATCTTCTTGAGGATATCCTTAGGAATGGCGTTCTTGTTGACGAGATAGTCCATCGTGTTGGCTACGATGAAGTTCTTGGTCATGTACCAGATACCCTTGTAGTCACCGGTCTCGCCCCAAGAGTTCTTCACCATATAGTATTCTTTGCCATTCTGATCCTTGGCGATACCATAGATGAGCATGCCGTGGTCATCGGTGAGTTCCCAGTTGTCGTAACGCTCCTGACGCTGCTCGGGAGTCGGGGTGAGTTCGGGAACAGTGCAACCGAGTGAGTCTACGATGCTGGTACGCTTGGCAGGAGTAAGTTTCAGCCAGTGGGCCATATCGCTTCCAGCCAGGTTTTCCATCTTCTTGGTGTCATAGAAGTAGGCAAGTCCCTTGCGGGTGAAGCCCGGCTCAGACACGTCGCCACCCCATGCTACGGTGTAGCCATTCATCACGGCATTGTCGATGATGCGGGCCATATCCTCCATAGGAAGGTTCCAAGACAGCGGGTTGCGCCAGTTGTCCTGTACCTCTACGGCATACTGAGTGTAGTAAGGCTTGTGAGAGTAACTGGTGACAGACACGTAGTTGTTCCAGTCGAGACCGAGGCTGGCAGCGAAGGTCTTCGGAGTGTAGCTCTTGCCCTGGTAGTTGAACTTCTCGGGACACTCGCCAAGGTAGGCGTCAAGAATGCCCTGAAGTCCGACCTTCCACTGTCCGGAAATCTTCTTGGCAGAACTCTTGGAGATACCGGCCACGTAAGGCTCAAGTTGACCGAAGAACTCGTTGAAGTTGTTGAGTGAGTCACCATAGAGAGAGCCGGGGAAAGGCATGGCGTCCTCGGGACAGATACCGTAATTCTTCAGTACGTAAAGTACGTCGTAGGCAGAACCGCCTTGAGAGAACTGGCAGTCGCCATGCAGACGAACCACCTGAATGGCACGGTCCATATAGTTTTTGTTGGCTACGAAAGACTCACAGAGGTCGTAGGTCTTGCCGGTAGCCTTGAGGATCTCGGCCTCAAAGAACGACAGTGTCGAGTAGTCCCAGCACGTACCGCTGCGGTTCTGGTCCTTGATGCTTGTGATGGGGTTTTCCTTAACAACGGTGAACACCGGTTTGTTTTTGTTCACCGAGTCAGCCTTCTCTGCTGCGCTTGCGCCGACAGCGGCGAAGGCAACGAGTGCGAGTGTCAGTATTTTCTTCATTCTTTTCTTGGATTATGTTTGTATTACTTTTCCTTTGTCTTTTGTTTTTGTAAGAACAACATCCGTCAGTTGTTCTGCATGAACGCCTCGATATCCTGAGGATGGTAGGGTATGCGGTCTTTGCCGATGAAGCGGCAGCCGTCAGCGGTAATGAGCACATCGTCCTCTATGCGTATGCCTCCGAAGTCCTTGTAGGTTTCCAGCATATCGAAGTTGAGGAATTCGGCACAATGTCCCGATGCTTTCCAGTCATCGATGAGGGCGGGGATGAAATAGATGCCCGGTTCGTCGGTGACCACAAATCCTTCTTCCAGGCGACGGCCCATGCGCAAGCAGTTGGTACCGAACTGGTCGAGACGGGGACGGGTCTCCTCATCAAATCCGACATTGATTTGGTCAAGGCTCTCCATATCGTGTACGTCCATGCCCATCATGTGGCCCAGTCCGTGGGGAAGGAACATCGCGTGGGCACCGGCTGCAACGGCCTCCTCGGTATCGCCCTTCATCAGACCAATCTCTTTCAGACGGTCGGTCATGAGTTTGCATACCGCCAAATGTACGTCAAAATATTTCACACCGGGCTTGGCAGCCTTGAGCACATAGTCGTGACAAGCCTCAACGATAGAGTAGATTTCCAGTTGGCGACTGGTAAACTTGCCATTGACCGGATAGGTGCGGGTGTTGTCCGAACAATAATTGTTGACCGTTTCGGCACCTGCGTCACAGAGTACAAGACGTCCGCTCTCAAGTGTTGCCAACGACGGATTGCCATGCATGATCTCGCCGTGCTGCGTAAAGATGGTTGGGAAACTGACCATTGCGCCATACGAGTTGGCAATGCCGTCAACCTGTCCGCCCACATACTTTTCGGTGACACCCGGACGAGTGAGTTTCATTGCCGTCGTGTGCATCTTGTAGCCGATGACTGCGGCACGCTCCAGTTCCTCTATTTCCTGAGCCTCCTTGGTAGACCGCATCTTCACCACGGCCTTGATAAGGTCGAGACTGGCCGCCTCCTTTTGCTGCGCGGGATGAATGCCCAGCAGGTCGAAGATTTGTATCTTGATGTCAGCACGATAGGGAGGGAGGAAGTGTACGCGGCGCTTCTGGCGAAGTGCATCGTTGCAGATGGTCTTGAGCGACTTCATCGGGGCGGTATTGTGCACACCCACCTGTGCCGCCATATCATGTACGCTGTCGACGCTGCCGTACCATACGATATCCTCGATGTCGATATCGTCTCCCACGAGGGTTTCTATATCATTGTCGATGTCAATGACTCCCACGAGTCCGTCACGGTTTTGTCCGAAATAGTAGAGAAATGACGAATCCTGACGGAACGGTGCATAACCGTTGGCCGGAAAGTTGCAGGGTGACTCGTTGTTGCCGAAGAGTATGATGATGCCGTCCTTTACAAGTTCTTTCAACTTGGCGCGACGGCCTGCGTAGGTCTCTTTACTGAACATGATTGTATCTCTTGAGATAATTTTGCATGCAAAGATACTGTAAATAAAGGACAAAGCAAAAGAAAAGCCCGGCATAAGTATCCAATTTGCAATAAATCATGCACTTTCACGACGTTATTTACCATCAGGCTGCATATTATTACAAGAAAAATAAGTAATTTTGCAACTAACGAATATACAGAGAAAGGCTCATGTTTGTAGACAGCAATACCGGACTTGTACTTGAAGGAGGGGGCATGCGTGGCGTCTTCACAAGCGGCGTGCTCGACGGTTTTATGAAATACCGTCTCTACTTCAACTATGTCGTCGCAGTGTCAGCGGGGGCATGCAACGGTCTGTCATACATGAGCCACCAGCCGCGACGGGCACGCATTTCCAATATCGACTACCTTGCACGCTACGACTATATCGGTCTGCGCCATTTGGTGACGCAGGGTTGCATTTTCGATCAGAAGTTGCTCTACGACAAGTTTCCCAACGAGTACATTCCCTACGACTACGACACCTATTTCTCCAACCCGTGCGAGTTTGAGATGGTGACAACCAACTGTCTCACAGGTCGGCCTATGTACCTGCAGGAGAAGCACGACCGCCAGCGCGTACTCGACGTAGTACGGGCATCGAGCAGCCTGCCCTACGTGAGCAAGATTGTCAATATAGACGGTATACCCATGCTCGACGGCGGCATTGTCGACAGCATACCCGTGATGCGCGCTATGGAGACCGGGCATAGTCGCAACGTGGTCGTACTCACCCGCAACAAAGGTTATCGCAACACCGGACATGACCGGAAGATACCGCGGTTCATCTACCGCAAATATCCGAGACTGCGCGTAGTACTGAGCCATCGCATCGATGCCTACAACCGCCAACTCGACCTCATCGACCAGTTGGAGGAATCGGGACAAATCATTTGCATACGCCCCGTACGTCCGCTCGAAGTGAGCCGTATGGAGAAAGACACAGACAAACTGGAGCGTCTCTACGAGGAGGGTTTTCTATTGGGTGAAGCCTTTTGCAAGAAACACATGAAAAGCGACAATGCAGATTTTCTAAATCGCCTTTGACAGTTTCCTGGCATCTTACCCTTCACTACGACCAAGCCCCACGCCAAATCAGGACCAGCCGTCCACTCCTTGCACGTCGCCTTAGGCAATCAGAAATAATGTAAAAAACACAGTGCTGTGCCGAAAGTTACATTTTTATTTCGTAACTTTACACAATCTTTCACTCACCCCGTCCCCGGCGGAAATTTTCCAAGAGCATCCGCCCGTGAAGAAGAAAACAAGAAAATACAATATACATGCTTTTCAAATGGAATTACGCGCCGCCTACAGCAGAAGAACTGCAGGCAGCAGAAGAATTAGGAGAAAAGCTACACATCAGTCCCATCCTGGCACAGTTGCTACTGCGTCGGGGCATCACTACCGAGTCGGCGGCCAAACGGTTTTTCCACCCCCAGTTGGCCGACCTTATCAATCCGTTCCTCATGAAGGATATGGACATTGCTGTAGACAGACTCAATGATGCCATGGGCCGGAAAGAGCGCATACTCGTCTACGGTGACTACGACGTAGACGGATGTACAGCCGTGGCCCTGGTCTACAAGTTTCTGCAGCAGTTCTACTCCAACATAGAGTACTACATTCCCGACCGGTACGACGAGGGATATGGCGTGAGCAAAAAGGGAATAGACTACGCCCACGAAGCCGGCGTAAAACTCATCATCATCCTCGACTGCGGCATCAAGGCCATCGAGGAGATAGCCTATGCCAAATCGTTGGGCATAGACTTCATCATCTGTGACCATCATGTACCCGACGACGAACTGCCCGATGCCGTCGCCATCCTCAATCCCAAGCGCGAAGACGATCCCTACCCCTTCAAGCACCTTTGTGGCTGCGGTGTAGGCTTCAAACTGATGCAGGCTTTCGCCAAGAACAACGGCATACCCTTCTCGCGGCTCATCCCCCTGCTCGACCTCTGCGCAGTAAGCATCGCCGCCGACATCGTACCCGTCACCGACGAGAACCGCATCCTCGCCTTCCACGGTCTGAAGATACTCAACCAAAACCCAAGCGTAGGTCTGCGCGCCATTATCGACATCTGCGGACTGAGCGGAAGAGACATCTCCATGAGCGACATTGTCTTCAAGATAGGACCACGCATCAATGCCTCCGGACGTATGGAGAGCGGACGCGAGAGTGTCGATCTGCTCGTAGAGCGCGAACTGCCCTCCGCCATCGAGAAAGCACGCCATATCGACCTGTACAACGACAAGCGAAAGAACATCGACAAGCACATGACCGAGGAGGCCAACCAGATTGTATCGCGCCTCGAAAGCCAGCGTCACCGTTCCTCCATCGTGCTCTACGACGAGGGATGGAAAAAAGGCGTCATCGGCATTGTAGCCTCCCGTCTCACCGAGATCTACTTCCGTCCCACGATCGTCCTAACCCGTGACGGCGACCTGGCCACTGGCTCGGCACGCAGCGTGACCGGTTTCGACATCTACTCGGCCATCAAGAGTTGTCGCGACATGCTCATCAACTTCGGCGGACATACCTACGCAGCCGGGCTCACCCTCCGATGGGCAGACATACCCGAGTTCCGCCGCCGTTTCCAGAAATACGTCGACGAGCACATACAGCCCGAACAGACTGAGGCCTCACTCAATATCGATGCCATCATCGACTTCCGCGACATCACCAAGCGGCTACACAACGACCTGAAACGTTTCTCGCCGTTCGGCCCGTGTAACCCCAAACCTGTATTCTGTACCGTCGGTGTCTATGACTACGGCACGAGCAAGGTGGTAGGACGCGAACAGGAGCATATCAAACTCGAACTGGTCGATTCGAAATCGAGCAATGTCGTCAACGGCATCGCCTTCGGACAGAGCGCATCGGCACGCTACATCAAGTCGAAGCGCAGTTTCGACATCGCCTATACCATAGAGGACAACGTATTCAAGCGCAACCTCGTACAACTGCAGATAGAGGACATCCGCCCTACTGAAGACACCGACGACGACATTTAAAAGTCCATCCGCACTGTGGCATACAATGAAGAACAATATCTCGGCATACTCCGGCAGTACTGGGGGTATGCCGATTTCCGCGGCATACAGCGCGAGATTGTCGAGAGCATAGCCAGCGGACACGACACTTTGGGACTCATGCCCACAGGCGGCGGAAAGTCCATCACCTTCCAAGTACCGGCCTTGGCCCAGGAAGGGGTGTGCATTGTTGTCACGCCACTCATCGCCCTGATGAAAGACCAGGTGCAGAATCTCCGTCGGCGGGGCATCATGGCAGCCGCCATCTATTCCGGCATGACCCGGCGCGAGATACTCACCACCCTCGAAAACTGCATTCTCGGCGACACCAAACTGCTTTATGTGTCGCCTGAGCGTATCGCCTCAGACTTGTTCAAGACCAAACTCAGCCATATGCGCGTGAGTTTCATTACCGTCGACGAGGCCCACTGTATCAGTCAGTGGGGCTACGACTTCCGTCCCTCCTACCTTCACATCGCCGACATCCGACGCATCAAGCCCGACGCGCCCGTACTGGCACTCACAGCCACCGCCACCCCACAGGTAGTCGACGACATACAAGAGCGCTTGGCATTCGCCGAGAAGCGCGTCTTCCGCATGAGTTTCGAGCGCAAGAATCTGGCTTACGTCGTGCGCCGCGCCACCGACAAGAATACCGAGGCCATACACATACTGCGTTCCGTACCAGGTACAGCCATCATCTATGTACGCAGCCGCAAGCGGTGCGCCGAGGTCTGCGACCTACTCCAGCAGGAAGGACTGACCGCCACCTACTACCACGCAGGACTGGAACACAGCACCAAGGATGAGCGGCAAAAAGCGTGGCACGATGACCAGGTGCGCGTCATGGTGGCCACCAACGCCTTTGGTATGGGCATCGACAAACCCGACGTGCGCCTCGTGATACACATGGATTGTCCCAGTTCGCTGGAAGCCTATTTCCAAGAAGCGGGACGCGCGGGGCGCGACGGCAACAAGTCATTCGCCGTACTGCTCTATGACGACAGTGACGAGCGCAAACTGCAAAAGCGCATCGTCGACGAATTTCCCGACAAAGAGTACATCTTCAATGTCTACAACCACCTTGCCTACTTTTTCCAAATTGGTGCCGGAAGCGGACGCGGCCATACCTTCGCCTTCGACATCGACCGCTTCTGCCAGTCCTTCAAGCATTTCCCTATACCGGTCAATGCCTCACTGAAAATTCTCTCACGAGCCGGATACATCGAGTACGACATGGAACCGGAGAACAACGCACGGCTCATGTTTCTCCTCGGCCGCAACGACCTCTACCGTCTCAACTACCTTGCCCCGCGCGAAGACCTATTGGTCACGACGTTGCTGCGCTGCTACGGCGGTCTGTTCTCCGACTATGTATATATCGACGAGGGACTCCTGGCCCGCACGTCCGGTCTGACCCGACAACAGGTATACCTTCTGCTCAAAGACCTGAGCCGACGACGCATACTGCACTTCATTCCCCAACGCAAGACACCACTCATCACTTATATCTGCAACCGTATCGAACCCGAGCGCCTCGCCCTGCCGCAATCCGTCTATGAGCAACGCAAGGAGCAGTTCATCCAACGGATAAATACCGTCATCGGATATGCCACCAACGACGATGTGTGCCGCTCGCGCCAACTCCTGCGCTACTTCGGCGAGACCGAATCGACCGACTGCGGACAGTGCGACGTATGCGTCGCCCACAATGGCAACGGACATGAGGCAGCCGAGCGGTCGGCCCGTGAGCGGTTGCTGGACTTTTTCGCCGACGGTCAACCTCACCATCCGGCAGAGTTGGCCCGTCTCACCATACCCACCGATGCGCTCGACAACGCCATTGCCTATCTTGTCGACGAGGAAGAAATAGAAATACGTGAAGGATTGTTGGTCAGAAAAACCACTGACAACGGTAAGTGAGGGTAAGGACGATAAAACAAAAAAGACCTCTTCCAGCTTGCGCAGAAGAAGTCTTACCCTATCAATTACAAAATGTGGGTGGTGATGGATTCGAACCACCGAAGGCATCGCCAGCAGATTTACAGTCTGCCCCATTTGGCCACTCTGGTAACCACCCTTTCGATTACGGAGTGCAAAGTTATACAAAAAAATCGGTTTATCGGCTGCAAAAGATGACATTTTTCACCGTTACCTCCATTTTTTATTGTTTTTCAGAACTGCAATACCGTTTGCGTTGAAAAAAATGGAGTACCTTTGCACACCGAATACAGTCAGTGCGGGTTCTGAAAAACCGTTTTTGACGGATTTTTCCGGACACGCCTCAAATCAAGCAAAGTCATACATCAACTACCCACATGAAGAGAATTATTTTGTTCATTTGCATCCTTGCGGCATGTCTTCCGGCAGGAGCCGTGCTCAAGGAGAAGAATCTCGCTTCCACACTTTCGGTGCTCTGCGCCGAACTGGAGAGTGCTTATCAGGAGCAGACGCAGAATATCGCACGCTACAGTTCACGCAGCAACGCCCAACACGAGCAGATGGTCAGTCTCATGCAGAAGAGCGACCAGATAGCCCTGATGCTCTACTCGCAGAAACAGGACTACACGTTCGACATGACCTACGCCTGCCATGAGGCTACCGATCTCTACCGCAAGTTCAACAAGCGACGCATGCCCTACGACAAGATTATCGCCTACATCGACACCGAAGTGGCCCGCTACGATGCACTCATCAAGTCGTTGCGCAGCATTCCCCCATCGCTCGACCGACCCGCTGCTCCGCCTGCCGGTGCCGCCGACCGCCCAAAGCCTGCCGCCAACAAGTCACAGCCCTTCATGCTCGACAAGCACGCGCAGGCCGAACGTATGACCTGTATCAACTACGCCACCGCTCTGCGCAACAACATCACCAAGATACGCGAGCAACTCATAAAGGACAATGAGCACTACAAGATGGTGGGCGAGAAACTCAAGAAGGTCAACGACTACGCCCTTCAGCGCTACAACATCATACAGCACAGCATCTTTGTCAACGGCGACGACAACTACTTTGAGATTCTCGCCACCCTACCCCGTTCCTTCAACGAGGCCAAGATCGACTTCACCAACAAGTACGAGACCGAGCATGTACGCACCGTCAACGGTAAGAACCGTCCTGTACCCTCACAGTGGCGCGGCCCTATCGTGGTAGGTCTCTCCGGATTTATCATCTTCTACATCTTCATTGCCGCCCTGCTAAGCAACGTGCTCGTACGCTGGCTCGTACCGAAGCGTTACCGCACCGAGGAGTTCATGAAGAAGAAGGTCTGCCTCATCCTTGCTGCGGCCATGATTATCTTTGCCGTATCGGTGATGGTGGCCCGCACGTTCATGTACCACAATTTCTTCTTGATGGCCTCCAAGTTGCTCATTGAGTACGCCTGGTTGTTGGCCGCCATCTTTGTATCGTTGCTCATACGTCTTACAGGCGACCAGATTAAGAGCGGCTTCCGCATCTACACGCCCATCATGCTGATGTCGTTTATCGTCATCTCGTTCCGCATCATGTTCATCCCCAACAGTACTGTGCAACTCATCTTCCCGCCGATACTGTTGCTCTTCACGCTGTGGCAGTGGCGCGTCATCACACGCTACAAAGACAACATCCCCCACTACGACATCTTCTACACTTGGATTTCGCTCGTGCTGATGATTTTCTCCACCGTCTCGGCCTGGTACGGCTATACGCTGCTCTCGGTACAGGTACTGATATGGTGGATGTTCCAGTTGAGTTGTATACAGAGCATCACCTGCATCTACGACATCCTCGCCGCCTATGAGGAGAAGCACCTCAACAAGCGCATCTATGCTGCCAAAGCCGATGCACAGAACAAAGGCAAGCGCAAGACGCCAGCCCAAGAAAAGCCCCGTTCGACGGTTTCGAAAATCAGCATCGTCTACTCCGACCATGCCCCCTACATCAACGTCACCTGGTTCTACGACCTTATCTCCATGGCTCTCGTACCGATACTGGGCGTATTCTCCGTGATGTTGTCCATCTGGTGGGCCTCCAACGTATTCGACCTCACCGAGACCGTGTTTGGCATCATCGTCACCAACTTTATCAATGTGCCCGGCATCGTGCAGCTCTCCATCGCTAAGTTGGTGGCTGTACTGTCGATGTTCTTCCTCTTCCGCTACTTCAACTACCTCATACGGTCGGTCTACCACAAGTACCGCAAACCGAAGGTGATGGTCAACGGCAAGCCCAACTTTACCTTGGCCAACAACATCATCGCCATCTGCGTGTGGGGTCTGTACGCCATCATCTCCATCAAGATGCTGAAGATACCCTCGACCGCCATCTCTGTCATCTCCGCCGGACTCGCCACTGGTGTCGGTTTCGCCATGAAAGACTTGCTTGAGAACTTCTTCTACGGCATCTCACTGATGACGGGACGTGTACGCGTGGGCGACTTCATCGAGTGCGACGGCATACGCGGCAAGGTGGACAGCATCACCTACCAGTCGACACAGGTCATCACGGCCGACGGATGCGTGATAGCATTCCTCAACAGTTCGCTCTTCAACAAGAACTTCAAAAACATCACCAAGAACCACTCCTACGAGATGGTGAAGGTGCCCGTCGGCGTCGCCTATGGCGCCAATGTGGAAGACGTGCGTCAGATGCTCATCGAGGCCGTCCGTTCCCAGATGACCAAGTCGCGTGACGGACGCGACATCATCTCCCAGAAGAAACCTGTCGACGTGGTGTTCGATGACTTCGGCGATAATAGCGTCAATCTGTTTGTCACCTACTGGGTGCTCGTCGAAGAGAAGTTTGGCATGACCGGACGCATCAAGGAAGCCATCTACAACACGCTCAATGCCCACCACATCGAGATACCCTTCCCGCAACGCGACATATATATCCGCTCTGTGGTCAACCCGCAGACCACGGCTACCGCACAGACAACAGCGGAAGACAACAAGGCATAATCCCATCACCCCAATACCCCACACAAAAAGCCCGGCTGCAGCGTCTTGTCTGCGACCGGGCTTTTTGTGTGGGATATTCGTTTTTTTCTTGGGAAGGCAGAAGAAGCCCTCCTGCCATTTTTATTCCATTTCGTTTTCGGGACGGAGTTTGCGTACGGTGACGCCAGCCTGCCACATTTCGCTTTCGCGCATGGCTTTCAGTTCGGCATTGAGTTTCTCGCGGTAGTCAGCCTTCGAGTTGCTGTCGATAGACACTTGTGCTTCATGTCCGGTCTGCACAGAAAGGTAGAGCCACTCCATGACTGGCTTGATGGCCTCACGGAAACGGGGAGCCCAGTCGAGTGCACCGCGCTGAGCGGTGGTCGAGCAGTTGGCGTACATCCAGTCCATACCCTTCTCGCCAAAGAGCGGCATGAGGCTCTGCGTAAGTTCTTCGATAGTCTCATTGAAGGCCTCCGAAGGAGAATGTCCGTGCTCACGAAGCACCTCATACTGTGCTTCGAAGAGTCCTTCGATAGCACCCATCAACGATCCACGCTCACCGGTAAGGTCGCTTGTAGCCTCACGCTGGAAGGTCGTCTTGAAAAGATAGCCGGCACCGATACCGATACCGAACGCAAGCGTTTTCTCCTCGGCCTTGCCCGAAGCGTCCTGATAGACGGCATAAGAGCAATTGAGACCGCGGCCTTCGAGGAACATCGTACGCAGCGAGGTGCCCGACCCCTTGGGGGCAACCATGATGACGTCGATATCTTCGGGGGGAACGACACCTGTACGGTCATTCCAGTTGATGGCAAAACCGTGTGAGTAGTAAAGGGTCTTGCCCGGTGTGAGATACTGCTTGATGGTAGGCCATACGGCAATTTGTCCGGCATCGGAGAGCAACATACAGATGACCGTACCCTTCTGTGCAGCCTCTTCTACAGAGAACAGGGTCTCTCCGGGTACCCATCCGTCGGCCACGGCCTTGTCGTAGGTTTTGCCCGGACGCTGACCGACAATCACATTGAAACCGTTGTCGCGCAGGTTGCCGGCCTGACCGGGACCTTGTATACCGTATCCGAGGATGGCGATTGTCTCTCCTCCCAGCACTTCGCGTGCCTTCTCCAGTGAAAACTCCTTGCTGGTGACGACCGTCTCGACGACGCCACCGAAATTCATTTCTGCCATATTGTATTACTTTTTGTGCGGTGCGCCACGGTTGACGCCCGCGATTATACTTTCAGCGGACCGGTCGTCCGCTTTTTAATTTTCTTCCTTAACAGGTTCTAAGTGACAATAAAAACCGTCACTGAATACCTTCGAAGACGATGCGGCTGCGGCACACCTCTACGGCTTCGGCATCGGGTGCGGTGTACTTCACCGTGATCACGTCGTATACGCCTTCGCCCACTTCTTTGGTAATAAAGCCCAAGCGGTCGCCCGCATGCGTTTCGGCCACATAAGCAATTTCGAGTCGCTTCAACCGGTGGGTCTTGTGCCAAGAGAGGGGCCAAAGGTCGAGGATATGCTCTATGTACTTCACACTATTGACATGACCGTTGACATCGACATCGCTATACTGCGTATCAATCACATGTTGCGGTTGTTCGGTGGCCTTGGTCTTCACCCGCGAGAAGGGTGCGATAGGACACGGGGTCTCCTCATCGATATATTCCTTGATGAGTCCGTCGTGCACGGCGAGGATGTCTACAGGCTGTCGGGTGTCGGTATCGATCATCGCCCAAATGCTGCGTCCGTAGCCACAGATTTGTCCATCATCGGTACGGACGGCAAAGTTTCGGCTCGTGAAGAAACGCATCACACCGTCCACCCATGTACTGACATCTATCTTTTCGTAGGCCATAGGCATACGTTCCATCTCTATGACCAAACGCGAAAGTACCCAAGTACGGTGGAGCGGATTGAGATAGTTCATACCATATCCACGGTCATTGGAATGGAAGTCGGCCGCATTGAGCATATGGTTGCCCAGATGGCCGATAAATAGTTGATGCGAGAAATCGCAATGGAAAGGTTCGACGAGAAACCTATAGGTTCCTACTTTGCTGAGTAATTGCATTTCTTGATATTTACAATGGGGTTTTTAGATTTTGCCTTGGCCGTATTCAGGCATTGCCATTGAGATAGTCGGCGACCGGCTCCTTGATACTGCGTGTCACGGCTATGCGGCCCGAACGGGAATATTGCAAGATACAGCCGAAACTGTCGAGTTTGTCATAGAGCGCCTTGAGTTCCTCCGGGAGCCCGGTCAGTTCGATGGTGGAATAGGTCGGGTTGACCTCCATCATGCGAGCATCGGCAATACGGACGGCACGCGACACTTCCGGATTGTTGAGCAACACAGGTGTGGATATCTTGTACAGGGCTATCTCATGGATGAAAAGTTGTTCGTCGAGATAATAGTCAGCCTTCACCACATCGATTACTTTTTCTATCTGTCGGGTGATCTTCTCTATCTGTTCCTCATCGCTCCAGGCGGTGATTGTATATTTGTGTATGCCGTCGAGACTTGATGCCGAGGCAACGATACTTTCGATATTGACCTGTCTCCGGGTGAATACGGCCGTCACCTGACTGAGCACGCCAGCCACATTCTCCGAATAGATCAGCAGTGTATACAGTTTCAATTCCATATCATGCACATTTGCTGCACGCCCCTCTTATTATTATATATTGTAGGGAGGACATGCTTGTGAAAAACATTGTCAGAGCGACACTTCGAGCATCATCTCGTCGACATTCTTTCCCGGAGGTGTCATCGGCAAGACATTGTCTTCCTCCTTGACCGCGCACTCCAGCACATACGGGCCATCGATGGCAAGCATACGGTCGATAGCGGCAGCGAGGTCGCTGCGGTCGGTGACAAGGCCATAGGCGATGCCGTATCCAGCACAGATGGTACGATAGTCGGGGTTGAGCATCCGGGTGAACGACTTGCGGCCGCCGAAGAACATATCCTGCCATTGGCGCACATTGCCGAGATAGTTGTTGTTCATCAGGATGACCTTCACCGGAGCCTGTTGTTCCATGATGGTACCCAGTTCCTGTATGCTCATTTGGAAACCGCCATCACCCGTAAACAGGCATACCGTACGGTCGGGCGCACCAAACGTGGCCCCGACAGCGGCAGGCAGACCAAAGCCCATCGTTCCCAATCCGCCGCTGGTGACGACGCTGAGTTTCTTGCGGAACTTGAAATACCGGCAGGAGAGCATCTGGTTCTGCCCCACATCGGTGACGAGCACAGCTTCTCCGCCGGTAGCCTCAGCTACAGCGTTGACCACCTCGCCCATGAGCAGCGGACCGTCCGTAGGATGAATGGCAGGTTGTATGACCTTGGCGTTTTCTTCCTCAAAGTAGGGACGGAAACTGGCTTTCCACGCTGTGTGGTCGGCCTTGTCGAGCAAAGCGGTAATGGCCGGAAGCGACATCTTGCAGTCACCGACAACGGCAACATCCGTCCGCACGTTTTTATTGATCTCAGAAGCATCGACATCAAGATGGATAATCTTTGCTTGGCGGGCATACGTATCAAGACGACCCGTCACGCGGTCGCTGAAGCGCATACCAATGGCTATGAGCACATCGCAACGCTGCTCCATGACATTGGGCGCATAGTTGCCGTGCATGCCCAGCATACCCATCGAGAGCGGATGGTCGGAGGGAAGGGCAGAAAGTCCGAGCAAGGTGCGGGCGGCCGGTATGTCGGCACGCTCAAGAAAGCGTGCCAGTTCCTCCTGCGCCCCGCCCAGTTCGACCCCGTGTCCCACAAGGGCAAGCGGTCTTTGAGCACTGTTGATGAGGGAAGCCGCTTCTGCTACGGCCAGTCCGTCGATGTCGGGATAGGGAAGATAGCTGCGCACGGAGGTGACCTTCACCGGTTGCCAATCGGTCATACCAGTCTGCGCATTCTTGGGGAAGTCGAGCACGACTGGTCCGGGACGGCCTGTCCGCGCGATATAGAAAGCGCGGCTCACGGCCCACGCCACATCCTCAGGACGGCGTATCTGGTAACTCCACTTGCTGATAGGCTGCGCCAGACCGACAAGGTCTACCTCCTGGAAGGCATCCGTGCCCAGCGCATCTGTACCTACCTGTCCGGCGATGACAACAATCGGCGTGGAGTCGATCATAGCATCGGCCACACCTGTCAGCGTATTGGTGGCACCCGGTCCACTGGTCACGAGGCATACTCCTACCCCGCCGCTGACCCGGGCATATCCTTCTGCAGCGTGGGCAGCGGCCTGTTCGTGGCGCACAAGAATGTGGTCAAACGCTTTCCGCTCGCCCCGAGTATAGTCGTAGAGGGCATCAAAGACGGGCATGATGGCACCGCCGGGATAGCCGAAGATGGTTGTCACTCCTTCATCGCGAAGTGAGCGCATCAGGGCCTCCGCCCCTGTTATCTGTTTCATAACTGCTTCTTTTGGGAGCGCGCCGCCGACATGAGGGCGCGCTACTGGTGAGTTCTAAAAGTATCAGATGATGCGTACACCGCCCTTGTCCGCCGAACTTACACTCTGCGCATAGGCTCGCAGTGCCTTGCTGACGGTACGTTGGCGGCGGAGGGGTTGTTGCGGACGTGCGTCCAGTTCCTCGTCAGAGAGCCGCACATTGATACTACGATGGGGTATGTCGATGTCAATGATGTCACCATCCTTGACCTTTCCTATATTGCCGCCGGCTGCGGCCTCGGGCGATATATGACCGATACTCAGTCCGCTCGTTCCGCCAGAAAACCGTCCGTCGGTGATGAGAGCACACTCTTTGCCGAGGTGCATGCTCTTGATATATGATGTGGGGTAGAGCATCTCCTGCATACCGGGGCCTCCCTTGGGACCCTCATGGGTGATGACCACGCAGTCGCCGCTCTGTACCTTTCCGCCGAGGATGGCCTCGCAAGCATCTTCCTGCGAATCGTACACCTTGGCCGGACCGCTGAACGTCCAAAAGTCGGGGTCTACTCCGGCCGTCTTGATGACACAACCGTCTTGCGCAATATTGCCGAAGAGCACAGCCAGTCCGCCATCCTTGGTATAGGCGTGCTGCAAGGAACGTATACATCCGTTCTCACGGTCGGCGTCAAGCGTTTCCCATTGGGCATTCTGACTGCCCATCACCGTAGAGAAGCGGCGGCCCGGCGCAGACCGATAGATACGGTCGGCTTCAGCATCCACCTGCTCGCCTGTGATGTCGTACTTATGCATGGCCTCATCCAGCGTCATGCCGTCTACGCGGTGCACACTCCCGTTGATGAGTTGTCCACGGTTGAGTTCGCCCATAATTCCGAGTATTCCTCCTGCACGTCCGCACTCCTGCACGCTGTATTTCTGCGTATTGGGCGCCAGTTTGCAAAGGCAGGGCACATGGCGACTGAGCCGGTCGATATCGTTCATGGTAAAGTCTACTCCTCCCTCTTGAGCCACAGCCAGCAGGTGAAGCACGGTATTGGTACTTCCGCCCATGGCGATATCGAGCGTCATGGCATTGAGGAAGGCTTCGCGGGTGGCGATACTACGGGGCAAGACGCTCTCGTCGCCGTCCTCATAGTAGGCCAAGGCGTTCTTTACAATCTGTCGTGCCGCATCGCGGAAGAGCCGTACACGGTTTTCGTGGGTGGCAAGTATGGTGCCGTTGCCGGGCAGTGCCAGACCGATAGCCTCGGTAAGCGAGTTCATTGAGTTGGCCGTGAACATCCCCGAGCAACTGCCACAACCGGGACAGGCACAGCCTTCCAATTCGGCCATGTCGTCATCGCTCACCGAAGGGTCGGCTCCCTTGATCATGGCCGTGACGAGGTCGGCATTTTCTCCGTGCCACCGTCCAGCCTCCATCGGTCCGCCCGAACAGAATACCGTAGGGATATTGAGTCGCATGGCGGCCATCAGCATGCCGGGGGTCACCTTGTCACAGTTGGAGATGCAGATCATGGCATCGGCCTTGTGGGCATTGACCATGTACTCCACGGAGTCGGCGATGATGTCGCGCGAGGGCAGGGAGTAGAGCATACCGTCATGTCCCATGGCAATACCGTCGTCGATGGCGATGGTGTTGAACTCGGCTGCATAGCAACCCATGCGCTCGATTTCCTCACGCACAATCTGACCGATCTCGTGCAGATGGGTGTGTCCGGGAACAAACTGGGTGAAGGAGTTGACCACGGCGATGATGGGCTTGCCAAACTGCTCACGCTTCATGCCTGTAGCCACCCATAGGGCACGCGCGCCGGCCATTCGGCGGCCTTCCGTGCAGACGGCACTTCTCAATGTATGTTTCATGCTAAGTAGGTATTCAAAATTATTCGTAAATATTTATGAGCAGCAGGTGTCTATTATACTTTGAACACCTACTTAATTATTGTCTTTTACAGTCCGCCTCATTAGCGGATATTTCATGCAAAGTTATAGAGATTCGAGGGGAAAGGCAAACAAATCGGGTAGCAATTTATCGTTATTTGATATTTTCAAAACAAAAATTAACCCAAAACTTACAATTCGTCACCGAAAACCGCACAATCTACCATCAAGTGTGCAACCGCACGCTTTCAAATCTCGCTCCACCCGGCCACTGTGACACAAAACAGAAGCGAAAGCGGGCCGTTTGACATTTTTTGCGTAATTTTGCGTACCGAAATTTTGTACACGCCATATGATAAAGCAAGACAACACCCTACGCCACTATCGTCTTCCCGCCGAATGGGAAGAACAGGACTTTGTGCAACTCACTTGGCCGCACGGCGAAACCGACTGGAAACCGATACTCTGCGAGATTACCACTACCTATATCTCGTTGGCCATCGAGATTGCCCGTCGCCAGCCGCTTGTCATCGTCTCCCCCTTTCCCGACGAAATAAAAAACTACATGCGGCACGTCACGACCAAAGACGTAGCCGACCGCATACACTATGTCACCTGCCCCTCCGATGATACTTGGGCACGCGACCACGCCTTCATCACGCTGACCGACGGCACAGACTGCCGTCTGCTTGACTTCCGGTTCAATGGATGGGGCGACAAGTTTGAGGCCGAAAAAGACAATGCCATCAACCGCCATCTCTACGATACCGGATTGCTGCGCGGCACTTACGAGTCGCACCTCGACTTTGTACTTGAGGGCGGTGCCATCGAAAGCGACGGCCAAGGCACCATATTCACCACCTCACCCTGTCTTCTCGCACCACACCGCAATCAACCGATGACCCGCGAAGAGATCGAAAAGTATCTTGTCGAAGCACTGCAGGCCGACCGCGTTGTTTGGATTGACCACGGTTCGCTCATCGGCGACGACACCGACGGACATATCGATACACTCGTGCGCATCGCGCCGGACAACACCATATTATATATGGCCTGCGACGACCCCAATGACGAGCAATATGCCGAACTGCACCTGATGGAAGAACAACTGCGCACCCTCCGCACCATCGACGGACAACCCTACCGCCTATTTCCGTTGCCTTCTCCTCGACCAATCCTACGCGATGGAGAGCGATTGCCGGCCACCTACGCCAACTTCCTCATCATCAACGGTGCCGTGCTCGTGCCGACCTACGGTCAGCCCGACCTCGATGCCGCCGCCATGAACACCATTGGCAAGGCCTTCCCGGGCCGCGAGATTGTAGGGCTCGACTGCTCCTACGTTGTCGTACAGCACGGTTCGCTACACTGCTGCACCATGCAATACCCCAAAGGAACGCTAAAGGCGGACTCCAAAGCATCCCACGCACAATAAAACAAAACATCATGAAAATAGGATATCTCCAACAACACAATACTGCCGACAAGCAGGACAATATGACCCGATTGGCCAAAGGCATCGAAGGTCTCGCCCAGCGCGGTGCAGAACTCATCGTTCTGCAAGAACTGCACAACTCGCTCTACTTCTGTCAGGTGGAAGACGTCGACAATTTCGACCTCGCCGAACCCATCCCCGGTCCGTCGACCGACTTCTTCGGTCAACTGGCCAAGCGACTGCAGGTCGTCATCGTCACCTCGCTCTTCGAACGCCGCGCACCGGGTCTCTACCACAACACGGCCGTTGTCATCGAGCGCGACGGAACGATAGCCGGCCGCTACCGCAAGATGCATATCCCTGACGACCCGGCCTACTACGAGAAATTCTACTTCACACCCGGCGACCTGGGATTCCATCCCATTGACACCAGCGTCGGACGTCTCGGCGTGCTCGTATGCTGGGATCAATGGTATCCGGAAGCAGCGCGCCTCATGGCGCTCCAAGGAGCCGAACTGCTCATCTACCCCACCGCCATCGGCTATGCCGCCAGCGACACCGCCGACGAGCAGCAGCGCCAGCGCGAAGCATGGACCACCGTACAGCGTGGACACGCCGTGGCCAACGGTCTGCCCGTAGTATCGGTCAACCGCGTAGGATTCGAGCCCGACCCCAGCGCACAGACTGAGGGCATCACGTTCTGGGGCAGTTCGATGGTTGTCGGTCCGCAGGGCGAGATGCTCTACCGGTCAAGTGAGAACGAGGAAGACAGCGTCATTGTCGATGTAGACCTCGCACACAGTGAGGATGTACGCCGTTGGTGGCCATTCTTGCGCGACCGTCGCATCGACCAGTACGGCGACATCACCCGCAGGTTTATAGATTGACGCAATCGCGCCGTCAAAGACAAAAAGAAAAATCCGATTGAAAACACCGTTTGGAAACAGGCGGTCTTTTCAATCGGATTCTTTTTGCGGGTATTTTTAATGAGTATTTTCAACCCGCCTTTAGCGAAGACGGGCTATGGATTTCCCATCAGTTCCACGACAGCAGCCCTACCATGATACGTGCGGCATTGTCTGGGGCGACGTCCGTACCGAGCGCACGGCGCACGGCGGCATATCCGTCAAGCATCGGTTGGCGGTTGTCGCCACCGGGCAGTATGCGGCGCAGTTCGGTGGTGATATTCTTCACCGTAAACGTGTCGGCCACCAATTCGGTGACCACCTCGCTATCGGCAATGAGATTAACCAGCGAGATATACTTCACATGCAACAGATGACGACGCAGGAAAGCGATGATATGCGGGAGGGGAGTCTTGTAGCACACCACCTGCGGCACATCGAAGAGGGCCGTTTCGAGCGTTGCCGTTCCACTCGTGACCAAGGCCGCTGTAGCGTGCGACAGCAGCGCATAGGTATCGTCCATGACCAGTGTCACGTCGCGGTCGGAGATATACTGCGCATAGTATTCCTTCTCTATACCGGGAGCACCGGCCAAGACCATCTGGCAGTCAGGATATTCCCGAGCGGCAGCCATCATCGCCGGAAGGTTGTCTTTGATCTCCTGCCGGCGGCTGCCGGCCAGCAAAGCGATGATTGGCTGGGAGTCAAGACCGTATCGACAGCGAAACTCCTCGTCCGTCTCATGATAGGTGCCACGAAACTCACGCACCTCGTCGGCCGTAGGATTGCCCACATAGTGTATGGGGTAATCGTGCTTTTCCTCAAAAAAGGCTTTTTCGAACGGAAGGATGGAAAACAGTTCCGACACATCACGCTTGATGGCCTTGATGCGCCACTCCTTCCATGCCCAGATTTTCGGCGAGATATAGTAGAAGACGGGGATGCCAGTCTTGGCCCGCACATACTTCGCGATGTCAAGATTGAATCCCGGGTAGTCGATGAGTATCACGGCATCGGGCCTCCACGCTGCAATATCCTGCTTGCAAAAAGCCATATTGCGGAAGATGGTACGCAGATGAAGCAGCACGGGGACAAAGCCCATATAGGCCAGGTCGCGATAGTGGCGCACGGGCGTTCCGCCAACGGCTGCCATCAGGTCGCCCCCAAAGAAGCGAAACTGCGCCTTCGGGTCGGTGTGCATCAGCGCCCGCATCAAGTGTGATCCGTGCAGGTCGCCGCTGGCTTCGCCTGCGATGAGGTAGTACTTCATGGTCTGAGTTTTTCCGTATGAATGTCTGTAGGCACTATTCTTTATTCGCCATCGGCCGACAGATTCCAGTCACTCCGGTCACGGAGAAAAGCGTAGTCGGTCACGTCGACGGCCGTCGGGGTGATGGCCACATAATCATTGTCGAGCGCCCACCGGTCGGTATCGGTGCTCGCGGGTTCATCATTGTTGTAGTGTCCGGTCATCCAGAAATAGTCGTATCCGTGCGGATGCGACATCTTCACGCACTCGTTGCTCCACGTGCCACGGCTCATGCGACACACTTTGACTCCCCGGAAGGTCTTGGTCTTGGGAAAGTTGACATTGAGGCAGACCCCCTTGGGCAGTCCCTCGTCGAGCACCTTGCGTACCACCTTGCGTACGATGGGGCGCAGCGGAGCGAAGTCGGCATTCTCCTCATGGTCGCAGAGCGAGAAGGCCACCGACGGGATATACTTCATGCAGCCCTCCATCGTCACGCCCATCGTACCGCTATAGTGGGTGTTGACACTGGCGTTGTCGCCATGATTGATACCGCCAATCACCATATCAGGCTTGCGGTCGGGGAAAAACTGGTCGAGGGCGAGTTTCACACAGTCTACCGGTGTGCCGTTGCACGACCACATCTCCATACCCTCACGCTGGCGGCGCAGTTTCAGCCGTAGCGGTGCAGTAGCCGAGAAAGCGCAGGAAAAGCCCGAACGGGCCGACTCAGGGGCGCAGACCAGCAGGTCGGCCATGTCTGCAATCATGTCGATGAGACTGTTGATGCCCTTGGCATGATAGCCGTCATCGTTGGAAATCAATATCAGTGGTTTGTTTGTATTCATGTGCATGTATTGGAAGTGCGTGCCGAAAAAAATGCCACGCCATTGAAAAATATCGCTATCAGAATGTTCTTTTCCGGATTTTTCTGTTCGTCTAAAATCCTCCGCAAAAGTACGAAAAAAGGTTTAAATCTATCTTATTCCACATAAAATATGTAACTTTGTCCCGATATTTTGCCAAGTTAGGCTTGCTTTTTTCGGGGCATCCCTCCGTTGTGTCTTTCCCCGAAGAAACACTTTTGGCAAGAACAACCGTACACGGAAAGACTGAAAATATGGGAAAAATCATCGCACTGGCCAATCAAAAGGGCGGCGTGGGCAAAACCACCACCACCATCAATCTGGCCGCTTCGCTCGCGACCCTCGAAAAGAAGGTACTCGTTGTCGACGCAGATCCGCAAGCCAACGCATCCAGCGGTTTGGGTGTGGACATACAGGAGGTGGACTGCTCCCTGTATGAATGTATCATCGACCATGCCGATGTACACGATGCCGTGTACACCACCGACATCCACGGACTCGACATTATCCCCAGCCATATCGACCTGGTAGGTGCAGAGATAGAGATGCTCAACATCAACAACCGCGAACGGGTCATCAAGAACGTACTCTCGTCCGTACGCGACGACTACGACTACATCCTCATCGACTGCAGTCCCTCACTCGGCCTCATCACCGTCAACGCCCTTACGGCAGCCGACTCGGTGGTCATTCCCGTACAATGCGAGTACTTCGCCCTTGAAGGCATCACCAAATTGCTCAGCACCATCAAGATCATCAAGAGCAAACTCAATCCGCAACTTGAGATAGAAGGATTCCTGCTCACCATGTACGACAGCCGCCTCAGACTGGCCAACCAAATCTACGACGAGGTAAAACGCCATTTCCAGGAACTGGTATTCAAGACGGTCATCCAGCGCAACGTGAAACTCAGCGAAAGCCCCAGCCACGGTTTGCCCGTCATTCTCTACGACGCCGACTCCACCGGAAGCAAGAATTATCTGGCCTTGGCCAAAGAGATCATCAACAAGAACAAGTAGGCCACCCCATCCGTCTCTCCACCGTCCCATCCCCGACACTGGAGACACCGACACTGACCCTCACAACAGACAAAGACATGGCAGTACACAAAAGATACAACAGAAGCGTACTCGGACGCGGGCTCGACGACCTTGAAAAAGGCCAGGGACTTGATGCGCTCATCGATACCAACGGCGTGCGCACACAAGGCACGTCGACCATCAACGAGATACCGCTCACACAGATAGAAGCCAACCCCAACCAGCCGCGCCGCGACTTCGATCCCGATGCTCTGCAGGAACTGGCCAACAGCATCCGCGAGATCGGTATCATACAGCCCATCACCCTCAGACAGATAGCCGACGAGCGTTTCCAGATCATCGCCGGCGAACGCCGGTGGCGCGCCTCCCAGATAGCAGGCCTCAACGCCATTCCCGCCTATATCCGCACCATCAAGGACGAGAACGTCATGGAGATGGCGCTTGTGGAAAACATACAGCGCGAAGACCTCAACGCCATTGAGATTGCACTGGCCTACGAGCACCTGCTCGAAGGAGAGGGTATGACCCAGGAGAAGGTTTCCGAGCGTGTCGGCAAGAGCCGTACCGCCATCACCAACTACCTGCGCCTGCTCAAACTGCCAGCCCAAGTACAGATGGCTCTCCAGAAGAAAGAGATCGACATGGGACACGCCCGCGCCCTGCTCGCCGTAGACAGTCCGTCGCTGCAGATACGCCTCTTCAATGAGGTACAGAAGCACGGCTACTCCGTACGCAAGGTGGAGGAAATGGCACAGATGCTCAAAAACGGCGAGGATGTAGACTCCGGAAAGAAGAAGATTGTCGCCAAGACCAAACTGCCAGAGGAGTTCACCGTGCTTCGCACGCGTCTCTCTGAATTTCTCCAGACCAAGGTGCAGATGACCTGCTCACCCAAAGGCAAGGGCAAGATCACCATTCCCTTCTCCAGCGAGGAGGAACTGGAGCACATCATGAACGTGTTTGACAAAATGAAGGCTCAGTAAGCACTACAAGGCGTGACAAGACATCATCCATATATATTCCGCGTAGCCCTCTTCCTCTTGGCGTTTGCCCTTGCGCTGCCGTCGGCAGCGCAACAACTGGCGACAGGAACGGTAGAGACGGGATTCCTCGTCCAACCAGAGGACAGCACAGTCAAAGCCTCCGACCTCATCACCCCGGCCGACAGTGTCGCCCTCACCCACTCCACCGACTCGCTGGCACGGCACAAGAAGCGTGACTGGAACACCTGGCGCCCCAATGCAAAGCGGGCCATGTGGCTGGCCATCGTACTGCCTGGTGCCGGACAGATCTACAACCGCAAGTACTGGAAACTGCCTATCGTCTACGGCGGATTTGTCGGTTGTATCTATGCCATGCGCTGGAACAACCAGATGTACCACGACTACTCGCAAGCCTACATGGACATCATGGACGACGACCCCAACACGCAGAGTTACAACCAGTTTCTGCATCTCAACGCCCAGATCGACGATAGCAACCTTGCACGATACCAGCGGCTCTTCAAACAGCGCAAAGACCGCTACCGCCGTTGGCGCGACCTGAGTTTCTTCTCACTCGTCGCCGTTTACGCCCTCTCGGTCATTGATGCCTATGTAGACGCCTCTCTGTCGGAGTTTGACATCTCCAACAACCTCAGTCTGAGAGTGACTCCTACTGTCATCAACAGCAACAAGCAAGACCGCAACCCCATCCGGTCAAATGCGCTGGGCGTGAGTTGCAGTCTCAATTTTTGAGTTCATCTTATCATCTTAGAATTATAAAACAAGGCCGCCTGCGGACCGAAGACCAAGGCCCGGGCGCACAAAAAACGAATACATCTCAATGAAAAAATCCATCTTACTGATAGCCGCCTTGATGTTCGGTTGCACCTGCCACCTGTCTGCACAGACCGATGACGAGGAAACTGAAATCACCGTGACCAACGAGAAAGGCGAGAAGGAGGTCTTCGACGTACCCGAGGCACTCACCAGCGACTACGACTCGCTGCTCAATGCCTACAACGCCAGAACCTATCTCAAGCCCAACCCCAACTGCAACATGCCCGACGTCAATCCTGTCTACGACCGTGAGGTCTACAAGGAGCGTCTCAGCCATCTGCCGTCGATCATCGAAATGCCCTACAACGATGTCGTACAGAAGTTTATCGACCGCTACAGCGGCCACCTGCGCCGCTCGGTGAGCATCATGCTCGGCATGCAGAACTTCTACTTGCCCACCTTCGAAGAGGCACTCGAAAGTTACGGTCTGCCCCTCGAACTGAAATATCTGCCCGTCATCGAGTCGGCCCTCAACCCCAACGCCGTATCACGCGTCGGCGCCACCGGCCTCTGGCAGTTCATGCTCAAGACCGCCAAGCAGTACGG
The DNA here is from genome assembly GCA_963604975.1 of Lachnospiraceae bacterium. Taxonomy (GTDB): domain Bacteria; phylum Bacteroidota; class Bacteroidia; order Bacteroidales; family Bacteroidaceae; genus Prevotella. The sequence goes on along the minus strand of CAVCSC010000005.1, from coordinate 44,407 downwards.
ACTGGAAATCAACTCGCTCGTCGATGAGCGCCGCGACCCGGTCAAGGCATCCTATGCCGCCGCCCGCTACCTGCGCGACCTCTACAAGATCTTCGGCGACTGGAACCTCGTCATCGCGGCCTACAACTGCGGCCCTGAAAACATCAGCAAGGCCATGCACCGCTCCAAGGGCGAGACCGACTATTGGAAGATCTACCCGTACCTGCCCCGCGAGACCCGCGGATATGTACCCGCCTTCATCGCCGCCAACTATATCATGAACTACTACTGCGAGCACAACATCTGCCCCATGGTGGCCGACCTGCCCGCAAAGACCGATACCGTGGTTGTCCACCGCGATGTACACTTCGAGCAGATAGCCGGTGTACTCGGCATCAGCGTCGACCAGATCAAGGAACTCAACCCGCAATACCGCCGCAGCGTGGTCAACGGCGCTTCCCGCCCCTCCGCCCTGCGCCTTCCGTCCAACCTTGTCAGCAGTTTTATTGACAAGGAAGACGATATCTACGCCTACAACGCCGACGCCCTGCTCAACCGCCGTACCGAGGTGGAAGTACCCGACGACGTTCCCTCGTACACCTCTTCACGCTCTCGCACACGTTCTTCAAGCAGCCGTTCATCCCGCAAGTCGAAAGGCAAGAACAAGAAAAAACGTGGCGGAAAGAGCGTCACCATACGCCAAGGCGACACTCTCTCCGAGATTGCCGCACGCAACGGTACGACCGTGAAGAAACTCAAGAAACTCAACGGTATCTCCGGCACCAACATCCGCGCCGGCAAGAAGATCAAAGTGAAGTAATGGCTCACGCCTATACCCAGAACTGACAAAAAACAAAAAACAGGAGGAAACGCGCATGGATGACCACAACTTGACCGACCAACAGCGTGAGGAAGCCGAAAAGAAAATGATAGATGATGCCTTCCGGCACATCCTCGATACCTATACATCTTCGCGCCACCGACAGAAGATAGACCTTATCACCAAGGCCTTCAACTTTGCCCGGCAAGCCCACAAGGGTGTGCGCCGACTCTCGGGCGAACCTTACATCATGCACCCCATCGCCGTGGCACAGATTGCCTGCGAGGAGATGGGGCTCGGATCGACCAGTATCAGTGCCGCCCTGTTGCATGATGTTGTGGAAGACACCGACTACACCGTCGAGGATATCGAGAATATCTTCGGTCCGAAGATTGCACAGATTGTCGACGGACTCACCAAAATCTCAGGCGGCATCTTCGGACAACAGGCATCGGCCCAGGCAGAGAACTTCAAGAAACTCCTGCTCACCATGAGCGATGACATCCGCGTCATCCTCATCAAGATCTGCGACCGTCTGCACAACATGCGCACACTGGCCAGCCAGCCGGCCAACAAGCAATACAAGATAGCGGGCGAGACGCTCTATATCTATGCGCCGCTGGCCAACCGACTCGGTCTGAACAAGATCAAGACCGAACTCGAAGACCTCAGTTTCCGATACGAGCACCCCGAAGAATATGCGTCTATCGAGAACAAACTCTCTATGACGCAGGAAAAGCGCGAGACGCTTTTCCAACTGTTCACCGACCCCATCCGCCAGGCACTCGACAAGATGGGCATCTCCTATGAGATTAAGGCTCGCGTGAAGAGTCCCTACTCCATCTGGAGCAAGATGCAGAACAAGCACGTCACCTTCGACGAAATCTACGATATCCTTGCGGTTCGCATCATTTTTTCACCCAAAGACCGCAAGGACGAAATCAACGAGTGCTTCAAGATCTACGTCGCCATCAGCCAAATCTACAAGTCTCACCCCGACCGGCTCCGCGACTGGGTCAACCACCCCAAGGCCAACGGCTACCAGGCTCTCCACGTCACCCTCATGTCCAAGCAGGGACAGTGGATCGAAGTGCAGATACGTAGCGACCGCATGAATGAGGTGGCCGAGCAGGGATTTGCCGCCCACTGGAAGTACAAGGAGGGCGACGTGTATGTCGAGGACGACAGCGAACTCAACAACTGGCTGAGCACCATCAAGGAGATACTCGACGACCCGCAACCCGACGCGATGGATTTCCTCGACACCATCAAACTCAATCTTTTCGCCAGCGAGATATTTGTCTTTACGCCCAAAGGAGAGATCAAGACATTGCCGGCCGGATGTACCGCCCTCGACTTTGCCTTCCAGATACACACCTTCCTCGGTAGCCACTGCATCGGAGCGAAGGTCAACCACAAACTGGTGCCGCTGAGCCACAAACTGCAGAGCGGTGACCAAGTAGAGGTGCTCACCTCCAAGTCGCAACACGTACAGGCCTCATGGATCAACTTTGTCTCTACGGCCAAAGCCAAAGGCAAGATCGAAGCCATACTGCGCCGCGAAAACCGCGAGACCCAGAAGAAGGGCGAAATGATTCTCATCGACTGGCTGAAGAGCAACGACATGGAACTCACCACAGCCGCCGTCGCCAAACTCTGCGACTTCCATGAGATGAAAAAATCCGAGGCTCTCTTCCTCGCCATCGGACAGCGCAACATTCTGCTGGGCGACAAGGATCTCGACGAACTGCGCGAGAAGAAAAAGAAGGAGTCGTCTTCCAGTTGGCGCAAATACCTGTCATTCCTCTCCCGCGACCGCAAGAACAACGAGAAGGAGGAAAAGTCAGAACTCTTTGTCGTGGGCGAAGGTTTCAACAAGAAGAAACCTGTCATCCTCACTCCCCGCTCCATCGATACCTATATCTTCCCCACCTGCTGCCACCCCATACCGGGCGACGACACACTGGGCTTCATCGACGACCACGGACGTATCGAGATACACAAGCGCGACTGTAAGGTAGCCTCCCGACTGAAAGCCAGTTTCGGCAACCGCATACTCGATGCCAAGTGGGATATGCACAAGAGCCGCTACTTCGATGCCACCATCGAGATACGCGGCATCGACCGTAAGGGCATGCTCTACGACGTGGCCCAGATTATCTCCCACGACCTCGACGTCAGCATCCACAAGATCACCGTATCCAGTGACCAGGGTATCTTCGACGGCATGATAGAGATACGTGTCCACGACCGCGAAGAGGTACGCACCATCATGGCTCGGCTCAAGACCATCGAAGACCTGCAGGAAGTGTTGCAGATACTGTAATATCGTCTCCATCGACAGATGGAGGACGTACAACGAAAAAGAGAAATGGGTAGGATTTGCATCAACCGCAAATCCTACCCATTTCTTTTTTGACCTAAGCCTGTGCCGCCTACCGCACCAAACTATCAGCCCGTCCTACCAACCGCTGCAGACTGACGACGCTCTGGTTGTAGTCGTTGACAGCGGCGGCACATTTCATCCGCGTATTGAGACTTTCCTGCAATACGCTGACATACTCTACATAACCGATTTCGCCATTCTCATACTCCACAGCCCCAAGGCGCGCCATCTCCGCGGCTTGGCGGCTGCCTTCTCCCCGATAGTATTCCACTCGGGCATAGGCGGCGTTGCACCGACTCAGACAAGCCGCATACTCCTTTTCACGGGTCTGTCGCTGACTGCGCATCTGAAGGTCGGCCACCTCACGCTCCATCTTGGCCGCCTTCACCTTGGCACGGGTGGCACCATAGAAGAGCGGTATACCGATACCTACCTCAAAGCCCATGAAGTTGCCGCCTCCGAACCGGCTACGGTCTTGCGCATAGGGATTCCACGAGGAGATGACGAGTTGGTGACGCAGCGATAGCAACAGGGTCGGGGCATAGCCGCTACGGGCCACCCCTACCGCTTTGTCGGCCACGGTCAGTAGGTCGCCGGCATAGGTTCCTTCGGGTGAAAGGTCGTAGTTGTAGTCTGGCAACACCAGATCAAGACATGGCAACAGTGTATCAGCCACCGTCACGCCGCCATCCTCTCCCAACAACTGAGCCAGCCGCAGGGCGGCCTCCTCGGTACGGTTCTGGGCCGAGGCCATCTCCAACCGGTTTTCACGCAACAGTCGGTCGGCGGCCATGACCTCCAGCCGACGGGTATCGCCAGCCTCCAACCGCTTGCCGGCTATCTGCCGGTAGCGCACGAGCACGCTGTCCTGCGCTGCAAGGATACGCACGCACTCCTGTTCATACGCCAACTGCAGATAGGCACTGACCACATCAGCCACCAGCGTGCCGCGCATCATGTCGCGCCGACTACGCTCGGCCTGCGTTTCGGCTTTTAGTTGACGGCGACGCGCCACATACACCGTAGGAAAGTCAATGGCCTGCGATATCGCCAGCGCATTGTCCGGACTGCCACCCGAGGTCGGGTCTTGCGAGAGCGACAGTTCGGTACGCTCCATATCCCAAGCCGTGCCTTGCAAGGTACGTGCCCGGTCTACCGAGCGGTCGGCTGCCCGCAAGGAATAGTTCTGCTCCAGGGCCAACTGTACGCACTGTCCGAGCGTAAGCCTCCGTTCTTGCCCAGCAACTGTCGTGACGAGAAGGACAAAGAGCAATGTGATGATATATATTCTTCTTTTCATAAGATTACGACTTCTTTTTTGTGTGTTTATGTATTCCCCACCGCTACCTTTTGGTAAAAGTCTTATAGATGGCTGGAAGCACCAGTAGCGTGAGCAGGGTCGATGTGACGAGTCCTCCGATGACCACTGTCGCCAACGGCCGCTGCACCTCTGCACCGTCGCCCTGCGACAGGGCCATAGGCAGAAATCCCGCCGAGGCCACCAGCGCCGTCATGAGCACGGGGCGGAGTCGCGTCATGCAACTCTCCACAATACGCTCGCCGAGCGGCAACGTCTGCAGTTGGTTCATCTGCCCGATGAGCACGATACCATTGAGCACGGCCACACCGAAGAGGGCGATAAATCCTACGCCGGCGGATATGGAGAACGGCATGCCGCGCAGCCACAAGGCCCACACTCCGCCGATAGCGGCCAGCGGAATGGCTGAGAAGACGAACAACGTCTCCCGTACGCTTTTCACGGTAGCGTAGAGCAACATCAGGATGACCAGCAAGGCCACCGGCACTACGATGGCCAACCGCTGTACGGCACTCTGCAAGTTTTGGAACTCGCCACCATAGGTGTAGTAGTAGCCCTCGGGCAAGCGCACCTTCTTCTCCAGCAGCGTCTCTATCTCCCGAACGGTACTCTCCACATCGCGTCCTTTGACATTGAAGCCCACGTAGATACGACGCTCGCCATCCTCATGCGACACCTGGGCCGGTGCCGGTAGATAACTGATATCGGCAATCTGGCTGAGCGGCACGACTGTCGCACCGCCACCCGCTGCGCCCACCGGTATGGCCAGCGTCTGAAGGGTCTCGGCATTGCGCAGGCTGTCGTCAAGCCTCAGCACAAGGTCAAACCGCCGCTCGCCTTCATACACAGATCCGGCCACAGCACCGGCAAAGGCCGTCTGGAGAACCTTGTTGACCTCATCGACACTCACGCCATACTCCGCCATACGGTCGTGGTTGTAGTGCACCTGTATCTGCGGCAGACCGTCAACCTTCTCTACCTGCACACCGCTCACACCATCGACACCGGCGACAATGCGTGCAATACGCCCGGCCTCGGCCGTGAGCGTATCGAGGTCGCTGCCGAAAACCTTGATGGCCACATCCTGTTTGATGCCCGTCAGGAGTTCGTTGTTGCGCATCTGTATGGGTTGCGATATTTCGGCTTCGAGTCCGGGTATGTTTTTCAGTGTCTGCTCCATGCGCTCCATCAGTTCGGGCGTGGTACGGGCCGAGGTCCACTCCGCCTTGGGCTTGAGTGCGACCATGATGTCGGCCCGCTCCACAGGCATCGGGTCGGTGGGTATCTCCGCACTTCCGATGCGGCTCACCACCTGTTTCACTTCCGGATATTCCTTTTTGAGCAGTGCCTCGGCCTTGCTGCAGGTCTTGACCATCTGCGAGAGCGAAGTACCCTGCGCCATGCTCGCCTCCACCGCAAAGTCGCCCTCCTCAAGACTGGGTATAAACTCGCCACCCAAGTACTTGAAGGCCACGACGCTCACACAGAAGAGTGCCACGGCAGCGGTGATGACATCCTTGCTACGGGCCAGTGCGCCGTCGAGCAGCGGACGGTAGACGTGTGCCAGACGTGCCATCATCCGGTCGGCAAGCGTTGTCAACGTGCCTACCTTGCGGCTCAGCAGCACACTGCTGGCCATCGGCACATAGGTGAGCGAGAGGATGAAGGCGCCAAGGATGGCGAAGAACACCGTTAGGGCCATCGGACGGAACATCTTGCCCTCTATGCCGACGAGGGTCATCAACGGTATGTACACGATCATGATGATGATCTCTCCGAAAGCGGCGCTCTGCCGTATGCGCGAGGTCGAGAAGCGCACTTCCTCATCCATCTCCTTGCGGGTCAGCACAAACGGTCCGCCACCCTGCTCCTGCCAGGCCGCCCGGACAGCAGCCTGCGAAAAATTGCCCCGCGCGATATGGGCCACTATCGCCTCCACGATGATGACCGCCGAGTCGACGATCATACCGAAGTCTATCGCCCCAAGACTCATGAGATTGCCGGCAATACCGAAAGTACGCATCATGCCGAAGGCGAAGAGCATGCTCAGCGGTATGACGCTCGCCACCACGATGCCGGCCCGCAGATTGCCGAGAAAAAGCACCAGCACGAGGATGACGATGAGTCCGCCCTCGGCCAGATTGCGCGCGATAGTCCCCTCTACCCGATGGACAAGGTCGGTACGGTCGATAAACGGTTCTATCACCACACCCTCGGGCAGCGATCGGCTGATCTGGGCGATACGCTCCTTCACACGGCGGCTCACCTCCTGGAAATTCTCGCCCTTGAGCATGATGGCAATACCGGCCACCACCTCGCCCTCGCCATTGCGAGTGACGGCACCGAAACGGGTGGCGTGACCCATGCGCACATCGGCCACGTCGCCCACGCACACCACGGCACTACCGATCGTCCTGACCGGAATGCGGGCGATATCGCTGAGCGAGGCCACCGTGCCGATGCCGCGTATATAGTATTGGTTGGCCTCCTGCTCGATATAACTGCCGCCCGTGTTGGCATTGTTCTTCTGCAGAGCCTCGAACACATCGCCTACGGTGAGACCGTTGGCACTGAGCCGATCGGTATTGACGGCCACCTCATACTGTTTCACATAGCCGCCCCACCCGCTCACCTCGGCCACGCCGGGCGTGCCGGAGAGTTGCTTGCGCACAATCCAGTCTTGCAGCGTGCGGAGTTGGGTGAGCGAATACCGCTGTTCGTATCCCTTCTTGGCACGGATGGTGTAGTGGTAGATCTCACCCAGACCGGTAGCGACGGGGCCCATCTCGGTATCGGTATTGTCGGGCAGGCTTTTGACCGCCTCCTGCAACATCTGGCTCACCTGCGATCGGGCCCAGTAGATGTCGGCCCCGTCGTCGAAGACGAGTGTGATGACCGACAGTCCGCTACGCGATATGCTGCGCCGCTGCTGCAGGCGGGGGATATTGGCCAAGGCCATCTCTATCGGAGTGGTGATATACTGCTCCACCTCCTGCGCGCCGAGGGCCGGTGCCTGGGTGATGACCTGCACTTGATTGTCGGTGATGTCGGGCGTGGCATCAAAGGGAAGGTGCAGTAGCGACCACACGCCCCACACAATGAGGGCGGCGGTGGCTGCGGCGACCACCAGTTTGTGGTATATCGACGCATCGATAAGTTTCTGAAACATAGTCTTGCTCTCCTCCCTTCATCAGTGGTTGTGCTCTCCGTGCTCTCCGGTGAGCGATGCGAGATAATAGGCATTGGCCGTCACGATCTGCTGGCCTTCACGGATATGCTTGCACAGTTGCACGGCGGTATAGCCATCACCGCTGGTCCCGGTAGTCACCTCATGACGGCGGAAGATGTACTGTCCGCTCTTGTCCTTCTGTCTGAGGGCAAAGATATAGTTCTTGCCGTCGGCCGTCACGATGGCCTTGGCGGGCAATGCCTTGTGGCGCTGGCGGCCGGTGGAGACGAGGGCCGTAACATGGGTGCCGTCGATGAGCCGCTGTCCCTGGGCCGCATCGAGCCTCACGTGTACGGCTATGCTCCGCGTGCCGTCGTTGAAGTAGGGATTGAGTCCGTAGACGTGTCCCGTGAGCGTGACATCGGGCCGGTTGGTCAGGCGCAGCAACACACGGTCGCCGATGCTCACCTTGTCAATGTCTTTCTCATAGACGTTGAGGTCACATTCCACCGCCGCATTGTCGCGTATCTTCATGAGGGGCGTTTGCGTGTCGGCATAACTACCAAGGCTGGCCGTCACCTCGCCGACCGTGCCCGAAACGGGAGCACGGAGCGGCATGACGCTCGTGAATTTGCCTTGCGCCACACTCCGCACACTGATGCCGAGTTGGGCAAGTTGCTGACCGATGGCCGTGAGCGAGGCCTGTGCCGACTGGTAGCGGTGGGTCGCCTCCTGCAGGTTTTTCTTGATGCCAGCCCCGCTTCCGGCGAGCGTCTGCTGCCGCTCTGTCTCAAGCCGGGCCAGTTGACACTCCTTGTAGGCGGTGAAGTACTCGCGCTGCAGAGACACGATATCGGTATTTTCGATAGTGGCGACGGTCTGTCCCCGTCTGACGGTCTGCCCTTCGCCCACGAGCACGCTTCTGACAATGCCGCCGGCAAGCGGTGTCACATCGCCCATATTGGCAGGGCGGAGCACAAGGGAGCCGGTGGTACGCAGGGTGGCGTCGAGTTCACGGTCTTCTACCGTTCCCATACGCAGGTCGACGGTCGCCATCTGCTTGGCGGTGATGATGATGTCTTCGCTCTCCTCGCCTTCTTCACCGCCGTGCGCATGACCTTCCTCGGCATGAGCCTCCTCACTGTCGTGTGCATCGCCCGCGCTATGCCCGACAAAGGAGAAGACGAGCAGGGCCGCTGCGGTCACGGCCACGATAAACAAAATTCTTTTCATAGTGTACAAAATGGATTCTAAAAGAAACACTGGTTTGCGGTGGATCTTTCAGAATCCACCTTCATTCTTCTGTGTGCAAAATTACGGAGATGGCAATGCAACCCGGTTGCATTGCATACGCTACGCCGCCCTTTGCAACTGAGTTGCAAAGGGGCAGAGACATAGTATGTTCCGCGAAAATGTCTTTATGAGAATGAAGGTGTCGGAGGCCCTCGCCTGCCGTCATGATATAGCAGTACGGCTGCGAGGTGTGGTGTACCTACCTGCCCTCTGACAATGGTCAGAAAGACGGGAAAGAGTTGTACGTCGATGGTCGCATTTGCGGCAATGGCCGTCAGCGACAGACCGTCGGCGATGTGTTGTTGTATAGACTGGGCCGCACCCGCATTGCCGATAAAGCGGTACAACTGGTGCACCTCGCAATCCTCAGCGTCATTGGCGTGGTGGGCGGTATGGCTATCATTGATATTGCCGTCACGACTGCACTGCTCCTCGACGAAACAGATCTGCTCCGCATGATGATGATGGGCCACACCCGTCAGGAGCAACACCGAGAGCGTTGCCGTCCAAAGGGCGAGGATGTAGAGTCTGCGAAGCATGGCGGCGAAAGTTTTTTAGGTATTTTTCTTTCGAAATCTCCTTTAGTAATGGTGAACTCGTCAAGCGTTGAACAGATGGGCCAACAGCGTAGCATTGGTCGAGAGCAGTGCGGCCGTTGTGATGACGGCGAGCGTGGCCAGGCCCGTGGCTACGGGAATGACGATGAGACCCTGCTTGGCGGGTGTTGTCTCACTGCGCAAGAAAAAGCGGCGGCCGAGGAAGTACATCACTACGGCCACTGTCGACCCGATGAGCAGTCCGGCGAGCAAATCGCCAGGATAGTGTACGCCGAGATAGATACGGCTGTACACGTGGAGCACGGCCCATGCGTACATGAAGAGGGTGAGCATACGCTTGCGCAGCAACAGACCAATCATCAGCGCGAGCGCAAAGGAGTTGCCGGCATGACATGAGGGCATGCCGAACGCCCCACCCCGATAACCGTTGATGATATGTATCATGGCGCAGATGCCGCTGTCCGGATTCGACGGACGCGGACGCATCAACATCGGACGCAGCAGTTCGGCACACATGAGGTCGGTCAGTCCGACGGCCAGGCCCACCATCGCCGTGATGACAAGCGTCTTGCGGGTCCACCCGAAGCGCATGATGACCAGCACGAGGAGGGCCACATAGAGCGGTATCCACGTGAGTCGGTCAGACACGATGGGCATGAAATTGTCAAAAAAACTGTTATGCAATCCGTTGAGTGTGAGCATCAGCGACTTGTCGATGCTGTCGAAATAGTTGGTCATCATATCAGGGTCGCGCTATTTTCTCTTTGGCGGGCCAGAATGGAGCCACACCTTACCGAGTTGCAAAGTTATATACATATCACGGGCTTTATGATACAGCCGTATGTAAAGTATGTTAAATAAGTCGCTTTTTGTGTTCTCTTCTTCTCAAAATGCGCATATTGTGCAATCAGACAACTACAACGAAACAACCACTCTATCGCCCCTGTCTCAGTCTTCGGCCTTGCATACTCCGGTATTCAGCCCAAACGACAACAGTATTCGGCCCAAACGACTGCGGTATTCGGCCCGAATACCAGAGTATGCAAGGCCGAATACTCGAGTATTTCGGCTCGAATACTATTTCAATACGGCCGAGGGGGATAGTTTTGTGGGGAGAAATGAAGTAGGTGTTCAGAATTATTTTTGAACACCTACTTACGAATAATTTTGAATTTCTACTTATCGTCACTTAGCCCGATTTTCGGGCGATTTCAGCAGGTAGGGGTGAGATAAACGGAATAATTGTCGTACATTTGTGACAAACATACTTAATGTTCACTAAGCATTATCATGAAAATACTTTCTTATAATATCTCTTGGTCAAAGCAATCCAAGATTGATTGGCTATTTACCAACAAAGATATCGATGCGTTTGTTATTCCGGAATGTGGCAACAACGATAATGTTGTTGCTCCCGATGATTACCAATTCTATTGGATGGGCAACTATGCCACAAAGGGGCTTGGGGTCTTTGTTTCAAAGAAACACAAACAGGAATTACCAAGTTGGTACAATGACAAACTCAATTACGCCATTCCTATAATCATAGATGACGACTATCTTCTTCTTGCTGTTTGGCCTACCATATCAAAGGGCATCACAAGTGATTCCTATGTAGAAATCCTTTTGCAGATATTGGAATACTACAAGGATTACATCAATCAGTACAAAACAGTGATTATGGGTGACTACAATATCATATCCTCATCTAAGCGAACTGGAAAATACAACCCCTATCCTATCTTCGACTGGATGAAAGAACACAGATTGCTATCTTCTCACCATACATTCCTTGATGAAACGTATGGCAAAGAATCTTTTCCTTCATACTACCACCAGTTCAAGGACACCTCCACATTCTTTATTGACTATGCCTTTACAAATGCTGAGGTCGTAGACTACAAGATTTACACATGGGATGAAACCAACAGAATGAGTGACCATGTACCGATCTGCGTCACTGTAAAATAAAACAACTGAAGTTTCAGATTTAGGGTTTATACTGTCCAAGCATATTTTACGGCCCCAAAACAAAACTTGAGTTATTATACGACAATAGAGACAATAGGGACAACTTTTTCTGCTATTTGTCTCTATTGTCTCTATTGTCGTTTAGATATTAAATAACGGCAAGAATAGCCGAAAGACTATTTCTTCTTAGTGGTCGTTTTCTTTTTCGTTGTGGTCGTTTTCTTGGTAGTGGTCGTCTTGGGGGTCGTTGTTGTCGTAACAGGCTTGTAGTAGGTCAGGGCCTCGGCCATTTCCGACTTGATGGCAGCGATACGCTTGGCATCAGAGGGGTGGTCGCTGAAAAGGTCGGAGGTATTGCTGTTGTTGCCCTGCGACATACGCTCCCAGAAACTGACGGCTACCTGCGGGTCGTAACCGGCCATGGCTGCGAAGATAAGTCCCATGTGGTCGGCCTCGCTCTCGTTGTCGCGCGAATATTTCAGACTACGGAACTGCAGACCCTTTTGGGCGATGATCTGTGCAATCTGTGTGGTGGTGGATCCTACGCCGGCTGCGCTGAGCACCGAACCGAGAATCTGGGTGCCGTACTGGTTCTTGATCTGCTTGCTCATCTGCTCTGCAGAGTGACGGGCGACGGCATGGGCTATCTCGTGACCAAGCACGATGGCGAGCGAAGCCTCATTCTGCGTATAGGGCAGAAGACCCTCGTAGACAACGATCTTGCCGCCGGGCATACAAAAGGCGTTGGCGGAATTGTCCTGCACGAGATTGAACTCCCAACTGTAGTTCTTCACGTCGTCGGCAGCACCATTGTTCTTGAGGTAGTTTTCCACGGCGGTAGCCAGACGCTGGCCTACACGCTTCACCATAGCGGTGTTGGTGGAGTTGGTCGATGTCTTGGCCGACTTCATGTAGTTGGTGTATTCCTGATTGCTCAGCGAGAGCACCTGTTCGTCGGAGACGAGCAAATTTTGCTTGCGCCCGGTGATGGGCACAGTACGCGTGGTGCCGCAGGCTACGAGCAGAGCGGCCACCAAGGTCATCAATAAGAACTTGATTTTCTTCATTTTTTTATAAAGGATAAAATGATTGACATCAGAAAAGATGAATGGGAATGGTGGATTTATTAGTATCCGCCTATTCCCAGGATGATTATCCGAATTGTTTTCGCTTGCAAAAGTATACATTTTTTATAAAAGCGAGAAAGCATCCGGTCTTTTTCATCATACACAGTCTGACGACAACGACAAATTGTCATAGCCGCAGGAGTGTCGACCCTGTTGTCGATGGCGTAGCCCCGTTGACCTGCACGGCATATACGCCGCGGGGCAACGAGCGGCAGTCCACCTCATACATCGTCTGTCCGGCCGAGAGTGTGCGCTCCATGAGCAGAGCACCCGTCGTGGCATAGATCCGTAGGTGCAGAGGACGGGTGGCGGCTGCATCCAAGTGCAGAATGATGCGGCCGTCGGCGACACCGAACCGGATACCGTCGGGTTGCGCCACACTGATACCATCGATGGCCGTCAGACCGAGCACATCGAGCAGTCCGGCATAGGCATCGATACTGCCATAGCCACAGCGGGGGGATGGGTACGACGTGATACCGGAGCAGGGACGCGACGTACGGGCAATGACGGCCTTCACATCGGCCGGGGTGAGCGACGGGTTGGCTTGCAGCCACAAGGCAATGATTCCGGCAACAGCGGGGGTAGACATCGACGTACCGGTCTCGCAACTCCATCCGTAGGTGCGGCTACGAACATCGAATGCGCCCATATAGGTGACGGGCATCTCGCTGTTGGCCTCCATATAATAACTGCTCATGGCGGAAACGACATTGGTGCCGGGAGCGACCACATCGGGTTTGATACTGCCGTTGCGGGCAGGGCCTACCGAACTGTACCCGGCCACGGCACCGTCATGGCCCCAGTTGTTCATGACTATATCGCCCGCAGCATTGCAGTAGGAGGTGCGGTAAGATGTGGCACCGACACAGACTGTCGCCGGGGCCGCACCGGGAGAATAGACGTAGTGGGTGGCGTCATTCGTATAGAGGTCGGGACGCAAGGAGGCATTGTTGATCATGAGGGTGCTGCCATTGCGGTAGATGGACACCTCAGCATCCTTTCCGACGGCTTCGACCGACAGTAGGGGCGACGTGCCGATACCAGTCGCTCCCGACAGGGAGATATCGTAGTCTACCTCCGACGCATCATAATACGAACGGTAGGCCTCGACCGTGAGCAGATAGCGCTGGCCGGCCAAGACGACGGAATCTTCATATACGGAGTCTGCATGTGCCTTGACCTCTGCCGTCGGTATGTCTACGATGGTCTGACAGTCATCGACATACCCCGTGATGCGACAGGTGAAATCATCGTGCGATGCCATCGTCAGCGACAGCGAACTATCGGAATTCCGGAAGAATGTACCCTTGGTTGTGATGCCTTGGGGCTTGTATATATAATTGTAATAGTGCCCCGTATTGCCCGCCGAAGCGACAAAGATGCGCCCTGGACCGGTGAGCCGCTCCATCAGCATATAATAGAGTAGATTGTCGGCATGTGCAGACTCCGGACTGCCCTCGCTGAACGACACCACGCAGGGCATGCCGCGCGACTGGGCATAGTCAAAGATATACTTGAAACCGAGTGCGTCGGTGGCATTCGTGTACTTGTAGATGTCGGTACTGTCGATGTATATCTCGTCGCCGTTGACAGCATTGCTCACCAGACAGATGTCGCTCTCGTAGGCTATACCGCGGTATTGTCCGTCGTACCCATTGCCGGCCGCAATGCCCGACGTGTGGGTGCCGTGGTACTGGGTGAGGGCGTCGCGCGACCGTGCATAGGCCAGTATGGAGTCGGCCGACGCATAGGCTGCACCGACATAGCGGCGGTGAGCGGAAAGGGTGTCGGCAGAAAGTTGGTCCCAAAAGCAGCGCACACGGTACTCGCCGTCGTCAGACCACAACACCGGATGGGTCACATCGAAGCCGATGTCCTCGACACCCACGACAACCCCGCGTCCGGTATAAGCCTGCGGAAGATTTTTCCCGGCATAAACGGCATCTGTGCGGGTAAGCACGGCCATCGTGTCGAGCAGAGCCTGCGTACCGCGTCCGGCCTCTATGCGGAGCACTCTGTTCTCGGTAGACAATGCACCCAGTTGCGACAGCGGCAGGTCGACAATACAGATATCTCCCACCTGCGCCAACACACGGCCGCCATAGCCGGAGAGCAGCGCGTCGGCCGGAGCACTGGTGCGTACGAAAGCGCACAGAGAGGCATCACGGGGCCAGGCGACCGACCGCACGCCTACACCGGATGCGGACGCGCGCCGCTGCGAGGTGACAATACTGCGGAGCATAGGAGAGAGTTTGCCCAACACCGGGCGCTGCGCCCGACAATACACGCAGGCGCAGAACAGGAAAAGAAACAGATACGCTTTTTTCATCATACTACAGACTACAGGCGTGTTCTATAGACGCCACACTATTTTTATGGTTAGCGCAAAGTTACTAAAAATCACAATTCACCGCAAAAGTAGAGAGATAATTGCTACCTTTGCAGAAACAACGAGAATAAACGACAAACATACACAATGGAAACGACCAACAAGTACATGTCCATCGCCTACAAGATGTACACCACCAACAACGAAGAAACCAAAATAGAGGAAGCCACAACAGACGACAAACCGTTTGTCTTCATCACCGGTTTCGGCGTAGCCATGCCCGCCTTCGAAGAGGCCGTAAAAGACCTCAACACCGGCGACACCTTCGAGTTTGACGTGACGGCCGACAAGGCCTTCGGCCAGCACTTCGACGAGCGCATACTGCAACTCGACAAAGAGATCTTCACCGTCGACGGACGCTTCGACAGCGAGAACGTACGCGTAGACGCCATCATCCCGCTCAAGAACGAGGACGGCAACGTATTCATGGGCCGTGTGCTCGAGATCGGTGCAGACAAGATCACCATCGACCTCAACCACCCCCTCGCCGGCAAGGACCTGCACTTCGAAGGTACCGTAAAGGAAAGCCGCGAAGCCACCAACGAGGAGATACAGAGTCTTGCCAACCAACTCAGCGGCGAAGGATGCTGCGGAGGCGGCTGTGGCAACTGTCACAGTGGCAAGGAAAAAGGCTGCGGCGGCTGCGGAAACTGCTAACAACCATCCATCGATGCGCAACACATTCGGACATCTGTTCACCCTCACCACCTTTGGTGAAAGCCACGGCGAAGCCATCGGCGGCATCGTCGATGGCATGCCGGCAGGCATCGCCATCGACACGGCGTTCATACAACACGAACTCGACCGCCGGCGACCGGGGCAGAGCGCACTCACGACCGGACGCCGCGAGGCCGACCGCGTGCGGCTGCTCAGCGGCGTGTTTGAGGGTAAGTCGACCGGATGTCCCATCGGTTTCGTCATAGAGAACACCGACCAGCGGCCCGGCGACTATGAGGCGTTGCGCACCCTATTGCGCCCTTCACATGCCGACTACACCTACCTCAGCAAGTACGGCATACGCGACCACCGCGGAGGCGGAAGAGCCTCAGCCCGCATCACCGTCAGCCGCTGCGTGGCCGGAGCGCTGGCCAAACTGGTACTGCAACCACTGGGCATCAGCATCAGGGCCTACACATCGGCTATCGGCGACATCGCCTTGGCCCACGACTACCGCAGATACGACCTCGACCACACCGAGGACAACGCCGTACGTTGTCCCGATGCCAAGACAGCCGCAGAGATGGAACAACTCATCGGCAAGGTGCGTGCAGAAGGCGACACCATCGGCGGCATCGTCACCTGCGTGATACGCGGATGTCCCGCAGGATGGGGAGAACCGGAATTTGGCAAACTGCATGCCCGCTTGGGGGCTGCCATGCTCAGCATCAACGCCGCCAAAGGGTTTGACTACGGCGACGGTTTCGACAGTTCCCGCATGCGCGGCAGTCAGCACAACGACCAGTTCACCACCAAAGACGGACACACCGCCACCATCACCAACCACAGCGGAGGCATACAGGGCGGCATCAGCAACGGCGAAGACATCTACTTCCGCGTTGCCTTCAAGCCCGTCCCCACCCTCTCACTGCCACAGGACACCGTCGACATCAATGGTCAACCGGCCACCGTCGCTCCGCACGGACGACACGACCCGTGTGTTGTGCCTCGCGCAGTACCCATCGTCGAGGCAATGGCTGCCATGGTGATACTTGACGAATATCTGTTCGATAAGTCCAATCGTACTTAATTTGTTAACATTCGCGCACAAGTTTTTTTTTTTTTTTTGCAGTCAAGATATTTGCATTACGAAATAAACCATTAATTTTGCAATCGTGATTAGGAGCTTGTGAAAGTTCTCAATCAACTTAGTTAAGTCTAGTTTAGTTTTTGTGTTGGTTGAGGGCAGTCTATTGGCTGTCCTCAATTTGCGTTTATACGGTTGATATATTTTCCACACTTTCGCACAACGCACAGCACAACACAACCGACCTGCCCCTCAAAGAGGCCCCAAAACCGCAATGCACACATTATAAATAATATAAATATAATGTGGAAGCCCTCGTGACATAGAATTTTCATAGGAGAAAACTAATAATTTCAAAAAATTTTTCTTTACTTTGCATTCCAAAACATTTATACTCATATCATAACATGCAGAAAAAGCTAAAAATGGCAGTGATGGCCCTCTGCTACGCACCTATGGCTATGGCTCAGACCGACAGCATCGGTCAGAACACAGCGGTGCTCAGCGAGTCGGCTTTCACGTTCACCGAGGCGCAGTTGGGCGAAGACGAGGACATGTCACAAAACGTGACCATCGTCAATTCCAGTAGCAACATCTACGCCAACGAGGTAGGCTATCTGTTCTCGCCCGTGCGTTTCCGCTACCGCGCGTTCGACCAGAAGTACAACGCCGTCTACATCAACGGCGTGCCAATGAACGACATGGAGAGCGGGCAGTTCCGCTACTCGCTCGTAGGCGGTCTCAACCAGCAGACCCGCAACATGGAGTCCTCGTTGCCCTTCGAGAGCAACAATTTCGCCATGGCAGACATGGCAGGATCCAACAACTACAACTTCCGCCCGGCAGCGATGCCCGTCGGACAGCGCATCACCCTGACCGGCGCCAACCGCAACTACACGCTCCGCGCCATGTACACCTTCAACACCGGCTTGAGCAACAAGGGATGGGCCTTCACCGGCAACATCACCTACCGCTGGGCCAACCGTGGATACGTAGAGGGCACATTCTACAACTCCCTCTCCTACTTCCTCGGCCTGCAGAAGGTATTCGGCGACGGCACCCACTCTCTGTCTCTCACGACATGGGGCAACCCCACCGAACGTGCATCACAAGGCGCCGGTACCGACGAGATGTACTGGTTGGCCAACGACCGCTACTACAACCCCTATTGGGGATACCAGAACGGCAAGAAGCGCAACTCGCGCATCGTCACCGACTTTGCACCTACCGCCCTGCTCACATGGGACTGGAAGATCAGCGACAATGACAAACTTACCACCTCATTGATGGGTAAGTACGCCATATATAAGAGCACCAAACTCAACTACAACAACTCCGACAATCCACACCCCAACTACTGGAAGAACATGCCAAGTAGTTACTACGATGTGTGGAACAACGACAATACTTCTTACCGCACCCAGCAGTGTCTTGAGGACTGGAGCGCAGCCGTAGACTACTGGCGGACATCCAAAGCCAACCGCCAGATCGACTTCGACCGCCTGTACTACTCCAACCAGCAGGCTGCCGCTCAGGGCGCCGACGCCATGTACTTCATCCAGGCCAAGCACAGCGACGCACTGAACTTCAACCTGGCCTCCACATGGAACAAGCAGATCTCCAAAGACCAGACCTTCAACCTCGGTATCATCGCCGGCACCAACAAGGGCATGCACTACCAGACCATGGACGACCTGCTCGGCGCATCGGTATACCACAACATCAACTCCTACGCCGTAGGCACCTATGCCCCCGACGGCGACGAGGTACAGTATGACCTCAACCATCCCAATGCAGAGGTACACGTAGGCGACCGCTTCGGCTATGACTACGACCTGTACGTCAACAACGCCAAGTTGTGGACCAGTTACAGCGAGACATTCGGTTTCGTACACTACACCGTGGCTGCCAAACTCGGCTACACGACAATGCAGCGCGACGGACACATGCGCAACGGACTCGCCGCCAACAACTCCTACGGCAAGAGCAAGACAGCCCAGTTCCTTGACGGCGGATTCAAAGCCAGTGCCAACTTCGACCTCGGCCGCGGACAGGTGCTCACCCTCGGTGCCGGATACGAACACCGCGCCCCACAAGCACGCAACGCCTTCGCCGCCCCCGAAATCAACAACGACTTTGTGCTCAACCTCAAGAACGAGCGCGTGTTCAGTTCGGAAGTCGGCTACCAATACCGCAACTCATGGCTCCACGCCAACGTCAATGCCTACTATAGTCGCATAGACAACGGCACCGACTGGCAGAACTTCTACTACGACGACATCAACGCCTTCACCTACGTCTCCATGACCGACCAGAAGAAGGAATACTATGGTGTCGAACTCGGTCTGAAATTCAAGATCAACAGTGCCTTCGACATCAAGTTGCTCGGCACCATCAGCGAGGCCAAACTCATCAACAACTCCAAACTGCGCTACATGAAGTCGACCACCGGTTCGTACAACGATGCAGAGTTGCTCGACAACGGTACCACGGATCCCAATCCGCTCGTCTACAACAAGGGCATGCGCGACGCCGGAACACCGCTCACAGCAGCCAGCCTCGGACTGAGTTACCACCAGGGCGGATGGTTCATCGATGTCAACTGCAACTACTACGACCGCATCTACCTCTCCTACTCACCCAGTTACCGCTACACCAGCACACTGAAGAAGCGCGCCACCATCATGTCGCAGTACGGACAGGTGATCTTCGACAATGACGGCAACGTATTGCCCTCTGCCGTAGCACAGGCCAAGGGACACGGCGGCTTCATGGTCGATGCCTCCATCGGACGCAGCATCTACCTCAAGCATGGTTCGCTCTCCATCAACCTGAGCGTCACCAACGTACTCAACAACCAAAATATTGTCACCGGCGGATACGAACAGAGCCGCAGCGACTACACCACGAGCGGCAACACCCGTACCTACTCGTTCTCGAACAACCCGATGAAGTTCTACGCGTACGGCACCAACGGCATGCTCAACATCGCCTACAAATTCTAATCCACCGGAACAATGACACTCAAGAAAATGAAAACCATGAGATATCTCAAAACCCTGGTGACGGCCCTACTCTGCACCGCGGCCCTCACTTCCTGCATGGACGGTGATTGGGACACGCCCACCATCGACGAATCGCCTTTCGGCAACAAAACCATCGTCGAGAAAAACGTGATGACCATCGCCGATCTCAAGGCCAAGTACTCCTCGGTATTCTTCAACAGCAACAACTCGCTCAAGCAGATCACCGACAGCGTACAGATCAAAGGCCGCGTCGTAGGCAACGACATCGGCAGCAATATCTACAACAACGTAGTCATCGATGACGGTACGGGAGCCATTCTCGTCTGCATCTCGCAAGGCGGACTCTACGCCTACCTGCCCGTAGGACAGGAAATACTCGTCGACCTCAAAGACCTCTATGTAGGCGGATACGGACAGCAGCCCGAGATTGGTGTACCCTACACCAACTCCAGTGGTTCTACCTACGTGAGCCGTATGAGCCGCAACCTCTGGCAGGAGCACTTCCGCGCCATCGGTGCAGCAGACGCCTCCAAGGTGAAAGCCGAAGCCTTCGACCTGTCGAAAGCCACCAATGATGACTACCTCAAGGCCAACTGCGGCAAACTGATGACCATCAGCGGCGTGACCTTCGCAGATGCCGACGACAAAAACACCTTTGCACCCGAGAACCTGAAAGACGCCGCCAACTGCGTCAACCGCGGTCTCACCGGCATCAGCACCAACACCATGGTAGTACGCACCAGTTCCTATGCCGACTTCGCTGCATCGAAACTGCCTACTGGCAAGGTCAACATCACAGGCGTATTCACACGCTATCGCAACATCTGGCAGATACTTCTGCGCACATCCAGCGATATCGAAACCGTAAAATAACCCATCACACAAGAAGAAAACAACATCATTATGAAAAAGATACTGTATTCGCTGTTCGCCATGCTGATGGCCACAGCCACATTCACAAGTTGTGAGGACGTGCCCATGCCTTACGAATATCCCGAAGCAGGCGGGGGCTCCAGCAGCGGAGAAGAAATCGCAGCCGAAGGCGACGGAAGCCTGGCCAACCCCTTCAACAGTGTAGCCGCCAACGCATACGGCGCAACACTCGAGTCGGGCGGCGTATCCACCACCGACTACTACATCAAGGGCAAGGTCGTATCCATCAAGGAAGCATATACCTCCAACTACGGCAACGGTACCTTCTATATCTCCGTTGACGGCACCACCAACGGCCAGTTCTATGTATACCGCGCCATGTACCTCGGCAACAAGAAATTCACCGACAGCGATACCAACATCGAAATCGGCGACGAGGTCATCATCTGCGGAAAGATCATGAACTACAACGGAACCATCGAGACCCAGCAGAACGGCGCTTACCTCTACTCACTCAACGGAAAGACTGCCGGCGGTGACGAGACTCCCGATACTGGCGAGGCTACCGGAAGCGGTACCATCGACGATCCCTACAACAGCGTAGCCGCCAATGCCTACGTATCGTCACTCCCCTCCAACGTAGAGTCTGAGAACGAGATCTACATCAAAGGCAAGATTTCGTCTATCAAGGAAGCATACTCCTCCAACTACGGCAACGCCTCCTTCTACATCTCCGACGACGGCACCACCAACGGACAATTCTATGTATTCCGCGCCTTGTACCTCAACAACGAGAAATACACCGACGGCCAGACCAACATCCAGGTCGGCGACGAGGTGGTAGTTTGCGGAAAGGTAGTCAACTACTACGGCAATACCCCCGAGACTGTGACCAACAAGGCCTACCTCGTATCGCTCAAGTCAAACGGCGGCGGCGACACCCCGACTCCCTCTGAGGAAGGCGACCTCACCCTCGACCCGGCTTCTCTCGGTCTGGACAACGGCACCGCAGTGACCGACCTGAACATGAGCGACGGCACCATGATCACCTTCGACGGCGGCGGCAACAGCAATGTGCCCAAGTTCTACACCTCGGGCAACAACATCCGCGTCTATCCGTCAAACTCTATCACCGTGACCGCCTCCAAGAACATCGACAAGATCGTCATCTACTGCGACACCTACAACGGCATACTCTGCAACGCCCAAGGAGCAGTCGGCACCAGCGCCGGAACAGTAGCCGTAGACGACACCAAACTCAACATCACCGGCTGCGGCAACAACGTTGTGACCATCACCAACAACAGCGCCACCACCGGTACTGCAAGTCAGGTGCGCATCACCAAGATGGTCATCTACTACGCCAAGTAACCGATTGACCCACCGGTCAACCCTGCAATAAGAAAAATCCACCGCACACCGGCCTTTTCGCCACCGTGCGGTGGATTTTTTGGTTCACAAACATCCATAAATCACTAAAAATCAGACACGACGCTTGCATAGTTGCCCAAATCTTCGTAACTTTGCACCCTGTCTAATGACAGACATTAATAACAATCATATTTTAACGTTAAAATGAAACAAGGTATTCATCCCGAAAACTATCGCCCCGTCGTATTCAAGGATATGTCCAACGGCGATATGTTCCTTACAAAGTCTACATGCAAGGCTACAGAGACAGTAGAATTTGAAGGCGAAACTTACCCGGTGGTAAAAGTCGAAATCTCCAGCACTTCTCACCCGTTCTACACGGGCAAGAGCAAGCTTGTTGACTCTGCAGGTCGCGTAGACAAGTTCATGAGCCGCTACGGCAAGGTTCGCAAATAATATATATTTGCCCCAAAACAAATTGTAGGAAATGCGCTTGGACGTAGTTGCATATGCGTCTTAGCGCATTTTTTGTATTTTAATACGGATAATTCTGAAGACCTACAGACACCCTCACTTCTAACTATGAACATCAGAAAATCAATCATCTACTTCTTCTCCCTTCTTGCCCTCACTACCGTATGCGCCTGCGGAGGTAGCGACGACAACGAGGGCAATGGCGGTGGCAATAGCGGCACCACATCGCGCAATGACAACAAAAACATTGTGACCACAGACGCAGCCGTTGGACGCCTGGAATTTCCCCACCTGCACGGCGGAAATAGCATTGTCATCGTACACCGCACCGGCACCGACGGGGCCTACGACCCCGACAACATCAACTACTCTTCCGAGTGGGACTGCGACCTCAAGTCGCAACGCTGGTCATGCTACACGCTCACCAAGACCAACAAGACACAGAAGGTGTCGCGATACTACGGCGACCCGCAATACCCCGATGACCCAGCACTGACCGCCTCACAGCGGCTCGACCAGGACTACTACTACGGATCGTCCTACGGCACATCGAGCAACAAGTACGACATCTCCTTCGACCACGGCCATATCTGCCCGTCAAACGACCGCCGATACACCTCCGAAGCCAACTACCAGACATTCTACATGACCAACATGCAGCCGCAGTACAAGGCATTCAACGGGTCACACCCCAACTACAACAGCGGAATCTGGTATAAGATGGAGAACTTTGTCAACAAGCTCGGTCTCTCTGCCACCGATACGCTCTACGTCTGCAAAGGCGGCACCATCGACAAGGAAGAGAACATACTCACCCGTATCTCCGGCAAACTCATTGTACCCAAATACTTCTTCTCTGCCCTGCTGCTGAAAAACTCACTGGGCTACCGCGCCATCGGCTTCTGGTTCCCCCACACCAACGAGTGGCACGGCGGCGACGCTCTGGCTACCTATGCCGTGAGCATCGACAAGTTGGAGGAACTCACCGGCATCGACTTCTTCTGCAATCTGCCCGACGATATAGAGTCGCAGGTCGAGAGATCGTACGTCACCACACCGTGGGGACTCTAAGTGTCGGCAAAACGACAAGCGAAACCAAACAAGAGCAAAAGAAAAGGCTTACACCCCGAGCCTTGAACCCTAAAGAATACCGGATATGAAATTTTTGCAAAGTGGACTGATCCGCGCCCTGTGCGCCATCATCGTCGGCGGCCTAATCATAGAGTACCGCGAACAGACCGTGACATGGATAACCATCGCCATCGGCGTACTGTTCTTTCTCTCGGGTGTCATCTCGTGTGCCAGTTACTGGAGCGCGCGCCGCCACCAAAACGACCCGCAGGTATTCTCTGCCGACGGCCGACAACTCACCGGCTTCACGCCCACCTTCCCCATCGTGGGAGTGGGCAGTATGATACTGGGTCTCATCCTGGCCGTCATGCCCAATGTGTTTGTGGCCTGGCTGATGTACATCCTCGCCGCCATTCTGATACTCGGGGCCGTGAGCCAGTTTGTCATTCTCGCTTCTGCCCGCCGTTTGGCCCACATAGGCTGGGGCTTCTGGCTGATGCCCTCGGTCATACTGCTGACAGGCATTGTCGCAGTGGCCTTTCCACAGACAGTCGCCTCATCGCCGTTGCTGGTCATCGGATGGTGCATGGTGCTCTATGGCGTCATAGAGATCATCAACACCATAAAGGTTCGTCAGTTGCGCCGTGCCATGGAAAAGGCCGCAGCGAAGGCAGAAACCGTGGAGACTGCCGAAACCATAGAGGAAGACCACGCAGAATAGCCTTCCACTGTATCCCACAAAAACCGGAAAACGGTGTACCCACATCTCTGTTGCTTGCAGAATGTGCGTACACCGTTTTCCGGTTTTTCGTAGGGTACAGGCGCTTCTAAAAACTACTCTTCCTTTTCAGCCAATCCCTCGATATACTTACAGAGAATGCCGATACCCGTAATATTCTCTCCGCCCTGCGGTATGATGAGGTCAGCATAGCGTTTGGTCGGTTCGATAAACTGCTCGTGCATGGGCTTGAGCACACTGAGATAGCGGTCTACCACCATCGATACGGTACGGCCGCGGTCGATGGTATCGCGCTGAATGTTGCGGATGAGTCGCTCGTCTGAGTCGCAGTCGACGAATATCTTGAGATCCATCATCTCACGCAGTTTCTTGTTGAGCAGCGTCATGATGCCCTCAATGATGATGACCGGTTTGGGTTCCACATGAATGGTTTCCGGCAGACGGTTGCAGATGAGGTACGAGTAGGTAGGTTGCTCGATGGCCTGTCCGTTGCGGAGTTCGTTGACCTGCTTGATGAGCAGTTTCCAGTCGAAAGCGTCAGGATGGTCGAAATTGATCTTATGGCGGTCTTCCTCCTCCATCAGCGAGGTGTCGTTGTAGTAGGAGTCGAGAGGAACAACGGCCACTTGGTGGGGCGGCAAAGCCTCCACAATTTTGCGCACGACGGTGGTCTTGCCGGATCCGGTACCGCCGGCAATACCGATGATGGTTATCTTCTTTTCTTCTTTCATAGTCATTGGGAATGGAGCATGGTCGCTTACGTTCCACGCATCGGGTCAGTAATAAATATAATATCAGGACAAGAACAGTGTCTTGTCCGCCTCGTCAAAAGTTTTTTTTTGCGGGCCAGGAATACCCGATACTGGGTTTGGCTAACCCTATACTGGGTCTTACCAACCCTATATTGGGCATGACCTGCTCTTGCACGGGCTATGCTCTGATCCAGTCGAACAGCGGCTGGTAAATCTCCGCTTTGCGCTCCAGTCGCAGAGGATAGGCCCGCGACGAACTGGGCATGCGATACAACCGCATCTCACGGCCTTTGTAGTCGAACGTCATCCATTGTCCTACCTTGGGTTGCTGCGTGATGCCGAAACACCCGGCAAGCACGTCGGTGGCCTTTTGTCCTGTGGTGACGATGGCCTCGCACTGGGGCAGACCATCAATCATCGCACACACATCGGTCGGTTCTACAACCTCAAGATCCTTGTCAGAGGCGGTATTGCGGAGCCGTCTGACGGCCGTCGCCGTATCATAGAGTCCTATGCGGAGCGTCTGCAGCATGGGGATGATAAGGTCGAGACGGTAGGTACGATGCTCTGCATCGACCAACCGCAATGGGTCACCATAGAGACAGAGGCCGAAGATACGCCACATGTCATTGGCGTAGTTGGGGTAGTAGAACCGCACCGCCCAGCGTTTTTCTGCCGGGGGAAAACTGCCGAGCATCAGCACGCGACAGTCTTCGGGCAGAAACGGGGCAAAGGGATGACGCTCTACGCACATATACGCAGCGTCAGTTCTTGACCTCCTTGAGCAGGTATACCACGACGGGCAAGTGGTCGGAATAGCCGTCCAGCCATACGCCGCCGGCGGTAGTACGCTTCGGGTTGCCCTTGTATTTGCCTTCGGTCTGGAAGAGATAGGGACGCTTGAAGATCTGGTGCTTCCAGAATTTCAGTGTCGAGTAGTCCTTCGAACCCTTGGCTTTGAGGAGATTGGGGGTCATGACGATTTGGTCGAACAGGTTCCATGCGCCGCCGTAGGCGATGGTACCGAGACCGTCCTTGGCCAGAATATTGTACCAGGGATTGTACATATCGTCCTTGCCGACCATCGATATTTCCTCCTTGGCCGACAATACCTCGTGCATACACTTGTCTGTGGGGTCATCGTTCATGTCGCCCATGACAAACACCTTGCACTTGGGGTCGTCGCGCAGCAGCGAGTCCTTGATGACACGCACCTGCTTCATACCCAGTTCGCGATAGTAGGACGACGAGGCACGGCTGGGCAGGTGGCACACGATGAAAGCCACGGGTTCGTCGGCGATAGTGCCGCCGATAGTGAGGAAGCCACGGGTGATAAAGTCCTTGTCTTTCTCACGCTCCATCACAAAGGGTATCAGCTTCTGCGTGCGCACGGTGAGGAGGGCCGGATTGTAGAGCAGGGCGCAGTCTATACCGCGACGGTCGGGTCCTTCGATATGCACATACTTCATATTGCGGGCCTTGAGAGGCGGCTGGCTGACGAGTGCATCGAGCACCTTGGCGTTCTCCACCTCGCTCAATCCGATAGCGGCGCAACCCACCTCCTTGATCACATCGGTACCCATATCCGAAAGGGCCTGTGCCATATTGCGGAGTTTATGGGTGTACTTCATGCCGTTCCAGTGATACGACCCGTTGGGTAGAAACTGGTAGTCGTTCTTGCCCTCGTCGTGACAAGTATCAAAGAGATTTTCCTGATTGTAGAATCCGATGGCATACGCCGCAAATTTCTTCTGAGCCGATACTCCGGCGCAGAAGAGCAACAGGAGAGCGGACAGCAATAGATGCTTTTTCATGAACGTGTTTTGTTTTTTCTGGTGATACGGACAACCGTCCCAACTGGGGGTATGCAAGGCATACGGGCTATCCATCTGCAAATTTCGGCAATAAATCTGAATAAAGCGCACGTTCACACCGAAATTTCATCGTTTTTTCATAGTCACCTACCCTAAAGGCAGGCATTTTCGATTGTCTGTAACGGAAAAAAATCATACCTTTGCGACAAGACTGCACTACACACCATGTAGCCCGACGTCTGTCCACATCAGACTTCAGGTGAAGGGGAAAAAGTCGTCACCTTCATTTTTCATCACAAACTACTACTATGAAACATTATCCGTTGTCCATCGCATTGCTCCTGCTTCTTTCGCTTGCCGTCAACTGCGCCTACGCCAAGGAAACCATAACACCGACGGTGAGGTATCACCAAGGACGGGAAGTAGCGTCCACCACCACCTTCAAAGACAAAAGCGGCACCACCGTCACTGACTCCAAGGGATGCCGCTGGCTACTGACCAAAGAAATGCGAAAGGTATCGGGAGACGCGACTGCCCTCGACTACACCTACACTTGGGAACTGAAAAAGGGAACGGCCGAGCAGGTGTCATTTGCCATCGACTTTGAGGTGAGCGACTGGACACCCGACAACTATGTATTCGTACCGGCCGTGGTCTACGACGGCAACCGGTTTGACGCCAAGACCATCGGCTATCCGCCCTTCTGGTACGACAAGGCCGAGTGGCGTCTGGATATGCCGACCACGTTCAGCGACCGACACCCCACATTGGGAAAGGCAGATGCCCCGGCACAACCGATAGAACTGATCTCGGGCAATGCCTCCACACCGCTGATGGCCTATTTCTCCAAAGCCAGTCACAAAGTCTGGATGGTGCAGACCCACCAAGGCAATACGCTGGGCGACCACGGCATGACCATACGCGAGAACGACAAGCGCACTGCGGCCACCTTCTCCATCACCGCTCCCGTCATCCGACTGCATGAGGAGGAAGACTCCGCCGTGACCGTCAAGCCCGGCGAGCGTATCTCCATCTCCTTCCGCGTATACGACTTCCAGGCCGACCGCCTCTCCGATATGATGAACCGCTTTGTAGACGTACGTAAGGATTTCAATCCGAGCCAACGTCACGACATCGTACCCTACAGCCAGGTATGGGCGCTCCTCGACACATTATATCAGACACGCCGATGGGACGAGCGTATCGACATGTACTGGCTGAGCGATGTACAGGAGGAAGCCACATGGAACTTCATCTGGCAACTGGGCTGGGTCGGCGGCGGACAGGCCACCTACCCCATCCTCATGATGGGCAACGACACGGAGCAGCAGCGCGCACTGCGAAATCTTGATGCCATCTACGACCGTTGCCAGACCAAGTCGGGCTTCTTCTATGGCTACGGCGACGGCAGAGAGTTCAAGGGCTTCGGCTACTACAAACCTCTGGAAAACAATATCGCCTTTGTCCGTTCACAGGGCGACTGGCTCTACCTGTCCCAACTGCAGATGCAACTCCTTGCCTCCAAGGGCGCACAGGTGAAAGACACTTGGCGAGAAGGCACACGCAAGCAAGCCGACGCCTTCACCCGTCTATGGGACAAGTACGGACAGTTCGGACAGTTCATCGACGTAGAGAGCGGCGACATCTGCATCGGACAGTCGTGTGCCGGAGCCATTGTCCCGGCAGGCCTCGCCCTGGCTTCCGTCACCTACGGCAATCCCCACTATCTTGAAGTGGCCCGGGCAGGCGGCCGGTGGTTCTACCACCACTACGTCAGCAAAGGCTACACCACCGGCGGACCGGGCGAGATACTCTCCGCCCCCGACAGCGAGTCGGCCTTCGCCCTGTTCGAGTCGTATATGGTACTCTACGAGGTGACCCGAGAAAAGGAGTGGCTCGACTATGCCGCCAACCTGCTGCCGATATGCGTCAGTTGGACCGTCTCCTACGATTTCCAGTTCCCTGAATCGTCGCCCATGGCCAAGGCCGGTGCCCACGCCACCGGATCGGTATGGGCCAGCGTTGCCAACAAGCACAGTGCGCCCGGCATCTGCACCTGGTCGGGCAACAGTCTGCTGAAGTACTACCGTGCCACCGGCGACAAGCGGGCGCTCGACCTGCTGACCGACATTGCCCACGGACTTCCCCAGTACGTCTGCCGCAAAGAGTGCCAGATAGGGAAAATGCCTTGGGGCGGCATCTGCGAGCGCGTCAACCTGAGCGACTGGGAAGGCAAGGACAATATCGGCGGCAACATCTTCGGTTCCTGCTCCTGGTGTGAGGTCGCCGCCATGATGACCGTGGCCCAGATACCCGGCATCTATGTCGTGACCGACAAGGAAGAAGTGACCGTGTTCGACAACGTGCAGGCCGAGACCGTCAGCCACACCGACGGAAAGACCCTGCTTCGCGTGACCAACCCCACCCGCTACCCTGCCGACGTGACCGTCTACGCCGAGACCTCCGCCGAAGCCCACCGCCATCTGTTGCCCGCAACGGTAGCCGGCATGAGAACCGTGCATTTGGAGGCTGGAGAGACAAAAGAGGTCAGTTTGTGAGCAAAGTGCTGAAAGATGGGGATTAAAAGCGAAACCCAGGGTTTCAGATGTCACTACGTTCCATCTTCACCCTGGGCTACGACCATTGCGCCCTTCTTGGACTGATGTAAGTCCCAAATACCAAAACCTTGCAAGGATAAGATATTCAAAGGCTTACAACGTTATAAGAAAATTTTACCGGACACCAATAAAACTTAAAAGTTGTCCCTATTGTCTCTATTGTCGTTTTTTTAAGGTCCTCATAAGTACTTGTTTTTCTCATCACAAGCAGTTGCGTTGGCCATTCCACGTATTAGCATCTACTGATTAAGTGGCGAAAAAATGCCCTCTACACATCATTCTTCCCCCTTCTCCGCATCAATCTCGCGCAGCACGGCAACGGCCTCGCCCACGCTCTTCACATCGGCGACAACCATGGCACGCTTGCCGTTGACCTCTTTGAGATTGCAGCGGCGCACGTGACCGGAGATATAGGTGAGCACCTTGTCGAAGGCGGCACTGCGGTAGTAGGCGCTGTCGGGGTTGGATACGAACTGCATCTGCATGCGTCCCTGCCGGAGAATGAGTTTCTCGCAACCCAGGCGACGGCCCAGGCGACGGAGCGGCACGACCTGCAGCAGTTCCTCTCCTTCGCGGGGCACCGTACCGAAGCGGTCTGACAAGCGGCGCCGGTAAGCCTCCAGTTCACCATCATCGGTGATATTGTCGAGTTCGCGGTAGAGAATCATACGCTCACTGTCGCCCGGCACATAGTTGTCGGGGAAGTACATTTCGAGATCGCTCTCCACGGCACAGTCCTCCACAAAGTCGTCGCCCGTAAACTGTCGACCGGCGGCCATCTCTTCGGCATAGACATCCTGAAACTCGTCGTTGCGCAGTTCGGTAACGGCCTGGTTGAGTATCTTCTGGTAGGTCTCGTAACCCAAATCCTCCATAAACCCGCTTTGCTCGGCACCGAGCAGATTGCCAGCACCGCGTATGTCGAGATCCTGCATGGCGAGGCTGAAACCGCTGCCCAGTTCGGAGAAATTCTCAAGGGCTTCCAACCGCCGACGTGCCTCGGGCGTCAGCACCGCCTTGGGCGGGGCGAGCAGGTAGCAGAAGGCCTTGCGGTTGGACCGTCCCACACGCCCTCGCATCTGGTGCAAGTCGGAGAGGCCGAAGCGATGGGCATCGTTGATGATGATGGTGTTGGCATTGGAGACGTCAATACCGTTCTCCACAATCGTTGTCGAGAGCAGCACGTCGTAGTCATAGTTCATAAATCCCATGAGTATCTTCTCCAGTTCCTCGGGACTCATCTGCCCGTGTCCGATAGCCACACGGGCGTCGGGCACATACTTGTGGATAAGGCCGGCAATCTCGGGCAGGTTGGAGATACGGTCGTTGACAAAGTACACCTGACCATTGCGCGACATCTCAAAGTTGATGGCATCGGCGATGACCTCATGGCCAAACACCCCTATTTCGGTCTGTATGGGGTAGCGGTTGGGCGGCGGTGTGCGCATGATGCTCATATCGCGTGCGCCCATAAGCGAGAACTGCAAGGTACGCGGTATAGGTGTAGCCGACATGGTGAGCGTGTCGACATTGGTCTTGAGTTTGCGCAGTTTCTCCTTGGTGGCCACGCCGAACTTCTGTTCCTCGTCGATGATGAGCAGACCGAGATCGTGCCACTCCACGCTCTTGCCGATGAGTTTGTGCGTACCGACGATGATATCTATCTTTCCGGCCTTGAGATCGGCGAGCACCTCGCGCGTCTGTTTGGTCGACCGCGCCCGCGAGAGATAGTCCACACGCACGGGCAGGTTCTTCAATCGGTCGCGGAAGGTCTGATAGTGCTGGAAGGCGAGCACGGTGGTCGGCACGAGCACGGCCACCTGCTTGCTGTCGCAGGCGGCTTTGAAGGCGGCGCGTATGGCCACCTCGGTCTTGCCGAAGCCCACATCGCCGCAGACCAAACGGTCCATCGGGCGGGTCGACTCCATGTCGGCCTTCACTTCCTGCGTGGCCTTCGACTGGTCGGGGGTGTCCTCGTAGAGGAAACTGGCCTCCAGTTCGTGTTGCATATAGGTATCGGCGCTGAAGGCGAACCCATGTTCGTGGCGCCGCTTGGCGTAGAGACGGATGAGGTCGCGGGCGATATCCTTGATGCGCTTCTTGGCCTTCTCCTTCATCCGATCCCAGGCACCGGTACCGAGGGTGCTCAGCCGTGGCGGTTCGCCCGTGTCGCTCCGGCGGTACTTGGAAATCTTGTAGAGCGAGTGTATGCTCACGTCGACAATGTCGCCACGCTGGTAGATGATGCGTATCATCTCTTGATAGGAGTTGCCGGCCGGCATGCGCACCAGTCCGCCAAACTTTCCGATACCGAAGTCTACATGCACGATATAGTCGCCCGGCTCCATCTCCTGCAACTCCTTCATGGTGAGGGCCATCTTGCCGGCACGCGCCTTGTCGCTGCGAAGATTGTATTTGTGGAAACGATCGAATATCTGGTGGTCGGTGAAAAAGCAAGCCCGCAAGCCATTGTCCACAAAACCGGCATGAAGCGTGTGGTCTACCGGTTCGAAGGGCAGGTCGCGGCTCCACTTGCGCAGTTCGTCGCTGTCGAATATCTCGCGCAGACGCCGTGTCTGCTTCTCACTGTCGGCAAGGATATAGAGGCGGTAGCCTTGCAGGATATAGTCTTCGAGTGTGCGGGCAAGCAACTCGAAGTTTTTATGGAAGAGGGGTTGAGGAATGATGTCAAACGTGATGGTAGTGTCTGGCAGTCCGGTCGGGCTCTGCCCGAACTCTATGCGGCGGAAGCGGGATACGCCCTCATCCCACTGTGACGGACTGACAAGTTGGCTCTCGCGACTGAGTTCGCGCATGATCTGTTGTTGCTCCTGCTCGGTAGCACCCTCCATACGTTCAGTCATCACCTGCGAAGAAAAGCCTTCGCGGTAGATACGGTCGACAGTATCGTGCACATAGAGCAGGTCGTACACCGCAATGACGGCGTCGTCGGGCAGAAAACTCGTGAAGGGTTGCTTCTCCTCGGCCAGCGTAGCCAGTTCGGGAACAATGGTGACGGAGTCGCACTTGGTGCGTGAGAGTTGGTCCTGCACCTCAAAGGTACGGACGGTGTCGATTTCGTCGCCGAAGAAGTCGATACGGTAAGGCAGTTCCGAACTGTAAGAATAGACATCGAGGATACTGCCGCGCATGGCAAACTGTCCCGGTTCGTACACATAGTCCTGTTCCTGGAATCCGTACTCGCGAAGTGTCTTCACCACCTCGACCAGGTCTACCGTCTGCCCTACGCGCAGAGAGAGCGTACGCTCGTCGAGCCGCGTGCGCGACACGACCAGTTCGCTCACGGCCTCCGGACTGGTCACAATATAGAGCGAACCGTCGTCGTCGCCGCGGGCCGACAACCGGCTGAGCACCTCGGTACGGAGTATCTCGTTGGCGGCATCGCGCTGGCCGTACTTCACGGCACGGCGGTAGGTAGAGGGGAAAAATAGCACCCGCTCCTGCCCCATCAGTTGCGTGAGGTCGTGATAGAAATAACCGGCCTCGTCGGCATCCTGGAGGATGAACACGGCCGTCAGCGGACTGCGTTCGGCCAAGGTCGAAAAAACCACAGGGGCTGCCGAGGCGTGCAGGCCACGCAGATATAGGGAGCGGGTACGTCCGTCCGACAAGGCCGCAGAGAGGGCGGTACACTGCCCGAGAGCGGCATAGAGGGTCTTGATGTCTTGTATTTTCATTCCGTTGCAGGTAGAGTGGCGGTGCAGACGGCAGTCGGGGGGGGGTGTCGATCCTCACCGGTCTGCACGCACAAAAGGTCCAAAGGCCATACGGAAGAAATGTCCCGCCAATACCCTTGGACTATACGTCGATACAAAAGTAAGGAAAAAACGGCAATCCACTGCACGCCGCACCGAAAATCCGGCTAAACCGGGCAAAATCAGTCTTCGGGCCGAAATACTCGAGTATTCGGCCTTGCACACTCCGGTATTCGGGCCAAACCACAACAGTATTCGGGCTCCAATACTCCGGTATTCGGCCCGAATACTCGAGTATGCAAGGCCGAATACTGACACAAGCGTTTTTTAGGGGAGAATGCCACACTAAAAAAGGGCAAAAAACTGCGCATACTTCCGTGCGCTCCGTCGCTATAGGACGGGGGCTGCGGATGTATGCGCAGTCAGATGTCAGAATACTTTGAATGTATAAATATCAGCACGGCCCGTCAGGGCGCTGTGCCAATGGTCGTTCATTGTCAGTTGTACCAGATCGAGGAATCAACGTACAGGTTGCGCTCGTCGGTCTCATTGTACATGTTATCCAACTCGAATGCTTCGAGGTCATAGGCTCGTTTGACTCGTCTCATAGGTAAATCCTCCATACGGGCCGGCTACCCCTGCTCGGCCCACTTATGTTGTTCATCCAGAATGCGGGGCTGCATCCCTTTGGTAGAACGCCACGCGATACGCATCGCAGGACTGTTCTGTGGTCTTAGTGACGATAAAAAAACGTGATATGGTTTTCATCGTGTAGGTATGTGCCAAATTTACGAACTAAGTTTGACAAATGCAAGCATTTTCGCCGAAATATTTGTGAAAAATCGCAAATTCACAAATTTTCGGCAACAAATACATATTTTTCCGACTTTTATACCACCAAATTGCCTGTTCAGTCTTTGAGTGCGTAGGTGACGGTGGTCACCACCCGTACTTTCTTGATGTAGGGGGTATTGGAGTCGCGGTCATCGATGGAGAACTGTCCCTGGTCGGCGCTGATGATCTTTGACAGACTGCTCTTGCTGTTCTCGGCAAACTGTCGGGCGGTCTTCTCGGCATTGGCGATGGCTTCGGCCATCATCTTGGGTTTCATATCGTTGAACGACTCATAGGAGTACTTGATCGGGTTTTCATACCCGCCACCGATGATGGCAACGCCCTCGCGGAGGAGTTCACCCTGACGGGCAAGAATGCCGCGCACGAGTTTCACATTGCCAGAGGTGACCGTGATGGTCGACGTGATATTGTAACGGTAGTCCTTGTTCTCGGCCGAATATTGCTCGGCCTTGAGGTCGACCACGACAGGGGCCTCGACGGATATCTCACTCTCCTTGATGCCATTGGCGATAAGGAAACGCTTGATCTTGCCCTGCGTCACGCCGATACGGTCGTAGAGTTCGGGCAGATTGTCGCCCAACTCCTTGGAGAGGATGGGCCACGTCACCTTGTCGGCCATCACCTCGCATTCAGCGAGACCTTTGACAGACACCTTGCGGTCTTTGTTGGTGAAGTCGTCGATGCCCCACTTGAGCAGGAGACCCAGCAACACGATGGCTACGGCGAGCAGCGACGACTCGATGATACGGTTTTGCGGTTGTAGTTTCATAGGTCAGTTTTTTATGTTTTTATAATGATTGTGATGAGAAATGCGATGTGACAGTATTAGGATAGATGCTCGTCTCGCGACGGGTCCTTGCTGATAACAGTACCGTTGGCCTGATGGGTGGCCAAGACGAGCACTTCGGCAATCTGCACATGCTCGGGGGCACTGGCGGCATAGTATACCACGTCGGCGATGTCGTCGCCGGTAAGCGGCTGGATGCCTTCATACACCTTGTCGGCCCGTTGCTTGTCACCGCGGAAGCGCACGACACTGAATCCGGTCTCTACCAGTCCGGGTTTGACATTGGTGACACGCACCGAGGTATCGACGAGATCGATGCGCAAACCGTCAGACAGGGCCTTGACTGCGGCTTTGGTGGCGCAGTACACACTGCCTCCCGCATAAGCCTGGTCGCCGGCCACACTGCCGATATTGATGACATGGCCGTGACGACGCTCCACCATTCCGGGTACGACGAGACGGGTCATGGCCAGCAGACCTTTGATGTTGGTGTCAATCACGGTAGTCCACTCTCCGAGGTTGCCCTCGTATTCCTTGTCGAGTCCGACGGCCAGTCCGGCATTGTTGACGAGGATGTCTACCGACCGCCACTTGCCACTGAGCGAGGCCACGGCAGTAGTCATGCCTTGGATGTCGCGCACGTCAAAGACAAGAGGGAGGATATCGGCACCGAGGGATTGCAGTTCGCCGACAATACGCTGGAGACGCTCCTCATTGCGTCCGGTGAGGATGAGGTCATAGCCTTCGCGGGCAAACCGGCGGGCGCAAGCCTCGCCGATACCGCTTGTTGCTCCTGTGATGAGCACTATTTTGCGTTGGGTTGTAGTCATTGTTTTTTAGTTTTTTAGACGGGAGTTTTTAGAACATAGTGACGGTAAAATTGCCTACCCACTTATTTTTACCGTCACCAGTGATATTATTTCTGTTCGAGCAATATGCTCACGATACGCTCTGCCGTGCGTCCGTCCCACTGATCGGGTATGCCGCAGTGTTTCCATTGTCCGGCCTGCATGGAGCGGAGTTGCTCGCCGAGCAGGTCGGTATCAGATCCGACGAGCACATTGCTGCCTACCTTGACGGTCTCGATATGCTCGGTATAGTCGTTGAGCGTGATACAGGGTACGCCGTTGAAGGTGGCTTCCTCGGCCACGTTGCCCGAATCGGTCACTACGCCAAGGGCGTGGGCGGCAAGCCAACCGAACTCCAAGTACGACAAGGGGTCGACGATGTGCAGCGCATGGCCTTGCTCGGGACACTCGGCGAGAAGTTCACCGACGGCTTTGGCGGCCAGTCCGCGGAGCGGAGCCACAATAGGATGT
Organism: Lachnospiraceae bacterium; assembly: GCA_963604975.1. Taxonomy (GTDB): domain Bacteria; phylum Bacteroidota; class Bacteroidia; order Bacteroidales; family Bacteroidaceae; genus Prevotella. The sequence continues at coordinate 8,236 of CAVCSC010000005.1, read as the reverse complement.
CCGCCGGCATTGGCCATCAGGGTCTGAAGGGTGAGGCGCAGATGGTCGCGGTCGGCGATGAGCGCCTTGCGGTTGAGCGTGAAGAGGATGTACTTCTTTTCTTCCAGCTGAAGGGTATCGCACAGGGCGGGGCGCTGCATACGGGCGTGGTTGAAACGGAGGGTATCCATCAGGATGTTTCCTACCATGTATACTTTCGACTGCTCGGCACCCTCACGATTGACGGCGCTGTTGCTTCCGATGCCGGCGGTGAAGAGCAGGTCAGACAGGCCGTCGATGACCAGGCGGTTGATCTCCTTGGGCATATTGATGTCGAAAGAGCGTGTACCGGCCACAAGGTGTACTAGGAGCAGGCCTTGTTTCTTGGCGACGATAGCGGCAGCCATGGTAGAGGCGAGGTCGTCGACCACGATGACCGCATCGGTAGCATGGGACTGCAGATAGCGTTCGAAGGCAGACATGACCTGTCCGGTGAGTTCATTGAGATTGACGCAGTCGACACCGAGGTATACATCGGGCCGCTGCATCTGTAGGTCGTCGAAGAGTGACGGTTCGAGCGTGGGGTCGTCCTCTCGTCCGGCATATACAAGTTGGTGGTGTACGTCGCGTCCTTCGGTCTGTGCCTTGTCGATGGCACGGAGAATAGGGGCTACCTTGACGAAGTTGGGGCGTGCGCCCACGATGATGCAAATATTCATTTCAGTATGTGTGTGTTATCCGTGAAGACGGTGTTGGCAAAATACAGACCCGTCTCTCCGGCCTGTGCAACCGGGAGAGAAGGGTCGTTGGAGGATGGGGTCGGAGACGATCACTCGCCCTTGAACAGTTCTTTGATGCCGCCGATGCTGCCCATCAGATTGGTGGCCTCATAGGGCAGGTAGACGGTCTTGGTCTTGTCGCCCTCGGCGAGGGTTTCAAGCATTTGGATATATTTCTGAGCGAGGAGGTAGTTGGCAGGATTGGTGCTCTTGCCTACGGCCTCGGTAATCTTGTCGATGGCGATCGCCTCGGCTTCAGCACGGCGGATACGGGCCTGGGCATCGCCCTCGGCGCGGAGTATCTCCTGCTGTTTGTCGGCTTCGGCGCGATTGATGGTGCTGGCCTTCTCGCCTTCCGACTTGAGGATGGCAGCCTGCTTCTGTCCTTCGGAGGTGAGGATGGTGGCACGCTTGTTGCGCTCGGCCTGCATCTGCTTCTCCATGGCTTGCAGTACGCTGGCCGGAGGGGTAATGTCCTGCAGTTCGACGCGGTTGACCTTGATGCCCCACTTGTTGGTGGCATCGTCGAGCACGACGCGCAACTTGGAGTTGATCGTGTCGCGGGAGGTCAGCGTCTGGTCGAGTTCCATCTCGCCGATGATGTTTCTCAGCGTGGTTTGCGTGAGTTTCTCTATGGCGTTGGGCAGGTTGTTGATCTCATACACAGCCTTGAAGGGGTCTACTATCTGGAAGTAGAGCAGCGCATTGATCTGCATCTGGATATTGTCCTTGGTGATAACGTTCTGCTTGTCGAAGTCGTAGACCTGCTCGCGGAGGTCGATGACATTGGAGTAGACGTAGCGACCGCGCATGACAGCAACGATGGTCTTCTGACGGTCGATGAAGGGGATGATGATATTGATACCCGGCTGCAGGGTGGCGTAGTAGCGTCCGAGACGCTCCACGATGCGGGTTTCGCTTTGCGGGATGATGACGACAGCCATCTTGACAAAGACAATAGCCAAGACGACAACGAGTACGAGTACGATGGTGATTCCTGTCATAGCATTAAAAGGTTTATGGTGTTTTTATTGTGTTTTTTTGTATCTTGGAAGGTTGGTATCTTTTGTTCTATGATATCAAGCCTCAACGACGCTGATGATGATGCTCTCGCGGCCCACAACGCGCACCTTCATGCCTTCGGAGAGGGTGACCGGCTGTGGCGTCTCTGCCTTCCAGTCGTCGCCGTCGATCTGTACACGGCCATATCCGCCCGGCTCGATGGTCTGACTGACACGCCCGATACGACCCATCAGGGCATCGGCATTGCTCACACGGTGGTCGGCATTGGCGGCAAGCAACCGCACGAGGTACGGACGGACAAAGAGCAGAGAGAGTACGGAGACGGCGGCAAAGACCAGCACCTGCGTCCAGAACGGCAGGTCTACGGCCTCGACGATCAGACCGGCAATGGCACCGATGGCAAAGCAGGTGACGTAGAAGTCGCCAGAGGTGAGTTCCATGATGAGACACGCGACGGTGACAACGACCCAAAACAGCCAAATGTTTCCAACGAAATATTCCATCATAGCGGTAAGTATTAAGTAGGTATAATTATGTGGGTAAAGTTAGCGTTTTATTTTTGTATCACCAAATTTAGTGACGGTGAAATACATACCAAGACAGTCGTCGGCCTATCTTTTGACTGTCACGCACAAAAAAGCCGGAAACGGGTGTCGCACACTCACACATATACATTATATATATGTGTGTGGTACGGCAACCGTTTCCGGCAAGTCTATGGTAGTGTATCGACTGTCACCTATTTGGCGGGAACCGTCTCAAGGGTCTTCTTCAGGAGTTCCCAGAAGGGAGCGATGGTGGGAATGTAGCAACGCTCGCTGGTGGTATGGGGCGAACGGAGCGTCGGACCGAGCGATACAACATCGAGTCCAGGATACTTGCCAAGGATGACAGAGCACTCCAGACCGGCGTGGTCTACCTGCTCGATGGCTTCCTCACCGAAGAGTTCGCGGTAGTTTTTCTCCAAGAGTTTGAGTATCTCGCTATCGGGATTGGGATCCCAACCACCGTAACTGCCGCTCATCTCTATCTTCATACCGGCCATGGTGAAGCAACTCTCGAGTGTGGTAGCGATGTATTCCTTCATGCTCTCACTCGACGAGCGGGCGAGAATCTGTATGGTGGCCTTGCCGCCGGCGATGTCGATGATGGCCAGGTTGGACGAGGTCTCTACCACTGTGGGGAAGGCGGGTATCATGCGGAGCACGCCGTTGTGACAGGCGTAGATGGCGTCGAGCAGGTTGTCTTGTATCTCTTCGGGCACCTCAAACTCCGGTGTGGCCACATCTTCCGTGCGGAACACGATACCAGACTCGATGCCTTTGTACTCGTGCTCGAACAGTTTGCCCCACTCCTCGACGGCCTCCTTGAGCGGAGCCACATTTTCTTTGGGCAGGGTCAGCACTGTCTCGCACTCGAAAGGGATGGCGTTGCGCATATTGCCACCGTGCCACTCGGCCAGGCGGGCGTCGTACTCGCTGATGGCTTCGCGCACGAAACGGGCCATGAGTTTGTTGGCATTGCCACGGCCCTCGTGTATCTCAAGGCCGGAATGTCCGCCGCGCAGTCCCTTGAGCGTCACGCGTACGGCTGCATCCTCGGGATCGGTGTCGGCATCCTTGTACTCCATGGTGGCGGTCACGTCGATACCACCGGCACTACCGATGACAAACTTGCCCCAGGTCTCGGAGTCGAGATTGAGCAGGATGTCGCCGTGCAGTTCGCCCTCGGGCAGATCGTTGGCACCGTACATACCGGTCTCCTCGTCGGCCGTGATCAGACCTTCTACCGGACCGTGTACCAGTGTCTTGTCTTCCATGACGGCCATGATGGCAGCCACGCCGATACCGTCGTCAGAACCGAGCGTTGTGCCCTTGGCTCTCACCCAGTCGCCGTCAACGTAAGTTTCTATGGGGTCGGTCTCGAAATTGTGTGTACTCTCTTTGCTCTTCTGCGGCACCATATCCATGTGGGCCTGCAGGATGACACCCTTGTGATGTTCCATGCCGGGGGTGGCGGGCTTGCGCATGACGATATTGCCACCTGCATCCTTGAAAGCCTCAACGCCGACCTTGGCGGCGAAGTCAAGCAAGAACTGTTGTATTTTCTCCAGATGACCGGAAGGATGGGGCACCTGTGTCAGTGCATCGAAGTTGCGCCAGATGCACTCGGGGTTGAGATTTTTGATTTCACTCATAATATGTGTATTTGATATGAATGGAGGGGGCCATGCAGACGGCCCCGTTTTTCTGTTTTTTAGTCTCGCCGTTGTTCCATTGCGTTTCATCTGCCCTACTCTGCTTCCTTGACAGGATGCACCGACTGTATCGGGCCTCGCTTGACCGTAAAGGAGAGTGTCAGCCAGGCATAGATGCCAAGCAACACGACAAGCAGGGTTTGTATGGAGTGTACGATGAGTACAAAGTAGAGGGCATCGGTCTCGCCCACGCCGTAGAGCACAAGCATGGTCTTCACGGCGAAATGCCACGGGCCGGCTCCGTTGGGGGTAGGCACGACAACGGCAATGCTGCCGACAATGAAGGTGACCAACGCGCACGTCCAGCCCAAATGGGCCGTCGCATCGAAGCAGAAGAACGTAAGGTAGTAGTGCAGGAAGTAGCACAACCAGATGGCCACGGTATAGGCGGCGAACTTGGGCACGCAGCGCACACTACGCAGCGAGAGTACGCCTTGCCACAGTCCGTCCATCGTGCTCTTCACCTTGTTGTAGACAGAAAAACGGCGTAACAGGTACCACAACAATATGAGAATGGCCCCAACGCATACGCCTGTGACAACATATCCCGTGACGGAAAAGCCCCGGAGTATGGTATCGAGATTGGTGCCGGTAGTGGCGAAGAACTTGTCGAACACGGTGATCTGGCACAAGAAGGTGCCGGCAGCGATAGCCAAGACCAGCAGGGAGTCGATGGCCCGCTCGGTGACTACCGTTCCAAGGGATTTGGGGAAAGACACGCCGTCGTACCGGCGCAACACGCCGCACCGGGCGAACTCGCCTATACGGGGAACAACAAGGCTGACAGCATAGGAGAGAAAGATGGAATTGACACTTGTCGCCGTACGCGGATGCTCACCAATGGGGTCAAGCGTCATCTTCCAGCGCCAGCCACGAAAGGTCTGCGCCAAAATACCGAAGGGAAAGGACAGGAGCATCCATGTCCAGTTCATCCCGTCGGTCAGCACATGCCGCACCTGACGGAAATCAAAGTCCCGGTACATCCAATAGAGTATCAGCCCTCCCAGCATGACGGAGAGCGTCACTTTCCATATATTGTTGAGTGTCTTTTTCAGTTGCAATGCGGATTCTGCTTATTTCTTCATACGCGGAGCGTCTACTGACGTCTCCGCCACAGATGATTGCAAAAATACAAAAAAAGAACGGAATGTGTATAGGCGTATTCTAAAAATTCCACGCATTGTTATATTTCTCTTTTTGGCAAACTGCTCTTTGTGTCTTTTTTGATTTTATCCGGCAAATTTTCCTTACTTCTTCAGTCGCATAGCCCGCTATGCTTCCTCTGAAAACAAGAAAAATTTGCTCGGCTAAAATGCAAAAATCCATCAAAGGTAATTTTTAGAACCCGCCTATAGGCGTATTCTAAAAATTCCACGCCTCCAACAAATAATAACGTTGCGAATTTTGCGAACGCTATCATATGTTTGCATGACTGGCGGGCAAAACAAAAAAAAACGGGTTGTCCGTGAATCACTTCACAGACAACCCTTCTCGGGTGAAAAGTTCACTTACTTTGGTATGAAAAAAACGTAATCAATGATGACACTTAGGGATGGTGAACTTGTCCTCCACCCAGTGCCTGATATAGGCTGATGACACTCTGCGCCTTTGCCAGGAGATTGGCCGACTGGGACAGTTGTGCAGACAAGAGCGTCTGACGGGCGGTGAGCACTTCAAGATAGGTGTTCGTACCGTGCTCCATCAGCAGTGTGGTGCTGCGCAAGGCTTCCTGCAGTGAGCGTATCTGCGAGGCGATGGTTTCTTCTTTGGCTGTGGTAGTTTGATAGGTGGTCAATGCGTCGTTGACTTCTTTTCCAGCATTGAGCAAGGTTTGGGAGAAGGCTACGCGGGCTTCTTCCTGTTGGGCTTTGGCGATGCGTAGTTGGGCCTCGTTTTGACCTCTCGTCAATAGCGGGGCGACAATAGATCCAAGAGCAGAGGCAAGAAACTTGCCGGGATTGACGATGGCAGACCCGGCAGAGTTGGTCCAACCGATGCTTCCGCTCAGCGTGAGCGACGGATAGAAAGCGGAGCGGGCTGCATTGACCCCGTAGAAGGCCGCCTCTATCGTACGCTCGGCCTGCCGCACGTCGGGACGGGCCGACAGGAGGTAGAGCGGTATACCCACGGTCAGCGAGTCGGGCAGGCTGACCTCAGTGGCCTTGCAACGGTCGTAGTGCCGCGGTGTCTCACTGAGCAGTATGGCCATGCTGTTCTCGGTCTGGGCAATCTGGCTCTGCAGGTCGAGCACGGAGGCGTGTACACTCTGCAGGGTGGCCTCCATCTGTGAGACGGCAGACTCATCGTAGCGGCCGGCCTTCATGAGAGCCCGGGCTGTCTGCAGGGTTTCGCGCCACGCTTCCTCGGTACTCTGCGAGATAGAGAGTTGCTCGTCGAGCGTCACGAGACTATAATAGATATTGGAGATATTGGCGATGAGTTGAGTGTAGACCGCCTGCTGGTAGTCCTGGCTCTTGGCGTAGAGTGCCTTCGACTGTTGCTTGGCATTGCGCATACGGCCAAAGATATCGATTTCCCAACTCATGTTGAGCGGAATGGAATAGGTCTGTGTGGCCTTGGCTCCATCGAAACTGCTCACACCTCCTTGCGGAGAGATGGCAAACGACGGCAGGAAGGCGAGCCGCGCGGCCTTGAGGGTGGCCTTGGCCTCTTCTACCCTCAGGGCTGCCTGACGACAGTCGGAGTTCTGGCTCAGTCCGCGCTCGATGAGGGCCTGCAACTGCGGGTCGGTGAACACCTCCCGCCATGAGAGCGAGCCCAGCGAGGTGCTGTCCTCATAGGCGGCCACCGACTGGTCGAGCACCTTTTCGCCGAAAAGGCTGTCGGGAACGGCCGTCTCCGGCTGGTATTTGGTATAGATGCCGCAACTGCCCAGGGTGGTCACCATCGCGGCAGAAAATATGATTTTCTTTATCATTGTACTTACTTTAATAGGGTGTGAATCATTCATGTTTGGCTTGATGCTTTTCCTCTATGCTCCGAAACAGTTCCTGCTGCACCTGCAGGTCGGCATCCTCGTGATAGGGTTTGCGTACCTTCTCCTGCAACCATTCGAAGACCACAAAGAACACCGGCACGACAAAGATGAGGGCGAGCGAACCGACAAGCAATCCGCCGACAACGCCTGTTCCGAGCGAAGAGTTACCGTTGGCACCGGCACCGGTAGAAAACATCAGCGGCAACATACCGAACACCATACAGAGCACTGTCATCAAGATAGGACGCAAGCGGTCTTGGGCGGCTGAGAAGGCCGAGGAGACGATACCCATACCAGCGCGGCGGCGTTCTACCGCATACTCGGTAATAAGGATGGCGGTCTTGGCCAACAAACCGATGAGCATGATGATACCCGTCTGCAGGTAGATATTGTTCTCCAGTCCGAAGAGTTTGGCGAAAAGGAAACTACCCATCAATCCGAACGGCACACTCAGGATGACGGCCCAAGGTATGAGGAAACTCTCGTAGAGGCAGGCCATGATAAGGTAGATGAGGATGACGCAGACGCCATAGATGAAGAGCGTCTTGCCACCGCCGCTGTTGCCTTCCTCACGGGCCATACCACCAAACTCGTAACCGTAGCCCGAAGGCAGGGTCTGCTCGGATACCTCGGCAATGGCTTTCTGGGCCTCACCGGAGGAGTAGCCCTCGGCGGTATTCACGTTCACCTGAATAGAACTGTAGAGGTTGAATCGGTTGGACACCTGCGGACCCACACCGTCCTTCAGTGTCACAAACTCGCTGAGCGGAGCCATGCCGTCGCCGTTGCGTACGAACATATTGTCGAGCGAATGTTTGTCGAGACGGTATTGGGGCGAAGCCTCAATCATCACACGGTATACCTTACCAAACTCATTGTAGTTGCTCACGTACGATCCACCACAGTAACTGCCCAGCGCATCGAGGATGGTAGAGGGCGAGATGCCGGCACGCTTACACTTGGCTGCATCGACATCGATGGCGATCTGGGGGAAGTTCATATTATAAGAGGTATAGGCCACAGCGATTTCGGGACGCTGGTTGAGGGCGGCGATGAACTTCATCACATACTGATAAAAGACTTTCTTGTCGCCGCCGGTCTTGTCCTGCATATTGAGTTCGATGGAGTTACCCATACCATAACCGGGAATCATGGCCGGCTGGAAGACAAACACCTGGGCCTCCTTGATCTTGCTGAAGG
>CAVCSC010000004.1:0-94129 GCA_963604975.1 Lachnospiraceae bacterium | reverse complement strand
TTTCGCCTGTATGCCCGGCTTTCATCGGTCGTGTAGCCCGCTACACTCCCTCTTCAATCCGAACATACAAACGAAAATAAGGTGCATATCCGTATCAAATAATTTTGAACACCTACTTATTGCAAATGAGTTGTTCGTCATTTGCATTGCTCATAGTATGTTTTGAGTCGTACTCTTGCAATTCCCATGCCGACAAGCGTGTCAAGGTCCTCCTTTGCTTCTTTTTTGTGACCTAATTTGAGTCTTGCCTCAACCCTGCACAGTCTGTAATCGGAGTTCTGAGCGTCCAATTCTATTGCCTTGCTGTAATCGTATTCGGCCAGTTCGTATTGCTGTTTTTCGCTTTCAATGCCGCCCCGTGCGGCATATGCAATTGCACTGTCTGGATTCTGGGTCACGAGCCTGTTGATTTGGTCGTACGCTTCTGTCAGATGGTTGTCCTTTTGATTGAGGAGGGCAAGTCCAAGCAAAGCCTCAAAATGTCCGGGTACCTGAATGAGAACGTTTTCATAGTCGAGTCGTGCGAAGTTGTAGCGGTGCAACATCTCATTTGTATAAGCGCGATAAAAAAGGGCGGCTACATTTTGTGGATTCCGTTTCAGAATCTCGTTGTACTCTTCCAATGCGTATTGCCATTGATGCAGTTGTAGGTTCCATCCAGCTTTTTTAAGGCGCAAACCGACTGAAGATGGGTTGGCAGCCAGTTCCTTTGCAGCCAGACTCAAACTATCTTTGATATTTTCTGTCTCCTGCGCTGTAGTCTGCAGCGTGCAGGAGAGCAGTATTCCCATAATATATGTGCGAGGAAAGAAATGGTGAATTTTATGTAACATCTATTTTTCTTTAATTTTGATGGCTTATGCTTGTCGGATGTTCCTTATTCAACGCCTTGTAGTTTTTTGTCCATATACAGAGCGGCTTTTCTTCCGTCACCCATGGCAAGGATAACGGTGGCACCGCCACGGACAATGTCGCCTCCTGCAAATATGTTGGATTTGGAACTTTGCATATGTTCATTGACTACGATGGTGTTTTTTCGTCCCAGTTCCAGTCCGGACACGGATTGGGGTACCAGGGGATTGGGAGATACTCCAATAGCGACAATCACTTGGTCAACATCAAGAATCTTGGTGGCTCCGGGTATCGGTTCCGGACGTTGTCTTCCACTGGCATCAGGTTCGCCTAACCTCATCTCCTGTAAAACCACTTGTTTTACGGCTCCGTTATCATCAGTCAGATATTCCACAGGATTGTGCAGCGTGAGAAATTGTATTCCTTCCTCTTTGGCGTGGCTTACCTCTTCTGCTCTTGCAGGCATTTCCTTCTCCGAACGCCTATACACCAAGGTTACTTCTCCGCCCAATCTTCTTGCAGTGCGGCACGAGTCCATAGCTGTGTTTCCTCCACCAACAACGAGAACATGGCGTCCTATGTTTATAGGTGTATCTGTATGGGGATTTGCAGCGTCCATAAGGTTTATTCGGGTGAGGTATTCGTTTGAGGACAAGATGTTGATGGCGTTTTCTCCTGGAATATTCATGAAGTTGGGCAGGCCCGCACCAGAACCGATAAATATTCCGGCAAAATCTTTCTCTTCCAATTGTTCTATGGTTATCGTCTTTCCAATGATGCAATCCGTATGGAAGTGGACGCCAATATTCTGAAGTTTCTTGATTTCTCTGTCAACAATGCGGTTGGGCAAGCGGAACTCGGGAATACCATATTTCAATACTCCTCCTATTTCGTGTAATGCTTCGAATACATGTACCTCGTATCCCTTTTTTATCATGTCACCGGCAAAACTCAATCCCGAGGGGCCAGATCCAACTACTGCGACTCTCGTGCCGTTGCTTATTGTAGCCATCGGTTGTAGGTTGTTGTCATGTTCAGATTCGTAGTCAGCAGCAAAACGTTCCAAATAGCCGATGGCAACAGCCGGTTCGTTCATTTTCAGATGAATACACTTGCTTTCGCACTGTCTTTCTTGTGGACATACGCGGCCACAAACAGCAGGTAGGGCTGATGTGTCTTTTAGTACGCGTGCTGCACCAAGAAATTCCCCTCTTTCTATATTTTTGATGAAGGACGGGATGTTGATTCCAACAGGACAACCTTCCACGCAAGTTGGTTTTGCACAATCAAGACACCGCTTGGCCTCAGTAAGGGCCATTTCCTTTGTCAGTCCTTTGTTTACTTCGAGTGTGCGCGATTTTATACGGATGTCAGCGGGTGCTTCTGGCATTGCAACTCTGGGTATGGCTCTTCTCTCTTTGGGTTTTATAGAGGCGCGTAGTTGTTTTCTCCATGTAGCGTCGCGACAAGTCAGTTGCTCTATACTTTCTTCCTTGATATCTTCTGTATTTGCTTTGCAGGTATTGTCTCTTTGGTGTTCTTCCGTAACCGTAGCGAGATGCTCTTCGAAATGCTGCATTTCTTCCTGCTCTGCACCCTTGAATGTGTTCATGCGTTTGAGCATCTCCTCCCAATCTACCTGTTCCCCGTCGAATTCTGGCCCGTCAATGCATACGAAACGTGTTTTCCCTCCGATGGTGAGTCTGCATGCGCCACACATACCAGTGCCGTCTACCATGATGGTATTCAGAGAAACGTCTGTCGGAATCGAGTATTTTCGTGTCAGCAAGCAACAAAATTTCATCATGATTGCAGGTCCGATACAGAATGCCTTGTCAATATGCTCATCGTTTATCAGTCGCTCCATTCCGATGGTTATGACACCCTTCTCGCCATAAGATCCGTCATCTGTCATAATAATGACTTTGTCGCTATATGCCCGTATTTCGTCTTCAAGTATTACAAGATCTTTAGTACGTCCTCCTATGACCGTGAGAACTTTGTTTCCTGCTGCTTTTAGTGATTTGACGATGGGAAGCAATGGGGCTACTCCTACTCCTCCACCGGTGCACAATACGGTACCGAAATTTTCGATGTGGGTTGCATTGCCCAAAGGACCTACAACATCAGCAAGACAGTCACCTTCTTGCATAGCACACAATTTTGTGGTAGAAAGACCCACACGTTGTACAACGAGTGTGATTGTCCCTTTAGTGGTATCTGCGTCTGCAATAGTCAAAGGAATGCGTTCTCCGTTCTTGTCGCATCTGATGATAACAAAATTTCCTGCCTTTCTACTCTTTGCGATTAGTGGTTCTTCGATTTCGAAGAGAAATACGTTCTCTGAGAATTGTTTTTTCTTGATGATTTTGTTCATAGATTAGTGTTATTGTATAATTTGACTTATATTTGCTTTTTTTGTCTAAGCGTACCGCATAAAAACGAAATGGTGGATGCAATATTAGCATCCACCATTTTTGTGATATGGTATGAATTTAGAAATTCTTGTCGTCCAGTATTTCAAATCCGCAATAGGGAACAAGAACCTTCGGAACTCGTATGCCCTCTGGGGTTTGGTTGTTTTCGATGATTGCAGCAACGATGCGTGGCAATGCCAGTGCTGATCCGTTTAGCGTATGACAAAGTTCTATCTTCTTTGTCTCCGCATTGCGGTATCTACAATGCAGTCTGTTGGCCTGGTAACTTTCGAAATTGGAAACTGATGATACTTCAAGCCAACGTTTTTGAGCAGCGCTCCAAACTTCAAAGTCGTAGCAGATGGCTGATGTGAAACTCATGTCGCCTCCGCATAGTCTAAGAATGTGGTAGGGTAATTCCAATTTTTGGCACAGACCTTCAACATGGGCAAGCATCTCGTCAAGTGACTTATAGGAATGCTCCGGAGTATCGATGCGCACGATTTCTACCTTGTCGAATTGGTGCAGACGATTGAGTCCACGTACGTCCTTTCCGTATGAACCTGCTTCACGACGGAAGCATGCGGAGTATGCGCAGCGCTTGATAGGTAAATCCTTTTCATCCAAAATTTCGTCGCGGAAGATATTGGTCACGGGAACCTCTGCTGTGGGGATGAGGTACAGATTGTCAAGTTGGCACTGATACATCTGTGCCTCTTTGTCGGGCAACTGTCCTGTTCCATAGCCAGATGCTTCATTGACCACGTAGGGAGGCTGAACTTCCAAATATCCGCTTTTTCTGGCCTCTTCCAAGAAGAAGGCCTCCAGTGCGCGCTGAAGTCGAGCCATCTTTCCTATGTAGAGAGGAAATCCTGCTCCTGTAATCTTTACACCAAGGTCAAAGTCTATAAGATTGTATTTTTTGCATAGATCCCAATGGCATAAAGCGTCCTCAGGCAGATTGGGTATGACACCACCCTCTTTGACAACAACGTTGTCACTTGCATCCTTTCCTTCGGGTACATCATCGTTAGGGATATTGGGTATGGAGCAAAGCAAAGTGTTGAGGTCCTTCTCTGCCTTTGCCTTTTCATTTTCCAAATCTTTGTTGGCCTCTTTTAGTGTGGCTACACTTTGCTTTATCTTTTCAGCCTCTTCTTTTTGGCCGTTTTTCATCAATGTGCCAATTTGAGCAGAGAGTTTCTTTGCTTCAGCGAGATTGTTGTCAAGTTGTTGCTGGGTCTCTTTTCTGTGGGTGTTTATGGTGAGCACTTGATGTATTGCTTCCTCTGCATTAGCAAAGTGCTTCTTTTTCAAGCCTTTGATAACGCGTTCTGTTTCCTCTGTAATGAGTTTAAGTGTAAGCATATTGCCAAAACTTTATATTAAATTATATGTCTTCTTATCATTGCAAAAGTACGCATTTTTTTCTTCTTATCCATACTTTTATATCATATTAACAAAACAGGATATGATGCATCGGTGATAATTCCTGTAGGTTTGCAATGTATAGGTTTGAATGATACATTACTCTTTGATACGTTATGGGGGTATGCGAATTGCACACCCCCATAATGTATGTTTTGTCATGGATTTTGTTTGTTACTTGAGCAATAACTTCTCTGCTGCCTTATTTACTGCGTCAGTTGCTTTCTTGTTTGCGTTTTCAACTGCTTGGTTGGCCTTGCTTTTTGCGTCAGTGACAGCTTTCGTTGCTTTCTCTTCGGCATTCTTCTTCGCGTCTGTCACCGCCTGATTGGCAGTACTTTTGACATCGTCGACGGCCTTATTTGCAGCAGCCTTTGCTGCGGAGGTAGCGGCATTTGCTACGTTTGTAGGAATATTCTCTAGATATTTCTTGGCTTCTTCTGTTGTAACTTTTGCGTCTGTCGGCAAATTGTTGACATAGTTTACCAAGTCTACAATTGTTGTGTTCCCCGATGCAATGTTTTTGATCTCATCGGCGTGACTATTCAGATAGGCTTTCATCTTTTCAGCGTAGGCTTTCGCTTCCTCAAGTTTTCCCTCCTTTATGAGTTGAGCGTAGTGTTCTTCTATTTCTGCGATTGAATTCTGCAGTCCTTTTGCATCTTTGGCTGCAATGAGGGCATCCAAATTGGCTGTTCCTTCTGCATCATTGGCTGTTTCTGCAGCGACTGTGTCTGTAAGTTCTATACTTGTAGAATCTGTTTCTGCGTTTGCGCTGGGATTCTGCTTGTTTCCGCAACTTGTCGCAACAAGTATGGTTGCGATTGCGGTTGCCATCATAAATACTTTTCTCATAGTTTCAATATTTTAGAAGACTTTTTGTATAAAATGGTGTTTTCTAATTTTCGGATACAGGATGGTTTTCTTCCTTACCGATGTTGTTTGTAGGACGGTATGTGTATCTTGTATGTATGCGGGCAAAGGTAATCATAAAAATGGAAACATTATCCTATTGCCCGTAATAAAATATACACTGTCTGCTATTTCTTGATGTTGTAAAGAACAAAACTGATGATATCGGCTTTCTCTTCTAAGTATTTTGACATGGGTTTTCCACCTCCATGCCCTGCGTTGCTATCAATTCTGATTAATACAGGGGCAGTTCCGGCTTGGCATTCTTGGAGCCGTGCAGCGAATTTGAAAGAATGGGCGGGTACAACTCTGTCGTCGTGGTCGGCTGTTGTAACAAGTGTCGCAGGATATGATGTTCCAGGCTTAATGGTATGGAGTGGGGAATAGGCTTTCAGATATTCGAACATTTCTTTGGATTCTTCCGACGTACCATAATCGGGCGCCCAATTCCAACCTATAGTAAATTTATGATAGCGCAACATATCCATCACACCTACTTCTGGTATACACACTTTGTATAAATCTGGGCGTTGGGTTTCGCATGCACCAACAAGTAATCCGCCATTACTTCCTCCCATTATGGCAAGGTGGTCTTTGGATGTGTACTTGTGTTCGATGAGATACTCTGCTGCTGCAATAAAGTCATCAAATACATTTTGCTTTTGCATCTTGGTTCCAGCGAGATGCCATTCTTCACCATATTCTCCACCTCCGCGAAGAACTGCATGTACATAGATGCCACCACGTTCCATAAACGGAACCATACTGGACAGGAATGTTGGATTGTACGATACGTTGAATCCGCCATATCCATAAAGGAGCAATGGATTCTTCCCGTTCATCTTGATGCTTTTTTTGTATGTGATGAATAGTGGGGCGCGTGTTCCATCTTTACTTGTGTAGAATACCATTTCCGTTTTGTAGTCTTTTGAAGCGAATTTCACGTTTGGCTTTGCCCAAACACTACTTTTGGTTGTAGCGAGGTCGTAACGATATATAGTATTGGGAAATATGTAGGACGTAAAGGAATAGAACACTTCTTTTTGACCACGCTTTCCGCTGACAGAAGTGGTTCCCCATGTCGGCAATGATATTTCGTGGAGTTCTTGTCCATCGAGCGTATAGGTATAGAGGTGATTACAGTTGTCTTTGGAATACTGTAGAAGCATGCAATCATCGACAAAGGTGACATCTTCGAGAACGCTTTCTTTCTCGCCGACCAGTTCCTTCCAATCGTTGTATCCCGGATGATCAAGGTCAGCCACCATAAGTCTGTATTTGGGGGCATTTGCATTGGTCAGTATGTATATTTTTCGTCCGATAGTTTGGACAACGGAATATACATACTGGGGTGCGGAACACATTTGTATGAATTGTGAATCGTTTATTCCCAAATCGCGTACGTATAGATTGTTGCCGTTGTCCATTCCTGATTCGGTGAGGAACATGACAGTCTGCTCCTTGTCAGTTCCTACACTGTAGAACCGTAGAGGTTGTGTCGGATTCTGATAGAAAAGTTTGTCGGATGATTGAGGGGTGCCTATCTTATGATAATATATTTTCTGGACCGAGTTCATAGATGAGGTCTCTTTGCCCTTTTCGGGAGCATCGTATGCGCTATAGTAAAACCCGTCGCCAAGCCATGTGGCACCTGTGAATTTTGCCCACACAATATGGTCTTCCGTGTTGTTGCCAGTTGTGCAGTCTTTTACATATATTTCTTCCCAGTCAGACCCGTTGCGGGATATGACATATGCCATATACTTCCCGTCATTTGAAAATGAGATGGACTTCAAGGCAACAGTTCCGTCCTCACTCAGTTTGTTGGGGTCGAGCCAAACGCGTTGCTCTCCATCAAGTCTGTCCATTTGGTATAGTACATACTGATTTTGAAGCCCGTCATTGCGGTAAACATACCATTTGCCGTTTTTTTCAAATGGGAGTCCTATCTTTTCATAGTTTGCGATTTCCTTGAGCCTTTTGAGAATGTTGTTGCGCATAGGTATTCTGTCAAGGTATTGGCGGGTGATGTTATTCTCCTCTTCTACCCATTTTGTGGTCTGTGCACTTGTGTCGTTTTCCAGCCAGCGATAGGGGTCGGCGACCTTTTCTCCGAAATATATTTCTACGGTATCGTCTTTGGGTGTTTTGGGGTATTGTATTTGTGAAAAGACAGGCAATGAAGCAAGTACCGTTGCCATAAATGTAGATGCTTTAATTTTGTTCATATTGTATTGTTTTATTTGAGTAAAACAAAAAGGGCAGTCACCAACTCGATGTTTAGATATTGGTGATTGCCCTTTTGTTCTTATTGGTGTGAGGAGGAAATATTACAGATTGGCCAATTCTACCACCTTGTCAATAGCAGCAGACAAACCATCTGAGTTTTTACCTCCTGCTGTAGCATAATGCGGTTGACCACCTCCGCCACCTTGAATGAGTTTTGCGGCTTCTCTTACCATTTGACCAGCATTGAGTTGGTGCTCTTTTACAAGATCCTCACTCATCATCACGCTGAGCATAGGCTTTTCGTGACTTATGGTACCGATGACACAAAGGCATCTTTCTGGTATTTCCTGACGTATTTTGAATACAAGGTCTTTTGCCGCATTGGGCTCAAGAGGAAGAATCGCAGAAATCACCTTTACGCCATTTATTTCTCTGCTCTTTTCTATGAGACTGTCTTTGGTTCGTTCTACGGCTTGTGCCTGGAAACGTTCGATATCCTTTTTCATGGTCTCATGCTCCTCAATGTATTTTCCGATGACGCATTGAAGATCTTTTGCATTATTGAAGAGTGAGCGAATGGCCTTCATCGCATCTTCGATACTATACATCAGTTCTTCGCATTCGCTTCCGGTTTTAGCTTCTATTCGGCGTATACCTGCGGCGACACTACTTTCGCTGATGATTTTGAACATACCGATATGTCCTGTAGACTGAACGTGTATACCACCGCAGAATTCGCAACTCGGTCCGAAACGAACTACGCGTACTTTGTCTCCGTATTTTTCTCCGAAAAGAGCGATGGCGCCTAGTTTCTTTGCCTCTTCAAATGGTGTGTCGCGGTGTTCGTCGAGTGGAAGATTCTGGCGTACCAGTCCATTTACGATACGTTCTACTTTGCGCAAGTCCTCATCGCTTACTTTCTCAAAGTGCGAGAAGTCAAAACGCAAGGTTGTTGGAGATACAAACGATCCTTTTTGTTCCACATGGTCACCAAGTACTTGTTTGAGGGCATAGTCCAGCAAATGGGTTGCGGTATGGTTGGCTGCACTGCCGGCGCGTTTGTCTGTGTCAACGCAGGCCATGAAGTCTGCTCCAGTGTCAGTAGGCAATTGCTTGACAATATGTATGGATTGTCCGTTTTCGCGTTTGGTGTCAGTAATGGCTATCGTTTCGTTCTCGCTGACAAGAACACCCTGATCGCCGACCTGTCCACCCATCTCTCCATAGAAGGGTGTATTGTCAAGAACGAGTTCAAAGAACGTGTTTTTCTTTTGTGTCACTTTGCGGTAGCGAAGTATGTGGCATTCGTATTCGGTATAATCGTATCCTACGAATTTTTGTTCGCCTTCCTTCAGTATGACCCAATCGCTGTTTTCTACTGCGGCTGCATTGCGTGCACGATCTTTTTGTTTTTTCATCTCCTCGTCGAATTGTTTTTCATCGACGGTAAAGCCATTTTCGCGACAGATGAGTTCTGTGAGGTCAAGAGGGAAGCCGTAGGTGTCAAATAGACGGAAAGCCTGTACTCCATCTATTTGCGTTTTTCCGCTCTTCTTCATCTCTTGCATAGCATCATTGAGCATATTGATACCCTTTTCCAATGTACGCAAGAACGAATCTTCCTCTTCCTTCATCACGCGGGTGATAAGCTCACGTTGGGCTTTTAATTCAGGATATGCCTCTCCCATCTCTTGTACGAGTACGGGGACAAGTTTATAAAGGAATGCCTCGCGCTGGCCGAGGAATGTATAGGCGTAGCGGACGGCGCGACGCAGTATTCGGCGAATGACATAACCGGCCTTGGCGTTGCTGGGTAACTGTCCGTCAGCAATGGAGAATGCTACGGCGCGTAAGTGGTCGGCGCATACTCGCATGGCAACATCAGTGTCTTCCTTTTCTCCGTATTTGAGCCCTGTGATGTTTTCCTCTTCTTTTATAATAGGCTGGAATATATCAGTATCGTAATTGGAGTGCTTGTCCTGCATAGCGCGTACAAGGCGCTCGAATCCCATACCGGTATCGATGACATGCATGGGAAGTTGTTCCAACGAACCGTCTGCCTTGCGGTTGAATTGCATGAATACGATGTTCCAAATCTCTATGACTTGAGGATCGTCTTTGTTGACCAGTTCGCGACCCGGCACCGCTGCCTTCTCTTCTGGTGTACGGGAATCAAGATGTATCTCCGAGCAGGGGCCACAAGGTCCGGTATCACCCATCTCCCAAAAATTGTCATGCTTATTTCCGTTGATGATATGATCTGCGGGAACGTGCTTTGCCCAATAAGAAGCTGCCTCATCATCGCGTGTGAGTCCTTCCTCTTCAGATCCCTCAAATACGGTGACATAGAGATCGGCAGGATTGAGGTGGAGAACGTCGACAAGGTATTCCCATGCGTAGTCAATAGCACCTTCTTTGAAATAATCTCCGAAACTCCAGTTGCCGAGCATTTCGAACATTGTATGGTGGTAGGTGTCATGTCCTACTTCTTCAAGGTCGTTGTGCTTGCCGCTGACGCGCAGACATTTCTGTGAGTCTGTGCGGCGGCGGGGTTCTGGGTCACGAGTGCCTAAGATGATATCTTTCCATTGATTCATGCCTGCATTGGTGAACATCAATGTAGGGTCATCCTTGATAACCATCGGTGCGGAAGAAACGATGGTGTGTCCTTTCGACTCGAAGAATTTTTTGTAGGAGTCGCGGATTTCATTTGCAGTCATCATTATATAATATCTTTGTTGTCCTATTTCTTTCAAAAAATCCTTGCAAAGGTACTTTGTTTTGCTTATTTTTGCAAATAAATTAATCATTGTTTAATAAAAAGCGGCGGAATATGACACTGAAGACAGACAAGAACCTTAAATTGTATTATTCTATCAAGGAAGTTGCCAAACAGTTTGATATTCCTGAAAGTACGTTGCGTTTTTGGGAAACGGAATTTCCTCACCTGAAACCCAAAACGGCAGGAGCGAATATCCGGCAATATACAGAGAAAGACATAGAGCAAATTAGGTTGATATACAATCTTGTAAAAGTACGTGGGTTCAAAATTGCGGCGGCACGTAAAATTTTGAACCGCAATAGAGCAGGGGTTGATAAAAATTCAGAGGTACTGACAACATTGATATCTCTGCGGGATGAACTCAAGGATATGAAACGTCACTTGGATGGTCTTGTGTGAGTGGTTCTGTCTTGTGGATTGTTCCCTTGACAAAAGCTTATCATTGTTTTCTATCAAATTGTAATGCGTTGTACTTCTTGCTTTGCTACTTTGCTTGGATGAAAGTAGTAAAGGAATAGTTTGTTCTTTTTGGATGAATGTCCGTGTATGGATTTTGTACAGAGCCCTTGTATGAAGACTACAAAGGCCTTGTATTGCTACTACAAGGCCTTTGTACGAAGGATACAAGACCCTTTACTGTCGCTACAAGGTCCTTGTATAATTGTGGTGTAAAATGTGGATGACAATAACTATGACTGTAACTGCTGATTGTTGCAGTTTTCTGTGATTGTTATAGGAAAACACCAAAATAAAAAGTATAACAAAATATTGTAAACCGATGATAAACAAAAAGATAACGTCTATAATAGGTATAATGTGTGCAAACTGCTCTGCGTATGTGGATCGTAAACAGTCTTCTATAGAGGGTGTACTTTCTGTTTCGGTTTCATTGCCGAGTCGAACTGCGATGATAGAGTGGTATTCCTTTGGCTGAAGGAGAGCCATGTGTTTTTGAATGTTCATTTAGTGGCTCCCCGTTGTGGCTTGATGGATTTTCCTGTGTAAGCGTAGTGCTCAATAGACTACGATTGAATCGAAAGAACATGCGGAAGGACGGTGAACGAGGGATTATTGCCAAAAGAACCAAATAAAGTCAGGTTCTTTTGTTTTATTGTTTGTCGGGTAATTAAAATCTACTAATTTTGCATGGATTATGGAACTGACATTGAATTTTCTTGGCAAAGAATATGCGCAAGGTTTACCTCTTGTTATTGCGGGTCCTTGCTCCGCTGAAACAGAGAGCCAGGTGATGGAAACGGCACGGAGGTTGTCGGCGATAGGTATTCGTGTCTTTAGAGCAGGTGTTTGGAAACCACGTACCAAACCAGGATGTTTCGAAGGATTGGGTGAGGAAGCATTACCGTGGTTGAAGAATGTGAAGAAGGAGACAGGCATGGCTGTAGCAATAGAGGTTGCTACACCGGAGCACGTTGACTTGGCACTTCGATATGGTATTGATTATCTGTGGATTGGAGCCCGTACTTCAACTAATCCTTTTGCAGTGCAGGCCATTGCTGACTGCCTTCAGGGGGTAGATATTCCCGTGTTGGTGAAAAATCCCGTCAATCCAGATCTCGATTTATGGATAGGCGCATTGGAACGGCTTAATAGAGCCGGTGTGTCAAGGCTCGCTGCTGTACATCGCGGCTTTTCGTATTATGGAGAAAAGATGTATCGCAATATTCCGATGTGGCAGATACCAATAGAACTACGTCGCCGTTTGCCTCAGTTGCCCTTGCTTTGTGATCCCAGTCATATCGGGGGACGACGGGAATTAGTAGAACCTTTATGTCAACAGGCTTTGGATCTGGGATGTGAAGGCCTTATGATAGAGAGCCATGTTTCACCTGACGAGGCCTGGAGCGACGCGCAGCAACAACTTACTCCGTCGTCTCTTTCGGAGATACTTAGACGACTTGTTATACGTAGGAATAACAGTGAATCTGCGGAAATTAGGGAAATGCGGTTGCAGATAGACGATATAGACAACCAAATATTGGAATTGTTGTCTAAAAGAATGAATGTGTGTCGTGGAATAGGTGCGTATAAGAAAGATCACGATATGCCAGTGTTGCAACCAACGAGATACGATGAAATATTGTATAAACGGGGTCAAAATGCTAAGATTTGTGGACTTCCGCTTGATTTCGTTAAGCGTATATTTGAGGAAATACATGAAGAGTCTGTCAAACAGCAGATGAACATAGTGGAGAACTCATAATAGGAGTTGGGCTGTTGGCCGTATTCTTCGCTTAAAGTGAAGGTAAAAAACAGTTGGCATGATTTTGTAGGGAAATATATGCTCAGATGGTAGTATGACTCATCTTTGAGGGTTGTTTTATGTGCCGCAAATCCCGCTAATTCATTTTTCACCGCCACTTAGGTTGTCTATATTGATAATTCTTCGTAATTTTGTATCCGTCGGAAAGAGTAGGGCAGGGCGTTCTTTTCGCGTTGTCCTATTCTAATTATTCATTGATATATATTTAATAAGATGAGCAGACTCCAATATGTGCAGATTGCGGAACCGAATGTGGTCATTTATCCCGTCTGGTTTTGTGATGTACCTATGTTGGAAAGGGCGTTGTATGAACTACGTTTGGTGAATCGCTTTTTGTGATTTGTAATATCCACTATCTGCTTTATGGTTCGTGCAACCTTAATGAAACAAGACAATTAAATATAGCATACATTCAATAAAAAATGAACGAATTTGAACTTATTGCCAAAACTTTTATGGGGTTGGAACCTATTTTGGCAAAAGAATTGACAGAACTTGGTGCAAATAATGTACAAATCGGTCGTCGTATGGTGTCTTTCTCAGGAGACAAAGAAATGATGTATCGAGCCAATTTTCAATTGCATACCGCTATCCGAATACTGAAGCCTATAAAGCATTTTAAGGCCGGATCAGCGGAGGATGTATATAACGCAGTGAAAAATTTGCAATGGGAGAAAATTATTGGTGCAGGAAAAACCTTTTCCGTTGACTCTGTCGTTTATTCGGAGGAATTCCGTAATTCGCGTTTCGTAACCTATAAGGTGAAGGATGCCATCGTTGACTATTTCCGCGAAAAGACAGGTAACCGTCCCAATATATCTGTCAGCAATCCGGATATACGACTCAATATTCACATCGCAGAAGATCGTGCAACATTGTCTCTCGATTCGAGTGGTGAATCTCTTCATCGTCGTGGCTATCGTCAGGAATCGGTGGAGGCTCCCCTTAACGAGGTGCTTGCAGCGGGTATGATATTGATGACAGGTTGGCATGGAGAAACGGATTTTATAGATCCCATGTGTGGATCTGGTACATTGCCTATTGAGGCTGCCCTTATTGCCCATAACATGAGTCCCGGTATATTCCGTAAGGAATTTGCTTTTGAAAAATGGGAGGATTACGATGCTGAATTGTTCGATAGTATCTATAATGATGATTCGCGCGAAAAGGAATTTACTCATCATATATATGGGTATGACATAGACATGAAGGCTGTCAATACAGCACGCCTTAATGTGCGCGCTGCTGGTTTGACAAAGGACATAACAATAGAGAATGCTGACTTCAAGGATTTTAAGCAACCTTCCGAGAAAAGTATCATTGTTACCAATCCACCGTACGGAGAACGTATCTCCACTCCAAATCTTCTTGGTACTTACAAGATGATAGGCGAACGCCTAAAGCATGCGTTTACTGGAAATGAAGCCTGGGTATTGAGTTATCGTGAGGAGTGTTTTGAGCAAATAGGCCTCAAGCCTTCTATCAAGATTCCCGTATTCAATGGCTCCTTGGAATGTGAGTTCCGTAAATATTCTATTTTTGACGGCAAGATGAACACTTTCCGTTCGGAGGGTGGTATCGTGAAGTCTGAAGAAGAAAAACGCCAAATGGCAGAAAAGCATCGTTTCAAGAAGAACCGCGAGTTCAAAAAACGAGTTTCTGAAGAAGCGGAAAATGAAGAGGCTGACATCCGCACATTCAAATTCCACTCTATGGAGCGTCGGAGAGAAAATGCCGAGGAACGCGGATTTGAAAGAGGACGTTCTGCAAGAAACGCATCGGGTAGAGGCGATTATCGTCGGGACAAAGGCGGATGGTCTGCAGAAAAGAAAGGCAAGCGTTTCGTAAATAAAGGAGGACGTCGCAATGGAAAGGATAAATATGAAGATGATTAATCTTTTTGCGGGAATATCGTTGTGTCTTACACTGTTTTTCCCTATGACCATGAATGCCCAGTTGAAGCAGTTTACACTTGAGGATCTGAATTTCGGCGGAAACAATTATTCTAACATGAAGCCTGCCAGCCGTTCCGCTGTGTGGTGGGGCAACCGGCTTGTACGAACAGAAGCAGATTGCTGTTCGGAGATCAACAAGTCTTCAGGCTCAGAAAAGGTGCTTTTTACGAAAAACGATTTGGGAGAGGATTATAAAGATTGCTCTTTGAGAAGAGCATATTTTCCTTATGCGTCTCAATCACAGGTTGTCCTCCTTCACGGAAGCAAATTTTCTGTCGTGGACTGGAAAAAGCATAAGACTGTATTGGAGTATGCTATTGATGGAGTCGTAGCACAGTCATGGAGCAAGGAATCTAAAGCCTTGGCATATGTGAAGGACAATGATCTTTTTGTGGCTACGTCTGACGGAAATATTTCCCGCTTGACCAACGACGGTTCTCGTGAAATTGTGTATGGTCAAGCCGTTCACCGCAATGAGTTCGGAATCAATGATGGTTTGTTTTGGAGTCCGTCTGGAAAGAAGATGGCTTTCTACCGTATGGATCAGAGTATGGTAGCTGACTATCCTCAAGTCAATACCTTTACGCGCGAGGCAACTTACGAACCCGACAAATATCCTATGGCCGGACAGACTAGCCATAAGGTGACTGTGGGTGTGTACGATATCCAGAGTCAAAAAACGGTATATTTGAATACTGGTGATCCGACGGACCGTTATTTTACAAATATCTCGTGGAGTCCCGAAAGTGACCGTATATATGTATTTGAACTCAATCGTGACCAAAATGACTGTCGATTGGTAGCGTACAATTCTTCCAATGGAGAAAAAATTGCAGAAATCTATAAGGAAACGGATGATAAATATGTAGAACCTTTACATAAGATTACGTTTTTGCCTTGGGACAATACGAAGTTTCTTCTGCAAAGTCAAAAAGACGGATACAATCATCTCTATTTATTCGGTATAGACGGTAAAGAAGTCAAGCAATTGACACAGGGTGATTGGGTTGTGAAGGATATTTTGGGATTTGATACGAAGAGCAGAAGTGTTGTTATTGTATCTAACGAAAGTTCTCCTATTCAACAAAATGTATATTCGGTAAATGTCAACACTGGCAAACGGACCTTGGCTGATTCCAATGGAAAGGGATGGCACTACGCTTCATTGAGTGAAGATGGTCTGTATCTTTGGGATACATATCAAATGCCGACCGTTCCCAGATGTTGCTCTATTGTAAATATAGAGAAGGCAAAATCTGTAAAATATTTTGAGGCTGCAGATCCGTGGGTAGGTTATGCAGTACCGACATATGAATGTGGAACGATTAAGGCTGCAGACGGAACAACTGATTTGTACTATAGAATGGTGAAGCCCGCAGATTTCGATCCCCATAAGAAATATCCAACAGTAGTTTATGTCTATGGTGGTCCCCATGCCCATCTTGTTGAGGATAGTTGGCATTACGGAAGTAGAGGTTGGGAAACTTACATGGCACAAAAAGGATATATATTGTTCGTATTGGACAGTCGTGGAAGTGAGAATCGAGGAAAGGATTTTGAACAGGTCACATTCAGACATCTTGGTGTAGAAGAGATGAAAGACCAAATGAAAGGCGTGGATTTTCTGAAATCATTACCCTATGTCGATGCTGACCGCTTAGGTGTCCATGGATGGAGTTTTGGTGGGTTTATGACCTCATCCCTGATGACAACTTATCCGGATGTATTCAAAGTCGGTGTAGCAGGTGGACCAGTTATCGACTGGAAATGGTATGAGGTGATGTATGGCGAGCGGTATATGGATACTCCTCAATCCAACCCCGAAGGTTATGCCGAAACAAGTCTCATAGAGAAAGCAAAGAATTTGAAAGGGAAACTTCAAATCATTATAGGAATGAATGATCCTACGGTGGTACCCCAACACGCATTACAATTCTTGAATGCCTGTGAAGAGGCGGGTACGCAACCAGATTTCTTTGTGTATCCAGGACAAGGGCATAATATGATGGGACACAAGAGTGTTCATCTGCATGAGCGTATCACGCAGTATTTTGAAGATTATCTGAAGTAATCTATAAAGATTATCCGAAACATAGAAATTGGGCTATCGAGTACAAAGACATTTTGTATCGATAGCCCAAATTCTGTAAGATTGTCACTTGTTGGGTATTATCTCTTTGATCAGTCCATGCCGGTAGGCATACAATAATTGTTGCAAATCGCCGATTTGCCGAGTAAGTTCCCGTCCTATATCTGTATTCGCTACAAGCATGCGTCGAGACGACATTTCCACAATTTGTGTCGTGCTTTTGATGTCAGTGCATCTTTCGATAGCATCATTGGTAGATGTGAATGGCTCGTGCTGTACAAGGACAAACCCACGGCTGTGATAAACAAGGGTATACCCAGCGATGCCGGTCTCTTTGTGGTAGGCTTGTGAGAAACCACCATCAATGACCATAAGTTTTCCGTTGGCCTTTATCGGGTTTTCTCCGTTTCTTACATGTACAGGAACATGTCCGTTGATGATATGACGATTGGGGCCAGTGACTCCAAATGCATCAAGTATATTGTCTACAATGGTCTCATTGTCGCGCAATTTGAAATAGTTGCCTTTTTCTTCCTGATGAGTGGTTTTGTCTTCTATGAAATATCTTTCAAAGGTAGCCATTTTTGATTTGTCGAACAACGGACTGTTTGGTCCACACCAGAGATAAAGGAAGTAGTCTATGGCGTAGTCACGTTCCTCGTCTGTGGAGTCACTTTGAAATGCCGTACGTATACTCATACCGATGTTGTGCAGTAATTGTCTTCCGCTAAATACTTGCCCAGGGGCTATTTCTACATCTTTCAGACTACCGTCATCATTGAGAGGAATAGATGCGTGAAATAGAAGGTTGTCGTTGAATATAGAATACATGCATCCATGCTGCAGCAAGAGGCGTATGTGGGTATGCAGTTTTTCGCTGACCTGGAAAGAATGTCTGAGTTTTTCCATCAGCACCCTTTCCTCGTTGGTGAGTCTATTGGGGTGTTTGGGGTCAATGGTAGGAAAGTTGTTGCTTTTCAAAGGATATTGTTTCCCGTCTATGCTGATGGTTCCGCTCTTATAATCAATAGCGTTGAACAATTCCCTGTTTTGCATGCCCCATTGAGGATGGCGGTCGTATATGGCCGCTTCTTCCTTGAATTGGATGACGGTGATGGCTTTGTGCATGAGTGCAGTGAGTCGTCGGGTCTTCTCGTCGAGTAGGGCGGTTTCCTGGCTGTTCTTGGGGAAAAATTCTTCGCATGGATCATCTTTGTAGGTATCCATGGCAAAAGTGGCAAGGGGAACAAGATTGATTCCATATCCCTCTTCGAGTGTTGTCAAGTTGGCATAGCGTAGAGACAACCGGATGACGTTTGCGATGCATGCACGGTTTCCTGCAAATGCCCCCATCCACAGTATGTCATGGTTTCCCCATTGTATATCCCAACTATGGTATGACGACAAAGTGTCCATAATGATATGCGATCCAGGTCCACGATCGTATATGTCGCCAAGTATATGAAGTTGATCAATGGAGAGACGTTGTATCACATTGGCGATGGCGATAATAAAGTCATCGGCGCAACCTGTCGAAATGATTGTATCAATGATGACATTGATATATGCTGTTTTGTTGGCATCTTCTGTCCGTTCATGCAGCAATTCTTGTATGATGTAGCTGAAATCTTTTGGCAACGACTTCCGTACTTTCGATCGAGTGTATTTACTCGAAACAAGTCGGCAAATTGCTACGAGTTGATGGATGGTGATGTGATACCAGTCATCAAGATTTTCTTCGGATGCCTTTATCAGTTCAAGTTTCTGCCCAGGATAGTAAATTAGCGTGCACAGTTCGCGTTTGTCCGCCTCACGAAGCGTATTACCAAACAACTCATTTACCTTACGCTGGATGTTACCAGAAGCATTCTTCAGAATATGCTGAAAGGCTTCATGCTCTCCGTGAATATCGGCAAGAAAATGCTCGGTACCTTTTGGTAAGTTCAGAATTGCCTGAAGATTTATTATTTCAGTGCTTGCTTCGGATATATTGGGAAAGCTTTGGGACAATAGCTGTAAGTATTTGATGTCACACAATCTTGGTTTCTTTTGCATATTCATAATGTATTGTTGTGTTTATGACTTATTGTCAGGGGTGCTTATGTCACTTAGAATATTGGTAATATGTGAGGTCTTGTTATCATCTAATACAGGAACTGGCATAAACCCTTCTGTCAAGGTGGTACATTGCTGCGCCACACTCATTATTCTTTGTGCAAAGTGGTATATATCAAGCGATTTGAGGTCTTCACATACCCTATCCTCGTCGTATTGTTCTGTCGTCAGAGCCTGTACAAGTTCGTCTATAACTGGTTTTCGTAAATCTTTCCGGTGAACTTGGTATTGTGCATAAAGGAGAATAGTGCAGATTTTTCTTATTGTGACATCCTTTTCCTTCAATTTGTCCACTTGCTTCTGTATTCCCTTTCGTATACTTTGATCGAAATGCTCAATTTGTTTTTTGTAAGTTTCGCATATTTTGTTTGCAAATTCTTTTCCTGTTAGAGTCGATGTCACATAAGGGTTTGCAATAATCTGTATATGTGTTGCACCAAATTGAGAGTGCAGAATGTTTTGTTCTTTTGGACCAGATACACAAATGGTGGTAGAGTCGGTTACTATTTTCCTAATGGTGTTGGGACGATGGGTTTGTGAATGGATTAGAGACAGTATACCGTCTGTAGACGTGAATATGACGGGAACTTTTAGTTTTGCCCATTCTCTTATTTCTCGCTCACTTTTCAAACACCACGGTCCAAATACATGCACAATATCGGGTAAGGTGTCTGCAATTTCTACTTCTGTGTTTTTGCAGACACCTTCCTCTATTTGCGTCATCATTGCGATGTTGTAGCAATAAGGATTGTTCTTGTTTATGGAAATGAGTTTTACTCTCATAATTTATGACTTGTAAAGCCACTCTTGTCAGTGAAAGTGTATCTCCATTTGTAAGAAATGATTTGGAATATGAGTGTTATTTCATAAATGAAGGTCTTCCATACCGGTATCTTTTCTTGTTGCTGACGAATCACTTTTTGGGCGAGTGCCATACGTAAGAAGATGGTTGTCAAAAGGGCAAATACCGTCACTCCTAATAGAATCCAGTTGTGTGCAATACCTGAAAATATGCCAAGCGTAATGATTGCAATATAATTGATATACATAGCCCAAAGGTCTATGCTGTACTTGATTGTATAAAGCATTTTGTGGTCTAATGCTTTGCTGACATTGATTTGGCAGAGATTGGCGTTAATCCATGATTTGTGTGTAGGGATATTTTGGCGTATAGTGCCTTCGGGTGATAGCACAATATCTGTATTACCTTTTTGGGCATACTTGTTGATAATGAAGTCGTACTCACCATTTACGTATTGTAGGTTGCCGCGGTATCCGTCGTTCTCTATAAACATACTTTTCCGGAATGCGATATTTTTGCCGGCTGCGGCAAAAGCAGTATGTCGTTGGGCTTGGTGAAGGGCATATCCTGATTTCCGTAATTGGAGAAAACGGTAACGCGATTTTGCTTCCAAAGTGTAGTTGCAGTATCCGATGACCATATCTATTCCCCTTCTGAAATGTTGAGCCATTTCATTTATCCAGTTGTCTGTTGTCGGTGCGGAATCAGCGTTTATGAGCAGTATCCAGTCGTATTGGGCGGCTTTTACTCCAAGAGTCACAGCCAGTTTTTGCCGACTCATGAACAATGGATGCGAAGGTGTAAATGTGAAGCGGAAATTGTTGTTGGAACTAAATTTCTTCAGGATATTTTCCGTTTGCAGATCACCTTGCTCCGCAACGACGATAACCTCATATTTCTTCTCATATTGTTGTGATAATAAGAGAGAAATGTTTCGTTCCAAATATTCAGCCCCGTTATGTGCAATTACTACGACAGAAACATCTGTTTTTTCATCGTTCTGCTGAGTACCGTCTTCCTGTTCGTTCTTCCTTTCTTTGGGGAACCAGAAAAAGGGATTGCTCAAGGATGACAGAATCGTGAGAACGATGATAGAAATTCCACATATTATAGTGACGGTGTCAACAGTCATAGTTCTTCTGCTATAAGTCCTTTGGGTAGGGTTCTACAGTTATACTGGCTTGCCATTATTTCTCCGTATGCCCCAGCAGAACGTATTGCCAATATATCACCCCGGTGGCATTTGTTCAGATCAATGGCTTTTGCGAATACATCACTTGACTCGCATATTGGCCCAACAACATCATAGGTCTCCTCAGGTGCTTCACTTGTGATGTTCTCTATCTTGTGTGAAGCCTGGTACAGTGCCGGACGTATCAAGTCTGTCATTCCGGCGTCGACGATGGCAAACTGCTTATGTACACCTTGTTTTACATAAAGCACCTTTGTAATAAGGCTTCCGCATTGGCCAACTATGGCGCGGCCAAGTTCAAAATGTAGCGTTTGTCCTTCGCGTAGCTTGAGATGTTTGGAATAAGTACGGAAATATTCTTCAAAATTGGGAATAGGTTCGCGTTCCGGGTAATCATAACTGATACCCAGTCCTCCTCCGACGTTTATATTTTCTACCCGTATGTTATGCGCTTCAAGTTGGTTCTGAATGTCATTGATACGATTGCAAAGGGCTTCAAAGTCACCCATATCAAGTATTTGGGATCCGATATGGAAATGCAATCCTATGACTTGTATGTGGATCATCTTTTCGGCTTTTTCGAAGATGGTTTCCATTTCTTCCATCGCGATACCGAATTTGTTTTCAGCTAAGCCCGTTGTGATGTTTGCATGCGTGTGCGCACCAACATTTGGATTGATACGGAAGGCGACCCGAGCCTTCTTGTTCTTTTTCCCGGCCCACTCGTTGATGACTTCCAATTCTGCTTCGCTTTCCACATTGAAACAGAAAATGTCTTTGTCGAGTCCTAAACATATTTCCCAATCGCCTTTCCCAACACCAGCGTACACAATCTTTGATGGAGGAAACCCGGCTTTGATGGCAGCCTCAATTTCACCGCCACTTACACAATCGGCTCCTATTCCGGCTTGGCTAATGATGTTGAGTATTTTGGGATTGGCATTGGCTTTGATCGCGTAATGCACATGGTAGTTGTCTTTCGCTCCTATAGCCGTCTTGAGCGCTTTGATGGTATCACGCAATAATTGTGTGTCGTAATAGTAAAAGGGGGTATTTGTTTCTTCAAACTTTTTTATGGGGAACATAATTATTCGGTTGATGTTACTCCCTATCTGCATTTCGCAGATAGGGAGTAAGTGAAAAACGTGTTTGGATTAATTTCCTTTGTTAAACAATGTGTTGCTCAAATTCTGCAATGCTTGCTTTTTATCCGATTCCTTGATAAGGAATGAGATGTTGTAGTTGGAACCTCCATAGGAAATCATGCGTACTGGGATGTTCTTCATTGCATCAAGTACAATTGTTTCAAATCCTAAGTTGCTCCAGTCTAAATCTCCAACAACACAAACAATGCACATGTCTGAATCAACGGTGACGGTACCGTACTTTTTCAACTCATCAACAATGTCGTTCAGATGTGTACAGTTGTCAATGCTCATGGATACACCTACCTCACTTGTTGTGATCATGTCAATCGGTGTTTGGTAACTCTCAAATATCTCGAAAATCTTGCGAAGAAAACCTGTCGCAAAAAGCATTCTGCTCGATTTGATTTTGATGGCTGTGATATTGTCTTTTGCAGCGACCGCTTTGATTTTTCCACGAATTAGTACGTTGTCAATGATGGTGCCTTCTGCTTCGGGATCCAGCGTGTTTTTTAGGCGAACAGGTATGCCAGCATACTTGGCAGGCTGTACGCAGGTAGGGTGGAGGATTTTTGCACCGAAGTACGCTAACTCCGCAGCTTCCTCGAAGTTGAGTTGGTGTATGGCATCGGTCTTGTCTACAATACGCGGGTCATTATTGTGCATACCGTCAATGTCGGTCCAAATCTGTATTTCGTCCACTTGAAGGGCTGCTCCTATCAGAGAGGCTGTAAAGTCGCTACCGCCACGCTTAAGATTGTCTACTTCGCCGTATGCGTTGCGACAGATGAAGCCCTGAGTGATGTAGACCTGATGCCCTTCATTCTCTTGCATGATAGCATTGAGTTTGTTCTTGATATGCAGTGAGTCGGGTTCGCCGTTTTTGTCGGTTCGCATAAAGTCAAAGGCCGACAAGAGGACGACATCTACCCCCTTCTCAAGTAGATAGTTTGTAACCATGTTGGTACTCATAATTTCCCCTTGTGCTACGATGTTTTTCTCTTCAAAACTCGTGAACAGGTCTTTCGTAAAACTGCGAAGGTAATCAAATACACCATGTAGAAATTCTCTTGTTTTTTTACGGAATTCTTCCGTTTCGTAGAGATCCTCTACATGATTCATATATTTGTTTTCGAGGGCGTTGATCACTTCGTTGGCACCATCAGGATTTTTCTTGTAGAGGTAATTTGATATTTCTATGAGTGAATTTGTGGTTCCTGACATTGCGGACAATACGACAAATACTTGTCCTTCCATATTGGTGGCCATTGATGCCACGGACTTCATGCGTGCTGGAGTACCTACAGAGGTTCCTCCGAATTTCATTACTTTCATGATGCTATCTTTCTCTGAATCGTATTTGAATGTGAATGGTAAAAAGGGTACTGCAATGTTCCCGCTTTTCCTATTTGCTGTATTCGTCTGTAGCGTTTGTGAAATTTCCGTTTTCACATTTGTACACTATCCCGTGATATTTGTCTATCAAGGGAATGTTGTGTGTAGACATTATAACTGTTGTTTCGCCGTTGGCTACTATATCATGTAGCAAACCTACTATTTTCTCTGCTGTATCCGGGTCGAGGTTGCCGGTCGGTTCGTCTGCTATAATTATTTTCGGTTTGTTGAGCAATGCCCTTGCGATGGCAACGCGTTGCTGTTCTCCTCCTGATAATTCATGGGGCAGTTTGTCTATCTTGTCGGTCATCCCCACCTCGTCAAGGACTTGGGTGATACGTTCTGCGATATTTTTGGCCGATTTCCAACCTGTGGAGCGTAAAACGAATTCGAGGTTCTTGCGTACCGTCCGATCGTGAAGAAGTTGAAAGTCCTGGAAAATGATTCCCATCTCGCGACGTAAAGCCGGAATCTCGCGACGCTTGATAACTTGCAAGTCTCTTCCTAGTACTTCTGCTTTTACAGCATCTTCCTTTTGTATGTCGAGTTCGCAATATAAGGTCTTCAGTAAAGAACTTTTACCAGATCCAACTTTCCCTACGATATATACTATTTGTGACTCGCAAACTTGCAGATCGACATCATTCAGAATAATGTCATTGCCTTGATATATATTTGCTTTCTGAAAATCTATAACCATGCTTTCAAGTGTGTTCGTTCGGTCCATACGTGTCGCGCTATTCGTAACCTTATTGGATGTAGTGAATTTTATAGTTCTGTTGCGCAATCATATTATAAATGAGGTGTATTTGCAAAGTTACACATTTCTTTGCAAAGAGGCTGTACGTGTAAGTATTTTTGCGTATAATAATATGTGAAAAGTAGTAGAATGTCTGTTTGGGGATCAAAAACGTTTTTACATTTGAAAAAATGAGTGAAGTTTCTGCTACTTTTGTCGAAGTGTTGCTGTAAGTTTTGTAACTTTGTATGCAAAGGTGCTTTGAGCAACACCTTATATTAATAACTAATTACTTACTTGTGAGAATATCTACGCCAATGAAGAACAGTACCTATCGTATTATCTTACTTTTTGTGGTCGTTATGTTGCATGGCATTGCCATGGGACAAACTGTTATTTGGTCTGAAGACTGGAGTTCTGCAACGGAAGGAGATTATCCGGAAAATGTCGACAAAAAGTATAATGCCGGTAAGCATACATCCTATATGAAAGCCAAGGGGCCTGTGTATGCGGGTGCAAAATTGCCTGAACTTATGATAGCCAAAGGGGATAAGTTTACCGTAACACTGACCGACTTGAAGGGTTGTTATGGAGATTTGGAATTGACTTACCTGTCGAATAGAGACGATAAGGATTCTCCACGGATGGAGGTGACGGCCAATGGTGTCCATGTAGAGATCGTTTCTGAAGGGAAAAAGCGTAGTGGAGTTGTGCATGTCGACGAGGGGACCGAACAACTTGTGCTGGCATTTACGGCTTATGGTAGTAATGCGAGGATAGACAATATGTCGCTTGCGTACAATGAGGTGTCCAAGCAGATCTCTACCTTGTCATTTGGGGACAAGATAGACAACCATACGTTTGTGGTCTATAAAGGACAGGAGGAGAATTTCTTGTCTCAAAAGGCAATTTTGTCGACTGTAGAAAGTGGAGGAAATGTCAGTTATCAGTCAAGCAACGATAATGTTGTAACAGTAAATACACAGGGAGATGTTTCTTTTGTCAGTTTGGGTGATGCGGTGATTACTGCTTCTTATGCTGGTACGGATGCGGTGACCGCATCGCGTGCTTCTTATACTATAAGGTACATAGAACCCGTAACACTGACTCCTATTGTATTTTCGTCTTCGGCGAATTCGTTTGCAAATGCACCAAATGAAAAGGAATCTAAAATAACTACCGTCAACTTCATTAGCGAAGATGGCGGGTCTTATAAATTTCAAGTGCGAAATGCAAAGAGAACAAAGACGATAAACGGATGTCTTGATTGTGCCACAAGAAATAAGGGTATAAACGGACAGGTCGTTTCACCGTTGTTTGGATTTGCAAATGGTTATGATGTTACGGTTATTTATGGACAAAGTGGTCCGACTACAACAGAACCTGATAACGTGTTAAATCTCTTTTCTGAGAATGGAGGAACTGTAACGGGAAAAGCCTCGGGAGAAGATAAAAAGGACAATGGAACTGGGGCCTCTGCGACATTGAGTGTTCCCGTAGACGAGTCTTTTAAAATTTTGCCTGGCAATGCCGCAATCATCAGTAATATAACAATTACTCCGCATGCTGTAGGAAAGGAGAAAACAGTGTTGTCCTTTCCTGGTGATATTTATAGCGTGACGGTTTTAAATGCCAGCGCTTTTGATGCACCACAAGCAAAACTTATGACTGCGAAAGATGATGCCGTTGATACTGAGGAGGAAATCGTTTACTCCGTTACTGACAATAGTTTCGCCTCTATTGATGTCAGTACAGGTAAACTAACGTTCGAGGACAATTTGAATGAAGGTGACGAGATGAAAATATTTGCGGATTATCCTGGAGACGATGTATATGAAGCAAGTTCGGCCTCATACACATTGCGGGTTGTGTCTGATGATCAGATTTCAATAACGCTTGATGAAGTGACGGATATTTCCAGTCAAATAACACAGCATAGCGGTAAGCAAGTTGATGTAGTATTGAAACGAGGTATATCAAAAGACTATCTCAATACAATTTGTCTGCCTTTTGGTATGGATGAAGAACATATTGCAGAGGCTTTTGGTGAAGGAAGTACCGCTTCTTGTTATGAAGGAATGAGTGATGGAAAACTTATATTCTATTCCGTATCTGTGATGGAAGCTGGTGTCCCCTATATTGTAAAGGCGACAGAAACGAAAGATGAAATAACAATAAAGAACGTGTTGATCGAAAGCGAGACTCCGGTGGTTGTAAAAAAGACAAAAGGAGACAAAAGTTATTCGTTCTGTGGCGCATTTGACCCCTATACTTTTGCTGTTGATGACGGTTCGCTATTGTTTTTGGCTACAGACGGCCAGTTGAAGATACCTACCAAAAATGGTCGAATGAAGGGAATGAGATCCTATTTTTGTATAGACCAAACGGAGGATGTAGTGCCTAATTCTGTCAACCTTCTGATAGATGGGCAAGCAACTGCGATTAGTTCCTTGACTCTAAAAGAAAATATGTATAAAACCAATGAAGATATCTACAATCTCAAGGGAGAACGTTTGAGGAATTATGAGCACAACAATCTTCCAAAAGGTATTTACATTATGGGAAACAAGAAAATCATAATCAAATAAATCTTACCAAATGAAAAAGTATGCTTGCCCACGAGTTCGGGTTTTAGAGTTGAACAATGAAGTACTATTGGCCGGTTCAATAGATGAGAGTGAAACAAAAATAGATATTAGTAATGTGGACACGGATAAGCGCACAAATCCATGGAATAGTGCGGCGTCGAACAGTCAAAGCGCAATATGGGATAATAATTGACTGTAAGTGCGTCGCAAATGCGTAAAAACGAGGTATGAATAATAAAATGTATAGAAAACATTTTGCCAATTATCTAAAAAAGAGTAACTTTGCATCCGCTTATCATAAAAGTTGAATGAAGAACGACAAAATGAAGAATCAGTACCGCGTGAATGAGCAAATTCGCGTTCGGGAAGTACGTATTGCCAGCGAGGACGGGTCGTCCATAATGCCTACAAGACAAGCCTTGGAATTGGCCCGCACCAAAGGAGTGGATCTCGTTGAGATTTCTCCTAATGCGCAACCTCCAGTTTGCCGTCTTATTGACTATAGCAAGTTCCTTTATCAGCAGAAGAAACATGCAAAGGAGATGAAGGCAAAGCAGGCCAAGGTCGAAGTGAAGGAAATCCGTTTTGGACCGCAAACCGATGAGCATGACTACAATTTCAAGTTAAAGCATGCCATGGAATTTCTCAATGAAGGAAACAAGGTACGTGCCTACGTTTTCTTCCGTGGTCGCTCAATTCTCTTCAAAGAGCAAGGTGAAGTCTTGCTTCTGCGTTTCGCAAATGACTTGGAAGAATATGCCAAGGTAGAACAACTTCCGAAGCTTGACGGAAAGAAGATGTTTCTCTATCTTAGTCCTAAAAAGGCTGGAGTGGTAAAGAAGAGCCAGCAGAAGATGGACCGTGAAAAGAGAGAGGCTGAGGCAGTAAACACCAAAAAGAGCGCAGAGGATTCTGTAGATGGTATTGAGGCCGAAACGCCTACAAATGGCGGTCTGTTGGCTAATGCAAAAATCAGCAAAGAATCTTTGGAAAAGTTGAAGAGCGAAAACTCTTAAATGTGCAAGAGAAATAGTGCGTAACGCCTGGTATATGCGTTGCCACTCAAAATAACAACAAACTAAAAATAAAAAAAATGCCAAAAATGAAGACAAACTCCGGTGCAAAGAAGAGATTCCGTTTCACCGGTACTGGTAAGATTAAAAGACACCACGCTTACCACAGTCACATCCTGACTAAGAAAACCAAGAAGCAGAAGAGAAATCTGGTTCACCAGACCATCGTTGACTCAAGCAACCTGAAGCAGGTACGCGATTTGCTCTGTCTCCGTTAATTTTATTAGTCAAACAATCAAAAGGAAAAAGAAACTATGCCAAGATCAGTAAATCACGTCGCTTCCAAAGCCAAGAGAACGCGTATTCTGAAACTTACCAAGGGTTACTATGGTGCAAGAAAGAATGTTTGGACTGTAGCCAAGAATACGTGGGAGAAAGGTCTCACATACGCATATCGCGATCGTCGTAACAAGAAACGCAATTTCCGTTCATTGTGGATTCAGCGTATCAATGCTGCCGCTCGTCTTGAAAACATGAGCTACTCTACATTGATGGGTGCTCTCCACAAGGCAGGTATTGAAATCAACCGTAAGGTCCTTGCTGACCTTGCTGTCAACAATCCTGAAGCATTCAAGGCAATCGTAGACAAAGTTAAGTAAATAAGATACTTCATCTATAAAAAGAGGGTATGTCGCATAGACATAACCCTCTTTTCGTATACAATACGTATTGATATTATAAGCGTATTTGCTGTTGGTAATCGAATTTCTTCAATTGTCGTATATAGTCATATCCTGGATTCCGGCATCTGCCAAGGCTTCCTTGCGTTCCACACACGTTCCGCATTTCCCGCAATGATGTTCCTGTCCCTTGTAGCAGCTCCACGTTTCTGAATAGTCTATGCCGAGTTCTTTTCCGATTTTTGCAATCTCGCCTTTTGAAATATTAGTATAAGGAGCACAAACATGGACATGTATGTATGTTCCAGCGCATGCTGCCGTGTCTATAGCATCGATAAATTCTGGGCGGCAATCGGGGTAGATGGTGTGATCACCTCCATGATTGGCAATAAGGACTTTCTGGAGACCGTTGCTCTCGGCAATTCCAATAGCAATAGACAACATGATGCCATTTCTGAATGGAACAACGGTAGACTGCATATTCTCGTCTGCATAATGACCTTCAGGTATTGCCTCTGCACCTTCCAGTAGGCTACTCTTGAAGTATTGATGCATAAAGCCAAGTGATATTGTGATGTGTTTGATTCCTAAACGCTCGCAATGCATCTTTGCGAATGGTATTTCTCTCGCATTGTGGTTGCTTCCGTAGTCAAATGAGATTCCGAGGGCGATCTCATCTTTTTTGTCGTAGAGTAGGGTGATGCTATCCATTCCGCCACTTACAATAATGGCGGAATCCTTTTTCTTATTTTTTTCCATAGAAAATCGTATTTTTATATTATCCGAATAGTATTCTTAGGGCTTCTTCGACTTTTCTTACAGGGTGGAGTTCTATTTTGTATCGGTCTATGTCGAGTCCTTGAAGATTGTGTTTGGGTACAATCATATGTGTGAAACCTAACTTCTCCGCTTCAGCAATTCGTTGTTCAATTCGGTTTACAGGGCGCACTTCACCGCTAAGACCGACTTCTCCGGCCATACACCATCCGTATTCTATTGCGGTATCGACGTTGCTGGAAAGTACCGAGGCTATGATGCTAAGATCCATGGCAAGATCGGTAACACGAAGACCTCCAGCGATATTTATAAAGATGTCCTTTTGTAGTAACTTGAAACCGACTCGTTTCTCCAAGACTGCTAATAGCATGTTGAGTCTTCTCTGGTCAAAACCTGTTGCAGAACGCTGGGGTGTGCCATATGCGGCCGATGAAACCAACGCTTGAGTCTCTACCAAGAATGGACGCACGCCTTCAATTGCGGAACTGATAGCAATGCCTGACAATCCTTCGTGTTCTTGGGTTATAAGAAGTTCGGACGGATTGTTGACTTGCCGGAGTCCAGTCTGAAGCATTTCGTAGATGCCTAATTCTGAAGTGCTGCCAAATCTGTTTTTTATGGAGCGCAAGATTCTGTACATATAGTGTTGGTCACCTTCAAACTGTATGACTGTATCCACAATGTGTTCTAGAATTTTTGGCCCAGCCAAAGTACCTTCTTTATTGATATGGCCTATTAGAATTACTGGAATACCGGTGGTCTTGGCAAATCTCAAGAGCATAGCAGCGCATTCCCTTACTTGTGTTATGCTTCCAGGACTACTCTCTATATCCTCGGATGAAATAGTCTGAATGGAATCAATGATGACGATTTCTGGCTGAATATCTCTGATATGCTCAAATATTCGGTTGAGTGAGGTCTCACATAAAATTGTAACGTTGTCTTTTTCCTGTGGTACGCGGTCGTGACACAATCTTTCTGCTCTCATCTTTAATTGGTGAGCGCTTTCTTCGCCACTGACATATAGTATTTTATGTGAAGGTATATTGAGTACGGTCTGGAGTGTTAGTGTACTTTTTCCGATACCCGGTTCGCCTCCTAACAATACCAAACTTCCTGCTACGAGCCCACCGCCGAGAACCCTATTTAGTTCGGCATCTCCGGTATCTATACGTGGATCGTCTTGTGTTGGAATATCTTTAAGTTTGACAGGCTTATTTCGTTCTTCCAACATGGCAGGACGTATGTGAGAGGTTGTGTTGGAACTGACTCTTATTTCCTTGAACGTGTTCCACTGACCGCAATTAGGACATTTCCCTATCCATTTTGCAGATTCTTGTCCACAATTGCTACAAACATACGCAGTCTTCTCTTTTGCCATTCTGATACAAGATTTCCGTTATACCCTAACTTCTTATTCCAACTTTTCGGTGTTGCTATTCCACATCTACTCAAGTAATGTGTTAGATCGAACACGTGATAGTGTTTCAGGGGTCATCTGCAGATAACTGGCAATATATACCAAGGGAGCTCTCAGTATGACTTGGGGCATAAGTTTGCACATACGCTTATATCTGTCTTGCGCAGTTTCAAAGCGAACTAAATCGGCATGTATTTGGGAGAGGATAAGGCTTTCTTCCAAAATCTTTCTGTAAAGCAACTGTATATTCACGTTGTGAAGAGCCACCCGTTCCAACTCAACTTTAGGCAATGAGTAGATAATGGTGGCTTCCAGTGCTTCTACCTCGATATGGGTCGGTTCCTCCTTGAAGAGACTTTCTATGCACATGAAGACTGTGTGGTCTTCTCCCAAATGCTCTGTGACTTCCTTTCCGTGCTTGTGGTAATATTGTCTGACAAGTCCGCGGTCGATATAATTGATGTCACGGCATATATCTCCCTCCTTTAAGATAATCTCACCTTTAGCGTATTTTCTTGGCACAAGAATACTTTCCAAGATGTCAAGTTCATCGTGGGTCATTGTACTATATTGTCTTGCCAATTCTCTAGCAATGTCGCGTGTCGTATTGATCTTATCTTTCATGGGGCAGAGAAATTTTTCTTTGGGTTAGTCTAATTTCAAGACAGCGAGGAATGCCTTTTGCGGAACTTCGACGTTGCCGATTTGTTTCATTCTCTTCTTTCCTTTTTTCTGTTTTTCCAACAGTTTTCTCTTTCTGCTGACATCGCCACCATAACATTTAGCAGTTACATCTTTTCTCACGCATTTTATCGTTTCGCGTGCGACTATTTTTGATCCGATGGCAGCCTGAATAGCAATGTCAAATTGTTGGCGCGGTATGAGGTCTTTCAATTTTTCACACATTCTACGACCAAGAACAACTGCATTGTCTTGGTGAGTCAAGGCCGATAATGCATCTACTGCTTCGCCATTGAGTAGAATGTCCAACTTTGCGAGTTTGGATGGTCGGAATCCGTCAATATGATAGTCAAAGGATGCATATCCTTTGCTGATAGATTTCAATTTGTCATAGAAGTCAATCACAATCTCTCCCAGAGGTAGCATAAAGTGCAATTCAACTCTATTGCCGCTGATGTATTCCTGATTGATAAGTTCTCCGCGCTTATCAAGGCATAGGGTCATGATTGGACCTATGAAATTGGTTGTTGTTATGATGCTAGACCTAATGTATGGTTCCTCAATATGGTCTATTAAGGTCAGATCGGGTAATCCAGAAGGATTGTGTACTTCTGTGACATTGCCGTGTTTGTCGTAGACCATGTAGGATACATTGGGAACAGTCGTTATGACATCCATATTGAATTCACGGTCAAGTCGTTCCTGCACAATTTCCATGTGAAGAAGTCCCAAGAAACCACAACGGAATCCGAAACCAAGAGCGACAGAAGACTCAGGCATGAATGTCAGCGAGGCATCATTGAGTTGCAGTTTTTCCAAAGAAGACCTCAGGTTTTCATAGTCACTGGGGTCAATGGGGTAAACACCAGCAAAGACCATAGGCTTGACTTCTTGAAATCCTTCGATGGCTTTTTCGCATGGAGTACCGACATGAGTGATGGTATCACCCACTTTTACTTCCTTTGCATCCTTAATGCCACTGATAATGTAACCTACTTCTCCAGTTTCCAACGAGTCACGGGGAATCATGTCCATCTTAAGGACACCCACCTCGTCGGCTACATATTCCATTCCTGTATTGAAGAATTTTACTTTATCGCCTTTCTTTATGATGCCGTTTTCTATCTTGAAATATGCGATGATACCTCTAAAGGAATTGAATACGGAGTCGAAAATCAAGGCCTGAAGAGGCTTTCCTTTGTCTCCCGTAGGATGTGGAATACGAGTTACGACCGCTTTCAGTATTTCGTCAACGCCTTCACCTGTTTTTCCCGAAGCACGTATGATGTCTGTGCGGTCACATCCGATGAGGTCGATGATTTCATCTTCTACCTCATCGGGCATTGCGCTCGGCATATCGATTTTGTTGATAACCGGTATGATCTCCAGGTTATGGTCTATGGCCATATACAAATTGGAGATGGTCTGGGCTTGTACACCTTGTGTGGCATCCACAATCAATAGTGCGCCTTCGCAGGCAGCAATACTTCTTGACACTTCATAGGAAAAGTCAACGTGTCCCGGAGTGTCTATCAAGTTGAGAATGTACTTTTCACCCTCGTACATATACTCCATCTGTATGGCATGACTTTTTATCGTGATGCCGCGTTCACGTTCAAGATCCATATCGTCCAGCATTTGGCCTTCCGTTATTTTTATGGTCTTGGTGTGTTCGAGCAGACGGTCTGCCAATGTTGATTTTCCGTGGTCGATATGTGCGATGATGCAGAAATTTCTTATTCTTTCCATTCTTTCTCTACTGTCTGTTTGATTGTTTGGGTACAACTGCGTACGAGTGTGAATCTCGCTATGCATGATGGCAGTCGTGGGAGTGTTGGAAGATGCAATTGACGGTTGCAACTCCGTCTAAGTTACTGCAAAGATACTGCAAATTATCCGTATTTTCGAATAAATAAAAAAATAGTTGTATCTTCGCAGTGCAAAATCAATGTTGCCTAGATGAAAGTTTCCATCCTTGTTGCTGTATACAATGCAGAAAAAGTATTACCGCGTTGCCTTGATTCCTTGATGCGTCAGACCCATCGTGATATTGAGGTTTTGATGGTTGATGACGGATCGGTAGATCATAGTCTACCTATAATGAACAATTATGCAACTCGTGATGCGCGTTTTCATGCGATCTCCTGTTCCAAGAATTATGGCCCTGCCCATGCACGAAATATTGCCTTAAAACATGCGACGGGCGAAATTGTCACATTTGTTGACAGTGATGATTGGGTATCCGATGATGCTATGGCGAGGATAGTGGAAGTGTTTGAGCGTCATCCGCAGACCGATGTTGTTTTGTTCGATGTCTTATATTGTTGGTCCAACGGAGCGGAAGTCCCATATGATATGTCTGACTTTTCAGTGAAGAATGGGCAACAAGCCTTCAGGGATAGTCTCACTTGGCATATTCATGGAATTTATGCCGTACGGGAAGAAATACACAAACGAATTCCTTATGACGATAGCAGTCAGTGGTTCAGTGATGACAATACGACGCGACTCCATTATTTGTCGGCTCGTGAAGTCAGATTGAGCAAGGCACGGTATTTTTATTGGCAGAGTGAACACTCCATCAGTCATGAGGTAAGCATTCGCCGTATGGATTATTTACGGGCGAACGAGAGCATGAAACGGCAAATTATGCAACTTGATCTGGATCAGAAAGAGAGCGTCTTGGATAGTTATGAGAAAGTCCGGTGGATGGTATTGGTGGATACCTATCTGTTTTACTTTGTGAATCGTAAACATTTTTCTTCATCGGAAAGGAAGTATTGCTTGAAGGAGATGCATCGTATATGGGAAAATATTGAAAAAAATAGATTGCCCCAAGATCTGAAACGCAAGTTTGGATATGTGCCCTTCTCTGCTTGGTGGATACTGTTCAGATGTCAGGAGGAATTGTATTTTGGTCTAAAACGACTGTTGGGTAGGTTGTAATGTTATTCTACGGTCGAAATATGGCAGGATAACGCCATGTTTTTGTATATTTGTACAACGAATGAATATTCTCCGACTACGGGAATACGATAAAACAAACGATATGAAGATACAGCAGCGAAGATTGTGTTACGTGAGCCGTAACTATTATGATATGACAAGTGCCGGCAATAAAGCGAAAACCGATTATGAAGAGATTCTATCTCGCTATGGTGCTCGAAATATTGGGTTGCCACGAAAAGTGTCTTCGAGCAAGATCGGAGCATTTTTCTATAATCTGGCCAGCGTTGTTATTTCTGGATCTCGTGTGAAGCGAGGCGACATAATGGTAATACAATATCCGCTGAAGAAATATTTTTCTCTTCTGTGCAAAATAGCCCATATTAAGCATGCGCGTGTGATGGTTCTGATACATGATTTAGGAACATTCCGACGCAAAAAACTTACCGTGACACAGGAACTCCAGCGATTGTCGCATGCCGACTATGTTATCGCAACGAATGAGGTAATGGCCGAATGGTTGCGGCAACAAGGACTGAAAATACCCGTTGGTAGTTTGGGGTTGCACGACTATCTCTCATCTTCATGTGCAAAACCTCACGTTCCCGAATCTCCATGTGGGGTGTGGAATGTTGTGTATGCAGGATCGCTCAATTTGAGGAAAAATGCATTTATCTATCAATTGCCGACTTTAGGCCAACAAGTTCGCCTCCATTTGTATGGGAATGCTACAAATCTTGACTCCATATTGCACGATGGCTCCATAGAGTGGCATGGATATATGTCGTCTGATGATTTTATAGCAGGAGTGAAAGGCGATTTCGGTTTGGTGTGGGACGGAGATTCTTTGGATTGTTGTGAGGGTGACTTTGGTTCATACCTTCGCTATAATACACCTCATAAAGCATCTTTTTATCTGAAGGCTGGACTTCCGCTTATTGTTTGGAGTCATTCGGCGATAGCACCGATAGTCCGCAAACTGCAGATAGGTGTTGTGGTCGATTCTCTAAAGGAACTCGACGCAAGTCTTGGACAAATTACTCCGCAGGTATATGCGCAGATACAGAAGAACGTTGACGACGTTTCTCGCAGAATCGGGAATGGGGAATTTCTGATAACTGCTCTTCGGCAGGCTTTGGAGGTGATGGGGTGATTTCGAAGTGGTACATCTCAAGTTGTACTTTCTCAACAGGTGTGGGTAAAGACGTACTTGATGACGTTCCACGTATGCTTGATTTTCAATTCAAGTTTTCTTCCAAACTTTCGCTTTCTCCAACTTCCGTAAATCCTATGAATACCAATGGTATCACTATCTATAGGGTAATGATTGTTTGGGGCAATGTAGTGCGTGGGATAGATAGTTATGCCCTCAAATGTTTGTAGGGTGTCCTCCATCTTATAGCCATATTTTTCAGCGACGCGCTGCATGATGTAGGGCGATATGGTCTCGTTTAGTGTCCCGTCCTTGTTTACGAAATGGTGGCTTGCATAGTATTCGTAGACGTCATGGCAAAAAATGTTTCCTGCAGTACCAGCAAAGAAAGCGGCTTGAAGACCGAAGGTCGGTTTCCCGTCATTTTCGTGAAAAGTAAAAAAGGCTGAGTTGCTCAATAAATCGTCGAATCTGCGCTTGAGGAGAATGTCGCTATCCATATATATACCTCCCTCTTTGTAGACGGCGTAGAATCTAACGGCATCCGCAGCAAAAGCCCATTTCTTATTCTTTAGGGCTTCTTTGATAA
The DNA here is from genome assembly GCA_963604975.1 of Lachnospiraceae bacterium. Taxonomy (GTDB): domain Bacteria; phylum Bacteroidota; class Bacteroidia; order Bacteroidales; family Bacteroidaceae; genus Prevotella. The sequence goes on along the minus strand of CAVCSC010000004.1, from coordinate 57,949 downwards.
AGTCACATCCTATGGCCATTGCGTCTTCATAAGTCCACTTTTTAATGGAAAAGTCTGGAAGAATGCGTTTCCAACTATTGATGCAGGCTTTTATTTCTACTGGGAATGGATCATTGCTGAACCAACAAAGGTGTATAGTCTTGGGAATCATAATATCTTCATTAGTAGGTCGTGAATACAAATTCTATTGTTCTTATAAGTTGTATCAAAAGAATGTAGATGATGATAAATGGCGAAGTTGCGGATATTCCTTTTGACAAGGATGGAAATATTGCATGTATGGATCTGTAGTTACCACTTGCCATTCCGTAAGTCGCAGAGATGATGATGGAAATAAATAGAACGGTAGGAATCGCATTTGAGAGAAACCGGCTCGGATACAGATGTCCTGTTACTCCCAACAATATGGCGTGTGGGGGCAGGGCAAGAAAGGACAAAAGGACTATTGCAATAATCACTTGGCCTAAGGCAATGCCTAACGCGGTCCTGCAACGGTAGTCTACTTGATGTGGATGTCGTATGGCTTGGCTCAATCCACTTTTTTTGAATATACTCCATGCCATGCCCGACAATACAATCCATAGAAGAACGGGAGTCAGTGTGTTGTCCGTGAAGGACCCGAACATCCAGCGTATGCCGCTTGTACTCAGAAGCGAGTGTACGCTCCATTCCGGTTTTGCTGCTCCTACTATCCATGAACATAGGATGAGGACTATTTGGCAAATGAGTATAAGAAAAGCAATGATAGAAAACGCCCTATTAGTCTTCATCGGCTGCAAGATTGTCTATGTCAAGTATCTGAAGTTCAATGGCTCTGACAACAAGGCGAGTCGCGTTGATACCCATATTCCCGTTGCCTTCAGGAAATAGTTTATGTACCAACTCGTTCTGTCGCTTTTCCAAACTTTTCACTCCGAAGGGCATGGCGCGTAGGGCGGCTATCTGCTCTTTGGTGTATCCAAGGGCAAGGTGTCGCAGAAAGCGTTCATCATATTCGTCAATTTCGTATCTGACAAAAGACTCCTGTTTGGTGATTTGCTTCATTACCGATCGTCTGAATCTATTGACAATGCATTCGAGGATTGGTTGGTTGAAGACCAAGCGTTTGCCTTGCATGACATTGAGAACATCACTGCGAGTAAGCATCTCTCCGCTCTTGAGTATGATGCCGTCGCAACCTGCATCAAGTGCATCAACCCACAGTTTCTCATTGAGAATTTCTCCTGTGAAAATGAGAATCTTCAATTGTGGATAGGTGTTTTTTACGCGGCGGCAAATTTCCACACCTATTGTTGTTGAACCGCCCAATCCCAGATCGAGCAATATTAAGTCTGGTTTTGCGTCCTTCATCAGATGCCAAAACTGTATCTCGTCTTGTGCCGTTCCTATAATTTCTGCTTCTGGTATTTCGCTGCGTATGATACCTTCGGTCCCCTTCAGTTCGAGTGGAACATCTTCTACAATGATGATTTTAATTTGTTCCATATTGTTCGGCTTATAGTTATAATAACGATAATTTCTTCTGCTTTATTGTATGATGCCTTGATACCACAAGCGCGTGCACCTGTTTTCTCTCCAATATTCCGCATTATCTGTCTGCAGACAAGAAAACGAATGTCTGTTGTTTCCGGGGTAAACAACGACGTGGCCTGTTCCGGTAATAACGAGAGTTTGGGCATGGGTATTTCCAAATCTATATAATCGTCTGTTGTGCTCTTTTCTATTATTTGGTTTTTATGGGCACCTCCGGCGTGAAATAATATTTCGAAAAGGTAGCGGAACAAATCATTGTCGAGTTTACCCTCTCGGTCTATTTGTTTTGTCGCTTGAGTACACAGGAGTACATACAGTTCGTGGTAATAGTCCAAAAGTTCGTGTAGGGATAGCACATCGTCATTGCTCTTTTCTATCAGTTGCTTGATGCGGGACGGATAGTACATCGTTTCGTGTTTGATGGTAGAAAGGCAATTGTCAAGAATACTGTTGCTGATATGAAATTTATCGTATTCCATCAGCGACTTTTCACGGATGTCTTTTCCATACTCTATTTGGGCAGACAGTTGTTCATAGCGTGCGATATTGTTTGTTATGGTGTCTTGTATTTGTATAACGGCGTTATTGATTTCCTCAATGTTGATGTTTGTGGATTTCAGGTTCTCGTACCTCTTCCATATCTGTTTTATCTGCTGCAATTTTTCTTGGGGAGAGATTTTGGCCGCAACAATGTTATTGATAGACATAAAGTTGTCGATGCATTGCCTGTATGCGATCCTATAACGATAATAGAGGAAATAGTAGGCAGGAAAGATAGAAGCAAGCAGCAATGCGAGGATGATGATGGATATGTTCTTGTTGTTCTCCGAACGTTGCATCACCTTGACATATTTTGATAGATTATTGTCTGTGCTGCATTCCTTGAATAGTTGAGTATAAACTTTGTTGTTGTAAGTGTATAGTGTCCATCGGTGGAGAGCCAATGCTGCTACGGCTGTCTCGTTTCGTATATCCAGAATAATAGCGTAATCGGTATTTATGCTATCCCGAAACCATTCTGTTTCTGCCGGAACGACAGAGTTATTGCCCTCCCTTACCAAGAATCGTTTTCCGCTTGGCCGAAGTTCGGAGTAGTGCAGGTTGAGATACCGCAAGCAACTGTCAGCGTACGTTATCGTCTGCGTGTAGGTACCTGCTATATTGCTATAATAGGCACTGTCGGCAAATGTACTTGCTGTCTTCAGATAATGTTTTGCGGAAGAACCAGGAGTGGCTGATACAGATATAGTAGCGGAAATCGCACACAACAGGGCAACAATGCTCCTTACTATCCCTTTGGGCAGTCGAAACCAGAATCGGCTTCCTGCTCCTAATGTGCTTTCAGCCGAGATGGTGCAGACACTGAATATAGAACTGATTTTTTTGTATTTCTCGATGATGCCCTTGCAGTTCACAAGACCAAATCCATGTTGTTGTGGTGTAGGCTCTGTGATGTCTGTTTTAATAGTGTGCGAAGTGGTTTGTATATTGTGTTTGAAGAGATTTTTTAGATCGGAAGCGGAAATTCCCACACCTGTATCTTCTATTGAAATTTCGATGTAGTCATTCTCTTCCTTTGCTCCAATTACTATCTTTCCACCTTTGGGCGTATATTTTCTCGCATTCTCGGCCATGGTATTGATCATGAAGAGCGTCAGTGTTTTGTCTGCTTTGACCGTGGCCTGTGTTGGCTGGATTTCGAAGTCAATATCCCTAAGTGTATAGTTGGACGTTCCTCTTTTGACCATATCGAAGACGTCCTGTAGTCTGAAACTTTCTATGTGTAGGCTTAGTGTGCCAGGATTCATTTGTATCCATTTGGTCAGGACACTGTTGTAGGTCTCGATTTTGTCTGAAATTTCCGTGATGTATTCAAATCGCTCTCTTCTTACCTCCTCATTCTCTGATTTTGTGAGTAGGATATTGATTTCGTGTCTCATTCTGTTGATGAGAGGGATAATATTGATTGCCAGAGACACTTTGGCTTGTTGTTCAATATTTCTTTTCTTTGCATCTACGACCTTCTGTTGGGCAATGGATATCTGTTCACCCATTTCCTCATACCGGGCGAGATATTCATCCTCCTTTTGTTGGCATGAGGTTTCCCATTGCTTCAATGGTGCCACCATAGATTCGCTTGACAATTTATTGTTGCTTTTCTTCCTCTTCCGGTCGAAAATGACAAGCAATGCAATGACGAGGACAATCATCGAAACGACCGAAAAGAGCATAAGGTTGAGTATTTTGGACGAGTAGTCGAGTTGCTCGGCTCTGGCTTCCAACTCCCGGTCCTGACGTGTCACTTCCTGGATGTCCAGATAAATATTTCTGTTGTAGTCGCTATTTTGTTTGTCACCAATGGCAGAGTAGGTCAGAGACAGTTGTTCTCTGATAGACGCAACGAGGTCGGGTGCCCGCTCAATAATAGAATCTGATGAAAGGGCATCGTTCAGACAAATGAGTGCAGAAGGGTAGTCGCCTATGTTCCAATAACATTCTGCCAATGTTCGATAGGCGCCTGCTGTCTGATAGGTGTCGCCATATTTGGAAAACAACATAAGAGCCCTCTGTGCCAAATTGCCGGCCAGTAGACTGTCGGGCATGTTGTCGGAGTTCAGGTATGTGAGTTCTTGCCAATAGTATCGCTGAAGGATATGGCGGTTTTCTGCCTTCTGCAAATGTTCGCTGATGGACTGTAGCGAATTGGCCTCCCAAAATGGGTACTTGCATTGTTTGGCGAGAAAATAACAGTGTATAAGATATTCGAATTCTTTGCAGAGAACGGATGTTGCGTTTCTGTCTTGTATGATACCGCCTGAGCCAATATTATAGTAATAGTTGAGCAATTGGGCTGTGTCTTTTCCAAACTCTGCACTCGGCCCAATATCGTAAATCATTTTTCTGGAAAGGGAGTCGAGGCCGATGTAGTAGAAGTAGGCCGATGCAACAATACCGTATTCGCTCTTGGCATAGGCAAACCGTTTCTGCTGGTGGGCATTCAGTTCAGAAATTTCATTATTGACAATGTTGAGTCTGCCAGATGCTTTCTGCAGAAAAAAATAGAAGTCTTTGTTTTCGGATTGTCGCTGGCAAATCCTCATGTTTTGTATATCCGCAATCAATAATTCTACTTGATTGTCGGTCTTATCATATACCTTTTGAAGCCGTTCCTTGGCTTTGCCATATTGCATTCTGGCAATGTCAACAAAGGCCAATGTGTTGAGGGCTTCTGCCTGTCCGTCCGGGTAGTGCTCCGATAGGCTGTAGACATGCTGCGCTTTATGGTAGGTACTGTCAAGGTTTCTGTATCTCCATTGATAGACCTCTTCATTGCGGAGGTCTGTTGCCTCGTGCTTCTGACTGGGAACGCACGACACGGCTACTGCAAGAATGGCCGTAATTGCAAGAATTGTCTTGTGGAGATTCATGGAATATGGATTAGAGACTATTCCTTGCGGAACCATATGCGTACTATTTTACGGCTTATGATGGCAATGTTAAGAACGGATACAAGCAAGAACAATATTCCGCCCAGGATGATGGCCGGCAACATACTGTTGTTTTCCAGATTGGGTGACAATATCTGCAGTTGTAGCATATAGTAGTGCCGTATGGTGCTCAGTAGACCGAGTGCTATCAGCAGAACCGTCAGATTGAGTCCTATTGCGAGACGCAGATAGGGGGAACAAACCTTTCGTATGCTGTACCCGATGAGTAGGAGATTTTCCAATTTGGTGGAATTCTTCTGTACCAAAAGATATATGCTGAGTATCAGAATATAGAAACTAAGTACGGAAATGATGGTGCCTACTATCACGACGATACCGACGAGTAGTCTTAGAAATGATGTGATGCGCTCGGCATTCATATTGTTGTCTGATATGTCGTAGCCGTGGTCTTCCATGTATTGTGACACCGTCGTTTCGGTCGGACTTTTGACGTCGACAATCAGACGGTTGGGAGAATTCGGAGTTGTAGATGTAGAGTACCTGGAGTTGCTCCACTCCATGAAGGATTGGGGTACAAGAATAGAACTAAGTCTGTTGGAGAAACCGATGACCTTTCCCTCGTATTGTTCCTTGTGACCGTTTCCTTGTATGAAGATACGCAGATTGATCATGCTGGCCAGACCTTCGCTGATCTTGGGAAGAGAATGACTTTGTGCAAAACCGAAATTATACATGGCAATATACGATTTCGGCAATATAATAGGGATGACATTGCTACCTGGTGTATATTTCCACTCGTTGAGTGAGATATCTATAAATTGGTCGGGAATGCTTTCGAAGAAGATTTCTGAATTGAGAATTGTCGTTCCGGCTATTCCCATAGAGGCTTCGACCCTATAATCAGAGGAAGTGAATTTCCCGACGGTTCTGACAAATGTTTGGTTTTCCAGATCCTCAACTTCGGATACGTCAAAAGTGTTGGCAGTGCTGGATATACTGTTGGCAGTGCCGACTTTCTTGCTTACAATGATATTTTCTGATTTCATAAAACTATCATTGCCGGTAAAGACAGGCTTCACGTCACAGTAGAACTGCACGCCAAAAAGAATGACGAGCATACCGAACAGGTTGGCAAATGCAAATCCGACAAACTGAGGTATGCTGATATGTTGTTTTAGTAATTTCCAAACAAGATTCATAACTTATATGTAATGTCGTAGTTCAAAGGTATGTGCTTGCCGATGCTTGTCATAATCACACCCGCACCTTGCCGTTTTGCTTCTTTGATGATAAGTTCTCCCATGATCATTGCATTCTTGTCATCGATGTGGCTGATGGGTTCATCCAGCAGAATGAAGTCGAAGGGTTGCACCAGTGCTCGAATGAGTGCTACTCGCTGTTGCTGTCCGAAAGACATATGGGCGATTTTTGCATCAAGTTTGTCGGCTATTTGTAGCGTTTCAAACCATTCCTTGATTTCCTTGTCCGTTTTGTATGAGGTGATGTCGTTTTTGATGGCCACATTCTCATAGGCGGTCAGTTCCGGGAAAAGTCGCAGTTCCTGAAACAAGTGGCTGATATGCCGTTGTCTTGTCTCAGTCCATTGTCCTGTCTTGAAACTTTTGGTGTCTGTATCGTCGAACATCAGCCGGCCGCTATAGTCATTGCGGTATCCGACAATATAACTGCAGAAGGTGCTTTTCCCTCTACCGCTTGCGGCCTCTATCAGATACAGTTTCTCTTTTTCAAATGTAATGTCTTGTTGCCATATTTCTGAATGTACAGTACCTTGATGAGAGAATATTTCTGGCAGGACGGTATCCAACGTGATCTTTTCCATTTTACTCCATATTATAGACAACGGTCGTGATATCTCCAAGTATAGGGCGCAAGAGGCTATTGGCCTTGGAGTCTGCTTCTGCAAGGGCGTTCGTGCTAAAAACGAATACCATTCTTCCGTTTCTTATTATCTTTTGTACTTCTTGTGGAAGTACGCTTTTCTGTGCCGTTATGCATTGTTCGGCTATCTGTGGGGTCACTCCGCTATAAAACTGGTTGTCGGGCGACACACCGAAATAGAAGGTGTTGTTTCCGCTGGTATAGCAGTATGCATCTTTTTTCCAATCCAATATTTTGCTGCCTTGGGGACAGGATTTCTTCCAGTATGCAATGTCTTCCAGCCAGCGGGGGGCTTGTATCTGTGCACTTAGTGACACTTTTGGCATCTCTGTACCCCATCCGACAATCCGGAATGCCATATCGCCATCTATACTTTTGATGATGTTGTCAAGATCGATGGCCGCATTGATACCGGCCAACAATCCTTGTAGAGTAGGGTTGGAGTGTAGAATGGGCAAGAATTCCTTTCCATCAATATTTGTAAATAATCCTGCGATAGTGTTTGCCGAAAACGCTGGTATGTATTTCCCTTCTATCTTCCGGTATGTTGCCGCTGTTTCGCGAAGGGCCTTGTCTTGTTCCTTGTCAAAGGAGAATGTTCTACCGTTGATGATCATGGTCTTGTCGTCGATGACAATGTTGGCTGCGATATAGATTTTGGAATAGTCATAGGCAGCCGTCTTTTTGCAGAGCGTAAATGGGGCTACGATTTTGTCGGGAAGGGCTTTCGCTTTAGCAACTATGGCAATAGGGCTTTGCATGGTATCGAGCCTTTCGTATATCTGCGTCGACTTGATGCCATGTTCTTCGTCTTGGCGCAGAAATCTTGACATCTGCTGTTGGGTCTCGTTCAGAGACGCTGGGGTCACTGGGCCTATGATCAGTGCAGCATCATCGGAGAATGCTATAGCCCAGTGTCCATTGATGTCCGTTGTCTGGCATCCAGCCTTTGACTTTATGGGGCTACATTTCTTTTGTCCGTCTAAGGTCTTGAGAAAATCTTTGAATTTGTCGCTGCTTTTCAGACTCAGGCAGAACCCTATATTTCCGTCTATTGACTCAAAGGCATATATTTTGTTTTTCCAGTTGATGCCACACTTGCTTAGGTCTTTGTCGCCAAACAAATGTTTCATGATTGTTTTGCCTTGGGTCTCGGTGAATGAGGTCGGGTCAAAGGACACCAAGGCAACACTGTTGGATGGTATTGTGTTTACATAGTCATCGTTGGAACAAGAAACCATCGAACATACAAAGAATAGGGTCAATAGGGCAGAAAGAAAAATCTTGTTCATATCCTCTTTTGATTATCGGAGAGTTCTAATAAATAACTTTGTCGGATACCTATCAATTAGTATGGCTATTTCTTTTATAATCGTTTGGAAAGTTGTGCCATCATCACTGCGCTTAGGCCTGCCGTTTCTGTGCGAAGACGGCTTTTCCCCAATGAGATAGACTGGTAGCCTGCTTCCATCGCCATCTTGACCTCGTCGATGGAGAAATCTCCTTCAGGGCCAACCAGTATCGTGACATCCTCATCGACTGGTGTGCCTTGTAATGTATCAAAAAGGTCTACCTTTTCTATTTCATTGTAGCAATGAGCAATGAATTTATGTCCCTGTCGATGCTGCGCAATGAAGTCAGAAAAAGAGGTGATGGGATTTATCTTCGGTAGCCATGCCTTATGGCTTTGTTTCATTGCGGCCAAGACAATCTTTTCGATACGGTCTATACGGATGGTGTGGCGCTCGGAAAATTTGCAGTCCAAGAAGGAGATTTCGTCAAAACCTATCTCCGTATTCTTTTCTGCCATCCACTCTATGCGGTCTATCATTTTTGTCGGAGCAATGGCAAGGTGGATGTTTCCGGCCCACGTCTTTTCTATCGATGCGCTTTCATCGATTTCATAAAGGCAATGCTTGTTGTTGGTCGTCGTGACGATGGCGTGGTGAAGCCCTCCCTTTCCGTCTACGAGCCACATCTCATCACCGCTTTTTAGGCGTAGAACACGTATGGCATGCTGTGCCTCGCCTTCCGGCAACTCAGTCATTTGTTTTGCCTCTGGTACAAAAAAATACCTTGTCTCCTTCATCTATATCTGTATTTAGGTGAGTTGTGAATTTTTTGTTTGCGATGGAAATGATTATCCTTGGCCTTTATTCTTCAGGCGTTTCCTGTCGCGTTTGGCATTCTGTGCCGTGCTTTCTCCTTTTTATCTCATCGCGTAGTCGGGAGGCCAATTCGTAGTTCTCTTCATTGACTGCTTTCTCCATTGCAGATTGCAACATCTCATCGTTTATTGCATTGATGGGAACGGAAAGCCCGCAAGATCCGACTTTGAAGGGTACACTTTGTGCCGCCATCAAGTTCTCGTCGATATATATAGGCAGATGAGCGATATAGGCAATAAGTATGGCATCGCTGGCTCTTATCGGAACCTCAGAGTAGGTCGTATTGTTGGTGATGACGGTGGTGTATTGTCCGTTGGCTATCCCCACTATGTTTATTTCCATACAGTCGACCGTCTCTGTACCTATAATGCTCAGAAGGACTTCCGGGCACAACCTTGATGCGACCGGGATGCCGTTCATTCTCATGACAAATTGTGACTGGATAGCCTTGTCGCAGACAATAGATATCTGCCGTCGCTCCTCATTGTCCACAAGAATAATCAGTCCCAATCTCTCGGATCCTACGATTTGGGTGATACTTTTGAAGTGCAACTGTATTTTGCTCATGCTATTTGGTGTCGTGTTTCGTTTTGAATGCAAATGCAAATACCAAACCTACGACGAGTGCGTATCCTGCGAAGATAAACCAGCAAGTCTGCCAGTCGCCCAAAAGGTAGCCGTTGTCCCATGAGCAGTAGTGATTGATGATTTGTCCTGCCAATAGTGTACCTATCGTTGCGCCAAGTCCGTTTGTCATCAGCATAAAGAGTCCTTGGGCAGATGCACGCACCTGAGGATCGCAGTTCTTGTCGATAAACAGACCGCCCGACACATTGAAGAAATCGAAGGCTACGCCGTATACGATGCATGAGAGAACAAACAACAGAACGCCCGGCATTGCGGGATTGCCCAAACCGAAAAGGCCGAAACGCAAGACCCATGCAAACATTGCTATCAACATGACAATCTTTATACCGTAGCGGCGAAGGAAGAATGGTATCATAAGGATGCACAATGCCTCTGATATTTGGGAAATGGATACCAGTAGGGTGGCGTTGTTGGCGGCAAACGTATTTGCCAATGCGGCATCACCCTTGAAACTTGTAATAAAAGGTGTGGCATAACCGTTGGTCACCTGTAGCGACATGCCGAGAAGACCGGAAAAGATCAAGAATAGGGCCATCTCCTTTTTGCGGAACAGTCTGAATGCATTCAGACCAAGAGCCTCAGTCACCGACTGCTTTTCCTTCTTGACCAGCGGACACTGGGGCAGGGTGAAGCAATAGAAGAATAGCAAAATACCCAAGATACCTGACACGAGAAACTGAAGATGGGTGTATTGGAATTTCCCTGCGTTTTCGGCAATGGAGAAGCCTATGGTCTGTCCGTCCCATGTGGCACAGTTTACAAACCACATGGTCACGATAAATCCGACCGTACCGAACACTCTGATCGGTGGAAAGTCCTTGACCGTGTCGAGTCCTTGTTGCTTCAGTATACTGAAAGCCGCGGTATTGGATAATGCGAGGGTGGGCATGTAGAACGCAACACTCAGGGTATAGAGCGTCATGAAAAGTCCTATGTTTGGTGCCTCGCTGGTCATACCCATATAGGTGAGACTGACCATGAAAAGGCCGGCAAGCAGATGGCAGATGCCGAGTAGACGTTGAGGTTGTATGTATTTGTCAGCGATGATGCCCATCAATGTCGGCATAAAGATGGATACTATGCCCTGTATGGCGTAAAAGTAGGATATCTCTGCTCCCATTCCTGCCCTTCCAAGGTAATTGCCCATTGAGGTCAGATAGGCTCCCCATACTGCGAACTCTAAAAAGTTCATGACTGACAAACGTGTTTTCAAACTCATACTTTGATGTTTTGGTTCTTTGTTGTTGATTTCGGTTGTAGTGTAGGCGGCTTTATTGTAGCGAACCCTTCTTACTGGTATTTATGGTAAACAAATTTGGGGTAGCCTAAGTAATGCCGCGAACAAAGGGGGTGTATTTACTATGCAAAGTTAGTGAAAAAGTACAAGATTGTGATGTCGTTCAATATTTTTATCATTTGGGCGCAAGACATTTTTTGCCGTCGACTTTGCCGGGAAAGGCTACAGAATGTCCCCAATATATGGAAGAGGGTTGTTTTGACAAGCGCTTTTATGTACCTTTGCATTTCGGTAATGCGCAGAAATTGTAAATGCGCTTAAAATATAAAAAGATTATGTGGCTTCTGATGGCTTTTCTCTCGGCTACGTTGCTGGGATTTTATGATGTATTCAAGAAGATGGCGTTGAAGGGCAATTCTGTCCTTCCGGTCTTGTTTTTCAACACGTTGGTATGTTCTTTGATATTTGCACCGCTGATTGTCTTGTCCTCAACGACCCATTGTTTGGACGATAGCCTATTCTATGTACCACAGTGCGGATGGGATACCCACAAGTATATCGTTGTAAAGAGTTTTATTGTCTTGACGTCATGGGGATTTGGGTACGCCGCCATGAAACATCTACCGATAACCATTGTCGGTCCCATCAACGCTACACGCCCAGTAATGGTATTGGTCGGTGCAGTACTCGTGTTTGGCGAACGGCTCAATCTCTGGCAGTGGGGTGGAGTGCTTCTGGCTATTGTCTCATTCTTTTTTCTGAGCCGCAGCGGGCGTAAGGAGGGACTTGATTTCCGGCACAACCGGTGGATTGCCTTCCTTGTGTTGGCGGCCGTGTTCGGTGCTGTCAGTGGTCTGTATGACAAATACTTGATGGCCAGCCCTGGTGAGGGCGGTGTCGGGCTGGAACGTATGGCAGTCCAGAGTTGGTACAATATCTATCAATGCATGGTCATGGGAAGTGTCCTGCTTGCCATATGGTGGCCCAAACGTCACAATCACGCATTTCATTGGCGTTGGAGCATATTGTTGGTGAGTATTTTTCTTAGTGCTGCAGACTTCGCCTATTTTTATGCGCTCAGTCTTCCGTCGGCATTGATTTCTGTTGTGTCGATGGTGCGCAGGGGAAGTGTCGTTGTCAGTTTCTTCTTTGGTGCAATGGTCTTTGGCGAAAAGAATCTGAAAAGCAAGACCATAGACATGGCCTTGGTGCTTCTGGGTATGTTGTTGCTGTATATCGGTAGCCGATAGTACGGTGTGGCCGATGCATTTCTCTCCGGCTCTCCGGCACTTTGGCGGCGCTAAACCTCACGTTTGGCGCCGCCAAACCTTGCGTTTCGCGGCGCCAAATCTCAAGAATACATTTGGAAAATCATGTCGACTTGTTTTCCCTCTGTCATTGGTCGTGTTGGCTGAGTTCATCTACAAGATGCAGGTCCTCCATCTCTCCTTGAGCATCTCCTATTTCTTTGCGTACCGCTGCGCGTTCGCGGAGGGCGTCGATGTGGAAGGGATTGAGTTCTATGACCTGGCTATAATGTCTTTCGGCCGTGGCATAGTCGTTCTCGCCGGATGCGGTACGCGCTGCCAAGAGGTATACATCCTCGTTTTTGTCGGTATTCTCCAAAAGCCAGGCTACGTCTTCTTTGGCTTCCTGCAGATGGTCTGCAATGCGGTAGATGTCACCGCGCAGAAGATATGCCTCAAGGTAGTTGGGGTCTAACGTAATACACTTTGTCAGCATTGCAATGGCGTTGGCGGTGTCTCCTTGGGCGTTGCAGGCCTGAGCATAAAAATAATGGGCCAGGGAATTGGTGTCGTCTATGAGCAGTACTTTCTCACATACTTCGGACATGGCCACGTAATCTTCCATCAAATAGCATACGTGGGCCATTTGCAGCAATATCTTTTCATTGTCTGGCTGAGCGTCTGACAGAATATGGAGTTGTTGATAGGCCATCTTCAAGTTTCCTTGATGCACGTAGGCTTGCCACAGATAGTCGTGGCACTCCAAATCGTCATGGAGTTCGAGGGCATGCTCTATGCAGTTTATGGCATAATCAGTCTGCCCTGTTTTCATGGCGCGGATGCCGTCATACTTTAATATGTCGAATTGTCTTTTCTCTTCTTCACGTTTCTTCTCTTCCTGGGAAGTTTCCTTCCCGCTGCCGAAGATGGCCTTAAACAGATTCATGGTTTCTTGGTTTGTTAAATAAAATGTTATTACGTTCTATGCGCAAATTTACATAAAAATTTTGTGTTTATGCCGGTTTGTGGGTCGTCAATCCGACGCAAAGTCGAACATGGCGTTTCCGCAGCAAGATTTACGCTTGGCAGAAGTCGCTGCACGGGAGAGGAATACGAATGGTGATGATGGGAGAGTAAGCCGTTTTGCGCAGAAAGCGGACGCCTGGGATAAGTGACTTTTTCGCCGTCACTAAAAAAGCAAAGAGGAGAAATCTTTTGGCTGATTCCCCCTCTTTGTCTTGTTTTCTTACAAAATAGGGAGATGTTCTCTTATCTTCCCATTTCTGAAGATGGATGTATTAGTTTTCGATGGCTGCTACACCGGGAAGAACTTTTCCTTCGATAGCCTCAAGAAGTGCACCACCACCTGTTGAGATGTAGGATACTTGATCTGCCATACCAAACTTGTTGATGCATGCTACTGAATCACCACCACCAATGAGTGAGAATGCACCGTTAGCGGTAGCTTTGGCGATAGCCTCGGCGATAGCCTTGGAGCCTCCTGCGAAATTGTCAAATTCGAATACGCCGGCAGGTCCGTTCCAAAGAATGGTCTTGGCGTTCTCGATGGCTGTAGCAAATGCCTTTCTTGTCTCGGGACCAGCGTCTAAGCCTTCCCAACCGTCAGGAATTGCGTTGGCGGGACATACCTGAGTATTGCAGTCGTTCTTGAAGTCGTCACCGGCAATGCAGTCAGTGCCCAAAACAAGGTTTACGCCATTTTCTTTTGCTTTCTTTATGACATCAAGTGCAATGTCAAGTTTGTCGTCTTCACAAATGGATTTGCCGATATGTCCGCCTTGAGCCTTGGCGAAGGTATAGGTCATACCGCCGCAGAGAATCAGGTTGTCCACCTTTCCGAGCAGGTTCTCGATGATTCCAATCTTTGTGGAAACCTTCGAGCCACCCATGATTGCAGTGAAAGGACGATTGATGTTCTTCAAAACGCTATCAACAGCCTTGACTTCCTTCTCCATCAGGTAGCCCAGCATCTTGTGGTCTGCATCGAAATAGTCTGCAATGACTGCTGTAGATGCGTGCTTACGGTGTGCGGTACCGAATGCATCCATAACATAGCAGTCTGCATAGGAAGCCAACTTCTTGGCGAAGTCCTTCTGTCTGGTCTTCATCTCCTTCTTAGCCTCGTCGTATTCGGGTGTTCCCTTCTCTACGCCTACAGGTTTGCCTTCCTCTTCTGGGTAGAAACGAAGATTTTCGAGGAGCAATGCCTCGCCTGCCTGCAAATCGGCAGCTTCCTTTTCAGCGTTTCCGCAGTCAGCAGCAAATTTCACGTCAACACCAAGTGCTTCAGAAACGTTGGCAACGATTTGGCTCAAAGAAAGTTCGGGTTTTGTTTTTCCTTTGGGCTTTCCCATATGACTCATCATAATGAGTGCGCCACCATCAGCGAGTACCTTTTTCAGAGTGGGAAGAGCACCGCGAATGCGGGTATCATCGGTTACTTTACCGTTTTCGTCCAAGGGTACATTGAAGTCTACACGCACGATAGCCTTTTTCCCTGCAAAATTGAAATCTTCGATTTTCATTTGTTGTATGTTTAAGTGAATACTATATTCTATTACTTTTTCGCTTTATCTTTAGGCAAAATTACGAATAAAAAACGAGAGGTATGTAGGTGTAATTAAAAATTATAAGTAATTAACTGCCCACCTCAGTGAACTCTATTCGTATCGCATGGATTTTGCCGGATGTACATTTGAGATGAAGAAACTGGGGAGGATAAGTACGGCCAAGCATACAATTATTGTTGCCGCGTTGAGGGCAAGAAATAATGGTATGTTGACTTCTGTAGGAACATAATCTACATAGTAGGTCGTAGGATCCAGTTTTACCAAACCTGTTTGCTTTTGCAGGATAATCAGTCCGATACCCAAAACATTCCCGTAAAGCATTCCTTTCCCGATAATATAGGTGGCAAGCCAAATAAACGTGTGGCGTATACTCTTGTTTCGTGCGCCCAATGCTTTAAGGATTCCAATCATGGTGGTGCGTTCCAGTATGATGATAAGAAGTCCGGAAACCATGGTGACACAGGCGACAGCCGTCATAATGGCCAATATGATCCACACGTTCAGGTCTAAAAGGTCAAGCCATGAAAAGATTTGCGGATTAATGTCTTTTATTGTTTTTGACGTATAGGTGTTGCCGTACTTGTCGGTGGTTCGGTTGATTTTCTTTACAAAATGTTTTTCTATATCTTCCAGTCGGGAGAAATCCTTTACTGTTACCTCTGCGCCCGTTGCTTGGTCTTGCTTCCAGGAATTCAGCCTTCCTGCAGTATATATATCAACAAAACAGATGCTCTTGTCGTATTGAGACAAGTTGGTCTGATAAATACCTGCAATATTGAACCTGCGGGTGCGCACCCCGTCTTGATTGATAAAATAGGCGAACACGCGCTGCCCGCATGTCAATTGCAGTTTATCTGCCATCGTCTTTGAAATGACAATGGAGTTACTGCTTGCGCTATCCGAGAAATGGGGTATAACACCTTGTATGATGTTCTTATGTAAGAACGTTGTATCGTATTCTTGCCCGATGCCTTTGAATGCCACACCAAGAAAATCCTTGTCCGTCTTTAATATGCCTTGGGTCATGGTATATCTTTGGACGTGGCTGATGCCTGGTATGTGCTCTATGGTTGACATCATATGGCTCTCCATCGTGATGGGGTTGTTGTCTGCCATCTGTAATGTTGAGAACTCGGCAACTTGTATATGACTTCCAAAACCGACAACCTTGTCACGTATGGTATGCTTAAACCCTAATACCACACTTACACTGATCAGCATAATTGCCAAGCCGATGGACACGCTGATAGTGGCTATGCGGACAGCAGGACGGGATACTTGTTGTTTCCCGTCTTGACTGGCGTAGATATGTTTTGATAAGAAGATTGGAAGATTCACAATATGTAGGCTTGTCTGTTGTGATAGGTAGTATTATTCCATCTTTCTTCCTGGATAGTCCTCAAGCGCTTTCTGCAATACAATCAGGGCGCGTTCCAAGTCGGACTTTTTTAGCACATAGGCTATACGGACTTGATTGATCCCGGCATTTGGACTGGTATAGAATCCTGCGGCAGGAGCCATCATAATGGTTTCTCCTTCATAACTGAATGATTCAAGACACCATCTACAGAATTTCTCCGAGTCATCGACTGGAAGTTTCGCAACAGTATAGAATGCTCCCATTGGAATAGGGGAGTATACTCCAGGAATCCTGTTCAAACCGTCTATCAGACACTTTCGGCGTTCTACATACTCGTCGTAGATATCGCGGTAATATTCTTCGGGAGCATCAAGAGATGCTTCTGCGACAATCTGTCCCAAGAGCGGAGGAGAAAGACGGGCTTGGCAGAACTTCATGACGGCAGCCCTGATTTCTGGGTTCTTGGTTATCAATGCGCCAACGCGGATACCGCATTCGCTATACCGCTTGGAAACGGAATCTATGAGTATGACATTGTTCTCAATGCCTTCCAAATGACATGCACTGATATACGGGGAACCTGTATAGATATATTCGCGGTATACCTCATCGGAAAAAAGATACAAGTCGTATTTCTTTACCAAATCGCGTATTTGATTCATTTCGCGGCGCGTATACAGGTAACCAGTAGGATTGTTCGGATTGCATATCAATATGGCGCGAGTATGTTCATTGATTAGTTCCTCAAATTTTTCAACTTTGGGCAACGAGAATCCTTCTTCGATTGTGGTTGCAATTGTACGGATACGTGCTCCCACGGATATGGCAAATGCCATATAGTTGGCGTATGCAGGCTCAGGAATGATGATTTCGTCTCCTGGGTTTAGGCATGACATAAATGCAAATAAAACAGCCTCTGAACCTCCACATGTGATGATGATATCATCAGCACTTACATTAATGTTGTACTTTTTGTAGTATTCTGTAAGTTTCTGACGGTAGGAATATATACCTTGCGATGGGGAATACTCCAATACGTTACGATCAATATGCTTTAATGCGTCTAGGCCTACTTGAGGGGTAGGTAGGTCTGGCTGGCCAATGTTCAAGTGATAAACTCTCACACCGCGTTTCTTGGCTGCAACAGCCAACGGCGCAAGTTTTCGAATAGGTGACTCGGGCATTTCGAGTCCTCGTACTGATATTTCTGGCATTTTGTTGAAAGTTCTAGATAAAGTTGGTTACACATTCATATAGGGCATGAACGTAAAGTCTTATTGTTGTATTTCAATTCTTAGCAATACGTTTGTGTAATTTTCCGGTAAAGTCTACAATTAATTCAACCATATAACTACTTGAGCTGTTTGGTATCGCCAATATTGAGAAATAGTGAATTCCTTCTTTGTCTATTCCATAGAAGATCAAATCACTCAGTACTGTTTGATGAAGTATATCTTGAGTTATACACTTGTCAAAATCGCTTTTGTTGAGATTTTGCGAAAACAGTTTCTTCTCCCCATTGAATATACTCAAGTGTACGATGTTGTCAAAATAGACATTGTCCACCTCAACGCCATCATCGTTGCAGGATGGTATGACAATTTTATATGTTGTCGGATTTACCTGCACATAGCAATGATATTTCTGCTGTCCCAGGTATACGATGGTATCACGTTTAATGAGGCGTTGCTGGTTTATTGAAACTACTGATGTCTTTTGTTCAAATTGTTCCAAATAGTCAGTGTCGCTACTTTTTACTAGCCGTACCCGTTCTCCGTTCTGGTTGACAAATATAAAAAGATGGGGCGTGCGTTTTATGATATGATATTTAGTGATATTGGCTCCCATTAAGGCCAACGTGTCGTTTTCTACGTAAAAACGAACGGGTGCACTTGTAGAATCAGGAAAGTAAATGGTGTCGCCGTGTATTCGGAATGTAGGATCCTCCCCATCCTCATTAAGCCATATCCCTTGCAAGTCTTTCTTTGCAACAGTATCTTCCACGACAGTAGACTTATCTTGTTTATGTTTGTTGCATGAAATTAGCAACAGAGAAGCGAAAAGAAGAACTATTAACTTGACTTGTGTCATAAGAGTATGAATTGGGGGGACAAATGTGATGTTTGCTGGAATAGATACCGTAAAGTCAGGATTATTCGAACAAATCAGCTTCAGCAAATGATTTTCCTTGAAGATCCTTGGCGCTTGTCAATACTTTTTCCTTATCAATCGGCCATGAGATGGCAATGTCTGGATCATCCCATCTTATACTTGCCTCGTATTGCGGGGCATATATATTGTCTACTTTATAGGTAAAGATGGCCTCTTCACTGAGAACAACGAAACCATGGGCAAATCCTCTGGGAATAAATAGTTGTCTTTTGTTTTCGTCACTTAATTCTACTGCTACATATTTTCCAAAGGTTGGAGAACTCTTTCTAAGGTCAACAGCAACATCCACTACGCATCCTTTTATGACGCGTACAAGTTTTGCCTGCGAATATTCCCCTTTTTGGTAATGCAAACCGCGCAATACTCCATAACTGGACTTCGATTCATTGTCTTGAACGAAATTTACTTTCCCAACATGCTTCTCAAAGTCGTCCTTTTTCCATGCCTCAAAAAAATATCCACGGGCGTCAGTAAAAACTTTTGGTTCTATTACATATACGCCTTTTAACTCTGTTTCTATATATTCCATGTCGTTCTGTTCTAGTTGTATTTAAGGCAAAGATAATACATTTATATAAAATGACAAAACTATCCTTGTAGATTTGATGACTCTATCGATGAGTTCGTGTTGATACTTCTGTCAAAGAAGTAGCACTTGTTATTCCTAAATGCCTGCTTGTGGTGTTCAGAGAAAAGGAGATAGCAGATGGGCGAACCATCCCACAAACTTTTTCCAAGGGGTGCGAAATTGGTTCCATGTGGTAGGGGTGAGTCTAAAACTCTTCCTTTTATCACCATCGAATATGTCATTCAGTTCTTTTGTTGTATTTTTGTCAATGATTACCGCATTTTCTTCATAATCAAATCGCAGACTTCTGGCGTTCAGATTGGCACTACCT
The DNA here is from genome assembly GCA_963604975.1 of Lachnospiraceae bacterium. GTDB lineage: Bacteria > Bacteroidota > Bacteroidia > Bacteroidales > Bacteroidaceae > Prevotella. The sequence goes on along the minus strand of CAVCSC010000004.1, from coordinate 38,746 downwards.
ATGGTGCAGAATTTTCCGTCTACCATCATAACCTTTGTATGATGAAACCCTGGTTCGTAGATAAAGATGTCAGCCCCGTGTTTCATCAGTTTGTGCACATTATAGTATACGCAATCGGGGGTAAGCGGTATATCGCTATGGGCGGAAACCATGACTTCTACTTTAACACCTCTTTTTATAGCGTTGCGTAATGCTTTTTTCAGTTTGTGACTCAGTGTGAGGTACGGGTTGACTAACTTTATGCTGTCCTGGGCATCATTAATCGCGTTTATATAGAATTCTCTTATAATGCGGTTACTTGTTCTGGGCTCTCTATTAATGATACCTATGGTCTTTTCGCCAGCAGTTGATGTGGTATCACGTTTGAGATCCTTGAAATGGTCTATAGAATGATTTTCACGATAGTATTTTGCTCCCTGCACGTTTTGGTGCGTCACGCGGTTCCATATCCTTAAGAATATAGATTGCAAGGTATTGACCTCGTCACCTTCGATACGACAGTGCATGTCACGCCACTCACCAACTTGCTTGGTGCCGTTGATGTAGTAGTCTGCAACATTCATTCCGCCAGTATATGCAATCGTTCCATCTATGACAACAATCTTACGGTGGTCACGATGGAATACATGATTGAACCATGGAAAGCGAAGGGGATCGAACTCGTAGATCTCTATGCCTCTATTGCGTATCTCCTTGAGATGTTTTTTGGTTAACGGCCTGTTATTAGACGCATTGCCAAACCCATCAAATAAGGCTCTCACTTCGACACCTTCACTGGCCTTTTGAGATAATTCAGCGAACAGTTTTTGCGCTATCGAGTCGTTGCGAAAATTGAAATACTCAAGATGAATGCTGCTTTTTGCTTGTCTTATAGCAGTGAAGAGATCCTCAAATTTTTCGTGTCCATTTCTAAGAAGTACAATGGAGTTGTTGTGGGAAAAATGTATGTTGCTTTTCTGCAACTGGCTGACGATAAGCGAATCGCTGCTTTCAGCTATAGCACCGGTGTAGATAAAGTGGAGTAGGAGAGTGATAATGATTTTAGACGGCATCTCTTTTGTTTACAACATACAACTATAGTGGTCGACCACCCCTAACAAATGATTGCTTTTATCAACAACAAGCACAGTGTGGATTTTATTTTGATGCATGACCTTTTGTATATCAGCGATTTTTGTTGTCGGTAGAACAGATTTGGGCATACGCGTCATAATATCTTCAACGGTTTTGTCGAAGAATTTTTCTTTCCATTTTTCCATTGCTCGTCGTATATCGCCATCAGTAATCAGACCGACAACCTTTCCGTCTTCTATTGATACGCCTAATCCTAATTTTCCTTTACTAACTTGTATGATAGCCTCTCCCAGATTGGTCTCTTTTGATATAATCGGCAAATCTTTTGTACGCATCACGTCATTGGCAGTGGTAAGGAGTCTTTTTCCTAATTCTCCTCCAGGGTGGAATTGTGCAAAGTCATTGGGCTTAAAATCGCGAACTTCCATCAAAGCAACAGCCAAAGCGTCACCCATTGCCAATGCGGCGGTTGTGCTACTTGTCGGGGCTAAATTTAGAGGACATGCTTCTTTCTTGACCATTACGTCAAGATGCGTTGTCGAATATTTTGCAAGCAAAGACTGCGGGTTGCCACTCATTCCGATAATTGGAACTTGTTTTTGTAGTAGCATAGGAATAAATCTTAATAATTCATCCGTTTGTCCTGAATTGCTGATGGCAAGCACCACGTCATCGGTGGTCATAACCCCCAAATCACCATGGAAAACATCAAGCGGATTGATGAAAAATGATGGTGTTCCTGTACTTGACAAAGTGGCGGCTATTTTTGCACCTATATGACCGCTTTTCCCGACTCCTGTAACAATGACTTTTCCTTTGCAGTTGTATATCAGTTCAACTGCTTTTTCAAAATTCGCGTCTATTTGGGGAATGAGATCCAGTATTGCTTGAGCCTCATCTTGAAGGCAATGGGTAGCATATTCCTTCACTTTTCCCAAACGTTCCGATATCTCTGGTTTCATAGATGTCTTAATCTTCTTTTATTAGTTGAGAAATCAAATTTTCCAATTGATCGAGGTATAACATGTTGGGACCGTCACTTAGGGCATTGTCTGGATCAGGATGGACTTCGAAGAAATATCCTGTCGCACCGAATGCTTTTGCTGCCAATGCCATAGACGGAACGTATTTCCGGTCACCCGATGTGGTCCCTGTACTTGCGCCAGGGCGTTGTACACTATGGGTACAGTCCATAATGACCGTGTTTGTTATGGCCAACATTTCTGGAATGTTGCGAAAATCAACAACTAGATTGTTGTATCCGTACATATTGCCTCTTTCTGTCAACCATACTTCCTTGGCTCCTGCATCATATGCCTTTTCAACAGGATAGACCATATCTTTTCCGCTGAGAAATTGCGCTTTCTTTATGTTAACGATCTTACCGGTGTGGGCTGCGGCCGTCAGCAAGTCGGTCTGTCTGCACAAAAAGGCGGGTATTTGCAGTACATCTGCTACTTGACTGGCTGGCTCTGCTTGGTAACTTTCGTGTATATCGGTCAGAATGTGCAAATCATATTTTGACTTGATATCTGCCAACATTTGTAGTCCCTTCTCCAATCCCGGACCTCTAAAAGAGCGTATTGAGGTTCTGTTGGCTTTATCAAAAGAGGATTTGAATATGATGTCAAGACCCAAATGTTTTCTAATCGCAACAAGACACTCTGCTACGGTTTCCAGCAATTGCTGGGATTCTATTACACAAGGACCTGCAATGATAATTGGTTGCATATTTGTTGCCTTTTTATATAACAATGAAAAATGTTGCGGAATAATGTCCTTACATTTCTTGCAAAATTATATAAAAATAATCATCGGTCAAAGTGTTTGGCATACATTTGTGTGTTAATGTCTTGCCACTTTTGGATGTCCTAATCACTATTGGACAATTTTGCTGCAATCAAGGCTCTTTATAATTACGCAGAGTCTTGATTGCTGCGCAAGATAGTATTCCGAGAATGTTTACATGCTTCTTTCTTTCAAGCAATCATCCAATTGACGCAATCCTTTGTCTGTACATATACCGCGTACGTATAGCATAATGACATTGTCTAGAATATATTTCAAATCGTACTCCTTGTACATCTGATTTTGCATAATATACTCCATTGATGCATTTGCGATGCGACAGAATATATCAAAGTTGACGTCCGAACGGAAACATTCTTCTTCTACCCCCCGCTTGAAGAATTCAATAGTACGCACATGCCGTTCGGTTCGTACTTGTTCGAAATAGGCTATAACGCTTTGGTATTTGCGCATATCCGCAAAAAACATCGGATTTACTCCAGATAGCCGTTTGATGCGGTAGTTGTAAGACTCGATAAGTATGTCTATGACGTTGTGTTGTGGATTTTCTCTATATTCACGGATGTGGCAATCATACTCCTCTTCACTCATACGGGTACTCTCCAAGAGAAGTTCTTCCTTGTTTGAGTATATCTCATATAGTGTTCTTTTTGAAATGGCTAGCGAATTTGCTATGTCATCCATTCGAACAGGGCGAATTCCCTTACTTACAAACTCTTCCATTGCAGCCTTTAGGATTTTCCCTTTTAGACTGGCTCTATACTCCGTTATTTCCATTGATTTGTATTAGTCTTGGTTCAACTTCTTGCAAAGGTATAAAAAATGCGCAAAAAACTAAATTAGTTCATAAAGTTTTTTGTCGTTTTTATTGTCACCTGCCCGTTTTTCTTGAATATACATTAACTCTTAGTCAAATTCTCTTTCTGAAACAATGATTTTGTCATTTTGTTTCGTAAAAAATTCTGTGTATTGAATAGAATATGTAATTTTGTCATTATTATGGATAACTTATAATTTAAGCATTATGTATGAAACCTATATCTTCGACCTTGATGGTACTTTGCTGAATACGCTTGACGATTTGGCCTCAAGTTGTAACTATGCGCTTCGTGTAAATGGCCTCCCTGAGCGTACAGTAAACGAGGTCCGTCAATTTGTGGGGAATGGCGTAAAGAAATTGATGGAACGAGCAGTACCAAATGGCTTGGAAAACCCTTTGTTTGAACAGGTCTTTACAGATTTCCGACGACACTATATGGAACATGGTCTAGACACAACACTTCCTTATCCTGGGGTAATGGACATGCTTGAACGCCTACATCGCAACGGGAAAAACATTGCTGTGGTAAGTAATAAGTTCCATGCCGCAACAAATGAATTGTGTCACCATTTCTTCTTAGACTATGTTTCTGTTGCAATAGGTGAGCAGGAAAATATCAGAAAAAAACCAGCCCCAGATACTGTATTGGAAGCGCTTCGCCAATTGCATACCAATAAAAACGGCGCCGTATATATAGGTGATAGTGATGTTGATATCATGACTGCCAAGAATTGTGGCATTCCTTGTATCAGTGTCTTATGGGGATTTCGTGATAGAGATTTTCTGTCTGCCCATGGCGCAAGTTGTTTCGTGGAAAGCCCTGCAGAGATAGTTTAAGGGGAATTTCTGATTGGTGGAAACTGTACCTTTTGTTTATACGAGTTTTTCTTGGAACTTCTAATATAGACAATGCTTGTACCTAGGTATATCTAAAAAAGTTCCCAAGATGTTTAGTATCCTGGGAACTTTTATTGCTTATTGATAGTTTCTGTAAGTTTTAGCAGATCTTGCGAGATCCATCGCTTATTACGACGTTGTAAACCTCCGGTTGTTTGCCATATTTTGCAAAGTATTTCTCCTTTGCATCGGCGATGAACTTGTCATAAAGTTCATCTTTTACAAGATTGATGGTGCATCCACCAAATCCGCCGCCCATAATACGGCTACCTGTCACACCATTTGCTTTGGCGATGTCATTGAGGAAATCCAATTCTTCGCACGATACCTCATAGTCTTTTGATAGTCCCTCGTGTGTTTCATACATTTTCTTTCCAACAGTTTCGTAATCGCCGGCATTTAAGGCCTCACAGACTGCAAGTACGCGATCTTTTTCTCCAAGAACAAACTTGGCGCGCTTATAGTCTTCCTCTCCAACTTCTATGCGTACTTCTTCCAACTGTTCCCAGGTGCAGTCGCGCAATGTCTCGAATTTCCCTTCAGGATGTTTTTCGGAAATATGCTTAACAACATTTTCGCAACTGTTTCGGCGGTCATTGTAGGGGGAACCTGCCAATTCATGCTTTACGCAGGAATTGAGAAGTACCAGTTTATATCCTACCGGTTTGAAAGGGAAGTATTCAAATTCTCGGCTACGGCAATCAAGGCGCATCAAGCAGCCTTCTTTGCCAAAGACGCTTGCAAATTGATCCATAATACCGCAGTTTACTCCGCAATAATTGTGCTCCGTGGCTTGACCTGCCAGTACCATATCCCATTTGCTCACTTTGTTTTCTCCAAACAAATCGTTGAGTGCAAATGCAAAGCAACTTTCAAGGGCTGCAGAGGATGACATGCCGGCTCCCAAGGGTACATCACCGGCAAATGCTGTATTGAACCCCTTGACGTCAACGCCCAATTTACGCATTTCCTGTACTATACCATAAATGTAGCGAGCCCAGCTTGCACGTGGTCCTTCTGGATCATCAACCTTGAACTCTACGCGGTCTTTCAAATCGATAGAGTAGCACATGATTGTATTGAGTCCGTTAGGTCGTATTTCAGCCATGATACCCTTATCTACTGCACCAGGAAATACAAAACCGCCATTATAGTCCGTGTGTTCTCCAATAAGGTTGATTCGGCCTGGAGACGCATAAATGTTGCCTGTTTTCCCATCAAAGTGTTTGATGAAACGGCTTCTTACAAATTCTATATCCATTATCAATGTTTTTATGGTGGTGATAGCAAGACCACCCGGTTAATAATATACGATAGGTATTTGGGAAAAGGACTTGCTTAATCCGTTGGGTGGAAAAAGTCAAGTCCTTCTATTTGTAACTATTCTACAGGAATATCGGTGTTGACATTCTTTGATCCTGCAAGAGCGTAGTAGAGAATGTATAGGGCGCTCAGTAGTACTACGATGAAACTCATAATGTAACTATGGGTAAGGTCGATAACCACAGCCTGAATACCAATCATTACTGCGAAACCGGCAACCATCATCATGAATGCGCCAGATGCTGCTGCTGTATATTTGCCCAATCCTTCAGTTGCAAGGTTGAAGATACCACCCCACATCACAGAGGCACAAAGACCTACAAGCAAGAAAGCAAATATTCCGACAGGAATTTCTCCCCAAACAAGGTTCAGAGACGAGTAGTCGATACCAGGGCATTTTACCATGACATCAGTCGGAAGCAACATGCCAGCACCGACAAGAATGATAGCAACGGTGCTGACGGTGGCAATCATCTTCTTGGCAGAAACCAAACCACCTATCATACCTCCGACGAATCGTCCAATGAGCATGAATATAAAGTAAACGGCACTAAGTGTTCCGCAGTAACCTGCGTCCATTCCTAATCCCGGGTTTTCTGCATTAGGGGCTGCTGTCAAATATGACATGATATAAGTCGGAGGGCAGACCTCAACGGCGCCATAAACGGCAATAGCCAACATTCCTAATTTAAAATGGCGGAACGAGTAGCAACTATAGTTGTCGTTGGCTGTAACAGTGGTGTTTGAATGCTGCTGGGGCTCTTTGATTTTTGTTGCAAAGATAACAACAAATGCAAAGATAAATATTGCCAAGGCGATGAGCAAGGCCGGAGTGGCGTCAGAAACTTTTGCTGTGGCGGCGTCGCCAATGAGACTTCCCATAAGTATGTATACGCATACTGCAGCTGCAGAGTTGAATACCCCACCAATCTGTACCAACTGGTTTCCAGTGTTTCCACCGCCACCAAGAAGGTTAAGCATCGGGTTAACGACAGTATTCAACATGCACATACACAAACCTGAAACAAATGCACCGATAAGGTATACGATGAAGCCCATCGAACCGCTAAACCACTGGATAATCAGGCCGACAATACCTACGATAAGGGCCATAAGTGCAGTTTTCTTGTAGCCGAACTTCTGGATGAGTAGACCTGCCGGAACGCCCATAATCAAGTATGCACCAAAGTTTCCGTAATTGCCAATTTGGGCGAGTGATTCAGGTACTTTGAAGGCGTTCTTTAGGATGACAGCCATAGGTGAACACAGGTTTGTCACAAAGGCAATCATTGCAAAAAGGAAGATCATCGCAAATATAGCAATGATGCTACCATGTTTTTTTGAGGATTGATTCGTTTCCATTTTTTGTTTTTATTATTATTTATTGTTTTCTATGGTAATGGAAATCTTTCGAAGGTTGTATGCAAATACAATCCTTCGCTTGAAACAGTATAAAGATATGAAGAGTAGATTTAAGGCTTCATTGTCAAATATGTCTATCGATTTCCGAATGGTGGAGGTTACCGCCTATTTGTCAACGCCAAATTTATAGATGGTTTTTTGAGTATATTGTTGTCCGGGTTTCAAAACAACGGACGGGAAATACGGATGGTTGGGTGAGTCCGGGAAGTGTTGGGCCTCGAAACAAACGGCACTTCTGCGCGGGAAGGTTGCTCCGTGTTGACCTTTGTATCCATCTGCCCAGTTATCGGTGTACAACTGGACGCCAGGCTCCGTTGTATAGACTTCCATGGTGCGTCCGCTGACGGGGTCTGTTATCTTTGCGGCGAAGCTCAGTTCACCTTCTTCTTTCTTATTGAGTACATAACAATGGTCGTATCCTGCTCCGTGACGTATCTGTTCGTCATCTGCATCTATGTCTTGACCTAACGGTTTGGCTTGACGGAAATCGAAGGGAGTTCCTTTTACAAGACGTATTTCTCCGGTAGGTATGGAGGTCTCATCTATGGGTAGATAGTAGTCAGCATTTATCTGACAAATCAGATTATCAATAGTTGGGGTGGGGTTGGCGATACCTGCAAGGGAGAAGAAACCGTGATTTGTAAGGTTAATAATGGTTTTCTTATTTGTGGTTGCCATGTATTCGATAGTGAGTTCGTTGTCGTTGTTGAAAGAATATACAACGGTAATCTTCATCTCACCCGAATAGCCTTCTTCTCCATAGGGGCTGACATATTTAAGAACAAGGGTATGATCATTCATTTGTAAGGCATCCCATACCTTTGCGTTGTAGCCTTTCTTTCCTCCATGCAAAGAGTTGGGACCATTGTTGACAAACAGATGATATTCTTTACCGCCAATCTGGAATTTTCCTTTGCAGATACGATTGCCATATCTGCCAATGAGTGTAGAAAGATAAGGCTCGGGAGAATTGATAACATCCTGTATGTTGTCATGTCCTTGGATAACGTTGGCATGCTTTCCGTCTTTATCGGGTACCATTATAGCGACAATTGCTCCGCCATAGTTGGTGATAGCCACCTCGTTTCCTTGATCATTGTGTAGTATATACAAATCTGTTTGCTTGCCGTTGATGGTGGTTTGAAAGTCCTCACGTCTCAGGCCACAGAGATTTTCTGTTTCTGTCGTGTTTGTCATAAGATAAGGTTTTAGTTACTTTATATTGCAAAGTAAATGAAAAAAAACGAATAGGGCAAAGGATAGAAAAGAAAATTCGAATAAGAACAAGGTTAAAAACTTTTAATACGATGATATTCGGATAAGAAGAAAATTCGGACAAATAAAGGCATTCTGATATGTTGGGGAGATTAGCAAGGGACTACCCGCATTTCTTAAATTAACCAAAAGCAATCAGTATAAATTTGCACAAAACATTTATTTTGTGTAATTTTGCAGTTGTAAATAGAGAATATCCGGCTCTTTTTGTTGTGGAGAGGTTATTCCTTAGTATTAACGGAGCCTTACAGGATTTTGGTCAGTATTGTACCAAAATAACGTTCATCAATATTTTAGTGATGATATCTTGGGTAAAATGTTGCTTCTATATGGATTGTTCACCATTGCTTCATTTTCCAGGTTCCAAAAATCAATAATTATGACAAGAACATTAAGGATTGTATTTTTTGTATTGTTTTCTTTTTGGGGATTTATCGGTTTGTCGGCAGAGAATTATTCAGGGGTGTCCGAGTGCGATATGCAAACTTTCGATTGGGAACCTGTAATGCAGGCAATTATTCAAGTGGAAAGTGAGGGAAATGCCAAGGCGCAGCGTGGAAATTCGTGTGGTGCAATGCAGATTACTCCCATATTGGTAACAGAATGTAATGATATTCTGCGTAAGCGTAAAAGCAAAAAACGGTTTACGTTGAGCGACCGTTTCAGTGTAGAAAAATCCAAGGAGATGTTTCTACTGATTCAATCTTATTTCAATCCGCTCAACAACATTGAAAAGGCAATTAGGTCTTGGAATGGCGGAATGAATTATAGTGTAAAACGCACACAACGCTATTACGAACGTGTGCTCAGCCATTTGAAATAATTTTTAGAAACGATTTGGTTGGCCAATTTATTTGGTTGACAAAACAAAAGCAAAGAGTGAAGGCTACCATTACTTTTCTCATCATTATATTGATGGCTTTACCTGCAAAGAGTCAGGATTCCATACGTCATCAGGTGTTGTTGGAAACTCAGATGGGTAATATTTGTATTTCCCTTTATAATGAAACACCAATGCATCGTGATAATTTTATGCGGTTAGCAAAATCCGGCTTTTTTGATGGGTTGCTTTTTCATCGTGTTATCTCTGGTTTTATGATACAAACGGGTGACTCCGCCAGTCGGAATGCCGTTACAGGTCAGGTGCTTGGTGATTCTCAGGAGGCGTATAAGATTCCGGCTGAGATAAGATATCCGCAATTTTTTCACAAAAGGGGCGCTGTGGGTGCTGCTCGTGAGCCCGACACGGAAAATCCAGAGAAACAATCGTCCATGTCTCAGTTCTATATCGTTTATGGGCGACGTTTTACAGAAAGTCAATTTGATGCGCTGCAAGACAGAATTTCTACTTCTAAGCAAGATTCTATACAGATTCCCCAGGATGTTAGGGATGCCTATCTCAAGTATGGTGGCACTCCGCATCTTGATGGACAATATACTGTATTTGGCGAGGTGGTAGATGGCCTGGACGTGGTGCGGAATATACAATGGGTAGAAACTGATGGTAATGACCGACCCATAGAAGACGTTCGGATTATTAGGGCTATTGTTCTCAAATAGTTGTATGTTGCCTATTGTCCAGTATCTCTACCGATTTTTCGTGGCTTGGGTTTGGCGGAATGTGGCCTTTATTTTGCGAATCTGTTTTTATGGCGTGATTTTCGTGGAGTAATGTTTCCATTGGAATAAGACGAAGTGCTTCTTCCATGTGCAAATCCTCGGTATTTTGCCCATCGGGTACAAATACTTTCGACGTATGCGACCGTTTCAGCACCACGCATATACCCGTGCTTTACGGCGGGATCGCGGAAATATTCAGGTTGGCTGAGTTTCAATATATATTCCGAAACGTCAGACCATTTGTAGGCGTTTCGTCCGTTTTTTCGGGCCAGTGACATGGCATCTCTGATATGAAAAAATCCTCCGTTGTAACTTGCCAGCACAAAGAGCCGACGTTCATTGGCATTTGGAATGTCTTGGAATTTCTTGTTAAGAAATGCTATATATTTGGTGGCGGCAGCGATATTTGCCTCCGGTTCGTATATCTCGGATAAATTCAGACCGATGGTGTTGGCTGTCGAGGGCATAATTTGCATCAGTCCGCATGCGCCAGCCCATGATTTTGCATTTTTGTCAAAAGCGGATTCTTGGTAGCATTGGGCAGCAATTAGTCGCCAGTCCCACTGGGCAATGGGCGCGTACTTTTGGAAAAGTCCGTCATATACAGAAATGGTTCCCTCAGAGGCATTCAGCATAGGAGAATAGACATGACGGGTTACACTTCGAGAAGAGAAAAGATAATTTTCCTCCTTCTTTATTTGTGCAATCATGCTGGGTTTGTACCACCGGCTGAGAGTGTCGGCCAATTCGACATTGTTTTCATTGACAACCCAAGATGTATGGAGTGAATCAATGGCATATCCGCAATGTTTAACACTAGAAATGTTCTGTGCTAACTGATAGGCAATGATGTCGCCATCACCTTCTTTGAGTCTTTTCAGCATTTCCGTCGTGTCTTTACACACTTCCACACGTAAGGATACGCCTATTTGTTGGGCAAACTTTTGGCATAATAAAAATTGGGTACCCATCCCTTTCCCGTGATAGTCAAAATAAGTATCAGGACCGTTCAAGGTGAGCATAATCATTTCGCCGTTGTTTTGAATGTCTGCAAATGAGAAGTTCGCGGACGATGGTACCGCTGTATCATTTTCTTGCTCTATTGCCTCTCCCCACGGCGTCGTTTTCACGGTTTTTCTTTCCGTGCAGCCATAAGTAGCCAAAAGAATTAGCAATGTGTATGTATATGGAATGCGCATATAAAAACAAAGTTACACTATTTTTTGCTTACATCATATGAAATGCCTACTTTTGTTTCTTGATTTAATGATATTTCTCAAATTCTCCAATACAATGGAATAAGGTGGACTTGAGAAGAATATTCCATTTGGTTGATAAAAGCACACAATTTTATGATACAAAATGAGGCTCAGGCTACAAATGACTTTAATTTGGATGATATTCTAAATCCGAATATCCGTCTTATAACCGACAGATCACAGGATGTTCGTGTTTGTAGAAAATGGAATGAGAACACTATTTTTCTTGACAACAACGAGAATCCTTATAACATAGCCTATAATAGAATGTCCTTTTCTTGCCTTGCACAACTATCTCGGCGAATTGGTGAACTGAAGCATCTTAAAGAAGAGAATGTCTGTGTTGGGACGAGTATTGAGGAATTTATTGACATACTATATCGTTGTGTGTGTCAGGCAAATGTAGACAATGTGATTGCGGTCGAACCGACAGAAAATCCATACAGGAGATACGCAGAAATAAATGCAGTGGAGTATAGAAGAGTTTTGCTAGGTGAGGATTTTAATGTGACCGCTACGCAAATTCTTGGCGAATGCGACAACCATACGAAGATAATATGGCTGAGTTCTCCAAACAATCCAACAGGAAATGTATTGGATGCGGATGAAATCATGCTGGTACTTGATTTATTCAGAGGTATTGTAGTCATAGACGAAACATATGTAGCATTCTCTTCAAATAGAGGATTTATAAATTCTTTATCGAAATATCGCAATTTGGTGATACTTAGCAATGTATGTAATGAATGGGGTATGTCAGGATTAGGGATTTCCGCCGCTTACGGTGCAAACGATATGATAAGAAACATTCGAAAGATACAGACGTTACCCAACATTAGCACCAATAGTTTACAATATGCTATCAAACAGTTGGAGAACCCGTATGACATTGGAAAATGGCAAAAGACAGTTATGTTGGAGCGGCAACAAGTTATGAATGCTTTCAGTCTATTGCCTTTCTGTATGAAGGTTTATCCAACGGAAGCCAATTTCTTTTTGGTAAAAATGCGCAATGCGCATAAAGTGTACCAATATTTGTTGCAACACAACATTCTTGTTCATGATTGTTCTGATCTTCCCATGTGTGAGGATTGTCTAAGAATCACTATTGGAACAAAAAGTCAAAACAATGCGCTTCTTTCCGTATTAAGACAATATGAAGAGAGCAGAACACAGGATTGAAACGTGTGTTCTGCTCTGTCGCAATTTGGTGACGGTGGAAAGTTACATAATACTAAAGGCGTGAAACACTTTTGACGCCCTTAACCGTCTTAATCTTCTTTAGTAGCGAGTCAAGGCGCTGTGTGCCTTCTACTTGTACGACAATATTTCCACGGAATAATCCGTCGTGACTGTCAATATTGATGGAGCGCATAACAATCTTCTCCTCCTTCGAGATAATGCTTGTTATATTGTTGACTATGCCGATGTCATCGTTGCCAATAACTCTCAACGTAATGTTGTATTGTGACGTGCCTTTTCCACTCCATTTTGCCTTTACCATTCTGTAGCCGAATCTTTTCCGCAGTTCGGGTGCATTGGGGCAATTCTGACAGTGGATTTTTATTCCGCCCGTGACAGTGACGAATCCAAAAACAGGATCTCCGTAAATGGGGTGGCAACATTTTGCCAGTGAATAGTCTACGCCTTTCAGATTGCGGTCGATGACCAATACATCATCACCACCCTTCGCAGCATCTTCGCTGACTGTCTCAAAATTGAAATCTTCTGCAGACCGCGTTGCCACTCCCTTGACGTTCGTCTCTTCATTGCGAACTTCAAGGTATTTGTCAATGATGTCGTTGATGTCCAATTTTTCATCAGCCAACTGTTTGTAGAAGTCAGACATTTCTTTTATGCCTAATTTCTTTATCAGATGTGACATCGTGCTCTCATCGATTTCGATCTTACGATTTTTGAGCTTTCTTGCCAACATCTCTTTAGCATAAAGTCCGTCCTTAACCTGAGTCTCCTTTAGGGCCAAACGCAATTTTGCCTTTGCGCGACTGGTTTTGACAATATTCATCCAGTCCTGTTTGGGCTTTTGATTGTTTTGGGTGAGAATTTCCACTTGGTCACCGGAGTGTAAAACTTCGCGTATGGGTACATTTTTTCCATTGATGCGTCCACCAACGCACTTGTTTCCGATGCCGGAGTGTATGTGGTAGGCAAAATCCAAAATTGTTGCTCCTTTGGGAAATTTGAAGAGATCGCCCTTAGGGGTAAACACGAAAACCTCATCTTCATACAGATCCATCTTAAATTGATCCATCAATTGTACGTCATCGTTGGTTTCCAGCGCGCTACGGATATTTCCGAGCCATTCGTCGAGCCCGGCCTCGCCTTTGATGCCTTTATATCGCCAGTGGGCGGCAAGACCGCGTTCGGCGATTTCGTCCATACGTTCCGTTCGAATCTGAACTTCCACCCATTTGTTTTCTGGTCCAAGAACTGTGATGTGCAGACTTTCGTATCCATTGGATTTAGGAACGGACAACCAGTCTCTCAGGCGCTTGGGGTTAGGCTGGTACATATCTGTAATCATGGAATATGTTTGCCAGCACAACATTTTCTCCTTGTCTATAGGAGAGTCAATGATGATACGTATGGCAAAAAGGTCATAGATACCTTCGAATCCACACTTCTGTTTCTTCATCTTTTGCCATATGGAATGAATACTTTTTGTACGCCCTTTGACGTGACAATGCACCCCCATTTCATCCAATTTTTCCTTGATAGGAGTGATGAAGCGCTCTATATAGGAGTCGCGAGCCCGCTTAGTCGTGTTCAGCTTTTCCTTGATCATGTAGTAGGCGTCGTGTTCAAGGTATTTCAGACTGAGATCTTCAAGCTCGCTTTTCAGTTTGTACAGTCCCAATTTATGGGCCAGAGGCGCATAAAGGTAACTGGCTTCTTCTGCGACGCGATGACGCGCTTCTTCGTTGCTCGCATCACGTATTTGCCGCATAAGGTTTACTCTGTCGGCAATCATTATCAGTATCACCCGTAGATCTTCAGCAAAAGAAAGAAGGAGATTTCTGAAGTTTTCGCTCTCTATGATAGGATTTTTGCTGTACAACTCGTGTATACGCACAAGTCCATGGATAATTTGCGCAACGCTTTGTCCATATTCCTTTCGTACCTTTTCTTCTGTAGTATTACCGCAGACAATGCTGTTATACAAAAGTATTGCCAGAATGCAGTCGCGCTTCATTCCGATTTCTTCATATTCCAGCATTGCGGTTTGGAAACTCAGCAATATCGGGTTCAGTCCAAATATATCCCGTTGTATTTGATTGTTCTTAATCTCAGAAGTGAGTTGTATTTTCAGTTTCTTTTCGTCGTCAGCATGCAAAGAGTCATGGAGTACTTCTTTGAGCCGTTTTGCAATGGCAACAATTTCGCGGCCTTCCTCAGTTGTAAACTTGAATTTTTCTTCCATACCACTAATGTTTGATGTTAATTATTAGACAAAGTTACAAAAAATACCGTGATTGTTTCGTCTTTAAGGAAAAAGTATTTATTTTTGTATCATAAACCCGTAAATATGTCATTCAAAACTATCTAACTATGTTGACAGAACAAGATTTTACACAGATTTCCTCACGCGGTATAGCGGCCCAGCAGGTGGAACAGCAATTGGAGCAAATTGCACAAGGATTTCCGTTCCTAAAAATTGAGTCAGCCGCTGCTGTAGGAAATGGTATCGTATCTCTCGATGAAAGTGAGCAGAACCATCTTTTGGCAGAATGGAGCGAATACACCTCCACAGAAGGTCATCGCATTGTGAAGTTCGTTCCTGCAAGTGGAGCTGCAAGCCGTATGTTCAAGAATCTCTTTTCTTTCTTGACCGCCGACTATGATGAACCGACAACAGAATTTGAACATACTTTCTTTGACAGTATCAAGAAGTTTGCATTTCATAAAGAACTTTGCAACAAATGCAAGGAGAATGAGAGTAAAGGTATCTGCAAACTGATAGAGGAGGGAGAATACAAACCTGTCGTTGCCAATTTACTTGAGAAAGAAGGCCTTAATTATGGCTCTCTTCCTAAAGGTCTGTTGCTTTTCCATAACTATGAAGATGGACCGCGTACACCGATGGAAGAACATCTGGTAGAGGCTGCATTATATGCAAATTGTGAAGGAAATGCCTATATCCATTTCACCGTTTCACATGACCATCTTGAATTGTTCAAGAAAAAGGTGGAAGAAAAGAAACAAAAGTACGAGGATGCTTATAACGTAAAACTTCATGTGTCGTTTTCAGAGCAAAAGCCAAGTACAGATACAATAGCCGCCAACCCGGACAATACCCCCTTCCGTAATGAGGATGGTAGCCTTTTGTTCCGCCCAGGAGGGCATGGGGCCTTGATTGAAAATCTTAATGATATCGATGCAGATGTGATTTTCATTAAGAATATCGACAACGTTGTGCCAGACCGACTCAAGGAAGAAACCGTCACCTACAAGAAACTGCTTGCTGGGCTTTTAGTACATTTGCAGGCAACTGCGTTCAAGTATTTGACATTGTTGGACACAAAGGCCTATACCGAGGAACAACTGGAGGAGATGAGCAACTTCTTGGAAGAAAAATTGTGTTGCAAGACTCCTGACCATCAAAAAATGTCTACTGCAGAGTTGGCAGAATACCTCCATAAAAAACTTAACCGACCGATGCGTGTATGCGGAGTCGTAAAGAATGTCGGTGAGCCTGGCGGCGGTCCGTTCTTGTGTTATAATCAGGACGGAACAATCAGTCTCCAAATCTTGGAGTCAAGCCAGATAGACAAGAACAATGATGAATATGTGAAAATGTTCAAGGAAGGAACTCATTTTAATCCTGTAGATCTTGTTTGTGGAACTAAGGATTACAAGGGACAATCTTTCCATCTGCCTGATTATGTAGACAAATCAACGGGATTTGTCAGTTCCAAGAGCAAAAACGGAAAGGATTTGAAAGCTCTTGAACTTCCAGGACTCTGGAATGGTGCAATGAGCGATTGGAATACCATATTTGTAGAGGTTCCTATCGCCACCTTCAATCCCGTCAAGACCGTAAATGATTTGTTGAGAGATCAGCATCAATGATATTGTAAATGAGACAATTATCTTATTAATAGTCTCGTATCTATTCCTACGTTAGAGTTGTTACAAATTTACAATTTTGTGACAATCTAACGTAGGCTTTTGTAAAGGAACATTTTGCAAACTAAGTTTTTTGTGATTAAGAACACAGCTAAAGCATTGACTCTTTATGAACTAAATAACATACTCGCTGAGTGTGTCCACATTTCATTACCCAATTCTTATTGGGTGGAAGCCGAATTGTCAAGTGTGAGAGAGGCTGGGGGACATTGTTATATGGAGTTAGTTCAAAAAGATGATATAAGTCGTACCCCCATCGCCAAGGCATCCGCCATTTGTTGGAGAAATGTTTGGGGCAGTCTTCGTTTGGATTTTGAACATATCACAGGACAGCAATTCAAGGCCGGAATCAAGGTGATGCTCAAAGTGCATGCAAATTTCCATGAAGCGTTTGGTTTCTCATGGATTGTGTCAGACATCAACCCCGAGTATACTATCGGGGATATGGTACGCAGGAGGAATGAAATCATCAAGAAACTGAAAGAAGAAGGCGTTTTTGATTTACAGAAGGAATTGAGTATACCTATGTTTGCACAACGCATAGCAGTTATTTCCAGTGCAGGTGCAGCAGGGTACGAAGATTTTTGTACTCATCTGAGAGAAAATAGCAATAATTTCTTTTTTGATGTACATCTGTTTCCGGCAATTATGCAGGGTGAACAGGTGGAAGCAAGTGTGATTGCTGCTCTCAACCAAATTTATGAACAAGTTGAAAACTATGATGTGGTAGTTATTATTCGTGGTGGTGGTGCGACAAGCGACTTGACAGGTTTTGACACCTTGGCGTTGTCCGAGAATGTAGCCAATTTCCCATTGCCGATAATTACAGGTATCGGACACGAGCGTGACGAGAGTATTGTTGATATGGTTGCGAATACACGTGTGAAAACGCCGACTGCTGCGGCCGCTTTGTTGGTGGATAACCTACAAAACGTATGGTTGCGCATAGAAAAGGCCAATGCATCATTACGTCAACGAGTACACTATATCTTGGAATTTGAGCAAAACCGAATCCTTCGATTGTCTGAAAAACTGCCAATTTTGAGCAATACCTACATTTCGCGCAAGGAAACAGATTTGAAAAGTTGTCATGTTGCCCTGAAACACGCTGTCCTTCAACAGATAACGTCGTCTACGCAGAAAGTGGAAGGCTTGTACGAAATCTTAAGGAAGGGTTTTCGGCAATGTATTGCACATGAGCAGCAACATTTACTCATACTCGAAAAACAAATGACTTTACTTGATCCCAAGCAACTACTCAAACGCGGGTATAGTATTACGACACACAATGGGAAGATTCTGACGTCTTCCAGACACTTAAAAGACGGGGATGTTGTGGAAACGACTTTTGCAAGTGGTAAGGTGAAGTCTATAATACAAAAATAATAATTTTATGAAAAAGGAACCTTTGAAATATGAGGAGGCCATGGCCCAATTGGAGGCTATTGTCAATAAAGTGGAAAATGGCGATATGGGGTTGGATGAAGTATGCGAAAGCCTCAAAAAGGCCCAAACTCTTATTCGGTTGTGCAAAGCAAGGCTTGCAAGGACACAAGACGAACTGGAAAAGATGTTGAAGGAGGACGAGGATTTTTCGGAATAAGCAAGGTGTACTTTATAAATTTAGGTATGCTTTATGCTCATCCCACATATTTTGCGTACTTTTGCAATAGAAGTGCAAGGTGGGGTTCTAAATATCCCCATCGCAATCTTTTAGAATCCACCTAAAGCAAAGTGTCTGTATTCCGTAGAAAATATGAAAATAATGAAATATTGTCCTTGTAAATGGCTCCTGTTGTTCTTTCTTTTGGCGATTGTCTCTGTTTCATATGCGCAAACACCCAAATGGCAAGACCTTTACAAGGTAAAGAAAAAAGATACCATTTACGGTATAGCCCATAAATATGGAATCACTGTAGAAGAACTACAAAAAGCCAATCCTAATTTGAGTGAGGCGGGATATGTCTTGAAGAAAGGCGACCAGTTGCTCATTCCGTACCCTGCTCCTGTTCCATCGAAACCATCAACTCCCTCTGCCAATGCAGGTACAAAGCCGGTGGGTGATGGGGTTATACGCATTGGGGTGATGTTGCCATTACACAATGAGGATGGTGACGGACAGCGCATGGTAGAGTATTACCGAGGTTTGCTGATGGCTTGTGATAGTTTGCGTGCCAAAGGTATAAGTACTGAGATTCACGCATGGAATGTGCCCATTGATGCCGATGTACGTCAAACGTTGCTTGAAGAGGATGCCTCCAATTGTAATCTCATCTTTGGGCCATTGTATTCCAAGCAGGTGAAACCGATGGCAGACTTCTGCAAAACGTATGGCATCCGCATGGTGATACCTTTCTCCATCACGGGCAATGACGTAGCCACGAATACACAGATTTACCAAATTTACCAGTCGGTAGACAAAGTTACAGAGTCATCCATCAATGCATTTATGGAGAGGTTCCCCCAATGTCATCCCGTTTTTGTTGACTGTAATGACACGACGAGTCGTAAAGGCACGTTTACCTTCGGATTACGTAAAAAACTTGATGCGAAGGGAATAAAGTACAGTATTACAAATCTTAAATCTTCGGAGGAAAACTTTGCAAAGGCATTCAGTGGTAGTGCTCGGAATATCGTCATATTGAATACCGCTCGGTCTCCGGAGTTGAATATTGCTTTGGCAAAAATCGACGGACTCAAGACTGCCAATCCGCAGATGCAAATTTCATTGTATGGATACACAGAGTGGTTGATGTATACAAAGGTTTATTTGGAGTATTTCTATAAATACGATACATATATCCCGACAACATTTTACTACAACCCTTTGTCTGACCGTACCAAAGATTTGGAAACTGCCTACCGCAAGTGGTTCCATCAAGACATGCGTGTAGCACTTCCTCGTTTTGCCATTACGGGATACGATCACGGGCGATTTTTTATAGAGGGAGTCCATAAGTATGGTACAAGTTTCTCTGGAGCAAAGGGGCAAACTGACTATAATCCTATTCAGACCCAACTTAAGTTTAGGCGAGTAGGAAATGGTGGTATGCAGAATACATGTTTTATGCTTGTCCATTATAAGACGAATCACTCTATGGAGTCTATAAGTTATTGAAAGTGAAAGATATGAATAAGTTAAAGGTCCTCATTTCCATATTTCTCTTGGGAGTCACTATGAAGATGATGGGACAGATAGGGCAACATCGAAATGATTTCTCCATAGGAGCAAATGCCGGTTATGCATTAAGCAATGTCGGATTTACTCCTAAGGTTACGCAGAATATGCATACAGGTGCTACATTTGGCTTCTCGACCCGATATGTATGTGAAAAGTATTTCAAAACCATTTGTTCTATTTATGCGGAAGTCAACTATACACAGATGGGCTGGAAGGAAAATATCCGCAACACGGAGAATCAGCCTGTATTGAATACCGTATCGGGAATTGCGGAACAATATGAAAGGACACTGAATTACCTACAGATTCCGATTTTTGCCCATTTGGCATGGGGACGGGAATCCCGTGGTTTTCAGTTCTTTTTTCAAGCCGGTCCGCAATTTGGTTTTTTGCTGAGCGAAAAAACGACAACCAATTTCAATTTTGCCGACAGAAATACTACAGACAGAGCGAGCCAAGTTTGTGCACAAGACACAATGTCTGTCGAAAACAAATTTGACTATGGTATTGCAGCCGGATTGGGTGTTGAGTATACGATTCCGAAGGTCGGCCACTTTATCTTGGAAGGTCGGTATTATTATGGATTGGGCAATATATACGGCGATTCGAAGAGAGACTATTTTGCAAAGTCAAACAATAATGCAATTGTTGTCAAACTGACCTATTTGTTTGATATAACAAAGAGCAGAAAGCCTTAGTGACCATGCGTGTAGTAGAAAATTTATTAACTATAAAATAATTGTTTATGTTTGAAGGACAACCAAAAGGTCTTTATGCGTTGGCGTTAGCCAACACAGGTGAGCGGTTCGGATACTATACGATGCTTGCCATTTTCACCCTTTTCATGCAGGCAAAGTTCGGATGGACAGAGTCACAGGCCGGACAGGTCTATGCTATCTTCCTGGCTGTGGTTTATTTTGCCCCTCTTATTGGTGGTATGGTTGCTGATGCTATTGGTTACGGAAAATGCGTTACCATAGGCTTTGCAACGATGTTTCTCGGCTATTTGGGTTTGGCCATCCCCACGGGTGCGGATACGGTAGGTCTGGTATCTATGTTTGCAGGATTGGCTTGTGTATCTGTCGGTACAGGACTGTTCAAGGGTAATCTACAAGTCTTGGTGGGCAATCTGTATGACGATCCTAAGTATTCGTCTCGTCGTGACTCTGCTTTTAGCCTATTCTATATGGCCATCAATATTGGTGCCATGTTTGCGCCCTCAATGGCTAAATGGATTACCAACGTTTACCTGTCCGAGTATGGATTTGTGTATGATGCGGCCAATCAAGATCCAAAGTATCTGGAGGCGTTATATGGTGCATACGGCTTGTGCTTCGGCGTTGCCTGTGTGTCTCTTGTCGTGTCTGCCATTATCTATTTTGCTTTCCGCGGCTGGTTCAAGCATGCCGATGTTACAGCGAAGCAGGCTAAAGAGATGTCTGTAGAAGTGGCGACCCTGACTCCCAAGCAGACAAAGGACCGTATTGTTGCCTTGCTGCTTGTTTTTGCAGTGGTAATCTTCTTCTGGATGGCATTCCATCAGAATGGTTCTGCTCTCACGTTCTTTGCAAAGAAATATACTGACCTGAAGGTTTCAGGACCGATGAGAATAGGTTTCAATATTTTCAGTCTGTCGCTTGTCGCAATCGCCGTATATACAGGTTTCGCAACATTCCAGTCTAAAGTGATGAAGAACCGCATCATTTGCGGTGTCGCAACTGTTCTTCTCTTAGGTGGAGCCTATTTCCTATATGCAGCAATGGAGAACCCCACCTATGCACAACCGTCAGACTTCCAACAGTTCAACCCCTTCTTTGTTGTTGCATTGACACCGTTCAGTATGGCCTTCTTTGGTGCATTGGCCAATCGGGGTAAAGAAGTAAGTGCTCCGACACGTATCGCATGGGGTATGTTGGTTGCAGCGCTGGGATTTGGTGTCATCACCCTGGCTTCAAAGGGGCTCATATCTCCGATGGATTTGAAGGATGGTACTCAGAGTATCCTGTCTCCGGGATGGCTGATATCTACCTATTTTACATTGACGTTGGCAGAGTTGTTACTTTCTCCTATGGGTATATCGTTCGTTTCCAAGGTGGCACCTCCCAAGTATAAGGGACTGATGATGGGTGGATGGTTTGTTGCGACCGCCATTGGTAATTACCTCAGTTCTATTCCGTCAATGCTGTGGAATCGAATTCCTCTGATGTACAATTGGGGCATTCTTATTGCTCTTTGCTTGATCAGTGCATTAGTCATGTTTGCTCTGTTGAAGAAACTTAAAGAAATGACTGCGTAATTTTGCTGTAGTCAATCCTATTATGAGGGGAAGCGCATGAAGAACTTCCCCTCAACTCTACTAACCATTTACCCTCCCCCTAATACCTTTTATACTATGAAACCCCTCCTGCTGACCCTCCTGTTGTTTATCCATGTCTTAACTTGTTTCGCACAGGAAGATCGGAAATGGGAAACCTATTTCAAAGAGGTCTGTAGTATGGAAGATGCAGAAAGCGAAACATGGGAAAATGCATATGAGCAATTGTGTGAACTTGAAAGCAACAAGATAGACCTCAACAAAGCGATAAAAGAAGATTTGGACAAGCTGTTCTTTTTGACATCTGCCCAAATAGAGGAAATAAGCGAATATCTGTATTGGCATGCTCCGCTACGCACAATGGGAGAACTGGCAATGATAGAATCTCTTGAACCGGAGCGAAGACACTTATTGGAATGCTTCGTATATCTCGGCAACGATGCCGACAAAAAACGTTATCCATCCCTGAAGAATATCTTGAAATACGGGAAGCAGGAAGTGGTTTTCACGGGTAGCATTCCTATGTATGATAGGAAAGGTGACAAAAGTGGATATACGGGGTATAAATATAAGCACTGGTTGAAATACTCATACAAGTTTGGACAATATTTCCAAATGGGTTTGGTCGGGTCACAAGACAGTGGTGAACCTTTCTTTGCCGGATGCAACAAGTGGGGGTACGACTATTATTCGTTTTACGCAATAGCGCGAAATCTTGGACGTGTAAAATCGTTGGTTATCGGACGCTATAAAGCACGTTTCGGTATGGGCCTGGTGATGAACACCAATTTCTCCTTTGGAAAAATATTTGCATTGTCCTCACCGAATATAGGAAACTCCATTTCGCCGCAAACATCACGTTCCGAGTCTGCATATTTACAGGGCGGGGCGGCAACTGTCAATATTCTCAAGGGATTAGACCTGACGACCATTCTGTCTTTTCGAAAGAAAGATGCGACCCTGGACGATGAAGGCAATGTCACAACCTTGGTGACGTCCGGTTATCATAGAACTACATCAGAGATACAGAAGAAGCACAATACTGACCAAATGGTCGTAGGTGGAAATCTTCGGTATTTTAACCGCGGATTTCACATAGGCTCCACTTATATTTTCTCGTCCTTTAACAGAACACTTGCACCAGATACGCAAAGCGCGTTTCGCAAATACAATCCTGCAGGGAAATACTTTTGGAATATGGGTATCGATTATGGATATCTTTGCCATAAGTTTTCCTTTGACGGAGAGACAGCGACTGGTGATTGTGGGGCAATTGCAACTATACACCGTCTTACCTATCAACCGATAGGAGAACTGACCTTCACTGCTATTCAGCGTTTCTATTCCTACAAATACTATTCGCAGTTCAGTCAAAGTTTTAGTGACGGAGGAAAAGTTCAAAATGAGAGTGGTCTATATGTAGGTGCTACATGGGTTCCCAGTACGACATTGACACTGAATGTATATACAGATTTCTCCTACTTCGCATGGCCTCGCTACCAAGTGTCAGGCGGTTCCCACTCATGGGATAACTTTTTATCGCTGGCCTACAAGAAAGAAAAGATAGGTATTCAAGTACGTTACCGTTTCAGAATGCGCCAATATGATGATACAGACAAACATCTATTCTATCGGCATGAGCATCGCGCAAGGACTTCTGTGAGATACGACATTAATCGGGTGACGTTGCAAACGCAGGGCGACGTTGCTTATGTAGACGACAAAGGCAGTTTCGGTTGGATGCTTACACAAAATGTGGGCTATTCCTGGTCAAAATTATCATTGTCTGCTTTATTGGGATACTTCAATACGGATGACTACTATAGCAGGCTCTATTCATATGAGAGAGGGACGCTATATAGTTTCAGTTTCCCGTCCTTCTATGGGCACGGAATACACTATTCTGTGTACGGGCGTCTTGATTTATGTAAAAACTTAATGCTCATCTGCAAACTTTCTACCACTGATTATTTTGACAGAAACAAGATTTCCAGTTCATACCAACAGATAGACCATTCTTCAAAGACAGATTTGGATATCCAAGTAAGATGGAAATTTTAATGGAGGTAATCCTTTGTATCCATCCATACGTTTTTGATAAAAATACCATATATAGCAGACAAAAATAAGACCGTTTTGTACAGTGGCTTTGTACGATTGCTACAAGGCCCTTGTACTGTTGCTACAAAGGCCTTGTACTGTCGATACAAAGGCTCTGTACTGACAGTACAAAGGCCTTGTACGAAATACATATTGATATTCTTGATGGTATTTTTGTTAACCTGCTGTGTCAGAGGTGTTTGACATAAACAGTAGGGTTTTTATGACAAAACTTTCTATCGGAAAAAATTTGCAGTTCGGCATAAATTGAGTAGTTTTGCATTTCGTAGTAAAAGCATTACCATATTATATTATGTATAGAACAAACACATGTGGCGAGTTGCGTCTTTCCGATGCCGGAAAAAGTGTTACTTTGGCAGGATGGGTGCAGCGCGTGAGAAAAATGGGAGGTATGACCTTTGTCGATCTTCGCGACCGGTATGGCATTACGCAGTTGGTGTTCAATGAGTCTGATGATAGTGATCTTTGCGAAAAGTCAAACGGACTCGGACGCGAGTATTGCATACAGGTGGAAGGAGTTGTCAGTGAGCGTGAAAGCAAGAATGCCAATCTACCGACAGGTGATATAGAAATTTTGGCAAAATCGCTGAACATACTTTCTGTCAGCGCAACACCGCCTTTCACCATAGAAGACAATACTGATGGCGGAGACGATATCCGTATGAAGTATCGTTATCTGGACTTGCGTCGTTCGTGTGTGCGGAAAAATTTGGAATTGCGACATCGCATGACGATACTGATACGCAATTTCCTTGATGCACGCGAATTTATAGAGGTAGAGACTCCTATCCTTATCGGAAGTACGCCTGAGGGTGCACGTGATTTTGTTGTACCTTCCCGTATGAATGTAGGTCAGTTCTATGCATTACCGCAAAGTCCGCAGACACTGAAGCAATTGCTTATGGTCAGTGGTTTTGACCGGTACTTCCAGATTGCAAAATGTTTCCGCGACGAGGACCTGCGTGCAGACCGTCAACCAGAGTTTACTCAGATAGACTGCGAAATGTCGTTTGTCGATCAAGACGATGTCATTGATTTGTTTGAAGATATGGCTCGCCATCTTTTCAAAGAAATCCGCGGCGTGGAATTGCCCAAGTTGCAGCAGATGACTTGGCATGAGGCAATGAAGCGTTTTGGTAGTGACAAGCCGGATCTGCGCTTCGGAATGGAGTTTGTCGAACTGAAAGAGGCATTCACCGGCAAGGGTAACTTCTCTGTGTTTGACGAAGCTGCATACATTGGCGGAATCTGTGTTCCAGGATGTGCTGAGTATAGTCGTAAACAACTCAATGAGTTGACAGACTTTGTCAAGCGACCGCAGGTCGGTGCCAAAGGTCTTGTGTATATCAAATACAATGCGGACGGTACCATCAAGAGTAGCATTGACAAATTCTATTCCACAGAGGAACTGGCTGAAATTAAACAGACAATGGGTGCCAAAGACGGCGATCTTGTACTGATACTTAGCGGTGACAATGTCAACAAGACCCGTGTACAACTTTGTGCCCTTCGTTTGGAAATGGGTGAGCGGCTTGGTCTGCGCGACAAGAATACGTTCAAGTGCTTGTGGATTGTAGATTTCCCCTTGTTCGAATGGAGTGACGAGGAGCAAAGACTGATGGCTACCCATCATCCTTTCACAATGCCCAATCCAGATGACCTGCCACTTCTTGACGAGCATCCGGAAAGAGTAAGAGCCAAAGCATACGACTTTGTGTGCAACGGCATTGAGGTAGGCGGCGGTTCTCTCCGTATACATGACACACAACTGCAGGAGAAAATGTTTGAGGTACTCGGTTTTACCAAAGAGCGTGCAGAGGCCCAGTTCGGCTTCTTGATGAACGCCTTCAAATATGGTGCTCCGCCTCATGCCGGACTCGCCTTCGGTCTTGACCGTTTTGTCAGCATTTTGGCAGGCCTCGACTCTATACGTGACTGTATTGCGTTCCCCAAGAACAATAGTGGCCGAGATGTCATGTTGGACGCTCCTTCCGAACTTGATCAAAAACAACTCGACGAATTACGAATAAAGGTTGACATAAGTCAAGAAAAGTAAGGATTTGTTGGCTTATACCTGAAAAATCCTTGTTTTCTCTTTCGTAAAGTTGTTGGATTAAGCGAAAAAGTCGTATTTTTGCAAAAGATTAATGTTGGTTAAGCCCAACAATACAGATTTTTTTACAAATTATGACAGAAAAGAAGACGACTACAAAAAGAAGTGCTACTGCCAAGACTGCAACTGCAACCAAGAAGGTGGCAACCAAGAAGGCAGAACTTATCGTCAATGCTGAGAGCGTAGGTTTCCGTGCAGGTGATGTTTATCAGACTCTTGCTGCTGCAGGCAAGGCAATGAGCGTTGCGGAAATTGCGAAAACAGCAAAGATTAGCAAAGAGGAAGCCTATTTGGGTATAGGATGGCTCTTCAAGGAAGGTAAAGTTAAGGATGAGAATGAACTCATCGCATTGGCTTAAAACAAGATTTCTACACATACTGAGGAGAGAGTTGTAGTACGCTATGCGCATACAGCTCTCTCCTTTGTTTTATATGGACTACGAACATATAATATGTCATATTCTCAAGGAGGCTGGCAATAGAGGCTTGTCAGTCCGAAAAATTGCGTTGCATGTATTCAATGCGAGCAATACCTTGTTTGTGGAAACTACATACGAAGAAGTATATGGCATCGTCAGTCGTTATTTGAACCATAGTGTACGATGTAGCAACTCATTGGTAAAGCGCGCCTCGCGACGGGGGTACTATTGCCTTGATGACAATCCTGAAAATCGACAACTATTTCTGGATTTCACAGATGGTGAAGACAACTTATTACCGGAAAAATGTGAAGAAACGTCTTTTGAAGACGAAAACAATTATCCATCCTTTTCGTTTGATGAGGAATAGAGACTTTACCAGCGCAGTTCATTCCTCTATTTCAGAAAGATTTGCAATAAATCTCCCTATCATATTACTGACGGATTCGATAGGAGCGTATGTAAAGAAACGTGTGCAACGGAAGATTGTGCGGAATGTTGCCATGGTGTTGTTTTGTATCAATCCGCTCTTTCCTTGCTTGAATAGTGATTCCTTTGTATCGCAGAAGATGCCTTGCAATAACTTAGTTGCATAGACATCGGCATTGGGGTCAGATGACAGGATGAAAGGAATTTCATCCTGCTCGAACTGAAACAATCTCACAATAAGATTGCCCTCAAATTGTGCCATTCGTTGTAGATGTAATTTTTGCAACCAATGGTCAAACTTTACAAAATCAACTTTTTGGCCCTGTGTTCGTAAATATATCCCTAATTGAAGAAGAAGTCGCAGATTAATACCAAAGGTTAGAATACAGTGACAGTTGGCCACAACTAAATCAAGAAGATGAAGGGTTTCTGTTGAGGTGTCGATAGCGTGTATTTCGTTGTCACGTATCTTGTCCAGCCATCTGTTGAGCATAAAATTGCTTAGGCGGGGTGGTACGTCATCCTTTGAATCATTATTATCTTGTTGTGTGTATTCATCTGCAATGTTCTTAATGATCGCGACAATGTTTTCCGGTATAGACTGTAAGAGGGTGGGGGATTGGAGGCATTGACACAAGATATCTTCTGTCTTCAACGCCTTTGTAAGTGCAATAACTTTTTTCCACTTGAACTCAGTCATTGGTTCAAGCGTTACGTTATCCGAAAATGCTCCGTAGCGTAAAAGATTAAGAAAATTGCGTTGTACTATGTCCATATCGCAACACTCCTTTTCTTAGCAGTATTTTTTAGGATACCGGATAAGTATGCTCACGACTGTACATATTCCTAAAATATAGGGATAGTAGAGGTATGGCATGATATCTATAGGATTGAGTTTGGCCAATCCTGCTGCCATTAGCATTTGGGCACCATATGGTATGATGCCTTGCATGCAACACGAGAATGTGTCGAGAATGCTGGCTATGCGCGCTTTGTTCAGTCCAAACCGTTCTCCTATCTTTTTGGCAATACCCCCCATCGTGATGATAGCCACAGTATTGTTTGCTGTACAAACGTCCACGATAGCGACAAGAAAACCGATAATCAACTCTGCACCGCGTTTGCTATGAATATGTGATGTTGTCTTGCTTATCAGGTAGTCGATACCTCCGTTTTTACGTACGATCTCAAATAGGCCGCCTGCAAGCATAGTGATGATGATAAGTTCTCCCATAGACATAATACCATCTCCCATGGAACTGAACCAGCCATAGAAATCATATGATCCGTCAATGATACCTATCGCTCCAGTTAGAATAATACCAATTGTCAGAACAGTCATGACGTTCATTCCCACTATTGCAGTGACGAGAACTACAATATATGGCAATACTTTCGTAAAAGCCACTTCGGGAATGCTGCCGGGTGTGTGTGTATCCAATCCCAAAAGTATGTATATAACAAGCACTATAAGGGCAACAGGAATGACAATAAGTGAGTTGGCCTTAAACTTATCGTTCATCTTGCAACCCTGCGTGCTGGTGGCGGCAATGGTGGTATCAGAGATAAATGAGAGATTGTCGCCAAAGAAAGCTCCTCCGACAACAACGGCAACCATAAATGATATGCCGGTACTTGTAGAATGGGCCAGTCCTGCCGCTATTGGAACAAGCGCGACAATAGTTCCTACGCTCGTACCTATAGAAATGCTAATAAAGCAGGCCGCAAGAAATAATCCAGCAAGTAGCATATTATCGGGAAGAATGGTTAACATCAGGTTAACCGTGGCTTCGATGGCTCCCATAGCTTTGGCTGATGACGCAAACGCTCCTGCAAGAATAAATATCCATAGCATCAGCATAATGTTGCTTGTGCTTGCGCCTTTACTGAAGAGTTCTATGCGCGAGGCCAGTTTCTCCTTTGGGGTTGTAGCAATGGCATATATGCTTGAAACAACAAATGCAACACTAATGGGTACCTTATAGAAATCGTGCGCTACAATCGATGTTACCAGGTATAACATGATGAATACCAGGAGTGGACTGAGCGCAAACAATCCTCTTTTATTACTCATTGACTGAAATTGGTAGAATACTGTGGTGACTGAATTGATAGGTGTTTACAATTGTGTGCGACGATAGAAATCGACATTCTCTTTTGTCAGCAATTCGATAGGCATATAGTTGACGGGTTGTACTTTCTTCCTGAGTACAATAGCCTTGAATAGTGTGTCGACACAGCAAAAGCCCTGTTGATATCCGTGTTGTGCAATAAGAAAGGAGATACTGCCCTGTCTGAGACACTCAGCATTTCGTTCCACCATATCGTACCCCATAATTTGTATGTCGCGTCGATTGTTGCGTAATAGGTATTCTCCTACGATATGTGCTTTGGAGTTGAGTGTGATACAGTGGTGCACATCGTGGTGTG
Source organism: Lachnospiraceae bacterium (assembly GCA_963604975.1). Taxonomy (GTDB): domain Bacteria; phylum Bacteroidota; class Bacteroidia; order Bacteroidales; family Bacteroidaceae; genus Prevotella. Next base: position 9,092 of record CAVCSC010000004.1, on the reverse strand, counting down.
TATTGAAGAAAGTTTTCAGTTGGGCATCGTATTCCGCTCTTGTCCCCTTGAAGGGAAGACACAGCTCTGTGATCTTCACTTGAGGGAAATGATCATGCATATAGTGGCGGAAACCGACTTCACGGTTGGCTTGTTGCTTACTGGTAACGTGCCCGTCCTTCATGCGTTTGAGCAACATGATTTCTTTCTCGTTGTATGCAACAAGCATCAATATTTTTGCAGCAAAGTATCCGCTGCAGAAAGAATCTTGTCCCCAAAAGGCGAGCGGACGGAGATCTGGCATGTAGGAGTCAAGGAGAATAAAGGGTATTTGTCTTTCATGCAACTTCTCTGTGAAAACCTTGGTCTCTTCTATCTCTATCGGTACAATAATGACGCCTGCAGGATTGGCTTCAAGACATTCTGTGTATTTCTCTTTGAATGAGTCATGATTGAATCTTTCATAATAGATGATTTTAACATCGATATGAAAATCACGTCTCATTTCTTTGGCCTTGTTTATACCTTGCTCTACTTCTTCCCAGTAGGCTTCTGACTCGTGTAAGGGAAGCAAGGCGTAAAAAATGTAAGACTTGTTGTATGCCAAAGCGCTGGCGTAAACATTTGGCTGATATTTCATTTCTTTCAGCGCTTTCTCTACCTTCTCCCTCGCAGGTTTGGATACATTAGGTCTGTTGTGCAGTACCCGGTCGACGGTTCCGACGGATACGCCCGCTCTTTCTGCGATGTCTTTTATTCTGATTTTTTCCATTTGATACTTTTCGCTAAAATATATACAAATGTACGAATAAAATTTAGATTGTGCGAAAACACAACTGTTTTATTTGTGGATTGTGCGTTTTTTTGCACAAGCGCGAATTCTATTCTACGATACCGGCTTCCATCCATTGCTGCATGAGATTTTCAGAGTCGCGTAGTGCCGTGTTGTAATCAACTTCATATTCCGCTGTGAGCAGCGTTGCTAAATCCTCCGCTGTGAAATCTTTGTCCTGTACGCTCTCCCATAAATAGGCAGATGACTCATTGGGGCAAATCAAATTACTAAAATCGATATTTTCTTTGCCTTCAGAAACGATGACATTTTCTCCGCAAACATTTCGGAGCGTAAATCCTTTTTTCGTTTTCATAATATATATGGTATTGGGAAAATCTGTTTTGTAGTTGTTATCCTTGCCGAGTCGGCTACTTCAACCAAACTCTTCTATAGAATGCTAAAAGATAGCGGCGGATTGGTCGAAGCAACATCCACAATACAGAATAGACGCGCCATCTCAGACCGTTGGTTTTATCAAGAACTTGGCTTCCGTTACGATAGAAACCGATGGCAAAACCTTTAATATTCTCCACTTCACATTCTTCAGTATTCAAGTTTCCATCTCCTTGCAAAGTGATATGATTGCCTTTGACTTTGATAATGCGATGCAGAACAAAATGTCCTGGAGAAATCTCGGCGAGGACGACATCACCGACATAAGGTTTCTGTGCCTTTGATAGCAAAGCCTTGTCACGATTGTCTTCCAAGAATGGTCGCATACTATAGCCACGGAGTTTCAAGGTTACAGTATGCCCTTCGTCAAGAAGGCTTACGACTTGGGGCAAGAGTATGGCGTTGTCGTATTTTCTCTCTTTTGTTGTGATATGGCGTTGTGGCATAGTATTGCGGCTTCGTTGTCGGGGCGGCAATGTAGTGTGTATATATCCGTCATCCCGATAATCTCGGATATGATATTACAAATATTGTTGAAGATGGTTTTATCCCATTTCATCGACGAGCAGATCGGCAAAAGTGAGGCAAATGCCTCTACGGGCCGCAACTTTTCTATTATGTTCGATGTCGCGCGGTCAATGCGCGTGATTGCTCCAAGTTTTGCTTTGACATCCCTATAACAAGGTGTTTTCCCACTCCATGGTGAACCATAAATGTATGCTTCTCCGTCTATGATACGGATGATGGGATTGTCATCGTTCATTAAATCGCAGCCGAGAATATTCTTTAACCAAAGGTTCACGTGGGTGCTTTTCCCTGTTCCGCTTTTGGCAACAAAGGGATAACCATATTCTCCTTGTCTCACAAGAGATGCATGGATGAGAAGTGTCTTTTGGTGACTTCCTCGGAATGCGAAAATGAGCATAAGAGCATTGCTCAGTCCGTACGATCTCATACTGAAATTGCCGTTAAGCGCACATCTGCAAATCGTAAAATCTTTGTTGGTTTGTAGTAGGCAACAATTACGACCGACAATATCCTTGATGATGTACTGGTATCCTCCGCCAGCAATTTGGTCTACAATGATATGTCCGTTTCCGGTATCGAAATTTCGGATTCTCTCGCATTTCTCTTTCGGTGTTGGAGGTAGTGTATCGTCTACCGACAAAGAAAATAGCAAATTGCTGGAATTACCTTCCTTCACTTGTCGCTCAAAAGTCTGAAATGACGGGATAAGGTGTGTCCCATTGAGTGAGAATTCGCAGAATTCTATTTTTATATAAAACTCTGCAATTCTGTAAAAGTGATATTCCGTCATTCCTTTACTGTGACCTTCTTGCTTCTCAGATGATGATAACTTATTTATATGGCTATTTCTTTCGCTTTTTACCGTCTTTGGGCTTTTTCTCCTTGTCGGGAACTTGTTTCATCTCACTTTCGTCAGGTGAAATTGCGTTGTACCGGAACTCACTTTCTGTGACATACTTGATGTTGTAATTCCCTTTTGATGTATAGCGGCGCTTGAGTGCTGTGTACTTTTTTTCGGCAGCCTTTCTTGAAGTGGCATAACCTGTAATACAGGTGGGGTGGGATACACCTTGCGATTTCAAGTAGTCGCGAAACTGGTAGGAATAGTTATCGCGGCTGTATAGGAATTTGCTTTTAGTATCAACCCAAGCGGTGTCAATCTCTTCGATGTTCGTGAAATATACCGTAGAGTCATTGAAGGTTGCTGCAAATCCGTATACGTATAGTTTTGTAGGCTTGTTCAGCGCAAAGGAAAGAGTTGTGGATAATGAAAGAGCAGCAAAGAGTATTATTGATTTTGCTTTGTTTCTCAATGTTTTCATCTTGTAAATGCTATTATTGTCCTAAATATGCTTTTAGAATTTTATTGTTGGTATTCTTACGAAGTTTGCGTATCGCCTTTTCTCGAATTTGTCTTACTCGTTCCCGAGTCAAATCATATCTTTTGCCTATTTCGTCCATTGTACATTCTGGTTGATCTATGCCGTAGTAGGCTTCCAAGATATTTCGTTCCCGCTCATTGAGAACGCCAAGTGCAGTACGAATCTCTTCCTTAAGGGACTGAATTATCAGTTCGCTATCAGTAGACCGGCTATCCTCGTTTGCCAAAAGGTCTATCAGATTGTTGCTGTTCTCATTGTCTGCGATAGGGGCATCTATAGATATTTGTCTCGAATTGGCCTTAATAGCATCGAGAATCTTGTCTTCCGAGATACCTGCGGTAGAAACAATTTCGTCTATGCTGGGACGGCGCTCGTTCTTTTGTTCAAAATCATTGAGTATCTTATTGATTTTACTGGCAGATCCTACGTGATTTGCCGGCATCCGTACTATCCGACTTTGTGCGGCAATTGCTTCCATTATACTTTGCCTAATCCACCATACAGCATAAGAGATAAACTTGAATCCTCGGGTTTCATCGAATTTCTCTGCAGCCTTGATCAGTCCTAAGTTTCCTTCGTTGATAAGGTCTGCCAAACTGATACCATAGTTTTGGTATTTTTTTGCTACCGAAACGACAAAGCGAAGATTGGCTTTTGTAAGTTTCTCGAGTGCTTTATGGTCACCTTCTTTGATACGCCGCGCCAACGCCACCTCTTCTTCAGGGGTAATCATTTCTTCCCGGCCAATTTCTTGAAGGTACTTCTCAAGAACTTCGCTTTCTCTGTTTGTTATTGAAGGTGTGATTTTGAGTTGTCTCATTTAGGCAATGTCGTATTTCATGATTGTTGTATTCTGCAAATTTACTCCATTTATTTCTTATACACAAATAAATCATTCACTTAGTGATGGCAAATGATGACTTGTTGTGACCGCGCGTTCCGAATTTTTATTCAGATGTGACAAGAAAAAAGTAGTGGAAGGTATTTCTTCCACTACTTTGTTGCCTATTGCCTATTGAGTATGGCTTATTCGTCCTGAAGAGGTACTGCAAACCATGCCTTTTTACCACTTGGCTGCAGTCCTTGAATGTAGAGAACAGGATCCTTGCTAGTAGAAGCCTCTTTGACTGTGGTCTGCAGATCGTCAAGTGTCTTCATAGTCTTGTCATTGACTTTCTGGATGATGAAGCCCTTGTTGACACCGACATTCTTAAGTTTTCCGTTGTTCACCTTTATCACTTCCAGTCCGTACGAGATGTTGAGTTGACGCTTTTGGGCATCGGTGATTTCACGGAAATTGGCCCCAAGTACATCAAGGTCTGCTTTCTTGACAACTTGTGTATTGCCCTGTTCGTTTTTCAGGGTGACGGTCTTGGTTGCTTTCTTCTTGTCTCTCAAATAGGTGACAGTCATCTTGTCTCCGGGATGTTTCTTGGCAAGTATCTCCTGGAGTTCAGCAAACTTAGTCACGGGTTTACCATCAGCCCCTACGATAACGTCGCCTTTTTGGAGGCCGGCTTCGGCTGCAGCGCCATCATCAACGACACTGTCAATGTAGATACCCTCCATTGTGCCCAAATCCACATCATTGCCCTTGTCTTTTTGTCCATCGACATAGTTCTTGACATCGGTAGCAGTAATGCCGATAACAGCGCGTTGTACGGTACCATACTTTTTTAGGTCATCTACGACTTTATTCATAATAGAGGTCGGTATGGCAAATCCATAGCCACTATAGGAACCTGTTTCGGAGTACAACATGGCGTTGATACCAATAAGTTCGCCCTTGACATTAACCAATGCACCGCCTGAGTTTCCTCTATTGATGGCTGCATCCGTCTGTATGAATGACTCTACACCGTTTTGGTAGAGTGAACGTCCTTTTGCGCTGACGATACCTGCAGTAACGGTGTTGGTCAGATTGAAGGGATTGCCAACGGCAAGAACCCATTCTCCGACTTTGATATCTTCACTATTGGCTATGACGATAGCCGGGAGGTTGTTGCAGTCTATCTTGATAAGGGCAAGATCTGTGGTTTTGTCTGCGCCGATGATGCGAGCGGAATATTCTTTGTTGTCGTTCAAGGTGACAGTCAGTTCGTCGGCTCCTTCTACTACGTGATTGTTGGTCACGATATAGCCGTCAGACGAGATGATAACACCCGAACCGGAACCTTGTTGTTTCGGTGTCCGTACAGTACGTTTCTGTGTCCCCCCTTGTCCGGTGCCAGGATTTCCGAAAAATCCGAAAGGATCGGAGAAGAAATCGCTAAACGGATCACTTTGTACATCTACGGTCTGTACTTTCTGATTGCGTGTATTCAAAATATGGACTACACTTGGCAAGGCTTTTTCAGCTGCAACCGTGAGGTCAACTGGTTGTCCGGGGGTGGCGGCTGTTTGCATAGCGATGGCTTGTGAGGCAGGTACGCCTGCAAGACCGATTGAGGCGATGCAGACAGCTGCAATCAAATAATTAGAATACTTTTTCATCTTCTTGTTTTATTTGTATTGATTGTATTTTTCCGTTCAATGCCTTTTTCAAAGCGATTGCAAATATAGACGCAAAAAACGTTAAAGTGTTATTTTGACCGTTTTCTTTATTCCATTTTAACAATCCCATTTGGCATATTAACGCCTATTAAACGCGATGCGAAGTAAATTCTGCCAACAAGGATTTTCTGTGTCTTTTTATGCCTTCATAATCAGAATGTCTTGTGCAGAAGAATTCCTTCTCCAGCACTGATAGTGCGTGTGTCCTCATTTATAAGGTATGTGAACGTGCTGTTTTCTGGAAATCTGCAAAATAGCCGACCACTGTCGTATTGATATGTACCTTGAACTTTTTTGTCACCACAACGTTCAGTTATCTTTGTATCGCTAATTTCGAGCGTGATATTGTAGAATTGTGTCTGTCCCTCCCAAACACCTTTTACCCATTGCGGAATTGGTTGGCTATTTACTTTGTCGGGGATATTGGTGTAGACCGAGAATGTGTCAACATCATGTTTGTTTTCTGTTGTTTCTTCAGAAAATGCCGCATTTTCTGAATCCTTTGCGCATCTGCCCAAAATGAAAAGAAGTAAAATGAAAACAAGAAGAAGAGAAATAATGAATGCGATGACAAGACGATAAAGATATTTGTCCTTTTTGGGGTTTGTTCGGAAATTTGTTGGCAGTCTTAGATTATCGTCTGTCCTTATTTGTAGTTTGTCATGTATAGCCGTATCCTGCTTGGAGGTATAGTCGGCAGATTTCTGCCTCACGATGGCATGGGGTGTGGCTTCTTGCGAAATGGAATTTGTATGGAGATAAACGTCACCCGATATTTGGTTCAAGCAGATGGCGAAAGGGGTTCCGCACCGCGGACATACGCAAGAGTATTCGTTGATTCCTGATGGAATTTTGTCAATAAACTTGTATCGACATTTTGGGCATTTGATCTCCATATAGAAAATTTACTGAGTACGTATATCGTGTGATGTTTTGAATATTTTATTTCTGTCATATACTTGTGAACCGCCTGTTGACAGAAGGAGTAAATATTCTAAGATAAGAATGAAGCATAGGTGAAATCCGGCAATGGACACGGACTTTACCTATGCTTGACCTTTTGATAAGAAAAGATGATACGTCTACTGCATACTGTAGACAACGTTCATAAGACTTTTCCCCAATTCTTCGGCCTCTTCCATAGTGTGTGCCTCGCTATATACACGAATTATGGGTTCTGTGTTTGATTTGCGAAGATGTACCCATTTGTCAGGAAAATCTATTTTCACTCCGTCGATGTCGGTGATTTTCTCGTTCTTATACAATTCCTTCACTTTCTCCAAGATTGCATCGATATTGGTAGCAGGTGTTAAGTCAATACGATTTTTGGCAATCTTATAATCGGGAAGTGAAGAACGCAGTTGGCTGGCCGTACATTTCTTTTCAGCCAATGCAGAAAGGAAAAGGGCAATGCCGACCAATGCATCGCGTCCATAATGGCTTTCAGGATATATCACCCCGCCATTACCTTCTCCACCAATGACGGCATGCACTTCTTTCATTTTAGTCGTGACATTCACTTCTCCAACAGCAGCTGGTGTATATACACCTGCGTGTTTCTCGGTAATGTCGCGGAGTGCACGTGTGGAACTCAAATTGGAAACCGTATTTCCTGGTGTATGCGACAATACATAGTCAGCGATGCTTACCAATGTGTATTCTTCTCCAAACATTGCACCATTCTCGCAGATGAATGCCAGACGATCCACATCAGGATCAACGACAATACCCAAATTATAATCGCCTTGGGCTACTGTGGACATTATTTCACCTAAGTTCTTCTCCAATGGTTCCGGGTTGTGGGCGAAATCGCCGTTGCATTCTCCATTGATAATGGTATATTCAACTCCCAACTGCTCCAATAATTTGGGGAGAACAATACCGCCGACACTATTAATGGTATCAACGCATACCTTAAAATGGTTTGCCCGTATAGCATCAACATTTACCAAAGCCAAATCCAAGACACTATCGATGTGTTTCTTGTCGAAGGAATTGTCTTCCGAATAATGTCCGAGATCATCAACTTCAGCAAAATTGAAATCTTCCTTGTCGGCAATGCTTAAGACTTCATTTCCGTCTTCTTTTGTAAGAAACTCTCCTTTTGAGTTAAGGAGTTTTAGAGCATTCCATTGTCTTGGGTTATGACTTGCCGTTATTATAATGCCACCATCGGCGTTTGACATAATTACTGCCAACTCCGTTGTAGGCGTGGAGGCAAATCCTATATTGATGACATCTACTCCCATTCCTATCAATGTGCCGCAAATGATATTTTTGACCATCTCTCCTGAGATGCGTCCATCGCGGCCCACGACAATCTTCAATCGTTTATCCTCGTTCGCATTCTTCTTGATAAAGGTTGCATATGCGGATGTGAACTTTACAATATCCAAAGGATTTAGGGTGTCTCCAGGACGACCACCTATGGTGCCTCGAATTCCTGATATTGATTTGATCAGTGTCATTGGTTTGATTTTTTTGTTTATTTACCCCTTTGAAAGGTGAGTTCATAGAGGCAAGGATATACATTTTGTAAAGCGTATTGTTGTCCTTGAGAATGGGGAACAATGAGTTTTACTTTCGCTATTTCATCTCCGTCTTCTGTCGGGCGACCGATATTTATATAAGACAAGGGTACAAGCCATCCGTTCGGAACTGCAGCACTACTGTATGCAGTGTACATCAGACTTGAATTTTTATCAAAAGAGGCGGTGAATGTTCCTGAATTACGTTTTACCATGATTTTGTCCACCAACCATGATGTTCCCATATTTGACAATTGGACAGAATCTGCTCCTTGCAGTAGATTGTACTCGGTAAAACGGCACAATACAGTAACGGTTTCTCCATCTTTTATCTTCTCCCCACATCCTTTGCGGATGATCTGCATGTATACTCCTGAGGACTCAAAAAGTACGTACTGGTTTTTTGATACGTCGGTAGTTGAATCTTGAGCACTGAAAGTGCTTTCGGATATGACATTTATTGTAGAGTCTGCAATCAACTTATTGATAGCAGACCGTTCTTTTTTCTTTTGGTCGGCGTATGTCTCACTATTGCTGCAAGAAGCAAAGGCAATAATCCCGATAATGGCAAGTATTGCAATTTGGATTTTTTTCATCTTTTATTTCGACTAATGATTTTTTAATGGGACAAAGTTAGCAAAATTTGTGTAGAGTGGGTATCGACAATTATATATTTTAATTTTTATTCATATGCAATAAGTAGGTGTTCAAAATTATTTGATATGGATATGTGCTTTATTTTTGGTCGTATGTTCGGGTTGAAGAGGAAGTGTAGCGGGCTACACGACCGATGAAAGCCGGGCATACAGGCAAAAAGAAAGTGCAGAGACATGTCAAAGTATAATAACACCTGCTACCCATAAATAGATACGAATAATTTTGAATACCTACTTA
>CAVCSC010000003.1:0-98250 GCA_963604975.1 Lachnospiraceae bacterium | reverse complement strand
GAGTGTAGCGGGCTACACGACCGATGAAAGCCGGGCATACAGGCGAAAAGAAAGCGCAGAGATATATCAAAGTATAGGCGTATAGGTCAAAGTATAATAACATCTGCTGACATTTATATACGAATAATTTTGAATACCTACTTATAAAAAAGGAGGGCATTTCAGAAACTATAATGGTAATGAAACGCCCTCCTTTTATTTATTTTTCAATCGACATCATACAGCATACATATAAGTACGAATGAGCCAATAACTTACGATACCGACAATATAGCCTATAAAAGCAATCCAGGATATATGTTTCATATACCATCCGAAAGTTATCTTTTCAAGTCCCATCACTACGACTCCGGCTGCACTGCCGACAATCAACATCGAGCCACCGACACCGGCACAGTATGCCAACAACTGCCAAAATACGCCGTCCACGGCCATGTCGCCTGTTGCCGCCAATGGGTACATACCCATACACCCAGCAACCAAGGGAACATTGTCTACAATACTTGAAAGAACTCCGATAACGCCGGTTACGAGGTAATGATTACCATTGAATGCAACATTCAGACCTTTACCCAAGGAGACCAAGACACCGATTTCCTCAAGACAGGCGACAGCCATCAAAATACCAAGGAAGAACAGTATGGTACTCATGTCTACACGGGAAAGCAAATTGACCACACGTTTTTTAGTTCCTTCTGTGTCATGACCACGATGAAGGCCACGATAGAAAATCTCCGTTGCAGTCCACAACACGCCCAAAACCAGCAAGATGCCTACAAACGGAGGCAGATGCGTTATGCTTTTGAAGATGGGAACAAATATCAGTCCGCCGACTCCAAGCCAAAAGACCGTCTTTCTTTGTCCCTCCGTGAAATCGCTTACCGACGCATTCTGTCCTTCATTTGAACTGGAGGCAGAGACGGACAATTCACCCTTGAGCATTGTCTGCATAATAAAAGCAGGAACGACCATAGACAACACAGAAGGTATAAATATCTCGGCAATAACACCTGCAGCCGTTATCAGACCTTTGTTCCACAACATTATGGTTGTAACATCACCTATCGGCGAGAAAGCGCCACCAGAGTTTGCCGCAATGATCACCAATGATGCATATACCAATCTGTCCTTGTGATCGTTCACCAACTTACGAAGTATCATAATCATCACAATACTGGTCGTCAGATTGTCAAGAATGGCAGAAAGGAAGAATGTCATGAATGCTATACGCCACAACAGCGTCCGTTTAGACTTCGTCAGCATCACCTTTCTCACCCAATTGAAGCCTCCGTTTTGGTCTACAATTTCAACAATTGTCATGGCACCCATCAAAAAGAACAAAGTGGTAGACGTGTCCCCGAGGTGTTCCTGAATAATTGATGTCACTTTCTCTATCACATTCGCTCCATTGTAGTCGGGATGCATCAGACCGACATACGATGTGGGGTCAAACATATACAGCGTCCAACACGCCACCAACATCAATAATGCTATTGCTGCTTTGTTCACCTTCGTTAGACTCTCCATTGCTATCAGAGCATAACCCAGAACAAAAACAACAACAATAGAAATTGTCAAAGTTGTCATACGGATTTCTTTTAGTAATTTAATAAATATATTCAAAAATGTCTTTGCCTATTCACGATACGGCCTTGACAGTGTCATTCGCAAAAAGCCATTGCAAACTTACTAAAAATAATCTACACTACTCTTCAACACGAAGACAAAAAGAAGAATATTGCATAATTTCATACGTATGAAATATCGTCAAAAGCCGAATATCATAATAGGAACCTATTTTTCTCCGAGAATACGAAATCAACACGCAACAGGCACATTTCTTTCGCTTTGCCCCGTTTAATTTCCTCCGAAGAGTGTTTCCTCAAAGAAAATTACTAAATTTGCAATATAAAGAAGAATAAAAGATGAAAAGGTTATTGATTTTCGCAATGTTACTTGTTCCTCTCGTCGCCGCTGCACAAAGTGAGTGGGAGCGACCTGTTTCTGCTGAAGAAAAATTGGAGCAAGCCCGAAAAGACCAAGAAGCAGCAAGAAAGGCCTTGCAAGCAGCCAAACGCGCCGAGAAGATTGCCAAAAAAGCAAAGAAAAAAGAAAGAGACATCAATGCCAACAAAACAACGACAAGCGAAAATGGCCATATACTTACCGACACGGATAGACCACAACCAAGCAAAGACGAAAAATACTTAGCAGAAGGTGCAGTTCCCGAAGAAAACGGCAAGATAGTCTTTACTAAAGACATCGCTGTAAAAAACATGTCTGCGCAAGAAATCTACGAAAAAACCTACAACTTTCTTGATAGCATATCCCAAACAAGCAATCAAATAGAAAGTGGCATCGTACTTTTCAATAAAAAAGAACATATCATTGCTGCAAAATTTTCTGAATGGCTTGTATTCATGTCAAGTGCGTTGTCCTTAGACCGTTCTGAATTCAAGTACACCACTGTTGCAAAATGTTCAGACGAACTATTGCATATCAGCATAGAGAGAATATCATACGCTTACGAATCCGGACAAAACAACACACTCCACGTAACAGCCGAGGAATGGATTTCCGACAAAGTAGCGGTAAACAAAAAACGGACAAAATTGTACCCCGTGTCTGCGAAATTCAGAAGAAAGACGATAGACCGAGTGCAGTATTTATTCGAAGAATTAGAACAAGATCTGAAAAGATAGTTTCCCAAAAACAATTTTATCAAGATGAACGTTACACCCAACATCCCCATTCACCCTCGTGGCGAAGAAACCCCAGATACAGACAAATGGTTTAAGTTGCGCAATACGCTAAATATCATATTCATATTGGGCGTGATTGCTGGTATCAGTCTCTATTTTGCGTGGAGCGAAACCATAGGCACTTGTGTACTGCTGACAATGATTGTCGTGAAACTCATAGAATGTAGCCTACGACTTATAAAAAAATGAACAACATACGCCATTTTGCTATTGTCGCCATTCTGTGTATGGTGACCAGGATGACATGGGGACAATCCGCTAACGGAACATTAAGCAACTCCACATACGATGGAGCCACTCGTACACTGACCAACAAGAAAGATTCGTTAGGAAGCGATAAGGTCATTCCGACGGGTATAAAAGTATGGACTGTTGATTCTAAATTTGGAGACCGACGTGCAGCTGTTGTCGACACAACGATGCACATGTTCCAAAATACAATTTTTACGACAGGCCTCCGAGGAGAATACAACACAACGGGTAATTTAGGCGCGCCACGCATCAACAGATTATTCATTGACCGCGCACCGGAGAACCAGTTTATATTCACACAACCCTACGATTTCGTTATCACACCGGTCGAAGCATTTCATTTCACAAACACACTATCTCCCTTTACCAATCTTACATACAACACAGCAGGAGATAGAACAAATGGAGAAGACCATCTGATTGCAAAATTCGGCGTCAATGCAGGAAAACGCATCGGTGTCGGGTTTAAGTTCGACTATCTATACGGACGTGGCTACTATATGTCGCAAAGTACGTCACACTTTAATTATACTATGTATGGTTCATACCTTGGCGACCAATATCAAGCCCACTTATTGTTTTCCCTCTACCATCAGAAAGTGACAGAAAATGGTGGTATCGAAAACGACAACTATATTACACACCCCGAAACCGTCAACGACAACTACTCAGCAAGCGAGATTCCAACCGTACTGGAACGCAATTGGAACAGGAACAACAATCTTCACCTGTTCTTCACCCACCGCTACAGTCTTGGTTTCCATAAGAGAATAAAAATGACTGACGAGGAAATCAAGGCAAGGAAGTTTGCGATGGAATCGCAAAAGGAGAAAGAGAACGACCTGCTTTCCAAACAGGACAAAAACGCCTCCAACAAGCGTGCTGTACCCGAAGCCAAAGGACGGCCACGCAACGCCCGTATTGTTGATGGGGAAATGCCCTCTGACACCACAGCCCTCTCCACGCCCCGCATTCCTGTTTCCGGCCAGGCTATGGCAGATAGCCTGTTAGCAGGCTCGCGAGAAGAAATAAAAGATACGTCATGGATGAAAACCATTTATGTACCTGTAACCAGTTTTATCCACACACTTAAATTCGACAAGTACGATCGCATATACCAAGCCTACGAGACTCCTGAAAATTTCTATGCGCATACTTACAATAATGTTGGCCCATACACAGGAGACTCCATATATGACAAAACAAGACATTATCGTCTCCAAAACGTACTTGCCCTCTCATTGCTCGAAGGATTCAACAAGTGGGCAAAATCCGGTCTAAAGGCCTTTATCTCGTCTGACCTACGGCATTTCGAATTGCCAGACTCTGCATACGGAACAAGTTCTTACAACGAGCACAACTTGAGCGTAGGAGGACAACTCTACAAATTTCAAGGAAACACATTCCACTATTGTATAACCGCCGAAACATGGTTTCTTGGAAAAGACGCTGGCCAATTGAAAGTTGACGCAACCGCCGATCTGAATTTCAAACTATTCGGTGATACTGTCACGCTGAAAGCAAACGGCTACTTTTACCGTCTGAATCCGTCCTTCTATTTCCGTCACTACCACTCCAAACACTTTTGGTGGGACGACGACGCATTGAGTAAAATCATCCAGACGAGAGTAGAAGGATTGTTTTCTTATAGAAAAACAAATACAACACTGCGAATAGCGTATGACAATATTTCCAACTATACATATTTCGGCATGAGTTACAACATAGCCGATGACTATAAGAGAAATTCCAACAACGTGCAGGTGCGTCAAGCAAGCAGTAATATCAGTCTTCTTACACTGTCGTTGTCACAGGATTTCAAACTTGGTCCACTACGATGGGAAAATGTCTTCACCTATCAGAAATCTTCCAGTCAAGACATACTGGCAATACCGGAATTCAATATCTATACGAACCTCTATTTCAAATTTCGTATAGCACGCGTATTGGATTGTGACTTTGGTGCAGATGCAAGATACTTCACAAAGTATTATGCACATGACTATTCCGCCGCATTAGGACAGTATGCCGTACAGGAAGGTACACAGCGCATCGAGGTGGGTAACTACCCCATCGTCAACGTATACGCCAATTTTCACCTCAAGCGCACAAGATTTTTCGTTATGATGAGCCATATCAACGCAAATAGTGGAAGCAAGGAATACTTTCTTACTCCCCACTACCCTATCAACCAGCGCGTCCTAAGGTTCGGTCTTAGTTGGAATTTCTTCAATTGAAAGCATGACAGACTAATGAAACCATAGATTTCCAGTTTGCTATAGCATTCTACAAAAAAGGTATTATGGATACTGCGCAGGAAACAATATATTGTATAGCGTTGACAAGACTATGCTACTGTAGTCTTGTCGACATACTCTATTTGTACAAGCAAATGGGTTCAGCAACTGCCATTGCAGAACATAGAAATGACATCTGTAGCGTACTGCCCGAGGCCTCACCGCGCTTGATTCAGTCTTTATCCAATTTTCCTGAAGCCGTCCGACGCGCAGAAGCGGAACTTCAGTACAATCAACAGCACGACATTACAACACTGACCTACAACGACCCACATTATCCTAGACGTCTCCGCGAATGCGATGATGCCCCAATAGTGTTGTTTTACCGAGGCAATGCAGACCTCAACCAAGAGCATATTGTCAGCATTGTAGGAACACGCCACTGTACATCGTATGGTTTGGACATCACGAGCCGGTTTGTTCGGGAACTGAAGCAATTATGCCCTCAAGTTCTTGTTGTCAGCGGTTTGGCGTATGGTATAGATATTCAAGCCCATCGTGAATCGTTGGCCAACGGCTATGAAACGGTTGGAGTATTGGCACATGGCATCGACTATCTCTACCCACGTGCGCATTGCGCAACTGCCGAGAAGATGGTTTCACAAGGTGGCCTTATCACCGAATTTCTGACCAACACCAATGCTGAGAAAATGAATTTTGTCAGAAGGAACAGGATAGTTGCGGGCTTAGCAGACGCCTGTATTCTTGTAGAAAGCGCAGCAAAAGGTGGAGGGCTTATCACAGCAGGCATTGCTATGGATTACCATCGTGACGTTTTCGCATTTCCGGGAAACGTCAGTCAACAGAGTAGCGACGGATGCAACCATCTGATAAGAGACAACAAAGCAGGACTTATCACAAACGCCGTAGACTTTACAAACGCAATGGGCTGGACCAACAATATTTCCCACAAATCAATATCACCCAAAACCGAAGAAAAATATAAGAATCTAACCGATGCTGAGCGTCGCATCGTACAACTTCTGCAAAAGAGCAATGATATGCAAGTCAACGTACTGGCGACAAGACTGTCAATGCCTATTGCAACAGTGCTGTCCAGCCTCTTCACTCTGGAAATGAAAAATGTTGTCAGAACGATGGCAGGCGGAGTATACCACTTGATTGTATAGAACAGCAATACCCCACACACTACACACAAGAAAATTAATATCACTCGCATCACACGCCCCAAAGAATTGCCAATAAAATAAGGGGATATCTCAGATTTTATCCTTACCTTTGCTTTTCGGCATAGTCATCTGCTCACGTATCACAGCATACAGACAGAGATTTCATCACAAAATAAAAACGTAGGTAAAGCAAATAAAATTAATTCAGAATAGAATTTAACAAGTCTTATAAATTAAGGAAATAAGAAAATGAGTTTAGTAACATCTAATTGGTTTGAAGTGGCTGTTCGCTACGAGCGTCAGGACAGTAGCGATGGTGGTCAGAAAATGGTCAACGAACTATATGTTGTTGATGCAGTCTCATTCGCAGAGGCAGAAGAGACAATTGCAGAAGAGATGCAGCCATACATCAGCGGTGAATTCAACATAAAAAACATCACTCCTGCAAGTTATGGAGAAATCTTTTTCAGCGACAATGAGAATGATGACAAATGGTACAAAACCAAATTGAGTTACATCACCATCGATGAGAAAACGGCAAAAGAGAAACGAACCAGTGCTATCAAACTTGTACAGGCATCGTCACTCAACAATGCGGTCAAGCACATCGAAAAGGTGATGGAGTCTTCAATGGAAGACTATATCATCGCAAACATTGCGGAAACAAAGATTATGGATGTCTATAGACATAACTCTATTAAAAAAGAAGAGCACAACGACAAGCCTGAATACGAAACTGAAGAAGCGAAAGAGAAGGAGAACAAATAATGGACCCGGAAATTGACATTGCCCAAAATATAAAATCTATCCAGGAGAATATACCTTCTGGTGTACAACTTGTGGCAATCAGCAAATTCCATCCTGCAAGTTTCATACAAGAGGCTTACAGATGCGGACAACGCATATTTGGCGAAAGCCGAGAACAGGAACTTGCACAAAAAGCAAAAATACTTCCACGCGACATCCTGTGGCATTTCATTGGTCACTTGCAAACCAACAAGGTGAAATACATAGCACCTTATATTGATATGATAGAAAGTGTCGATTCGCTAAAACTCCTAAAAGAAATCGACAAACAGGCACAATCCAACAACCGAAAGATAAAGGTTCTACTGGAACTTCACATTGCCCAAGAAGAAGGAAAATATGGTTTTACCATCGAAGAATGCCGGAGAATGCTGAATGAAGGTGAATGGAGAAGCCTAAAACATGTCGAGATTTGCGGATTGATGACAATGGCCACAAACACTGAGGATGAGCAGCAGATATATTCCGAATTCTCTGCTGCCAGCGAGTTCTTCAAAGAAGCAAAAGAGAAGTATTTCTATGGCAGCGACAACTTTCGCGAATGCAGTTGGGGCATGAGCCACGACTACAAAATAGCCATTGCATGCCATTCGACAATGGTGCGCATCGGCACTTCAATATTCGGTCCACGCATATATTAGATATATATGCCAAAAGCAAAACGGAAGGAAAAACCCAAAATTTTTCCTTCCGTTTTGCTTTTACTGTATTGAGAGTCTATATAAATCAGTTTGCAGACTCAAATTCACTCAAGAAGCGGACATCGTTTTCCGAGAACATTCTCAAGTCTGCCACCTGATATTTCAAGTTTGTAATGCGCTCAACACCCAATCCGAAGGCATACCCAGTGTAGACACTGCTATCTATACCGCACGCCTCAAGAACATTGGGGTCAACCATACCACAACCCAAGATCTCCACCCATCCAGTATGTTTGCAAAATCCACAACCTGTACCACCACAAATATGGCATGATATATCCATTTCGGCACTCGGCTCCGTAAACGGGAAATAACTTGGACGCAAACGTATTTTGGTTTCAGGACCGAAGAGTTCACGCGCAAATGTCAGCAATACCTGTTTCAAATCGGTAAAGGAAACATTTTTGTCTACATAGAGACCCTCTATCTGATGGAAGAAGCAGTGTGCTCGAGCCGATATTGCCTCGTTGCGGTATACCCGGCCTGGACAAATGACACGTATCGGTGGACGCTGACATTCCATTATACGACTTTGGTCGTTGGATGTATGCGACCGCAAAAGGATATTTTTTGTAACGTCATTGGGGTGCGTTTCCACAAAGAACGTATCCTGCATATCTCTTGCAGGATGGTCGGCAGCAAAATTCAATTTGGTAAAAACATGCAAGTCATCGTCTATCTCCGGTCCCTCTGCCAACGTAAATCCCATCCGTTGGAAGATATCTATAATTTGGTTCCGGACAACAGTAAGAGGATGACGGGTACCCAATTTTATCGGATATGCAGAACGTGTCAAGTCTACGAATTGGTCAGACTCGTCCTTTTGTTCTGCCACTCGCTCTTTGAGCTCTTCAATTTTGAGAATTGCCTGTTGTTTGAGTTCATTGATTTTCATACCGACAGTTTTTTTCTGGTCGGCAGCCACATTGCGGAAATCCGCCATAAGCGCAGTAATCTCACCTTTTTTACTCAAATACTTCAATCGCAGATTTTCAATCTCGTCAGCATTTTTTGCCGACAAGTTGTTTACCTCTTCAAGCAATTGCTCAATTTTGTCTAATATCATAATTGCGAATTAAATACAACTTTTACATTATTGTCCGAAGAATATTTGTCGGACTTCATTTCCGATACCCAAGCAAGACTATGTCTGCGTATCCTGTAAATCATTGCAAAGGTAATGTTTTTTTGTGATAAATTCGGGAGCATATCGAAATAAAGTCGTAAATTTGCCAAAAATTTGAGAGACAACAAGTCTGTCTCAATGATGGTCTTATGAGAAAAGGTTTTCTTTTTATTGTGTCAGCGTTGACCGCTACCATCCTTATGGGATTATCCATATTTGGCTGTACCGATAAGAAATCAGTTGCCAATGAGAACGATAGCATAGATAGCACTGCAAACACTGTTGTTGCGGATACTATAGAACAAATCATCGCTGAAACCCCGATGCCAAAGGCAGCCGATGAGTTGTTTGACGATTTCTTCTTCAATTTCGCGGCAAACAAGAAACTACAGCGCAAAAGAATTAAATTTCCTTTGACAGTCATACGAAAAAATAGCGTATCAACCATTACCGCGAAACAATGGACAATTGACCATTTTTTCATGAAACAAGATTTCTATACGCTTATCTTCGATAATCCACAGCAGATGAATATTGTCAAAGATACAACCATCAGCCATGTGACTGTAGAGAAAATCTATCTGAAAAAACATACAATAAAGCAATATATCTTTGATCGGGAAAACGGACAATGGCAAATGACATCCATCAAATATGATGATGTGTCAAAAAGCGAAAATGCCTCATTTCTGAATTTCTATAGCCATTTCGTAGCTGACTCCGCATACCAAGTACATAGCATCAATGACCCATTGCAATTCTTTGGCCCCGACCCCGACAATGATTTCGGTACAATGAATGGTATTTTAGCCCCTGAGCAGTGGCCGTCCTTTGCGCCAGAATTACCACAGGACGTAATATACAATATCCTTTACGGGCAAAAATACGGCAAAAGCCAACAAAAGATATTCATCATCCGAGGAATTGCCAACGGTCTCGAGACCGAACTGACCTTTAAGAGAAAGAATGGCCAGTGGAAACTTACAAAACTGATAATGTAATGGAAGAACATCAAAATTTCAGTTTACTGAATCACAACACATTTGGCATAGATGCCAAATGCGAATATTTTGTTGATTTTCAAAAAGCAGAGGAAGTCGGGGCGTTCTTTCAGACACATAATCTCCAGGACACACCTCTGCTCATCATCGGCAAAGGAAGCAACCTATTGCTCACAAAAGATTTTACAGGTTGGGTATTACATTCTTCCATCAAAGGGAAACAACTCATCGCAGACAAAGATTCATCACAGGACATATATCTCCGGTGTGGATCAGGCGAGACGTGGGACGACATTATCAGTTATTGTATTGAGCACAACTGGTATGGTGCTGAAAACCTGTCACTGATTCCTGGCGACGTAGGTGCCAGTGCCGTTCAAAATATCGGAGCGTATGGTGCAGAAATAAAAGACTTTATCTCCGAAGTGGAAGCCATCGAAATTGCGACTGGAAAACTCGTCAAATTCTCCAATGATGATTGCCGTTACGGATACCGGGACAGCCGATTCAAACATGAATGGAAGAATCGGTATTTCATCACTCACGTTACCTATAAATTTTCCAAGTCATTCAAGCCGAACACAGGCTATGGCAATATCAAGTCGTCACTTCAAGAACAAGGCATCTGCACTCCAACACCGACACAATTACGCAACACAATTATTGAGATCAGACGCAACAAACTGCCAGACCCCTCAATAGAAGGGAATGCCGGAAGTTTCTTCATGAACCCGATAGTTGAGAATGAGGTATTCCAAAATCTACTGGCCACCTATCCCCAAATGCCACACTATACAATAGATGAACATCATACAAAGATTCCGGCAGGATGGCTAATAGAGCAATGCGGATGGAAAGGAAAATCCTTGGGACGGGCTGGTGTCCATGACAAACAAGCCCTTGTTTTGGTCAATAGAGGAGGGGCAAACGGCCAAGAGATTGTAACCCTCTACAAGACTATCATCAACGACGTAAAAAAGAAATTTGGAATTGAAATACATCCTGAGGTCAACGTAAAGTAAAGCATCGGAAGAAATGCAGGAGAAGTCGATTAAAGTTACGTTATTGGGAACGGGAACGTCCGGAGGTGTACCATCTCTTGGATGCCATTGCCCAGTATGCGATAGCAAAGATCCCAAAGACAAAAGGCTACGGAGCGTTTGTTTGCTTGAAACAAGTACCACCCGCATTCTCATAGATTGTGGCCCCGACATTCGGCAACAAATGATGCCTTTATCCTTTCGTCGTCTTGACGGCATTCTTCTGACACATGTACATTACGACCACGTTGGCGGCTTGGACGATCTTCGTCCCTTTTGCACCTTCTGCGATATAGACATTTATGCCGATACCCACACGACAAGTACCCTGCGTCAAACCATGCCGTATTGCTTTGAAAAAAAACTATACCCTGGAGTACCCCTTATTTGCCTACATGACATACGGGCACACGAACAATTCCAAATTGGAGACATTCCGGTTCTACCCATTACAGTCATGCACGACAAGCTCCCCATCCTTGGCTACAGATTTGGTAATTTTGCCTATATCACAGACATGAAGAGCATCAGCAACACTGAATTGGAATATCTGTCAGATTTGGACATCCTTGTTGTCAATGCCCTTAGATTTCAAAAAGAACACCACTCGCACCTTTTAGTAAACGATGCGATTGCGTTTGCAGAAAAGATTGGGGCTCGCCATACCTATTTGACACATTGTAGTCATGGAATCGGACTCTACAAAGATTCGGCCCCAAAATTACCCAAGGACGTAGAACTGGCCTACGATGGACTGACTTTCAACGTTTCCGCCTCTTTCTGAATAAAGGGAAATAGTCAGAAACGCCTTGATATTTCCGATAGAGTTTCCACCCCAATAATAATCCGTCAACCAAACCCGTTCCAACATTCATCATATTGAAGATACGCTGCGTAGGCGACTGCGGATTGACATTATCCCCATGAACTAAATTATCCCATAAAGAAGATATCTTATCCTCGTCGTCTTGCATTTCGCGGCGGACAACGTCTTTCATGTTGGCGATATCCGACAAGGTTTTCACTTCATGGGGAGCGATATGATTAGGATTCTCCTTCATTTTTCTTACTGCATTAAAATGCTAACGAGCAACTTGACCAAAGGACGTTCAAGCAACCGCTTTCTGAATAGTATGCACAGCACAAACACAAGTGCATAAACGCCCGCAATCACACAAAAAGCACTACCTTCGCCCATATATTGCTTCAGACCATAAGCAGCAGCAAATGACAAATAGATGAGCGTCAGCAATAATAGCAAAGACAATATTACAACCATGACAACGGCTGTTAGCAACCGCACAACCTTATCAATTACATCGAGCTTCACATATTTGGTCTGAAGCCCGATGTAATGTTTCAATACTTCTACAAGTTGTCCTATCGTCTCTATGTTTCTATCCGTTGAGAACATAAGAAACCTCTTTATTCTACACTTTGAGCTTCTTTGATATCGTCAACAAGGTCGTCAACTTCCTTACGACTCAACTTGATATTGTGTTTCTTGCAGAAATCGTCTACAGCGTCACCGATTTTTGTACGTGTCTCACTACCCTTTTCTGGGGCCATAAGTAAACCAAGAGCTGCACCTGCGATGGCACCTCCGAAGAATGCGCCAATGTAACCTAATGCTTTCATATTCTAATTATTAAAGTGGAACATTTTGTTGTGAGTCTCTGCTCAACGGCAAATGTAGCAAAAGTAAGGCGAACACAAACGCTTTACCCTGCGATTTTTTGTTAAAAAATAAGGTAAAAAGCGAATTAACATACTTTATGCAGACAAAACGACCGATATGTATAGGATATTTTGTAATTTCGCAATACTTACATACTATTGCATAACGAATAACCACGAATTAAAAAATTCCGAATATGAAAAAAAACATCGTTCTTTGTGCAGGATTGTGCATTGCCTTGGCATTTAGCAGTTGCAAATCGAAAGAGAGTGCCTACAAGAAAATGTACGACAAAGCCCAGGCTCGACAAGAAAGTCAAATCACCGAACCCGCTGTCACCGAGACACCTGTGGTAGCACCTATTGTTGAGAAGCCCGCTACAGAAACGACGACCATCGACAATGGAGACAATGTTGCAGTACGTTCAGAGAGCGTTACGCTTATCAGTGGTTCCGGCCTCAAAAACTTCAGCGTTGTTGTGGGTTCCTTCTCCGTACGCGCTAATGCAGACGGACTTCAGCAGAAATTGAAGAACGCAGGATACGACGCTCAAATTGTCTACAATTCAGAGAAAGGAACATACCGCGTTATCTCGTCCACATTTGACACAAAAAGTGACGCAGTACGATCACGCGATCAGTTCCGCAATACTTACAACGGAGCATGGCTTCTCTATAAAAAGTAAATCCAACGACACATTCTGAAAACACCAAAGTAAAACGATAACACCGTGGCCCGAATACTTTCGATAGACTATGGGAAGAAACGCACGGGTATAGCAGTCACCGATCCTTTACAAATCATTGCAAATGGATTGGTGACTGTTGATACGTGTAATCTTATGACATTCTTACAAGACTACATAGCAAAGGAGCAAGTAGAAAGAATTGTCATCGGTGAACCCAAAAAGATGGACGGAAGTCCCAGTGAGAATCTTGCACGTGTCAGACAATTTGTAGCGAAATGGAAAAAGCATTCACCCATTCCCATTGAATACTTCGATGAAAGGTTTACCTCTGTATTGGCTCATCAAGCCATGATAGAAAGTGGAATCGGGAAAATGGCACGCCGCGACAAAGCGCTCGTCGACGAAATCAGTGCGACCATCATACTCCAAGACTATCTGCAACACAGAAAAATTGTCCGCAGATAAATACCGAGAGAAGCATCATTGCCCAATGTTCCTGCCGAGTGGCACGCAACCGTCTATTCGGAAGTACTTATGCCCACCAGGTGTATTCTAAAAAAATCAAAATGATATTACCAATCTATATTTACGGCAATCCCGTACTACGGGCTGTCGCAAAAGACATTACTCCCGACTATCCGGATTTGTCTTCACTCATAGACAACATGTATGAAACACTGACCGAAAGTGACGGAATCGGACTTGCCGCACCACAAATAGGAAAAGATATCAGACTTGTCGTCATCGACCTTGACGTGCTCAGTGACGATTTTCCGGAGTACAAAGGATTTCGCAAAGCCTTCATCAACCCCTATATCCTTGACTACGATGAGGAAGCCCCCAAAAAATCCATGGAAGAAGGTTGTCTCTCCCTCCCCGGAATACACGAGAGCGTAAACCGTCCAACTCGCATTCACGTGAAATACATGGATGCAGACTTTCAAGAACACGACGAGTGGGTAGACGGTTACCTCGCCCGCGTTATGCAGCACGAATTCGATCATCTCGATGGAAAAATGTTTATTGACCGCATTTCTCCCATGCGTAAGCAGATGATACGCAGCAAACTGAAATCATTACTATTGGGAAGGTTCCGCTGCTCATACCGGACAAAGACCGCAAAAAAATGAAAAAATACATAGTCCTCTTGTTTTCTCTGTTGTCCATACAACAGGCTATCGCACAATACAATACCGACCGTCTGATGATGACAGGGCGCAGCGCATTGTACTACGAGGACTATGTTCTTTCCATTCAATATTTCAACCAAGTACTCAAC
The DNA here is from genome assembly GCA_963604975.1 of Lachnospiraceae bacterium. GTDB lineage: Bacteria > Bacteroidota > Bacteroidia > Bacteroidales > Bacteroidaceae > Prevotella. The sequence goes on along the minus strand of CAVCSC010000003.1, from coordinate 83,489 downwards.
GCCAAGCCCTACTTATATGAGCCTTGGTTCTTTCGCGGTGTTGCCAAATTCTATCTTGACGACTACGTTGGAGCCGAAAAGGACGTAACCAAGGCTATAGAACTCAATCCCTACATATACAATATGTATGAATTGCGGGGGCTTTGCCGTATCCACCAGAAAAACTACGATGACGCCATTGCTGACTATACAAAATCTTTGGCAATGGAACCCTACAATCAGAGTGCATGGTATAATCGTACTTTGTGCCGAATAGAGAAAAAAGATTACGAAACGGCACAAAAAGATTTGGACACCATCATATCCAAGTGGGACAAATTCTCCGAGGCCTACTCTGTTAGGGCAGAGGTATATCTACTACAAAAAGATACGGTATCTGCTGACAAATGGTTGGACAAAAGCCTCACCATCGACCCGTACAATGCCAACGCATGGCAAGGAAGAGCCATGATAGCCTTATCAAAAAGCCAATGGAAGGATGCTGACACCTATCTCGGTAAGGCCATACACTTAAAGCCAAAGGATGTCAACAGTTATATCAACCGCGCCTTGGCACGATACAACCTCAATAATCTTAGGGGAACAATGTCCGATTATGACACAGCACTCGACATTGACCCCAACAATTTTTTGGCGCATTACAATCGCGGACTACTCCGTATGCAACTTGGTGATGACAATAGGGCCATAACCGATTTCAACTACGTCATCAAGATGGAGCCGGACAATGTCATGGCTACATTCAACCGTGCCATACTTCTCGACAGAACAGGAAATCTGCATGCCGCCATCCGTGACTATAGTAAAGTTATCAGTCAGTTTCCTAATTTCTGGACTGGACTTTCCCGGCGTGCAAATTGCTACCGACGGTTGGGCATGACAGGAAAGGCCGAACTGGACGAATTTCGTATTCTCAAAGCACAAATGAACAAGCATTTGGGCGTACAACCGAGGTGGAGCAACTCTATGCGAAAGAAAATGCGTCGCCGCAGTGAAACTGACCCTGAGAAATACAATCAGATGGTTGTTGACGACAATACGAATGTAGAACATGAATACAAGAGCGAATATCGGGGCAAAATACAGAACCGCAGCGTTGAAATGCAATTCTTGCCGATGTACGTCTTGACTCTTTTACCCTATAGCAGTGATATTAGCCAATACCAACCCTACTCACAAAATGTAGAGCAATTCAACCATACACAGAAATCGCGACACACTATATATGTGAACTGTCATAATCAGCAATTGAGCGAACGGCAATCACAGAATTATCTTGCGTACATTGATACACTGACGACAGCCATAGAAGCGAATAGTACGAGCAAGAAGATGAACAACGACCTATTAAACCGTTCGATCTCCTATGCGACGGTACAGGACTACGAATCAGCTCAGGCCGATATCACTATATTCTTGCAGACAGACAGTACGACATCGCTTTCCTATTGGCAACGCGCCATCTGTCAATGGCGCATCAACGAATTCAACACGTCACAGGGTGTGGATACGAAACTGAAAAATGCAAGTATCATTAGTGACTTGACCATAGCCATCAGTCTCGACGCCTCCAATCAATACCTATATTATGACCGAGCCAACGTTTACGCCAGCATCGGCAACTATAAGCAAGCCATTGCTGACTACACTACGGCGATTTCTCTTGATCCCAATTTGGCTGAAGCGTATTACAACCGTGGCCTTGTCTATATAAACAACCAAGACAAGGCAACTGGCGTATCAGACCTCAGCAAGGCTGGCGAACTCGGTTTGTACGATGCCTACAGCCTGATAAAGCGCATCGGAAAAGAAACGAAATAACAACAGCCGCTTGGCCAACCGACAAGCGGATAAATATTGCGAAACATAGTATTCGGGCCGAAATACTGCGGTATTCAGTCCATACGACTACAGTATTCAGGCTCAAATACAACAGTATTCGGCCTCTAATACTACAGTATTCGGGCTCTAATACTACAGTGTTCAATACCGAATACTAACAATCATGAGAAATACCCTATAGCCGGAGTATTTTCTACGCCACACAAAAAAACCTCGCCAATTGGCAGATATGCTCAAATTGGCGAGGGTCTTAAATTTTAAACTATATGTTTGTGTCTTGACACATTCGGTTATTCTGCAGATTCCTTCTTCGGCATTTTTTCACGCAAGTAATTCAGGAACAATTGCAAAGCCTTGCTGGTCGCAATTGCCAGATTTATATCACGTCCAAAGTCTTCGCTCAACTTTTGAGTCACTATCTCCTGAGCATTTCCACATGCCAGCCATATCGTACCTACAGGGATATCGGCAGTTCCACCGCCAGGTCCGGCCACACCAGTAGCAGCGATTGCAAAATCGACATGAAGAGTATTCAGTGCGCCTTGTACCATTGCCTTCGCAACGTCCTCACAGACCGCAGTTTTCTCTTCCAGCAGATGGGCGTCCACGCCAAGAAGATTTTCTTTCACTTCATTGGTATACGATATGATACCACCCTTAAAATATGTAGATGCTCCTGGAACGGCGATGATAGACTCGGCTATACGCCCTCCCGTACAACTTTCTGCTGTACCGACAGTAAGTCCTGACTCATAAAGGTACTGCTGTATCTCGCGACTCAATATTTTCTTTTCGAATTCCATCTTATGTATATTTTGTTTGTTATCTTTATCGAGGTCCTTAAAATTGCCCTACTTGAATGTCACCTTGCTAAATGCGGGTGCATCAATCTGACAAAAATCGTGGTCCAAATATTTGTAGTAACCTGTTACTCCTATCATTGCGGCATTGTCCGTAGTATAGCCGAACTTGGGTATGTAGACCGTCCATCCGTACCGACGGGCATACTCATGAAATGCAGCCCGCAAACCATTGTTGGCAGATACGCCACCAGCCACTGCAACATGCTTAATGCCCGTTGTCTTGACGGCAAGTTTCAATTTCCGCATCAGAATATCAACAATGGTATATTCAAGACTCGCCGCCAGATCATTTTTGTGGTGTTCTACAAAATCAGGATCATCGGCCACCCATTTGCGCAAACTGTAAAGGAAAGAGGTCTTTAGTCCACTGAAACTGTAGTCCATACCTGGGATGTGGGGTTCTGCAAATTTATAAGCCTTCGGATTGCCTTGACGTGCCAACTTGTCTATTATTGGTCCGCCAGGATATCCAAGTCCCATAACCTTGGAACATTTGTCTATGGCTTCTCCGGCTGCATCATCTATGGTTTGTCCCAAGACTTCCATGTCATTGTATGCGTTGACCTTCACTATCTGCGAATTACCCCCACTTACCAACAGGCATATGAAGGGAAATGGCGGTGATACATAGTCGTCAGAGGCATCTTTTATGAAATGTGCCATAATATGACCTTGGAGATGGTTGACATCGATGAGAGGTATGCCCAAACTTAGCGCCAAACCCTTGGTAAAACTGACACCGACCAGCAAGGAGCCCATGAGTCCGGGACCACGGGTAAATGCAATGGCAGAAAGTTGCTCTTTTGTTATGCCTGCGCGCTTGATAGCCTCACTTACTACAGGAACAATATTTTGTTGATGGGCACGTGAGGCCAATTCTGGAACGACACCGCCATATGCACGATGGACATCCTGGGAAGCCGTCACGTTGCTCAGCAGAACATTTCCATGAAGGACGGCAGCAGACGTATCGTCACAACTGCTTTCTATTCCTAATATGTATATATCCTTTTCCATTGTTGACATTATAAATGTTATGAATACTCCATCAGTGGGTAAGGATTTCCACTCCGTGTTCTGTCATCACAAAGGTATGTTCCCACTGAGCACTCGGTTTTTCGTCTCCGGTAATGACCTCCCATCCGTATTCATCATCAGCATCAATGAATACCTTCCACGTACCCATATTGATCATTGGTTCGATGGTGAAAACCATACCGGGTACTATCAACATGCCCTGTCCTTTGTGGCCGACATGCATCACATCGGGCTTTTCGTGAAACTTAAGTCCTACACCATGTCCGCAGAGGTCACGCACAACACCGTAATGGTATTTCTCGGCATGCTTCTGTATAGCATGCCCAATGTCTCCCACAAAACAATAAGGTTTGGCAGCTTCCGCTCCTATCTCAAGACACTCTTTGGCAACCCGAACCAGTTGCTCTTTCTCAGGAGTGGTTTTCCCGATGATAAACATACGTGAGGCATCTGCATAGTAACCATCGAGAATCGTAGTAAAGTCTACATTCACGATGTCACCTTCCTGCAAAATATCCTCTTCCTTGGGAATACCATGACAGACCACTTCATTGATACTGGTACATACACTCTTGGGATATCCTTCATATCCGAGACATGCTGGAGTAGCACCATGTTCCACGCAATAGTCGTAACAGATTTTGTCTATCTCAAGCGTACTCATTCCTGCGTGTATTTGTTTGGCGACCTCATCGAGAACACCAGTGTTGACAATACCGCTCTTTCGGATTCCCTCTATCTGTTCTGGGGTCTTGACAAGGCTGCGCGAAGGAACTTCTTTACCTTTGTTCTCCCAATACATCACTTGCTTGTCAAGTTCGGTCACGGGTTGTCCCGGCAGACAGTGCCATACCTTTTTCTTCTTAAATACCATTGTATATATTCTCCTATTCTTTATATAGTCGCCTCAGATATTATAAGGCAAACAGATTCAGTTTATTATTTCTTGCTTCCTCAATGGAAGAAATAGTTTTTTGAGCGTCAGAATAATCCTTACGAAGTTTTTTGTAACGATCATCTAATTCCTTTTCCACAACCAACTTTTCATGTTCGTCAAGAAGACGGGCTGCCATCAATGGATTTTGGGATGCATCTTTCATCCATACCACAATACCTTCGTAGACAGGTGCTATTTTGAGAGCAACATGTAGTTCGCTCGTTGTCGCGCCACCAATCATAATAGGCGTTTTCAGGCCAGCCTTTTGCATTTCGGTGGCCACATGCACCATCTCATCAAGGCTCGGCGTAATCAGGCCACTCAGACAGACAATATCAACATTGTTTTCTATCGTCTTCTTGACAATCAAGTCTGCAGGAACCATCACTCCCAAGTCGATGACCTCATAATTATTGCAAGCCATCACTACAGATACAATATTTTTGCCAATGTCGTGCACATCGCCCTTCACCGTAGCCAACAATATCCGGCCATTTGAGGAAGAATTGTCCTGCTTGTCAGACTCTATAAAAGGCTGAAGGATAGACACTGCCTTCTTCATCGTTCTTGCAGTCTTTACAACCTGAGGAAGGAACATCTTTCCACAACCGAAAAGTTCTCCTACGGTATTCATACCGTCCATCAGCGGTCCTTCTATGATATTGACAGCCTTCGGGTATTTTTCAAGTGCCTCGTGAATATCCTCGTCGAGAAAGTCAGGGATACCCTTGACCAGTGAATAACTCAGACGTTTTTCAACTATATCCTGCCTCCATAGCAATGATTTATCTTCTATCGTCTTACCTGTAACGCCTCCTGGAGATGTTTTCTCTGCATCGGCAGCCGCTTTCAGTTCGTCGGCAAGTTCAATCAGACACTCCGCTGCATTAGAATCCCGATTGAGGACAACATCCTCTATTATACGCAGATGTTCTGGAGGTATATCATCATACGCCACTTTGGTCGCAGGATTTACGATGCCGAAATCCATACCATGCTGTATGGCATGATACAAGAACACAGCATGCATAGCCTCCCTGATATAATTGTTTCCTCTGAACGAGAAAGACAGATTGCTTACTCCTCCACTCACGTGAGCACCACGCAGATGCGTGCGTATCCATCCAGTAGCCCGAATGAAATCTACTGCATAATTGGCATGTTCTTCCATACCGGTTGCAATGGCCAGTACGTTGGGATCGAAAATGATATCCAGCGGATTCATTCCCACCACTTCCGTTAGAAGACGGTATGCCCTTGAAGCAATTTCTATGCGACGTTCATAACTCGTTGCCTGCCCTTGTTCATCAAAGCACATGACAACGACTGCCGCTCCAAACCTTTTCACATCGCGCGCATGACTCAGGAATACTTTCTCACCCTCTTTGAGTGAAATAGAATTTACAATACATTTTCCTTGTACACATTTCAGTCCTGCGATGATAACATCCCATTTTGATGAATCTATCATTACCGGAACACGGGCTATATCTGGTTCTGCGGCAATAGAATTGAGAAAGTTGACCATCTCTGTACGGGCATCAAGCAAACCGTCATCCATATTGATGTCTATCACTTGGGCTCCAGCCGCCACTTGATTTCTTGCGATAGCCAACGCCTCCTCATATTTTTTCTCTTTGATCAGCCGAAGAAATTTTCTGGATCCGGCGACATTGCACCTCTCCCCCACATTTACAAAACGTATATCAGGAGTCACATTCAGTAGTTCCAGACCGCTAAGTAACATCGTAGCAGATGGAGAAGAGGGAACACGCGGACTTTTGCCATCTACGAGAGGAACGTACTGCGCAATAAATTTTTCGGTGGTTCCACAACAACCGCCGACAATATTAACCAATCGTTCGTCTATCAGTTCGCCTATCTGAGGGGCCATTGATTCTGGTGTCTCATCGTATTGTCCCAAACTATTGGGAAGACCAGCATTGGGATAGGCACTGATATAGTATGGTGCGCGGTAAGCCAAATCCTGCAAAAAGGGTTTCATCTGCTTCGCTCCAAACGAGCAATTCAGTCCGACAGAAAAAATAGGATATCCACTCACACTTGCAAGGAAAGCATCCAGCGTCTGTCCACTAAGCGTTCTACCAGCCAAATCACTGACTGTGACGCTCAACATAATTGAGAGACTCACTCCCCTACCCTGCATGGTGTGAACTGCTGCGTCTATTGCGGCTTTTGCATTGAGCGTATCAAAAATCGTTTCAATAAGTACGATATCAATACCGCCCTCCATCAAAGCATCAATTTGTTCGCAATACGCAGCAAACAAGGTATCGTAGTCCAAATCTCGTGCAGCAGGATTGCTGACATCCGGACTCATGGAGCAGGTTTTGTTGGTTGGTCCAACCGAACCAGCCACAAACCGAGGTTTTTCAAGAGTAGAATACGTGTCAGCCATATGACGGGCAAGCCTTGCACCCTCCAAGGCCATCTCACGAGCATACTCTTCAAGGTGGTAATCTGCTTGAGATATGCGCTGACTGCTAAACGTATTGGTAGAAATGATATCTGCGCCTGCCTCAAGGTACTTGCGATGTATGTCGGTTATAACGTCAGGCCGCGTAATGTTGAGCATATCATTATTGCCGAGCATCATACCCTCTGTCTGTGCAAAACGAGTTCCACGGAAATCGCTTTCCGACAAAGCATACTGCTGTATCATCGTACCCATTGCACCGTCAAGAATGAGTATTCTCTTTCTTACAATATCCTCAAGTGCTGTCATCATCAATAGTGCTTCATCGCGCGATCCATTTCGCGACGGTCTTCTTTTTCTTTGAGTGTCTGTCGCTTGTCATACTCCTTTTTTCCCTTGCATAGAGCGATATCCATCTTCGCACGCCCATGCTCATCTATGAACACAAGCAACGGCACAATTGTATAACCAGTCTGCTGGGTAGCACTCTGCAACTTTGCAATTTCGCGTTTGGTCAGCAAGAGTTTACGCTCGCGCTTGCTTTCATGATTGCTATAGGAACCGTAGAAATATGGGGAAATATTCATACCTTTCACCCATATCTCACCATTAGTGATATAACAGAAAGTATCGACAAGACTGGCTTTTCCAAGTCGTATTGACTTGATTTCCGTACCTGTCAAAACGATACCCGCTGTATAGGTCTCGATAAAGAAATATTCAAACGAGGCCTTTTTGTTCTTTATATTTACAGGACTCTTTTTCCTGATCTTCTCTTCTTCCTTGTTCATTGTCTATCAATTATCTGTAGGGACGGAAGGTAAAACTGTCACGAAGTCATCCAAATGATTGTCTACATATATAGCAATATTTTCTGACCACTGTTCCTCATTCTCCACAAAAGCATCATCCAACTCATCAAAATCGGGAAATTGCTCAAACAAGGCCATAAACTCTTCATCCGAGCAATCTTTCTCTATCTCCTCATGATGGGCAAAATATAATTTCCGCCCACTGTATAGCAATTTTGACAATTCAGCCAGTCCCCATGACTTCATAATCTTTGCCAATGGATTGAGAAAAATAAAGCCACCGTTTCCGTTATGGATAAGTTGAACAAACCCTCCATCCATTACTTCATCTCGCAATATATCATAAGCCAGCAACGTAATTTGGGAAACATTAAGACTGCTCATATTCTCGGACGTCAACTCGCCACCAATAGCATTTTTGATGGTATCTGTGACCGTTTTCAAAAATTCATCGATACCATTTTCTGCCGCCTGGGCCAATATGCTATCATGTACAATTACCTGTGCCTTTCTCGTATCCATATCTATCTATAAAATGCAAAAGTAGAGAAAAAAAACGAATTATCCGGTTTGTTTGAAGACGAAATCGGAAATTCCATATCAGGCCGCTCCTACAGGATAGGTAGACCCTGACCAATTTTCTTACACACGCTCTTCAATAAAATAACGTGGGCGCCGCTTTACCTCAGTATAGATTTTCCCTATATAGAGTCCAGTAATCCCAACCCCAGTAGTAACAATACCACCAATAAACCAAAGCGAAACGAGTATAGAGGTCCAACCTTGTATGGTAGCGCCCTTGACATATTCTATCAGTCCATAAAATATGATAGCAATTGCCACAATGGTCATAGCAAGACCAACAAAGGTGATAAACTTCAAAGGAGCAACCGAGAAGGAAGTAATACCGTCAATACTGAAAGCCAACATTTTCTTCAACGGATACTTGGACTCACCGGCCTCCCGAGCCTTTCGGTCGTAATACACAAACCCCTCCTGAAAGCCCAATTCACGAACAATGGCACGCAGAAAAAGATTTCTTTCCGAATATTGCATCAAAGCCTTCAGTGCTCGATTGCTCATCAAGCGAAAGTCAGCATGGTTATAGATGACATCCTTGTCTGCCATCTGCATAATTCTGTAAAATGCCTGGGCGGTAAACCTCTTAAAGAAGGTATCGGTCTTGCGTTCCTTGCGTACTCCATAGACAATATCCTTTCCTTGCTGTAGTTGGCGCACCATGTCGACTATGACATTCTCGTCATCCTGCAAATCTGCATCTATACTGACCATGGCATCGCAATGATCAACAGAGGCTTCCATACCTGCCCATAACGCATTTTGATGTCCTCGGTTGTGGGACAACTTCAGACCGCTGACAAAAATAGAATTGTGAGCCGCTTCCTTGATCATTGACCATGTCGCATCGGAACTTCCATCGTCAACAAGAAGAAGTTGCGTCTCCACTCCGGTTTCACGTTTTATTCTTTCTGCCAAAGTCCCCAGCACCTCGATGGTTTTCGGCAACACCTCCTGCTCATTATAACAAGGAATGACGATATTGATTTTCATAAGTAGGTATTCAAAATTATTCGTATATAAATGTCAGCAGATGTTATTTATTTTGAACACCTACTTACGGAATTATTTTCAATAGGCAAAGGTACGTTTTTCTCAACAAAAAACAAAATGTATCGGCTATACATACATTATGCTGTTTGCTTCTCCCTCATTTTTGCGAAAAAGCAAACAGCATAAATCTACGAATTCATCCAGTCCAACAAGAATCAAATGGCCTCGATAAATGCGACTACAGCATCACGGTCAGCCTTGCTCAATTTGTAAAAATTCTGTACAGACCAATGGGCATCACTCTTGGAACTGTAGCCGTGCCACATGATTGCTTCTACTACAGTACGCGCACGACAGTCATGTAGACGGTCGTCAGAGCCGGTATTACGTTTGGAAAGTCCACGTCCCCAAAGAGGTGTGGTTCGGCACCACCCGTTGATGATATCATTCTCCATATAAAGACGGTGTTGCACCAAGTCTGTATACGGATATATCTTCTGATGGGGATATGTCGGAAGTTTGCCCAAACTATTTACATAATCAGATGCCCAATAGTTGTCATCTCCTGTTGTCCAGGAAGGACGATGACACGAGGCACAGCCCATCTGCATAAACAATTCTTTTCCGCGCTGCACAGTCGAACTATTAAGATTGCGAGCACGAGGTACAGAAAGTCCGCGTTGCCATACCATAAAATCATAGTACTGTTGGTCGGACATCTCCTCACCAAATCTCTTGATAAAGTTTTCCTCGTATTCAGGTGCGTCTGCTTCCGTATTCAGTCCTAACAGATGTTCTACCTTCTCTGCAACTCCTTCCTTTGTGTCTGCATAATAAGGATTCAGCAACGACTGGGGATCCTTTCCATTTTCCATAATATACTTGATGACATTCTCATTCTCACTATTGGCCTTGGCCCACTCCTTGGTAGAGTAAAGATAGTGCAAATCCTTACGGGTCACATTGCAAACTTCCCAAATAGCGTAATCTTGCTGAAGAGAGGCACGAGAAAGTTGATAATTGAAGCGCTTGATACCCTTCTTTCCATGGCTCAACTCCATATACGCCGTTGATGCCCATGTATTGTTGGCCTTATCCCACATCATAGGATTGAGTTCCGCATGAGCAGCCTCACTCTGATATTGCTTCTTGATAGAATCTTCAGGAATAGCATCAATAAGAGCGGCACCCCCTATACCTATTGTAGACTCAAGACGAACCGTAAATCCTGCTGCTGGCATAGGGCTGGCATGTATGGCACTCATTGCCACACTTACCTCAGGGTAGATAAGGTCGTAAGTCTCACCATCGGAAAACTTGTTACCATGCTCGTCGGTAGCATGTTTCCATTCTATATGGATACCATCCTCATCAATCTCAGGAAGAAACGGTGTCACAGACATCGTCTGAGGAACTCCTGTAATCTGACTCACATAAGTATCTTTTTCATAGGTCTTTCCATTTGCGTCTGTGCTACCGGCCGGATAAAAGAGCGCAAGAAGATAACCGTTTCCCATTTGGTCTGCCATATACTTGGTCTGGCGTTTGCCGTGTCCATAATTCGGATGACAATAGATACACGAACGTCGAGAGAAAATCGGTCCCAGACCTTTGTAAGGATTGGTATTCAACGTGTATTTGTGTTCAAAAACGGTCTCACCGCTAGTAAATGCATCCGACATACCAGACTGAGTGACGGCTGGAGTTTCATCCTCATAACAATGAACGGTCGTATTGTCCGTTGTACCAAGTACACCGCCCGGATACCACTCTTCGGCCGTAAAGTTGCCGACACTCTTGCCGACATAGTCTGCATCTGTACCTTGAACCTCAGACTCATTGACATCATCGTGGCATGCAGTCAAAGACAAAAGGAAACCTGTCACAAAGACTAAATTTCTGTACGCAATTTTCATTGATTTCTTATGGTTATTTAAAGAAAGAAAAAGGCATGGTGATTCCGAATGGAGACCACCATGTCTTATATAGATGTGTTTTGAACAAAAGAATTAGATAGAACGCAAGAATTTCACTACAGCATCCCGGTCGGCTTTTGAAGCCTTATAGAAATTGAGTGCTGAAGAATATGCATGGCTCTTCTTGCTATAGCAGTGCCACATGATAGCCTCGACCTCATTGCGTGCACGACAGTCATGAAGACGATCCTCTGCACCTGTATTGACAAGCGACAGACCACGTCCCCATAGAGGAGTTGTACGACACCATGAACCATGAATATCGTTCTTCATGTAGAGTTTGTGCTGCACGAAATCAGAATAGGGATAAATGGTCTGGTTCTTGTAGCGGGGCAAGGGTTTGTCTCCAATAAGGTACGACGTGATATAGTTGTCGTCCGTCGTCTGCCATTTTGCACGGTGGCAACTGGCACATCCCCACTTCATGAAGAGTTCCTTACCGTGCTGAACATCGGCATCATTCAGATTTCGAGCACGCGGAATAGCAAGGCCACGGTGCCATACCATAAATGCATAGTAGTCATCCATACTCTGCTCAGGCTGGAAACCTGCGTCAAACTGGTTGGTCGACGGACTGAGCAACGTAGCCACAGCATTCTTAATACCAGCATCCGTACCGTCTGCGTAGTAGGGAGAACTGGGATCGGCCTTGATTGCTTCTATTACTGATGGGGTCTGGGCCATACAATCAGCCCATGCCTTCGTAGTATAGAGGTAGGGGCGGTCTTTACGGGTGACGTTTGTAATATTCCACATAGCATTGGCACCCGGGCCATCTTGCAAAGAGCCACGTGTTAGCGCATAAGTGTAACGTTTGATCAGTCCATTACCGTCAAATGTTCCACCGTCTGCATAAGTACCTCCGGTAACCGTCTTGCTATCTCGGCCGAATGTTGTGTAATAGGCACCAGATGCCATCTGCATAGTCGATGCGTCAAAGAAGGACTTATTGATGTATTCCGTCACGTCAAGACCCGCTTTCTTGAAATAAGACGCTTCTTTTGCGTACTGGGCTGCAATGGAGTCACTGGGAATAGCATCAATCAATCCAACACCAATAACACCAATGGTAGACTCAAGTCGGACAGCATAGTTCTCGGGTTTGGGAAGCGTATTGAATGCTGATTGCGGTATACTTATCTCAGGATAAATCAAGTCAAACGTCTCACCGTCAGCAAACTTCATAGCCGGAATATCCTCAGTTTCCATTTTGGCAACATGCTGCCAACTGAGATTGATTTGTGTCTCATCGACAGGAGGAAGGAATGGTGAATTGGCACGCGTTTGCGGCATAGCCGTAACCTCACTTATATAACTACCGTCATTGGATCCCTCTGCATCGGGATGATAGATAACGAGCAGATATCCATTGCCATTGCCATAACGCGTAGCATACTGCTCCATACGCTTGCCATGGCCATATTCGGGGTGACAATCAAAGCACGATGAACGTACATAAGCAGGCCCAAGTCCGCTGAAGGCACCTGTATTGAGGGTATATTGACGTTCAAACATTTGTTCGCCTATGAAGAACTGACTTTTCAAGTTGGCATCGGCATCTACAGCAGGAGTCTGATCGGAATAGCAGCTCGATCCTGTATTCTCAGTCGTACCTAATTTTCCACCGGGGTACCACTCGTCCGCGGAGAAATTTCCAACTGACTGACCTACATAGTTCGCATCAGTTTCCTGATACTCAACTTTGTCGTCATCTGAGCAACTTGCCATCGTCATAGCAAAGCCCATCGCCAAAGTCAAGAAGGCATAGTTTTTAAGTTTTCCATTCATAATGTATAAGTTAAGTTTTCGAATATACTTATTTATACCAACATACGCAGTTTCGCTTTCCACAAAGGGAAAGCAAAACCACGTTGCTGATTCTTCTTGATATTCAGAATATTACTTTGTCGTCTTCAACTTGCGGAACCAACTTCCTGCTTTGTTGAGCTCGTCATCAAGTGTATTGATCTTCTCAATGGCATTTTTCACCTGCTCGTGTGCAGGATTATCGACAAATGCGATACCACTACTCTTGGCTGTTTCGAGAGCAGCGATAGCCTCATTGAGGGCAGTGTTGAGGGCACTGTATCCGCTATAGTTGTGCTTCTGCATGATTGCCATCATAGAAGTAGAAGCAGGCGTAGTTGCGGAAATATCACGAGTACCATAAAGCGTATTCTTGATAGAGTACAGGTTGTCCTGATAATCTTCAAACGAACGCTTGCTATACGGAGACTCGATATAGTCGATAGATTCTTTTTCTCCGTCTTCAGTCGTACCACCTTGACCGGTAGCCACATGATAGGCCTGACCAAGTTTTTGGGTATATACTTCTTGGCAAATGTTGGAACATCCTGAAACAAGTATATTTTCAAAAGTTTCTTGCCAAGTAGAGAAGAAAGCCTTCTGACCTGTAGCATTCAGAAGGAACTGGCCGTAACCGATGTTTTCTGAGGAAAGACCTGCATACTTGGTATTGTCAAGGACCCACTTGCAATTGCTTGAAAGCCAAGTTCCAAGTGTAGCATCGGCGGTCCAACCATAATAGAGCAGTGAAGTCATGTTGTAAAGGTCGCCAGATACGGCAGCAACGAATGCAAGTTCGTCAATACCCTTGACAGAAGTCATACCCTCCTCTGTTTCATTGGCCTTCAGGGCAGCAACGGTGCGGTTTTTGCCATTACGGAAGAGTACAAACTCAAGACCATGGAAGCCAAGTACGGAATCGAATTCTCCATTGTGTTCATACACATACTTTGCAGCATCTGCACTATGAATACCTGCAATCACACCACTGTTGTTGAGAGCATTTACCATCTGGTCGTGATCAAGAGGCCAAGAGTCAATATGGGGATCAATCTCGTTGTCAGTAGCAGCTCCGTACAGGAAAGCCTCACTCCGTTCCCACTCGCGGCGAGCATTCTTGAATGCCTCGCAAGCAGCGTCAATATCTGGCTGGGTCATGGTACCAGCTACTGCATTTGCATAGAGTTTCTTGCAAGCATCATTCAGCGCTTTACAGTTGTCAGCCAGGTCCTTGTAAGTGGGATATATGATATTGTTCACATAATCAGTAGCAGAAGTTGACAACTCGGATACACCGACAACTGTGGAATCATCGCTTGAATTGTTGTCATCGCTACATGATGTAAAGCCCATGGGAAGAGCCATTGCTGCCATGAAAAGGATGGCTTTTTGGAAAGTCTTTTTCATCTTGCTTGTTGTAATTTATAATGTGTGTTTTGTTTGAGATTTTCACCAATTAAGATTAAAGGAAGGTACCTTGATATGCAATTCCTACGTTCACTGAGGGTTCGTTGTTGTATGCACTGTGGAATATGCGCTGGTTATACTCAGCCTTTACACAAATTTGGGGAAGCGGGAAATAATTGATACCTCCTGCGATTATTTTACGATTGGTCCATTTGGCTGTAGTACTATGAATAGAGGAATCATAGTATTCGAAATGCCCAAACACATACAATTTCTGATTCATCGAACGCAATTTGCCGATTTGGGAGAAGATATCATAGCCAGCCTCAATCATGCACGCAATAGCATGACTGCCAAAGTATTTGCCACTACCCGACTCATTCGGCTTGACATTGGAAGTTCCGGGATATACAATACTGGTGATTGCCTGTGCATCACTTACATATCCATAATCAGCATTTCCGCGAATTTTCCAATTGTAGTTGTTGTATGTAAAATCAAAGGCACCTACATAGACATTACCCTTGACATCTTTGTGCTGTGTATCTTCAGGAGTTGTATTACCCATCGACTTGCCATAGTATCCGCTCAATCCTATACGGAGACCGGGAATAGTATAATTGTCGACACGGGCAGAAACGGCATATTTATTGGCCACCTCAAACTCATACGGACTTTTGGCTCCGCCTTGTATCCAATTGCTTCTACTGAAACGATAAGCATTGAGACCCGCAAGGAATTGTGCCTCGTAGCGGAAATCGCCCGAGCGTCCCCAAAAACTAAGACCTGTCTGATGCCATGTACAAGGAAGGATAGTATTCTCGCCCTCAGGACGATACACCGTAAAGAAGTTCAAAGGTTCATGATAAGCATTTGTCAAGCCTACAGGCACAACAATATGTCCTGCTCGGATATTAGCGAAACGGCCAAAAGACTTTTGGAGCCAAAACTGTTCCAACTCGACTTCTCCGCCCTTTTCTGTTTCGAGTTCATATTCTATGGCTTCTTCTGCCTCGTATTCAATAGACTGACCTGTTCCACCATGTTCGAACTCAATTTCTGTTCCCATCGTCCATCCTTTGCCAAAATCATAGCCTAAATAAATGACGGCATGGGGTATATCAAAACGTCCGTGATCGGGAGCATTCTTGTACGCAGACGCATTGGAATACCGTTTTCCCGCATCACTATAAAAATTCCGGCTATACGCTACTTCTCCGTATCCACCGACACTGAGTCTATGACCTTTAGCGTGTTGCATCACACTGTCTGCCGCTACTGTCTGTGCATTGCTTGCAATGGGATTGCCCAGCGCAACCATAGCACATACCATAGAAACAATAGTTGATTTGTCCATTACTTATAAGTTTTGTTGATTTTTTTCGAGTGCAAAGGTATTGTTATTTAAAAATGTTGACAATACCTAAAAATAGGTAAACATTAGAAATAACGAACGTATATGGGGACTGCGTCGCAAAATACCGCCAAAACGAAAAATGAATATTTGAAAAGAACGTTTTGACTAAATACCTATATATAGTGATTGTTCGGCTTGATATTTTTTTGTTACTTTGCATCTATTATAATATATAATGTAATCGGCGATGAAAAATCAAAAGATGTATGAACCCGATGACAAGATGATTTCTCTCATTCGGGATAACTATAATCTACTACAGAGTTTAGGTAGTTTTGGCATCAACCTCGGCTTTGGTGACAAAACAGTAGACCAAGTGTGTACAGAGCAAAATGTCGATACATTCACATTTCTTGCCATTGTAAACTTTACGATAAACGGGTATCGTGACTTTGAGGAAATCGGCAAATTGTCCGTACCTACATTGCTGCAATACTTGCGTGCCAGCCACGCCTATTTCCTAGAGTTCCAGTTGCCCTTTATTCGCAAAGAACTGGTAGACGCACTGGACGAGAAAAACAATTTGGCCCGACTGATCATGAAACTTTATGATGAGTATTCACGGTCAATTACATCCCACATGAATTATGAGGAGAAGAATGTTTTCCCATATGTCGAGGCACTAATGGACGGTAAACCTACCGAAGGATACAGCATAGACACCTACTCCAAACATCACGGACAAGAAAGCAACCGCCTACGCGAACTGAAGAGCATTATCATCAAGTACCTTCCAAGCGACGGATTGCACAACAACCAACTTTCGGCTACATTATACGATATCTATAACAACGAAGAATGGCTCTCGCTCCATGCAGAAGTAGAGGAGCAGATCTTTATGCCCGCCATCAAATATTTGGAACAAAAATCCAAACAGAACAATGTTACGGCAAAGATATCCAGCATGATCAATAAAAACCCGGACAACTCAGAAGTGCTCGGAGAAAGAGAGAAAGAGGTTATTGTAAGCCTCGTACAAGGCATGACCAACAAGGAAATAGCAGACCACTTGTGTATCAGCATCAACACCGTCATCACACACCGTCGTAACATTGCGCGTAAGTTACAGATACACAGTCCTGCCGGCCTCACCATTTATGCAATTGTTAATAATCTTGTCGACATTTCATCCGTGAAGCTATAGTTTTAAATGTAGAACGCTTGCGATTTTTTAGCCTTGTGTATATATAAAATGAGGAAATTTTATATTACCTTTGCACACGAAAAAATCAAGAACAAAGCGTAAACTTTTCGAGGACGAAAATCCAAAAAGTTTTCCAAAACGGAAAACTTTTTGGATTTTCAAAACGGAAAAGTTTCCCAAAAAGAAATACATTTAAGGAACAATGAAAGATTTTACAATCATCAAAAGAGACGGTTCTCGCGACAAGTTTTCTCTTGACAAAATTATGAACGCCATCATCAAAGCGTTCCAGTCTGTCGAAGAACAAGTGGACTTGTGTTCGATTTCTAAAATCATCAGTCATCTGGATATGCATGAAGACATTAAAGTAGAAGAGATCCAGAACCAAGTTGAGTTCGCACTGATGGAAGAAGGGTACTACACAGCAGCCAAGTCATTTATGTTGTACCGCCAACGCCATATGGAAGATCGTGAAACGCTCGACAAACTGAAGTTCCTTACTGACTATTGCAAGGCTGCAAATGCAGCGACCGGATCAAAATATGACGCCAACGCCAACGTTGAGCACAAGAACATCGCCACTCTGATAGGAGAATTGCCTAAATCCAGTTTCATCCGCCTTAACCGCCGCCTGCTCACCGACCGCATAAAGAAAATGTACGGCAAGGACATGGCCGACAAATATTTGGAGAAACTCAACCACCACTTCATCTACAAGAACGACGAAACATCATTGGCCAACTATTGTGCATCCATAACGATGTACCCGTGGCTCGTTGGGGGCACCTCATCTATAGGCGGTAATTCAACAGCTCCTACAAACTTAAAATCATTTTGTGGTGGATTTGTAAACATGGTGTTCATGGTATCCAGTATGTTGAGCGGAGCATGTGCAACACCAGAATTTCTGATGTACCTCAACTATTTCATCGGCCTAGAGTACGGAAAAGAGTATTGGAAAGAGGCCGACAAGGTGGTTGACCTTTCAGTAAAAAAACGGACAATTGACAAAGTTATCACAGATTGCTTTGAGCAGATTGTGTATTCCATCAACCAACCGACAGGTGCACGCAATTACCAGGCCGTATTCTGGAATGTTGCCTACTATGACAAATACTATTTCGAAAGTCTTTTCGGTAATTTCTTCTTCCCTGACGGATCCCAGCCTGACTGGAACGGCTTGTCTTGGCTGCAGAAGCGCTTCATGAAATGGTTCAACAAGGAGAGAACAAAGACTGTACTCACCTTCCCCGTAGAAACCATGGCATTACTGACAAAAGACGGCGATGTCATAGACAAGGAATGGGGAGACTTCACCGCAGAGATGTACTCAGAGGGACATTCGTTCTTCACATACATGAGCGACAATGCAGACTCCTTGAGTTCATGCTGCCGACTGCGCAATGAGATACAAGACAATGGGTTCAGTTACACATTAGGTGCCGGCGGAGTCTCGACAGGATCAAAGAGCGTATTGACAATAAACTTGAACCGTTGTGTACAATATGCCGTCAACAACAAGATAGACTATAAGGCCTACCTCGAAGATATTATCGACTTGTGCCATAAAGTACAATTGGCATACAACGAAAATCTCAAGGACCTACAAAAGCATGGTATGCTACCCCTCTTCGATGCCGGTTACATAAATATGAGCCGTCAGTACCTCACCATCGGTGTGAACGGACTGGTAGAGGCAGCAGAGTTCATGGGACTGAAAATCAACGATAATCCTGAATACCTGCATTTTGTACAAGAAATACTAGGATTGGTAGAAAAGTACAACAAGCAATACCGCACCAAAGAGATACTCTTCAATTGCGAGATGATACCGGCAGAAAACGTCGGCGTAAAGCACGCAAAATGGGACCGCGAAGATGGATACTTTGTTCCACGCGACTGCTACAACAGTTATTTCTATGTAGTAGAGGATGACAGTTTGAACATTGTAGACAAGTTCAAAATGCATGGAGCCCCCTACATCGAACATCTGACCGGAGGATCTGCACTTCACATGAACCTGGACGAACACTTGTCCAAGGCCCAATACCGCCATTTGTTGAAAGTGGCCGCAAAAGAAGGATGCAATTACTTTACGTTCAATATTCCGAATACGATATGCAACGAATGCGGTCATATTGACAAGCGTTACCTGAAGGAGTGTCCTGCTTGCCATAGCGAAAACATAGACTACATGACCCGTATCATCGGTTACTTGAAACGCGTCAGCAACTTCTCTCAGGCAAGACAAGAAGAAGCATCACGCCGCTACTATGCTGGCAAAACTAAATATGTAGAGGATTAATACTCTATATAGAAAACGAATGTGGGCAGGGATGTATGGAAAACTATTTCCTCTGCCCACATTTTTATTACATCCATAAACCGAAGGACATCTCACAAAACAGCCACAAAACGATGTTGAAATATTTGAACTCAAGCGTTGTTTTCCAAGAAATACCAGACGAGGTTACATTTGCCGTCAATATAACAAATTGTCCTTGCCATTGCCCTGGTTGTCATAGCCAGTATTTATGGGAGGATATCGGGGAAGCACTGACACCACATGCGCTTGACCATCTGTTATTGGACTATAAGAATGACATCACCTGTGTTTGCTTTATGGGTGGTGATGCCGATGCTTCATACATCAGCGAATTGGCAAAACACGTCAAAGAGAACCACCCCCAATTGCGGGTTGGATGGTATAGTGGCCGTGGTAACATTTCATCAAAAATAAACAAGGAATTCTTCGACTATATCAAGGTAGGGCCATACATAGAACACCTTGGCGCATTAAAGTCACCCCAAACCAATCAAAGGCTATACAAAAAAACATCAGAAGGGAATTTCGAAGACATAACAAGCCGTTTTTGGAAAAAATGAGATTTTATCGGCATTATCTTGATTGCCAGCGACAATTCATTTCATAGAATTTATAAAATGACAAATATCCCATCCGTAGCCATCATAGATCCCAATACACTATCTGTAATAGGACTAAAACAAGTATTGGAAGAAGTTCTGCCAGGAATTACGATTGATACATTCGGGGATTTCACTGAATTGCAGGGCAATCAACCAGAACGTTACTTTCACTATTTTGTAAGTTTATCCATACTGATTGCGCACCGTTCATTCTTTCTAGAGCATAGAAACAAAACCATTGTTTTGGTATCCTCCAAAGATGAAAGCAACCATTTAGGTGACTTTCATTCAATATGCATTTTCCAATCCGAGGAACAATTGCTCAAATCACTACTTAAATTGGAACAAAGCGCCCATTCTCACGGAAGGCATCTTCCTACATCATCAACATCAAAAGAAAGGAAAGAATTACTGTCCTCACGAGAGATTGAAGTACTTACCCTTATAGTCAAAGGATATATCAACAAAGAGATTGCCGACAAACTCTGCATATCACTACCAACAGTTGTGTCACACCGCAAAAATCTGATGATTAAGTTAGGGGCAAAAAGCGTGTCGTCCTTAACCATTTATGCCGTAATGAATAGCCTTGTTGATATAGACGACATATAGCAAGAAGGGGTCAAGAATTCCTAATAATAGACTTACAATCATGATTTCCATTTCCCGTTACGATTTGAGGTATTGAACATACAAAAAAACTAAAAAAACACATATATTGCAATGTGTACTTTGCACATAGGGAAATTAATGCTACCTTTGCAAAGATAAAAGGTTAGTGTCTTGTATCGTGCAAGAGAACTTCTTATACATCCACAATAATTGGAAAGAGGGACAAACGCTTGGAAAACGAACCTAATGACACGCATTAAATCAGCCTTAGTATGGAAGCTTTCTATAAAACACATACATATCTAGTTGACCATACTGTTGCTTCGGTAAATCGTACCTTGATGGACGAGATAGACTGGAGTAGTAGGCTTATTGGCATTAAGGGAACACGTGGGGTCGGAAAAACCACATTTCTACTTCAGTACGCGAAAAAGAATTTTGGTTCGCACGATAGAAGTTGCTTGTATGTCAACATGAACAATTTCTATTTCCAAGGGCGAGGAATAGCAGATTTCGCAGGAGATTTCTACCAAAAAGGCGGTCGTGTACTTTTGATAGACCAAGTATTCAAGCAACCCAATTGGAGTCAGGATTTACGACAATGCTATAATTGTTATCCAGAATTAAAGATTGTCTTTACCGGATCAAGTGTTATGCGCTTGAATGAGGAGAACCCTGAACTCAATGGAATAGCAAAAAGTTACAACCTCAGAGGATTTTCCTTTCGGGAATTTCTGAATTTAAAGGCGAATTGCGATTTACCCATCTTTTCGTTAGATGAAATACTACGTAGACACGAAGAGATTGAACGTGAAATTCTGAAACACATCAATCCCTTAGACTACTTTTCAGACTATTTGCATCATGGATTTTACCCATTCTTCTTGGAGAACCGCAACTATGCGGAAAATCTCTTAAAGACAATGAACATGATGATAGAAGTAGACATCTTACTGATAAAGCAGATAGAATTGAAGTACCTCACCAAAATAAAGAAACTGTTTTATCTGCTTGCTGTAGACGGTCCCAAAAGTCCAAATATCAGCAATTTAGCTTTGGAAATCGAGACCAGTCGTGCTACCGTTATGAATTACATAAAATACCTTTCAGATGCACGGCTTATCAATATCATCTATCCCTACGGCGAAGAATTCCCTAAAAAGCCCTCCAAGGTAATGCTTCACAATACCAACTTGATGTATGCTATCTACCCTTTAACGTTTGACATACAAGATGGCATGGAAACTTTCTTTGTCAATTCTTTATGGAAAGATCACAAGGTCAACCAAGGCGGAAAGGACGGCAGTTACCTTGTAGACGGCGAGCATCTTTTCAAAATACACCAAGGAAACAAAGGACACAAGGTAAGCACAGAAAAGACAGGCTGCGGATACGTTGCCTACACAACAGAGACGGGTAAGGTTTGTACGATACCCTTATGGCTACTAGGATTCTTATATTAATGAATATATATACATTAACATTTTATTTATAAACAAAATGGCTAAAGAAAAAAAGTTTATCACTTGTGATGGTAACACTGCTGCTGCCCACGTGAGCTATATGTTCACCGAAGTGGCTGCCATCTACCCCATTACTCCGTCATCACCGATGGCTGAGCACGTAGATGAATGGGCTGCCAAAGGCCGAAAGAATCTCTTCGGACAACGCGTTTCCATTCAGGAAATGGAATCAGAAGGAGGTGCAGCTGGTGCTGTTCATGGTTCTCTTCAGGCTGGCGCATTGACATCAACTTACACCGCATCGCAGGGTCTGTTGCTGATGATCCCTAACATGTACAAGATTGCAGGTGAGTTGTTGCCTTGTGTATTCAACGTATCTGCCCGTACATTGGCTTCACACTCTCTTTGTATCTTCGGTGACCACCAAGACGTTATGGCATGTCGTCAGACCGGCTTCGCCATGTTCTGCTCCGGTTCCGTACAAGAAGTGATGGACCTTTCCGCAGTACCCCATTTGGCAACATTGGAGACTGAGGTTCCTTTCATCAATTTCTTCGATGGTTTCCGTACTTCTCATGAGTACCACAAGATTGAGGAGATGGATATGGAGGATATCCGTCCTTTGGTCAATGCAGAATACATCAAGCGCTTCCGCGACCGCGCATTAACACCTGAGCGTCCTGTTACCCGCGGTACTGCAGAGAACCCCGAAACATTCTTCACCCACAGAGAGGCCTGCAACGAGTATTACGACAAGATCCCTGATGTCGTAGAGAAGTATTGCGCTGAAATGACCAAGATTACAGGTCGTGAGTACCATCTTTTCAACTACTACGGAGCAGAAGACGCAGAGAATGTCATCATCCTCATGGGCTCTGCAACAGAGCCTGCACGCGAAGCCATCGACTACCTCAACAAGCAAGGCAAGAAAGTCGGTATGGTTGCAGTGCACCTCTATCGTCCGTTCGCAGTTGACTACTTGAAGAAAGCACTTCCTGCAACAGTAAAGCGTATTGCCGTACTTGACCGCACAAAAGAGCCCGGTGCAGAAGGCGAGCCCTTATACCTTGACGTTAAATCCGCCCTTTATGATGACGAGCGCAAGCCCTTGATCGTCGGCGGACGCTATGGTCTCGGTTCATCAGACACGACACCTGCCAAGATTGTTGCAGTGTTCAAGAATCTTGAGTTGCCCCTACCGAAGAACCACTTCACCGTTGGTATTGTAGACGACGTTACTTTCACTTCACTTCCCGAAGAAGAAGAAATTCCTATGGGTGGAGAAGGTCTGTTTGAGGCTAAGTTCTACGGATTGGGAGCCGATGGTACAGTAGGAGCCAACAAAAACTCTGTTCAGATTATCGGTAACAACACGAACAAGTATTGTCAGGCATATTTCTCATATGATTCAAAGAAATCTGGAGGTTTCACCTGTTCGCATCTACGTTTCGGTGACAATCCCATTCATAGCGCATACCAGGTAAACACACCTAACTTTGTGGCTTGCCACGTACAGGCATATCTCCATATGTACGATGTGACTCGCGGTCTCCGCAAGAACGGCACATTCCTTCTGAACACCATTTTCGATGGAGAGGAACTTGTAAACTTTATCCCCAACAAGGTAAAGCGTTGCTTTGCAAAGAACAACATCAAAGTTTACTACATCAACGCAACAAAGATTGCACAGGAAATCGGATTGGGCAACCGTACCAATACCATCCTTCAGTCTGCATTCTTCCGCATCACAGAGGTGATACCTTTGGATTTGGCCGTAGAACAGATGAAGGCCTTTATCGTGAAATCCTACTCCAAGAAAGGCCAAGATGTCGTTGACAAAAACTTCGGCGCCGTTGACCGCGGTGGAGAATACAAAGAGCTCACCGTTGATCCTGCTTGGGCAAATCTTGAAGATGAGACGGCAAAGGAAGACAATGCTCCCGCATTCGTCAAAGAACTTGTACGCCCCATCAACGGACAATCTGGTGACCTCTTAAAGGTTTCTGACTTCGTAAAGCACGATACCGTAGACGGAACTTGGCAAAACGGCACCGCCGCATTCGAAAAACGTGGTGTTGAAGCCTTTGTTCCCGTATGGAACGTCGAGAACTGTATACAGTGTAACAAATGTTCATTTGTATGTCCCCACGCTGCAATCCGTCCATTCGTTCTTACCGATGAGGAATTGGCAGGCATCGAAGGTCTTGAGACCCAAGACGTGAAGGCGCCCAAAGCAATGGCTGGAATGCATTTCCGCATTGAGACATCCGTATTGGATTGTTTGGGTTGCGGAAACTGTGCCGACGTTTGTCCTGGAAAGAAGAACAAAGAAACGGGCGAACTGGAGAAAGCTTTGAAGATGGTTCCCTTCAATGTCGATGCAGAAGATATGGTCAAGGAAGCCCAGAATTGGGAATACCTTGTACACAAGGTGACCTCAAAGCAAGACTTGATTGATATCAAGCAAAGTCCGAAGAATTCACAGTTTGCACAGCCATTGTTCGAGTTCTCTGGAGCATGCTCTGGTTGTGGTGAAACTCCGTACGTGAAACTGATTTCACAACTTTTCGGTGACCGCCAGATGATTGCCAACGCCACAGGTTGCTCATCCATCTATTCCGCATCCATCCCGTCAACCCCGTATACTAAGAACGCTAAGGGCCAGGGTCCTGCTTTCGACAACTCTTTGTTTGAAGATTTCTGCGAGTTTGGTCTCGGTATGGTATTGGGCAACAAGAAGATGAAAGAGCGCATCTGTCATCTTCTCGAAGAAGGCAAGGCTCAAGAGGGTATTCCCGCTGAGTTTGTCGCAGCAGCAGACAAATGGATGGCCAACAAAGACGATTCTGAAGGATCGAAAGAAGCTGCAGCAGAATTGAAACCTATCATTGCTGCTGGTGCAGAAAAGGGTTGTCCCATCTGTCAAGAGTTGAAGACTCTCGACCACTATCTTGTAAAGCGCAGCCAGTGGATTATCGGTGGTGATGGTGCTTCTTACGATATCGGTTATGGAGGTCTTGACCACGTTCTCGCTTCTGGCGAAGATGTCAACATATTGGTACTTGATACTGAGGTTTACTCCAACACTGGTGGCCAGTCGTCCAAGTCAACACCTCTTGGAGCAATTGCCCAGTTCGCAGCACAAGGAAAGCGCATCCGCAAAAAAGACCTCGGATTGATGCAGACCACATACGGTTACGTCTATGTAGCCCAGGTTGCGATGGGTGCCGACAATGCACAGACCCTGAAAGCAATTCGTGAAGCAGAAGCCTATCATGGTCCTTCTCTTGTCATTGCTTACGCTCCATGTATCAACCACGGACTGAAGCGCAAAGGCGGAATGGGACGTTCTCAGCACGAGGAAGCACTGGCAGTAGAGTGCGGTTACTGGCATCTGTGGCGCTACAACCCCGAGTTGGCAGAGCAGGGCAAGAATCCCTTCACACTTGACAGCAAGGCTCCGAAATGGGAGAACTTCCGTGACTTCCTGCTCGGTGAAGTTCGCTACCTCTCCGTTCAGAAAGCATATCCGAAAGAGGCAGACGAATTGTTCTCACAGGCCGAAAAGATGGCAAAACTCCGCTACCAAACTTACGTTCGCAAGAGCCAGGAAGATTGGAGTGAGCAAATCTAATTCGCAAATGAAACTGCATTCTATCAGCATTCACTCCTCTGAGTGACATTTCTGAGAAAATGCCAGTTGCCTACATACTTTAAGGGCTGTACATATAGCGTGTCTATATGCACAGCCCTTTTCAAATTCAGATACAGAAGATTTGCGACAATGTAATGAGAGGACAAATCTCACATCTACGATGTCTCTATTTGCGAAGTAGGCCAATTGACAAGATACAAACATTCTGTAGCACGGGTAAACGCTGTATATAACCAATGTATATAGTCAGGTGTGAGCATTTCATCCGTCATGTACCCTTGGTCAATATATACATGTTCCCATTGCCCACCCTGCGCCTTATGACACGTTATCGCATAAGCGTATTTTATTTGAATTGCATTGAAGTAAGGATCACTCTTCATTTTCTTCATGCGTTCAGACTTGAGCCGTATATCAGCATAGTCTTCCATAATTGCATCAAAAAGTTGAGTACTTTGTTCTGTTGTCAGAGATGGTACCTCTGTCAATAGGCTGTCCGTCAACACGGTAGCCTTAAGTTCATAGTTGTCATAATCAGGAAAACGCAACCACAGGTCCGCAAAAGTGAACCCATACAACTTGCGCACATTCCTTACCCTCTGTATGATAGCATGGTCTCCATTAGCCAAAAAAGCCGGTATCCTCATCTGCTGCCAATCAATGAAAGGTGTCTGTTGTTGCGTATTTTGACCATCTTTTCGTGATAGACTATCAGATTTTTCCTTCAATATAGCCTGCATTTCCTTTTCCATCCAATAGTAGTTATTCTTCACTATCATGAGAATATCACCGGAATCAAGCATCTCTTCTCTATCGAGCACCATATTTCTAATTCCCTGATTATATATGTTTGCTCGCTTGTTGGAACGCGTGATGACAATGGTACCATCTATTCCCGTGGCTGAATAGCTTGAGGAGAGAGATTCTATCAACTCATTACCCGGCACTACGCAGATATCTGCAAAACAGGAAAGTTTGATTTTGGGGAGTTCTGTCATTTCATCATGCGTAATCATTTGGCGAATAACGGTCGCATTGTACAATATTCCAGAATTCTGACTTTGCCTCAACACCTCATTCATGTCGGCCACATAGACATCAAGTCCATAGCCAGCCATAAAATCATGACTCAGGGCTGGCGATTCTTCCTCTCCAACAGGTGGCAACTGGGCTTTATCACCAATAAGAAACAGACGGCAATTGCATCCCGAATAGACAAAAGAAACAAGATCATCGAGTAGGCGACCATTTCCGAATACATTCTCCGACTGACCGTAATTGGCAATCATCGAAGCCTCGTCTACCATAAAGAGGGTATTGCTCATCATGTTCGGTGCCAGTTCAAATCCTCCATATAGTGTTTTTTGCCGATAAATACGTCGATGTATCGTAAAGGCGTCATGCGTGGCCTTTCCAGAAAAGACTTTGGCTGCTCGTCCTGTAGGTGCAAGAAGCACAACCTTCTGCCCCAGTCGCTTCATGGTATGCACAATTGCGCCGGCTACGGATGTTTTTCCCGTACCTGCAGACCCCCGCATTATCATGGCGACACGATCGTCATTGTCAGTAAGAAATGAGGAGAAAGTCTGTATCGCAACAGATTGTTCCTGGGTAGGCACGAACCCGAAGTCGGACTCTATTTGACGACTTAGTTCTTCTGCTATCATATAGATTACAGTTTTGGCAAAATACAAAGAGGCGAGTCCCATGGGACACGCCTCTTTACATTATTGCAATTTCATATTGAATTTTTACTCAATGACCACCGTTGTCCATCCATGCTTGTCTTCCTCTATACCATATTGTATAGCACGGAGATGATTGTACAATTTGGTGGATATAGGTCCTGGCTTTCCGTCTTTACTGAAAGTGAAACGTACACCTGTGTCCAAGTCATCAATATAAGAAATAGGACTAATGACAGCAGCAGTTCCACAGGCGCCGGCTTCCTCGAAGGTAGACAATTCCTCTTCCGGTATTTGGCGTCGCTCTACTTTCATGCCATAATCCTCAGCCAACTGCATAAGGCTTTTATTGGTGATACTCGGCAAGATACTTGTAGACTTCGGTGTGACATAAGTATTATTTTTGATACCGAAGAAATTGGCAGCTCCACATTCATCCATATACTTCTTTTCCTTTGCGTCGAGATAGAACTCGCAGGCATAGCCCTTCTCATGTGCAATGCTATTGGCCTTGAGGGAAGCAGCATAGTTTCCACCAACCTTATAAATTCCCGTTCCAAGAGGAGCCGAACGATCATAGTCACGAACAATGACATAAGGATTGGTAGAAAAACCGCCTTTGAAGTAAGGACCTACTGGGGTCACGAAAATCAAGAACATATAGTCTGTAGAAGGATGGACTCCCACACGTGGACTTATACCAATGAGCAACGGACGTATGTATAGCGTTGCCCCACTCTCGTATGTCGGAATGTATTCTTGGTTGAGCCGTACTACCTTTTTCACCATTTCCTCGAACAGTTCAGTGGGAAGTTCGGGCATCATGATACCTCGACAGGTACTTTGCAAACGCGCAGCATTATCGGCCATGCGGAAAACCCTAACTTTTCCATCCGGGCATCGATAGGCCTTCAATCCTTCAAAAGCCTCTTGACCATAGTGAAGGCACGTTGCCGCCATGTGTAGTTTGAGATACTCATCGGAGCAAACTTCTATTTCGCCCCATTGTCCGTTCCGATAATAACAACGAACGTTGTAGTCAGTCGGCATATAGCCGAAGGATAGGTCTGACCATGCAATATCTTTCATGTTTCTTGTATTAAAATCACGTTTATATAGACCTTTTGCGGTCTACAATACTATGCAAAAGTAAGAATAAAAGTTGTCTTCTGCAACTATTTCGAATAAAATATAACCTACCCCTACATAACGTGTCAATATGGCAGATATCACCAATTTTCATAAACATTTCAAAGAATTGAAGATAAGTATATTACACATTTCACAATCTGACAATTTGACGTACACCGAGAGCGGGCATACAATTTGTGCTAAACTTTTACGGATAAGATTTGACAAGCACAGATGAAAGTTCAACTTCCACCCGTTCTTGTCACAATATCCCAATCAAGATATGCAATTATAGCGTATAGCAAACAAAAAGAGAAAGGAGAATTGATATATGACATTTGAAAAATTTACTATCAAAGCACAAGAGACCGTGCAAGAAGCTGTCAACATAGCAGCACGCAATGGGCAGCAAGCCATAGAGCCTGTACATATCCTACAAGGAGTAATGACAAAGGCCCATGACGTTGTTATGTACATCTTCCAAAAATTGGGAGTCAGCGAGAGCCAGATATCTCCCGTACTCAAGCAAGAAATAGGAAGATTACCACGCGTACAAGGAGGAAATCCCTATTTGAGCAACGAATCCAACAAAGTGCTACAAAAGGCAGAAGACTTGTCTACAGAAATGGGAGACGAATTTGTAAGCGTAGAACCGGTTTTATTGGCATTGCTTACCGTGAAATCCACTGCCTGCCGCATACTCAAAGACGCAGGATGCACTGAGAAGGACATGCGTACTGCCATTGCTGAACTCCGGCAAGGTCAAAAAGTGCAATCACAATCAGCCGATGACAATTACCAAAGTTTGGAGAAATACGCTAAGAATTTGGTAGACCAAGCCCGAAAAGGGAAACTCGACCCTGTAATTGGCCGCGATGATGAAATCCGCCGCGTTCTGCAAATACTGTCACGCCGCACAAAAAACAACCCGATTCTGATAGGTGAACCAGGTGTCGGTAAAACAGCCATAGTAGAAGGATTGGCTGAACGCATTGTCCGCGGTGACGTACCGGAGAATCTTAAAGACAAGCAACTCTACTCACTTGACATGGGAGCATTGGTTGCCGGCGCCAAGTACAAGGGAGAGTTTGAGGAAAGACTCAAAAGCGTAATCAAAGAGGTTTCCAACAGTGATGGGCGAATCATTCTTTTCATCGACGAAATACATACACTTGTCGGTGCCGGAGGCGGTGAAGGTGCCATGGATGCCGCCAATATACTCAAGCCAGCCCTTGCCCGAGGCGAATTGAGAAGTATCGGTGCCACCACACTCAATGAATACCAAAAATATTTTGAGAAAGACAAAGCCCTTGAACGCCGTTTCCAAACTGTCATTGTAGACGAGCCGGACGAACTTAGCGCCATCAGCATCCTGCGCGGCCTAAAAGAACGGTACGAAAACCATCATAAGGTACGTATACAAGACGACGCATGTATTGCAGCCGTAAAACTATCAGAACGTTATATTTCCGATCGTTTTCTGCCTGACAAAGCTATCGACTTGATGGATGAAGCCGCTGCCAAGTTGCGAATGGAACGAGACTCTGTCCCCGAAGCACTTGATGAGATTGTAAGACATCTAAAACAGTTGGAAATCGAGCGCGAAGCCATCAAGCGAGAGAACGACCAGGACAAAATTTCCCAACTTGACAAAGAAATCGCAGAACTGCGTGACGAAGAGAAGCAATACAGAGCCAAATGGGAAGGCGAGAGGGGACTGGTCAATAAAATACAAGAAGACAAGCAACAAATAGAAGATCTGAAACTGGAAGCCGAGCGTGCCGAACGTGAAGGCAACTATGGACGCGTGGCCGAAATCAGATATAGCAACATTCCAAACTTGCAGGAGGACATCAAGCGTATACAAGAGCAACTGCGGCAAACTCAGGGTGAAACCACAATGGTACGCGAAGAGGTGACAGAAGATGATATCGCAGAAATTGTAAGCAGATGGACAGGTATCCCTGTTACCAAAATGATGCAAAGCGAGCGTGAAAAACTTCTGCACCTTGAGGACGAGCTTCACAAACGTGTCATCGGGCAAGACGAGGCGATAAAAGCCGTCAGTGATGCCGTACGTCGCAGCCGTGCAGGACTTCAAGACCCCAAACGTCCTATCGCATCGTTCATCTTCCTTGGCACCACAGGTGTAGGAAAGACAGAATTGGCAAAGGCCTTGGCCGAATATCTGTTCAACGATGAAACAATGATGACCCGCATTGACATGAGCGAGTACCAAGAGAAGTTCAGTGTCACCCGCCTAATCGGTGCGCCTCCGGGATATGTGGGTTATGACGAGGGAGGACAACTCACGGAAGCCGTCAGACGCAAACCGTATTCTGTCATCCTCTTCGATGAAATAGAAAAAGCACATCCTGATGTCTTCAACATTCTCTTGCAGGTACTCGATGACGGCCGATTGACAGACAACAAGGGCCGTACGGTAAATTTCAAGAATACGATCATCATCATGACATCCAACCTTGGAAGCCAGTACATACAACAGAAATTTGAAGGCATCAACGAGAGCAATCGTCGGCAAATCATTGAGGAGACAAAGACAGACGTACTGGGAATGCTCAAGAAGTCCATTCGGCCGGAGTTTCTTAATCGTATAGACGAAACCATCATGTTCTTACCTCTTACTAAGTCAGAGATAGCAGATGTTGTCCGCCTACAGGTATCATCGGTACAAAAGATGCTCCAGCCGCAAGGCTTTGAGTTCAATGTGACCGATGCAGCCATCGATTTTTTGGCCAATGTCGGTTATGATCCTGAGTTCGGAGCCCGCCCTGTAAAACGTGCTGTACAGAGATATATCCTCAATGACCTCAGCAAAAAAATACTGAGCGAGGAGGTGAGCCGAGAACAGCCAATTGTGGTTGATGCTGATGCAAATGGACTGATTTTCAAGAATTGACGCCTAACATTTAATAAGGTACACTTTAGCGGACACAAATAGGAAAGGTGGAGAGACGGGCTTTATCCCCGTTTCCCCACTTTTTGTTGATAGACAAGTGTAAACAAACATACGGCCAAAAATAAAGCGCATCCATATCAAATAATTCTGAACACCTACTTATTTCCAAATAGATTGAGTAATTTTGCATTCGCTTAATACATTTAGGTCTTACATAGATACAGGCCAACATGATATCTTTAATAATATAATAGTAGAATATATATGTATTTCACCGGACTAATTATTGCAGTCTGCACATTTCTCATCATCGGATTTTTTCATCCTATTGTCATCAAATTCGAATACTATTGGGGCACAAAACAATGGTGGGTATTTCTATTATTGGGCATTCTGTTCATTGTCTCCGCCCTTTTCATCTCCAACATATTGTTCTCATCACTCTGCGGGGTCGCAGGTGCCTCATGTCTGTGGAGTATCGGCGAATTGTTTGAGCAAAAGAAGCGAGTGCTCAAAGGATGGTTTCCTATGAATCCCAAAAGAAAGGCCGAATATGAAGACTGAAATTATCTTCGTCGGGAAAACGTTTGACAAACGTTTTGAATCGGCCATTGACGACTATCTGAAAAGGTTGTCTCATTATCTTCCTATAAAGACGACCGTCATTCCCTCTGTCAAGAACACCAAGAGTATCACCGAGGAACAACAAAAACAGATGGAAGGCCAAGCGATACTCCAACGAGTACAAACTGGTGACACGCTGATACTTTGCGATGAGCGCGGGCAGGAAATGCGTAGCATAGAGTTTGCAAAATGGTTGGAAAACGCCCAACAAAAATCACGCAAACTGATTTTGGTCATCGGTGGCCCTTATGGTTTTGCCCAAGATGTATACAACAGAGCCAATGGTCTTCTGTCCTTTTCGAAGATGACCTTCTCCCACCAAATGATACGTTTGATTTTAGTCGAGCAACTCTACCGAGCATGCACAATCATTAAAGGCGAGCCTTACCACCACGAGTAGTACCATACGAGTATTCAAGGCCAAAATAACTCCAGTATTCGGCCCTGCATACTCCAGTATTCGGCCTCAAATACAACGGTATTCGGCCTTTAATACTACAGTATTCGGGCCGAATACTAGAGTATACAAGCCCGAATACTAAAAAACACGGGGAAACATACGATAAAGATACCATTTCACCTGTTTAGATGATGCTCCCCCAAAAGCCCCGACTCACATGCGCATCCCTATAAAACAACAATCATATAACGAATTTCAGAGAATGAGTGTACAAAAGAGCAAAAAAGCAATAGGTTTTCTCTACGTTGCAATACTTGTTGTCATGGCAACCGCTACTATTATCGAAAAAAACCAGGGCACAGACTATGTTCATACACACTACTATGGAGCATGGTGGTTCATACTCCTATGGGCAATTATGACAGCGCTTGGTATATTTTATATTGTGAGACGCAGAGTAAAGACACCATCCACATTGGCCCTCCACCTTGCATTTGTCATCATACTTGCGGGAGCCTTGCTCACCCACGTCACCGCCAAGCGTGGCATGATACACTTAAGGGTCGGACAACCCAATGCCACCTACATGACAAATGACAACCAACAAGGCATAGACAAAGAAACGTTACCGTTCTCGCTGACACTCAATCGGTTTGAGACAAAATTTCACGAGGGCACACGCGCCGAGTCTGACTATTTATCCTTGTTTACCGTCACTGATGGAAAGGAGAAAATAGCCGGTTCCGTTTCGATGAACAACATTTTCTCCTATCGGCAATTCCGGTTCTATCAAGCCTCCTACGATGAAGACGGCCAAGGTAGCATACTGACAATCAATGCCGACCCTTATGGAATCCCCGTCACCTACACGGGTTACGTCCTTCTTTTCATCTCCTTAATATGGATTCTGATCGACCCAAAGGGTGGATATAGACGGGCTATACATAGTCCATTACTCAAAAAAGGCATACTTGCTGCCATATTGCTGACCACAACATACAATAGCACAAATGCACAAAATGTACTGCCACGCGAAACGGCAGACCGTTTCGGCAGACTCTATATCCTATACAACGACCGTATTTGTCCAGTTCAGACCTATGCCATCGATTTCTGCAAGAAAATATACGGTGACCGGTCATACAAATCGTTCACGCCCGAGCAAGTATTGTCTGGTTGGATATTTTATAGCGACGATTGGGCAAAAGAACCTTTTATCAAAGTAAAGGGAGGTGTTTTGAAAGAGACATTGATGTTGCCTGACTTCTGCTCGCTAAACAGTTTTTTCAACCACGACATGGGCGGATATACCATCGGTCAATACGTACAAGACTTCTACCAAGGCAATCACGACAAATTCCACCAGCAAGCGGCAGACATTGATGACAAAATACAACTTATCATGGATCTCCGTCGCGGAATGTCCCTCAAGGTGTTGCCATACACCTATCCCCATACGATCAGTCAAGGAAAAGGCCTACCGCTTTTGAAAAAGGGAGAGACCACCTGGTTCTCGCCTACAGACAAATTGCCTGCAGCAATAGAGAAACAACATGCACTCTACATTTCAAACGTATTCTCACTGTTGTACGAAGATGTACGGGCTGGACGGTTCGACCGCGCCAACATCTATTTCGATAAGATGCTGCAATACCAGCGTATCAGTGCAGGAAAGTCTCTTCCTTCTGTCACACAATACAAAGCAGAGCACATCAACAACGCCGTTCCCTTTGCCACGATTCTCTTCATGATAAACCTCACATTGGGATTCCTCGGTTTGTTTTATACCATATACTGTCTGGTACATGACAGACGAATAAGAATTGTAGACTACGCCTTGCCCATATTGTTGCTTTTGTCCTTTGCCACATTGACATTCGCCCTTGCCCTACGCTGGACAATAAGCGGCAACATTCCCATGTCCAACGGTTATGAGACAATGCTCTCTATGGCATGGTGTACTATGCTGATTGCCTTGTGTCTACAACACAGAATTCGGATTCTTACGACATTCGGGTTCATCCTTTCCGGATTCTTTCTACTCGTAAGCCATATCAACCAGATGGACCCGGCTATCGGGCAGATGATGCCAGTCCTCAACAGCCCGCTATTGAGTATGCATGTTAGCGTGATTATGATCAGTTACGCGATGCTTTCTATCACATTCCTTTGCGGCATTATGGGTATTTTCCTTCGCTCTCACGGAGACGAGTTGCAGGCGTTGAGTAGATTATTTCTATATCCTGCCATGACAACATTAGGATTCGGCATCTTCATAGGTGCAATATGGGCCAACGTCAGTTGGGGATCATACTGGAGTTGGGATAGTAAGGAAACATGGGCTCTCATTACATTTATGGTTTATGCCGTAGTCCTGCATACACACAGCATCCCCGCCCTGAGAAAGCCTTTGGTATACCATATTTACCTTACCCTCGCATTTTTGAGTATTCTGATGACATACTTTGGTGTAAACTACTTCCTTGCCGGCATGCATTCATATGCATAACGGCAATAATAAGTAATGGTCAAAAACATAAATAGAACAATTCCGCGTTGTTCTCTTTTTCCCGAAAAACACTATTTTTCACAATAATAAATATTCGGGCGAATGAAAACTTTTTGTCTTTTGGATATTTAGACTTAATTTTGCAAAGAATTACGCATTACCAAACTTAAAAAATAGGATTATCGAATGGAATCAACCAAGAAATCCCTCACAACCAAGATTATACTTGGCATTTTCGGTGTCATTGCCGTTTGCTGCATCGGATATCTGGCTTTCAGCCTTGAAAAGCAAAAAAAGACAAACGCAGAAATGCAGGCGCTGGCAGAGATGGACAAGAAAGAAATGGAGAACGAATACCAGCAATTCGCCAACCAATATAGTGAGATGAAGACGCAAATCAGCAACGACTCTATCGTTGCCCAGTTGACCGCCGAACAACAGAAGACAGAGCGACTTCTCACTGAACTGAAAAATGTAAAAAGCACCGATGCACGCGAAATCGCACGACTGAAAAAAGAACTTGCGACTGTGCGTGCCGTTCTACGCAGTTATGTACTTGAAATTGACTCCCTAAACAGACTCAATCAAAATCTGACAGCAGAGAACACAAGGGTCAAAGGACAATATGAGGAAGCGACCCGACAGATAGAAGGTCTCAACTCCGAACGTGCCTCGCTTTCTCAAAAAGTGGCTATCGCAGCACAACTGGATGCTACTGGCATCACAATGACCTTGAAGAACAAGAAGGGGAAAAAGACGGACAATATCAAAAAGGCAAAAACCATACAAGTCAGTTTTACCGTTGCCAAGAATGTTACTGCCCAAAACGGAAGCAAAACATTCTATATTCGTATCACCTCACCTACAGGAACAGTATTACCTGGCGGAGGCTCATTCACCTATGAAAACAAAACGTTACAGTGCTCAATGAAGAAAGCCATTGAGTACGATGGGCAAGAGACAAGTTTGACCGCCTATTGGGATGTGGCCCAAACAATAGTAGAAGGAACCTATCAAGTCAGCATTTTCGCAGACGGCAATATGATTGGTTCACGCAGTTTTACGTTTAAATAAAGAAATGAGAAAACATATCCTTACATTTGTTCTGTTGGGTGGAATCGCTGTCCCGGGACACGGACAGACATTGTCACTTGACAGTTGCCGGTCTTTGGCCTTGCACAACAACAAAAGCCTCAGTGTAGCCCGTCTGAGACAAGACATGGCTACATACACTGCAAAAGCAGCCAAGACAAAATACTTGCCCAAAATTGATGCTCTTGGCGGTTACGAATATACAAGTCGGGAAATATCCTTGCTCAATAGCACCCAAAAGAGCGCATTGGGAAATATCGGTACATCCATTGGGAGTCAGATGGGCGGTGATATAAGTTCCGTCCTCGGCAATCTTGTACAACAAGGTGTTTTCACACCAGACCAGGCGACACAAATCGGTAGCGTACTCAACAAAGCCGGGACATCTTTTGGTGCAGCTCTCAATCAAGCTGGCCAAAAGATTGTTGACGCTTTCAGAACCGACACCCGCAATATTTTTGCCGGTTCAGTCACACTACGCCAACCCATATATATGGGTGGAAGCATCATTGCCGCAAACAAGATAGCCCATATCGGGGAAGAAATTGCCAGCAATAGCACAGACGCCACAACACAATCAATACTATACAATATAGATCAGACCTATTGGACTGTAGTATCCCTACGCCATAAACAAAAATTGGCAAATCAATTTCTTGAATTGGTCAGAAAATTCAGCGATGACGTACACAAGATGATAGACGAAGGTGTAGCCACAAAAGCAGATGGTCTGAGAGTGGACGTCAAGGTCAATGAAGCCGAGATGACGGTGACACAAGCAGAAAACGGATTGTCCTTGGCTCGTATGCTGCTATGTCAACAGTGCGGACTTCCGCTGGACGCCAACATCACATTGGCAGATGAGGATGCTTCAACTCTTGCCAGCCAATACACCGAACAGTCTGCAGACATGGGCATTGCGTTGGAAAACAGACCTGAACTGAAATTGCTGCAGAATCTCGTAGATGTAAGTCGGCAAAGCACTAAGATCATACGTGCCGCCTATTTACCACAAGTCGCACTGACAGGCGGCTACCTTTTCTCCAATCCAAACGTGTACAACGGATACCAAAACAGATTCTCCGGTGTATGGAATGTCGGAGTTGTCGTACGCATCCCTCTATGGAATTGGTGCGAAGGAGTATACAAAGTAAAATCCAGCAAGATAGCCACAAGCATTGCAAATCTGGAACTGACCGACGCACAAGAGAAGATGCAACTACAAGTGCAGCAGAACGCATTCAAAATAAAGGAAGCCAAACGTCGACTCGCCATGTCGCAAAAGAATGTGGAAAATGCCAACGAGAACCTCAGATGCGCAAATTTGGGATTCAAGGAAGGCGTTCTACAAACGACAGAAGTAATGGAAGCACAGACAGCATGGCTTACAGCCCAAACCCAAAAGATTGATGCCGAAATTGACCTGAACATGAGTCAAGCCGGACTACGAAAGGCTATGGGTATCTTAAGAGAGTAATAAATTCAAACAAACAGAACTCACCGAACAACAAATATATGACAGAAAAAGCACAACAAAGGAATGTCCTCATTGCCGTCGCAGGAATGAGCCTGGTCATTGTCCTCATTGCAGTTATTGCTACCTTGTCACTGAATAAAGAGCCTGACTACATACAAGGCCAGGTAGAAGTATCAGAATACCGCGTTTCAAGCAAAGTTCCCGGCCGTATTTTAGAATTGCGCGTCAAAGAAGGCGACTTCATCCGAAAAGGAGATACCCTTGCCATCATTGATGCACCTGAAGTAGAAGCCAAAAAGGTACAAGCCTTATCCGCCGAAGGAGCCGCATCTGCCATCAACGAGATGACCAACAATGGTGCACGCCAAGAACAAATACGGGCAGCATACGCCTTGCTTCAGCAAGCCAAGGCAGGACTTGAAATTGCGAAGAAATCGTATACAAGGGTACAGCACCTTTACGATGAGGGGGTAATGACGGGTCAAAAACGCGATGAAGCATTTGCCAACTATAAAGCCCTTGAGGCTCAAGTTAAAGCAGCTCAAAGCCAATACGACATGGCCGTAAATGGAGCACGCCGCGAAGAAAAAGAAGCAACTGCAGCACAGGTAAATAGAGCACGCGGAGCCGTACAGGAGGTAAACGCATACATTCATGAGACCATGCAGATTGCTCAGATAGACGGAGAAGTCAGCGAGATTTACCCCAAGATAGGAGAATTGGTCGGAACAGGCTCACCCATCATGTCTGTTTCCATCATGAAGGACATGTGGGGTACCTTCAACATCCGCGAAGACCAACTCAACGACATCAAAGTAGGTTCTACCATCACGGCTTTTGTACCCGCCTTCAACAAGGAGATTCGTATGAAAGTATACTACATCAAAGACCAAGGTACATACGCTGTTTGGAAAGCAACGAAATCCAACGGTCAATATGACCTGAAGACCTTCGAAGTCAAAGCCCGCCCAATCGACAAGATGGAAGGGTTGCGCCCCGGCATGTCTTTAGTCATCAAGAAGTAGTAGTACACCGTAAAGAACAGAATACCAAGCAAGAGATACTAACGTGAGCGCAAAGAGCAGTATATTATATAGTCTGGCACATGTTATAAGAAGGGAAATTCGTCGTTTGTCGACAAACAAGATATACCTTCTATGCATGGTTGTGTTTCCCATTCTTGTAACTGTATATTTCACATCGCTGATGGAACAAGGCATTCCTGAAGAGATGCCAGTAGGCGTTGTCGATATGGACAATACCACTACGACACGCAAATTGGTAAGATTGCTCGATGCCTTTCAGACCACCAAGATTACGGACCACTACTCAGACGTAGGCGCTGCACGAAAGGCCATGCAACACGGCGATATATACGGATTCATCTATTTCCCCAAAGGCACAACCGAACAGTTGCTCGCATCACGTCAACCCAAAATATCTTTCTACTACAGTTACACATCACTTACGGCAGGAGCATTGATATTTAGGGACTTGAAGACTATCTCCACGTTAGGTTCCGCAGCTGTCGGCTCTGCTACCATGCGCGCCAAAGGCTACACCAACAAGCAGATCAGCACATTCCTACAGCCAATTGTCATAGACCTACACCCACTGAGCAATCCGTGGACCAACTACAATGTCTATCTCAGTACTATGCTCATACCCGGTTGTATTCTGTTGTTCGTATTCCTCGTCACCGCTTACAATTTGGGAAGCGAACTGAAAGAGGGTACTGCGCAGCAATGGCTGAAAGAAGCTAACGGCAATATATGGATAGCCTTAATCGGAAAGATGATTCCGCAAACAGTCGTATACCTGATTGTATTCTACGGTTATCTGTTCTATGTATTCTATGGACTCGGTTTCCCCCACCCGGGAGGTACGTTGCCCATACTGATTTTGGGATTGCTTACGATTCTTGCCTCACAAGGTTTCGGTATATTCTTGTTCGGATTGTTCCCGTCCTTACGAATGGCCATGAGCATGTGCTCGCTATGGTCTGTACTCAGTTTCTCTATGGTGGGTACAGCATTCCCGACATTAGCCATGGATCCGGCATTGGAAACTTTGGCCAATCTATTTCCATTGCGACATTACTTTATGTTATACCAAATAGGTGTACTGGGAGGGTATCCGCTTTCTGACGTATGGACAAGCATTTGCGCACTTCTTCTGTTTGCAGCCCTTCCTCTCTTGGTCATTTTCCGCATACAGAAAGCCGCAAAACACTTTATATACATTCCATAGCCCTATAGCAAAACGATGAAAACCATCCTAAAGAAAATATATAATGTCCTTATCGACACTTGCCAAGTGTGGATGAACGAGGTAAAGACCACGTTCAAGGACGAAGGCATGCTGCTTTTTGTCATTTTGCTACCTCTCGCCTACCCGATATTGTATTCATGGATATACAACAATGAGGTAGTAAGAGAAGTACCGGTAGCCATTGTAGACCAATCCCATAGCGCTACGAGTTTGGAATTTATCAGAAAGTGTGACGCATCGCCAGACGTACGCGTTGCTTACCACTGCAATAGCCTCGACGAGGCAAAACAACTGATTGGCCGACAGGTAGTCTACGGTGCCATCTACATTCCAGAGGATTTTTCAAAGAACCTTGGACGAATGGAGAGTACGACCGTCGGGGTATACTGCAACATGGGAATCATGCTTACTTACAAGGCAATATACCAAACTGCGACTGCTGTTGCATCAGAGATGAATGCAAAGATACAGACTTCATTGTCAGGTCACTACACATCCCGGGAAGAAGCCATTAGCACACGGCCACTTGATTTCGAGGAAGTGCCTATGTTCAACAATACGGCCGGTTATGGAAATTTCATCCTACCTGGAGTTTTAGTCTTGATTATCCAGCAAGTTCTGCTGCTCGGCATCGGACTTTCCGGAGGAACATCCTACGAGATGGGACGTTACGCCGGACTAAAACATATATACGACAAACAATGCGGCACAATACGCATTACGGCCGGGCGGACACTCTGCTACTTTATGATTTTCTCGGTGATGACAGCCTATATCTTGTTGGCCATACCAAGAATATTCCATTTCGTACATATGCTGCATATGTATGACTTTATATGCTTTGCCCTACCCTATCTATTGGCCTGCATTTTCTTCGCGATGACATTTACCATATTCCTTCATCAACGCGAACATGTCATGCTCTTGGTTGTTTTCACATCCGTACCGTTCCTATTCATGTCCGGTGTATCGTGGCCAGGCTCAAACATACCTGCAGTATGGCACTATATATCTTTCCTTTTCCCTTCAACCTTCGGGATACAGGGATTTGTGAAGATGAATACGACAGGAGCATTATTATCTGATATAAGACCCGAGATACAAGCGCTTTGGATACAAGTCATCGTCTATGCAATACTTGCAGGCATCGTACAACGCTACCAAATACGGAAATCACTGCACAAAAATGACGCCCTATAGGAAGGTTCTTAAAATTCCATCACGATAAACACAAATAGATGGGATGACAAAGCCCACGTTTTAGAACCTACCACTATAGAAAATACCTATCAAGCAATAGACAAATTATATGTGCAGAATTGAAGACAAATATGTAACTTTGCATCAGCAATAGAAAAAACAATAACCCCATCCAAAACAATAACATTATGAAAGAACTGAAAGGAACTAAGACAGAAAAGAACCTGCAAGATGCATTTGCAGGAGAATCAATGGCTCGCAACAAATACACCTACTTCGCTTCAAAAGCCAAGAAGGACGGATACGAGCAAATAGCCGCTCTCTTTGAAGAAACCGCTCAAAACGAGAAAGAGCATGCCAAGATGTGGTTCAAGTACCTTGAAGGCGGTGCCATCAAGAGCACTGAAGAGAACCTTGCAGCTGCAGCCGCTGGTGAGAACTACGAGTGGACCGATATGTACGACCGCATGGCCAAAGAAGCCGAAGAAGAAGGTTTCAATGAAATTGCCGCAAAATTCCGTATGGTAGGTGCCATTGAAAAGCACCATGAGGAGCGTTATCGTCATCTCCTCCAAAACATCAACGATGCGGTAGTGTTCTCACGCGATGGTGACCGCATCTGGATTTGCCGCAACTGTGGTCATATCGTAGTTGGTCCTAAAGCGCCCAAAGTATGTCCCGTATGCGCACACCCGCAAAGTTACTTTGAAATCAAGGCCGAGAACTATTGATTTTTGATTTACCGCGAGCAGATAAAGACAGGTATCAATAGACCTCAGTTGAACATCATCACCCGCGGCACAATACATCCGTAGACATAGCCATTCCTCTTTGTTTTTACAAGAAATACAAAACAAAGGGGGATGGCTTTTTTCTTTCCCCTTTTTTTCGTACTTTTGCACACAACAAAAGCAAGAATACAATTAACCATCATATATTTATGAGCAAACAAGTTGAGAAAATCAAAGAGTTGGTCGCAAAACGCGAAAAAGCGCGTCTTGGAGGCGGCGAGGCTGCGATAGAGAAGCAGCATAACCGCGGCAAGTACACAGCACGTGAGCGCATAGAAATGCTCGTCGACGAGGGATCTTTCGAGGAGTACGATATGTTCAAGTTGCATCGTTGCCATAACTTTGGTATGGAAAAGAAACAATACCTTGGCGATGGTGTAGTAGCTGGTTCCGCAACAATAGACGGCCGTCTTGTCTATCTTTATGCACAAGACTTCACGGTAAACGGTGGTTCTCTCTCTGAGACAATGTCACAAAAAATATGCAAGGTCATGGATATGGCCATGACTATGGGTGCCCCCGTCATCTGTATGAACGATTCAGGCGGTGCACGTATTCAGGAAGGCATCTGTGCTTTGGCTGGATACGGAGAGATTTTCGAGCGTAACATTCTGGCAAGCGGTGTGATTCCACAAATATCTGGAATCTTTGGCCCTTGCGCTGGTGGTGCCGTATACTCACCTGCCCTTACTGATTTCATCCTGATGATGGAGAACACTTCCTACATGTTCCTTACCGGACCAAAGGTCGTAAAGACCGTAACAGGAGAAGATATTGACTCCGAACATTTGGGAGGTGCATCCGTACATGCTACAAAAAGCGGTGTCACCCACTTCACTGCAAAGACAGAGGAAGAAGCGATGGCCCTCATCAGAAAGTTGCTGAGCTACATTCCTTCCAACAACACCGAAGAGGCTCCACGCGTCGAATGTACAGATCCAATTGACAGAAAGGCAGACCTCCTCAACGAAATACTCCCCGACAATCCCAATATGGCTTATGACATGTATAAAGTCATCGGAGCCATCACTGACAATGGCGAATTCTTTGAAGTTCAACCCAAATTTGCAAAGAACATCATTACTGGATTTGCTCGATTCAATGGCCAGAGCGTAGGTATCGTTGCCAACCAGCCCTCTTGCTACGCAGGAGTACTTGACGCCAACGCCAGCCGCAAAGGAGCACGTTTTGTTCGTTTCTGCGACGCATTCAACATTCCTATCGTATCACTTGTCGACGTACCCGGATTCCTGCCCGGTACAGGTCAAGAATACAATGCCGTCATCCTGCACGGAGCACAATTGCTCTACGCATACGGAGAAGCAACTGTACCCAAGATTACGATTACACTCCGCAAGAGTTACGGAGGTAGCCACATTGTGATGGGATGTAAGCAACTTCGTGCAGACCTCAACTTTGCATGGCCGACATCAGAAATCGCAGTAATGGGTGCCAGTGGTGCGGTTGCCGTGTTGTGTGCAAAAGAGGCAAAGACCAAAGAAGACCCCAAAGCCTTCCTTGCAGAAAAAGAGGACGAGTACACAGAGATGTTTGCCAATCCGTATCAAGCCGCTCAATATGGCTATATCGACGACGTGATAGAACCGAGAAACACCAGATTCCGTATCTGCCGTGGATTGGCACAACTGGCCACCAAGCGTCAGTCACTACCAGCCAAGAAGCATGGTTGCATGCCTATGTAATCAAAACAATAGAACAAACTTCAATCATGGAAAAGATAGACAACGCTGTATATGCGGCCATTGCCTTGGCATTGCATGATTTCAGGGGTAACAATGTACATGACAATGAGCCTGGAATCATTACAATCAAAGAGCGCAAGACATTATGGAACGCCAGAATGCTTCAGATGACAGTTCATCCATAAAACAAAGAGAAGAATGAAAGAATACAAATATACCATAGATGGCCAAAAATATGAAGTAGCCATCGGTGAAATCGAAGGAAACATTGCCACGGTAACGGTAAATGGAGTCGAATACAAGGTAGAAATGGAAGAAGAGCCCAAAGAAGAGAAGAAGAAAGTCGTTGTCAAGGCAGCAACAACTTCTGAAGAAAATGAGGCTACTCCCAATACCAATGTCAACACGGCCAATGCCCTCCGCGCCCCACTTCCCGGTGTTGTAACAGAAATCAAGGTAACTGTCGGTGATGAGGTAAAGAAAGGTGATACCGTTGTAGTACTTGAAGCCATGAAGATGGCAAACAATCTCGAAGCCGAAAAAG
The DNA here is from genome assembly GCA_963604975.1 of Lachnospiraceae bacterium. Taxonomy (GTDB): domain Bacteria; phylum Bacteroidota; class Bacteroidia; order Bacteroidales; family Bacteroidaceae; genus Prevotella. The sequence goes on along the minus strand of CAVCSC010000003.1, from coordinate 39,233 downwards.
ACGGAAAAGTGACCGCCATCTGTGTAAAGCAAGGTGAGAGCGTAATGGAGGATACCCCTCTTGTCGTGATAGAATAATTGAAAGTAACAGACATTCAGTCCAGTGAAATAAAAAGGAGTGCAATCATCAAGGATGCACTCCTTTTTATTTTGAGACAGGTGCAGCAATACAAAATGCCCATTCTGAAGGAAGAAAAAAATCCTTTAGAATGGGCACATTTTAGGAATTCTTTTATTAGAACATTTTATTAGGATAAACGCCCTCGTCTACAAGGCTTTGTATCTTTGCAACAACACTTGGACGATCAGCAGCGTACGTTACACCAAACCACTTGCTCGTCGTGTCAAGTACTTTAACAGTGGCCGTCTTCTCATTGATTAGCTTATTGACCATCAAGGGAATAAAAAATTCCGCCTTCAGATTTGCAATATTCTTGGGGTCAGAAAGGAATTCCTTGAAATAACTTTCACTGTGCTGGAAATAGTCGGGGGTAAATCCCCACATATTCATTGATACAGGTGTATTGTCTTCCACGGCCACCCATTCACCATTTTCATCCTTATAGCAGACAGGACCATCGACACGCTTGATTTCGGTTCTCTCAACTACGGTTGTCAGATTACCTTCCTCATCCTTGGAACAAATACCACGAGCAACTGTACCATTTTCAGAAAGCGTGTTACCGACACGGAATCCAACCATTGCATACTGGTTTGTTGCTCCATCGGGAAGTTCCGACAAGAATTTTCCGATGACCATAAAGGCGTCACGATTGTAAAAATCATCGCAATTGATAACACAGAAAGGTTCCTTTATCGTATCCTTCGCCATCAGTACAGCGTGGTTTGTTCCCCACGGTTTTTCTCTTCCTTCAGGAACGGAGAAGCCCTCAGGCAGATCATCAAGTGCTTGGAAACAGAGTTCAGCAGGGATATGGCCCTCGTACTTTGACAATACTTTGTCACGGAACTCCTGTTCAAAATCTTTGCGTATCACAAATACGATTTTTCCAAATCCTGCCTTTATAGCATCATAGATGGAATAATCCATAATAGTCTCACCATTTGGGCCAAGACCATCAAGTTGTTTCAAACCACCGTAGCGGCTACCCATTCCAGCCGCAAGGAGTAATAATGTTGGTTTCATATATTGATTATTTTTAGGTGTTTATTCCAAAAAATCTAATGTACGGACGAATATAATAGAAGTTTCTCGCACCACATAATTGCGTATCGCGCATCCATCTGCCGACACCATCAGTAGAGTTTTTCATTATCTCCGGTCGCCCGTGCAATTGATGCAAAGATAACTATTTTGATTGAGAAACCGTCACAATCACGGGGAAAACATCCGGCAGAAATCCAAATATAAAAATAAATATTTATCTTTGTATTGTTTTCAAATCAAACCTACATAACGAAGAATGAAAAGAACATTTTTTTTGATGATATTGTGCATTTTCTCAATGGCAAATGTATATGCACAAGAAGGATGCTGGAAAGGTAAACTTTATGTACAAGGCATCAAGTTGCCGTTGGTTTTCAATTTTACGGACGACAGTTGCACGCTTGATTCCCCTTCACAAGGAGTCAAAGGCATAAAGGCCGAAAAAACAACATTAGAAGGCAACAAAATAAAGGTGACTATTCCTACCATAGGGGCTGTCTTTGAAGGAGAGAATCATGGTGACAGTATTTGTGGAACATTCCGACAAAATGGGATGACTTTCCCTCTAACTCTTCAGCCAGGTCCGCTTGAGGCAAATCGCCCTCAAACGCCTGTGGCTCCGTTCCCATATCAAGAAGAGCAAATACACTTTACCAACAGAAACTTTTCCTTTAGCGGAACATTGACCCTGCCAGAAGGTTACACCAAGAAGACCCCTGTCGTTCTGATGGTGACCGGTAGCGGCCAACAAAATCGTGATGAAGAAATATTTGAACACAAACCCTTTGCTGTTATTGCAGATGCCCTGGCCCGCCACGGTATAGCGTCACTTCGTTATGATGACAGAGGATACGGAGATTCGTCTATCCATTTCATGGACTACACCACGGATGATTTCAAGCAGGATGCCGAAGCAGGTATCAAGATACTACGCAAGCGATTTGGAAAAGTTGGCGTATTGGGACATAGCGAAGGCGGTACTATTGCCATGATGCTTGCAGCCGAGCACAAAACAGACTTTGTCATATCACTGGCAGGCATGGCCATATCGGGTACAGAAACGCTCTTGATGCAGAATAGAATTGCACTATCTTCCTTAGGATTTCCAGAAGACGCAGTGAACCGTTATTGCAATACTTTGGAAAGCATTTTTTCATCGTTGAAAGAAGGTGAGAATATAGAAAGGCTCAATATGGATACCATTCCCGTCATGTTCAAACCTCTGTTGAGCCAAGCAATAAAACAGGTAAAAGTGCCTTATATGCGACACTTCCTAACGATAGACATAGGTAAACTACTGGCGCACATCAAGTGCCCTACCCTTGCCCTAAATGGCAAGAAAGACACACAAGTAGACTGTGACGCAAACATTAAAGTACTGGAACGAGGACTGGTAAACTGCAAACATACGATCCTTGCCCTGGAAAATCTGAATCATCTCTTTCAACACTGCGAAACAGGGGCAATAGTTGAATATCAGCAGATAGAGGAAACTATCTCTCCTGAAGTATTGGAAAAAATCACGACTTGGATAAACACATTGTAACAATATCTAAAAAAGGGATTCGCTGACCATTATTTTTGTCAACAAATCCCTTTTACTATTTAAGTGACGATTTCACTTTTCTATATTCTCTCGTTTATTCCCACTCGATTGTCGATGGTGGTTTTGAGGATATGTCATAACATACGCGATTGACACCTCGTACTTTATTGATGATCTCATTGGATACCTTCGCCATAAAATCGTATGGCAGGTGGGCCCAATCAGCAGTCATTGCATCTGTCGACGTGACAGCACGCAGGGCAACAGGATGTTCGTAAGTACGCTCATCACCCATAACGCCCACAGAACGTACCGTGGAAAGCAACACAGTACCGGCTTGCCATATCTGATCATATAGGGAAACCTCTATCTCGCCATTTTGCATGTCGGCGGGAACGCCTGCAGCCAAGACCCGACGCGCATCCTCACCGGAAAGTTTCACCTTATACTCACGGAGACCACGAATATAGATATCGTCAGCATCCTGCAGGATGCGCACCTTCTCAGGAGTAATATCGCCCAATATTCTGACGGCAAGACCTGGTCCGGGGAAGGGATGGCGGGTAATAAGGTGTTCAGGCATACCCATAGAACGGCCTACTCTACGCACCTCATCCTTGAAAAGCCATTTCAGCGGTTCGCACAACTGCAAATTCATCTCCTTGGGTAATCCGCCTACATTGTGATGGCTCTTGATTACCTTTCCCGTAATATTGAGAGACTCTATTCGGTCGGGGTATATAGTACCCTGAGCCAACCATTTGGCACCTACTTGCTTCTTGGCCTCAGCATTGAACACTTCAACAAAATCACGTCCTATGATTTTTCTTTTCTGTTCAGGGTCAGTAATGCCCGCTAAATCGGCGAAGAATTTTTCACTTGCATCAACCCCGATAACGTTAAGTCCGAGGCATTTATAATCCTCCATCACATCATGGAACTCGTTCTTGCGAAGCATGCCATGATCAACAAAGATACAAGTAAGATTCTTGCCAATCGCCTTGTTCAGCAATACAGCAGCAACACTGGAATCCACGCCACCCGAAAGTCCGAGAATAACTTTATCATCACCCAACTGCTGTTTCAATTCGGCAACCGTCGTTTCTACAAACGAGTCTGCACTCCAATCTTGCTTGCTACCGCAAATATCTACGACAAAGTTCTTCAACAATTGCGTTCCTTGCAGAGAGTGGAATACCTCGGGATGGAACTGTACAGCCCAAACAGGTTGCTTGGTTGACGCATAGGCAGCATACTTCACATTGGCTGTAGAAGCGATGCACTCATAGTCCTCAGGAATGGCCGTGATGGTATCTCCATGGCTCATCCAAACTTGGGAATTCTTTTCAAATCCCTTAAACAACGGATTATCAAGTTCGAAATACTCCAAATTGGCACGACCATATTCGCGACTATCCGCAGCCTCAACCTTTCCACCATTGGCATAAGAGATAAACTGCGCACCATAACAAATACCCAAAACAGGGATTCGGCCGACAAATTGGCTCAAATCGACCTTGAAGGCCTCTTTGTCATGAACAGAATAAGGGCTACCACTCAGAATAACTCCTATGACAGACGGATCATCCTTTGGAAATTTGTTGTAAGGCATAATCTCGCAGAAGGTGTCAAGTTCGCGAACACGACGGCCTATAAGTTGCGTCGTTTGAGAACCGAAATCAAGAATTATTATCTTCTGTTGCATTCGTTGTGATTATATTTTATATGTAGAACGATTTATCAAATTTTGTATTCTCCTAAGTTTTTCAAGAATTCCTCTGCTTGTGAAAGCGTATCTAACTTCCCGATATCCATCAGTGCCAAATCATTCTTGACAAAGCCTACAATGCGATGAGTCGCACAAGTCTTCAAATAGAAATCCATAATACCGAATCTATCAGGGAATTCATCCATTGCATTGACCAAACGTGGTGAGATGACATGTATCCCTGCAAAGGCAAACATTTGGTATTTCTGCACATCAATTTCGCCGTACGGACTTCGGATCTCACCTGTCTCAATATTGGTCCAACCGACCAGTGACATATTGTCATCAAACAATAAATACCGCTTTGTTTTGCGCCTGCTGACCAGCAATACCGCATCGATTGGCATATTAAAAGATGGTTGCGTACTCTTCGATAGTTCACCAATTGCCTCACAGTTTTGGGCAAACTCATAAAACTGTAGTAAATTGACATTGCTAATTATGTCAACATTGTGTATGAGTATGGGGAAATTATTATCAAACAAATGTGCGGCCTTTTTTATTCCCCCACCAGTATCAAGCAATTTGTCACTCTCATCACTTATTTTTATATCCAACCCGAAATTATCCTTTTCACGAAGATAATCTATGATTTGAGACGAGAAATGATGAACATTGACTACAATATGTCTAAATCCTGACTTTGCAAGTCTACGCACGACATGTTCTATCAGTGGTTCGCCACCAACCTTCACCAATGCTTTAGGCATCGTATCTGTAAGGGGTTTCAGGCGGGTGCCCAAGCCTGCCGCAAAAATCATAGCTTGCATCATAAAAATACGCAATTATAATATATGCTCACAAAGTTACTCATTTTTATTCAACACGACAAAGTTTTTACGAAAATTGGTCTATACAAGAGTATAGCGGGCTACACGACCGATGAAAGCCAGACATACAGGCGAAAAGAAAGTGCAGAGGCCTATCAAAGTATAATAACATCTGCTGATATTTATATACGAATGATTTTGAATACCTACTTATTACAAATAAAATTTGTAACTTCGCAACATGAAAGATCTCTTGACTCCCAAATACATCCTACGATTTATCATTATCGTAGGAGGAATGATTTTACTGACAAAAAGCATCAGCATATCTCTAGCGGTACTCTTCCTGTTGCTTGCTATAGACAGGGCATTTGTACTTTGGACGAAAAAGAAAATGGACAACAATTCTACAACTGACCAAGAAAATGACTGAAAGTATATCAACAGGTTACAAAGACTTGATAAACCTATACACCAAGTGGAATGGTAGCAAGCCCACTACAGTAGAGAAGATGCAAGGGGCTGGAAGCAACCGGGAATATTACCGGTTGTTCGACAAATGCGGAAACACGGTCATCGGTGTCATCGGCACAAGCCGTGACGAAAACCACGCCTTCATTTACCTATCCCGTCATTTCGAACTCAGACAGTTACCTGTACCACACATCATCGCAGCAAGCGAAGACGAGCGTGTATACCTTCAGACCGACTTAGGAAAGATATCTCTCTTTGATGCCATCAAGGGAGGTCGTGATACAGGAGGTCGATACAACCAACATGAAAAAGACTTACTGATAGCAACCATACGACAATTACCCAACATCCAAATACGCGGTGCCCGCGGCATGGATTGGAGCAATTGTTATCCGCAACCGGAATTCAATGAAGAAAGTGTGCTCTTTGACCTTAATTATTTCAAATACTGCTTTCTGATGCCGTCGGGACTTGATTTTCACGAGTTGAAACTGGAGGCAAATTTCCGTCTTATGGCGAAAGATTTGACAAGCGAAAAAAATGACGCTTTCCTCTATCGCGATTTTCAGGCAAGAAACGTAATATTGACCAATAGTAACGAGCCATATTTCATTGATTTCCAAGGTGGAAGAAAAGGTCCTTACTATTACGATTTGGCCTCGTTTTTATGGCAGGCATCCGCCAAGTATTCACATAAATTACGCCGCGACTTAGTGGCCGAATATTACAATTCGCTGAAAAGTTACACAGAGGTTCCTTCTGTCCGTCACTTCGTCAGCAGACTCAGTTTGTTTGTTTTATTCCGCACATTACAAGTCTTGGGAGCATACGGTTTCCGCGGGTATTTCGAGCGCAAAAAGCATTTTCTTGATTCCATACCACCGGCATTGGACAATCTACGTGAATTGCTCGCCCTATCCAACGAATTTCCGTACCCATACATGATGGATGTTCTTAAGCGCCTAACGGAACTACCTCAATACGCCCATATCGAAGAATCTGCCATTTCCAGATACGATGGTTTCCGCATAGCGGAAAACAATATCTACAAAGGCAATCCACAAGACGGACCGGCTACATACTCCAAGTACGATGGGAAGGGGCCACTCGTTATCCGCATCTACAGTTTCTCATACCGGAAGGGAATACCGGAAGATACATCAGGAAACGGTGGCGGATATGTATTTGACTGTCGTTCAACTCATAATCCAGGCAGATACGAACCCTACAAGAAGTTAACGGGGCTGGACGAGCCGGTCATCCGCTTCTTGGAAGATGACGGAGAAATACTGACATTCCTTGATAGCGTATACAAATTGGCCGATGCACACGTTGCCCGCTATATCCAAAGAGGATTTACTGACTTGATGTTCTCTTTCGGATGTACGGGAGGCCAGCATCGCAGCGTATACTCCGCTCAACATCTTGCAGAACATCTACATAAAAAATTTGGAATAGAAGTACATATATGCCACCGAGAACAAGGTATCACTCAAATATTGCAGCGCCTTAGTTAACGATGGGAACCCACCTTTACTGATTTAGCAAATATCACTCCATGATATATCCTAACAATTTTGAAGAAAAAATCGGCTTTCGAGAAATACGCTCTTTGCTCCGTCAACGTTGTCTCAGTCCATTAGGAAAAGAACGCGTTGACGCAATGTCAATATCTTATGATGCAGACATCATCAACGAATGGCTTACGCAAACCACGGAATTTCGTAAATTGCAGGACACAGAGGAACAATTTCCTTTACAATTTTTCTTCGATCTTCGCGAATCCATCTCACGCATCCGTCTGGAAGGTACTCATTTAGAAGAAAGCGAGATATTTGATCTTCGTCGATCTCTCGAAACAATCAGTGACATCACCACCGTTTTTGACAAATACACAGACGAGGATACCTACATCTACCCCACCCTTCATCTTCTCACAGCCGACGCATTCACATTCCCTGAACTAATCCGGCGCATCGACCAAATACTCGACAAATACGGAAAAGTGAAGGATAATGCGTCACCTGCATTAGCCGACATCCGACAAGAGTTGTCACGAGCACAGGGAAGCATATCACGCACACTATTTAGCATATTACGCTCTGCACAAGCAGAAGGACTCGTCGACAAAGATGTCACCCCCACCATGCGCGACGGTAGACTCGTCATTCCCATTGCACCCGGTGTAAAGAGAAAAGTGAGAGGCATCGTACATGACGAGTCGGCTACTGGAAAGACGGTCTATGTAGAACCTACAGAAGTAGTAGAGGCCAACAATCGCATACGCGAACTGGAAGCCGAAGAACAACGGGAGATATTACGGATTCTTACTGAATTCACAAAATTGGTGCGCCCACACGTACGCGAGATTTTATCTTCATATCGTTTTTTGGGAATAGTCGATTTCATACGTGCAAAAGCAGAATTCGCCCGTCTTGTCAATGGAATAGAGCCGAAGGTGCACCATCGACCACGGCTTGATTGGATACAGGCCATCCACCCCTTGCTTCAATTATCACTTCAGAAACAAGGAAAGTCCATTGTACCTCTCGACATCACCCTCACGGAGGAAGACCGTATACTTATCATCTCCGGCCCCAATGCGGGAGGAAAATCCGTCTGTCTGAAAACGGTGGGAATACTACAATACATGTTGCAGTGCGGAATTTCCGTACCCTTCAGCGAAAGATCTACAGCAGGTGTATTCAAAGATATCATGATAGATATTGGAGACGAACAAAGCATAGAGAACGACCTCAGCACATATTCCAGTCATCTGACCAACATGAAATGCATGATGCGACAAGCAAATGATGCAACGATTTTGCTTATCGATGAATTCGGAACGGGAACAGAGCCACAGATTGGCGGAGCCATTGCAGAGGCTGTACTCAAAAAATTTTGTTCAAAGAAGGCTTATGGAATCATCACCACACACTACCAAAATCTGAAGCACTACGCAGACAGCCATCCTTGCGTTGTAAATGCAGCCATGCTCTATGACCGTCATGAGATGCGCCCACTATTCCAATTGGCCATCGGACAGCCGGGAAGTTCTTTTGCCATAGAGATAGCACGCAAGACAGGATTGCCAGAAGATGTAATTCGCGATGCGAGTGAAATTGTCGGTTCGGAGTACATACAAAGTGACAAATACCTACAAGACATCGTTCGCGACAAACGTTATTGGGAAGGCAAGCGTCAAAGTATACATCAGCGGGAAAAGGATTTGGAGCGGATTATATCCAAATACGAGTCTGACATAAAGGAAATAGACACCAAACGTCGCGACATCATGCGTCAGGCCAAGGAGCAAGCTGAAGAACTCATCAGTCAAAGCAATAGAAAGATTGAAAATGTCATCAAGGAAATACGTGAAAAGCAAGCCGAAAAGGAATCCACAAAACGCATACGCGAAGACCTTGCTCTTTTCAAAGAAATGGTGAGCGACACAGATGCCCAAAACAAGGACGAGTTGATTGCTCGGAAAATGAAACAAATAGAGGAACGGCGACAAAGACGTGAAAAGCGAAAAAAAGAGAAGGCTGAGAACAATGCGCAAAAGTTGTCTCCTGCATCTGTTGCAAATACAAAAAAGAAGGAGAATACATCATTCTGTGTAGGAGACTTTGTGCGTATTAAAGGAATGACAACAATCGGACATATTGAGGAAATATCCGGAGACAAGGCCACCGTAATATTCGGAGATATGCGAACCAAAATGCGAACCAGCCGACTTGAGGCTGCACAAGCACCGCAACCTACGGTCACAAGACAGGCTGGTATCAGTCGGGAAACCAGACAAACGATAGATAACCGTCGGGAAAACTTCCATCAAGATCTTGATGTAAGGGGCATGAGAGGAGACGAGGCACTGCATGCCGTTACCTATTTCATAGACGATGCCATACTTGTAGGCATGCCCAGAGTACGTATTCTTCATGGAAAAGGGAATGGCATACTTCGCCAACTCATCCGTCAATATTTGGCTACCGTTCCTGGCGTTTCATCATACCGCGATGAGCATGTGCAATTTGGCGGTGCGGGCATTACGGTTGTTGACATTGACTAATATAGAAGAAGGTAGGTTCTAAAACACCCGTCACCGTCTGACAAAGTCCACCTTTACACCCCACAAGAAACAATACTCTATGAGAAAAATATTTTTATTCATCATTCTGACCGGCATACTGTTCACATCATGTGGACGCTCGGCCGAAGAACAACGCCGCATATCAAAAGCAGAACGTCAACGCCTGTATAGAGAAGACTCTCTTGCACTAAAGATAGCCGTCATGCCTACCCTTGATTGTCTTCCGCTACTTTTGGCCAAAGAGAAGCACTTCTTTGACACATTGGGAGTTGACGTAAGATTGAAACGTTTCAATGCCCAGATGGATTGTGACACTGCACTCGTCGGAGAATCTGTAGAAGGGGCTGTAACCGACCTCGTCAGAGCATTGCGACTACAGCAAAAAGGGATGTCTATTGATTTCACATCTTCCACAAATGCATATTGGATACTTGTAGCGAACCACAAAGCCCGACTCAAAAAAGTAGACCAACTTGGAGACAAGATGATAGCCATGACCCGATATTCTGCTACAGATCTTCTCTCAGACAAGGCTCTACATGGAGTAAAGACCTCCGCACAAGTATTCAAGATACAAGTCAACGATGTAAACATCCGGTTATCCATGCTACTCAACAACGAAATGGATGCATTGTGGCTCACCGAGCCTCAGGCTACGATTGCCAAGGTTGAGGGACACGGCAAATTGTATGATAGTAGAGATACTGGTACTTCATTGGGAGTCATTGCTTTCAATCGAAAAAAGATATCGGACAAAAGAAGACAACACCAATTGAAAGCATTTCTTACCGCTTACAACCGTGCTTGTGACTCCATTTCAAGTCGAGGCCTGACACATTACGCAGATATATTGTCAAAATACTATAGTCTGTCTGCAAAACAAATTCAATCACTGCCACACATCAAATTTTCGCATGCCGCACCGCCACGTGCAGCCGATGTCACGACAGCAAAACAATGGTTGGAACAATAGCGTCACACTAAATATCCGTACAGCCGAAATCAATGAAAGACAATATACTACATAGCATTTTGATAGAACGTAATCTACAAAAAGCAATACGACTCATACAACAGAAGCAATCCGAAGGGGGCTTGCCTCAAGCAACTTCTGCCATAGTAGAAATAGAAAGTGACTACGGCCTGATGCGCGACTTCCTACAACGCGGGTTCAGAGACCAACAGGCTGATGCCATCTACCAAGGACTTCTGAAAAAAACTTATAAACTTTATTCCAATCTACGATTGGAGCATTTGAAAACGACTGTACGAACATTTGTTGAGGCGACATCCCATGCTTACGACATCAAAGACCATTTGGACAACATCAAAGACCACTTGGAGGAATATGTACAAGACGTAGCCCTCATGTCACTGGAAAACGACATCAAGGACAAAACGTCGCTGTCTAATATATACGAACGTCATTTGTCCTTCATGGACAACACATTCAACGGTATTCTTATCAGCGAGCCATGGTCTGACAATTTCTCAGCACAAATGCAAGAGATGCTCATGTCACCGATGATTGATACGGGAGACGCAGAGTTGCTTGTAAGTGCAATCACGCTGGCCTGTATCCGTATTTTCGACCTCAAAAAATGGGAGACGCTCACAACGTTATACACAGACTGCACAGACGAGAGCATACGACAGCGAGCCTTAGTGGGATGGGTACTTTCCCTACCCAAAGGAGACGAACTTTCTATTCCCGAGATACGCAAACGTATCGAAACAATATGCGAAACGGAAATTTTCCGAAAGGAAATACTGGAATTGCAGATACAGCTCTTCTATTGTTGCAACACAGATGCAGACAACAAAATCATACAGAATGATATACTTCCTACACTTATAAAAAACAACAACCTACACATCACACGTTCCGGACTTATAGAACGTGACGATGACGATTCGCTGAAAGAGATTCTGAATCCCGAAACTGTAGACCAAGAAATAGAAAAACTGGAAAATACCTTCGAACGAATGAGAGCCATGCAAAAAGCAGGTTCTGACATCTATTTCGGCGGATTCTCCCAAATGAAACGATTCACATTCTTCTACAAACTGAGCAACTGGTTCTGTCCATATTATCCACAACACCCACAAATAGCCTCTGCCATCAATAAAATAGGCAAAAACAATCCTTTGACGGCAATAATGAACGACGGGATATTTTGTGATTCCGACAAATACTCATTTGTATTAGGTTTGTCATCCATCATAGACAAATTGCCTGCCAATATACAGGAAATGATGGGAAGCAGTATGGACAATACATTCATACGAGGAAACAGCGATACCCAAAATCCCGCATACATCAGGAGATTGTACCTTCAAGATCTGTACAGATTTTTCAATCTATACCAAAATAAGAACGATTTTTCCAACCCGTTTGTTTGGAATTCATTGGACGTACCATTCTTCTTTTCAATGGAATTATGCAAAGATGCATTACTTCAAACAGAACGTGATAAACTCGCCATATTTTTCTTCAAACACCACCACTACAACGATGTCTTATCTCTGTATACAGACGCGACTTCACCCGTAAATAGAGAAGCAAAAATCATTTTGGCACAGGTTTATCTGCGAACAGGCTATACGGACAAGGCCCAAACAATTTTCAAGGAAATACTACATACCTACCCTTCCGACGAATATGCCTTAAGGGGTATGGCCAGAATTGCCTTTACTAACAAGAAATATGGACAAGCAGAAGTTTTTTATGAGAAACTTCAATCCGAGCATAAAGAGAACATCAAATACAGACTCAACTTATCTATAACAAGACTCCATCTTGGCAAAATCAGCCAAGGAATGGACGAACTATACCATCTGTACTACGAGAATCCAGAACAAAAGGATATCAGACGTGCATTGGCTTGGGGATGTCTTATCTATAAGAAAATAGCTGAAGCAGACAAAATATACAACGCACTTATATCAGAAGAAGAATCGGTTCCATCCGACCTTCTAAATGCAGGTTACGCAAAATGGATTTCATCCAAAATTCCCGAGGCCGTAACATTGTTCCGTAAGTACTTGGCCATGTCAGACAAGACTGGCCATGAAGGAATAGAAATAGATTTCGACAATGATCATCAGATTCTTTCTTGCAATGGTATAGGATGGGCAGAAAGAATGATCATGCTGGACCTTATAAGCAACAAATAGTGAGTTCTAAACTACCACAAGCAAAGTTTCCGATACTTGGGAATCCAACACGACGACAACTATCTCGACATCATGTTCCAGTCCATATTGCAATAGTATAAATATATAGGAGGCTGAGAAAAAGTCCAGTCTCCTATATACTCAATACATAAATAACGCAAGAATTTTCTTACACTATTTTAATTCGAATTCGGCAACACCACGAACATCCGTTTCACTGGCACATACATAAGCCTTGAATATTCCTGGTTCGGCAACAAATCCGTGCTCTTTTGTAGACCAGTATTGCAGATCTTCTGGCGTAATTTCGAACTGTACTTGTTTCGTTTCACCAGGGACAAGAGACACCTTGGCGAAATTTCTCAACTCCTTAACGGGTCTTTCTTCTGAAGATACTTTGTCTCCAATAAATAATTCCACAACTTCCTTTCCCTCTACATGACCAACATTGGTCACGGGTACGGTCAATAAGATTTTGCCGTCTCTCGACATCGTCTTTGAAGACAATACCGGTTTACCATATTTGAACGTTGTATAACTCAAACCAAATCCAAAGGGGAATTGAGGTTGTACCTTCTTCGTATTAAACCATCTATACCCTACAAAGATTCCTTCGTCATAATATACATGCTTATCAACACCAGGATACCCCTTTGCACCAAATTGGAAACATGGATAGTCATCTTGATTTTTTGCAAACGTTACAGGCAGTTTACCACTTGGATTTACTTTTCCTGACAAAACTTCAGCCAGCGTCTGACCAGACATTGAACCTAAATACCAACAATGAACCAACGCCTTGACTTGGGACAACCATGGAGTGGCAAAGGCGTTACCTCCGAAGGTGATTACAACAATATTCTTCTGTATCTTCGCCAACTCAGTGATAAGTTCGTTTTGACCGTACGACAAATTGTAGTTTTCACGATCACCGTCTTCACAATCCTGTTTCCAGTTCTTGTTCAATCCACCAATAAACAAAATCAGGTCAGCATCTTTTGCCTTCTTCAGTGCTTCAGCCATGAGTGCGGTCTGCGTACTTTCGGGCACAGAATCAATAGCATCATACAATGGACGGCCACCATAATATCCTTGCACATATTCGATTTTGTCGCCATAGAGCGCTTTCAAACCATCAAGAGGAGAAATATCGAATTTTGTTTTGAGTTCGGAAGAGCCGCCTCCCTCACTCATATTACGTGTGGCATTGTCGCCCACAACAAGAATTTTCTTGTATTTTGCGATTTGCAAAGGAAGGATACCGTTTTGGTTTTTCAATAAAACTATACCTTCCTCACCGATTTTTCGACAAGCCTCATAGTGTTCATCAGAGCATTGGGATCCGATAGTCCGACCTACATTCATCGAAGTCCTGAAAATCAACCGAAGCACACGAGCAGCCTTTTCATTGAGAACACTCATTGGTATTTTACCCTCATTGATAAGTTTCTCAAATGGATCTGCCAGACGATAGAAGTTAAAGCCCTTACTTCGGTCTTCGGTTTTACCATTTGTATCGGTTCCCATTTCTATATCAAGACCGTTCATGGCTGCTTCCCATGTATCATGAGTACCGCCCCAATCACTAATGACACAACCATCAAAACCCCACTCTTTCTTAAGAATCTTATTGAGAAGAGAATCGTTATGACAAAGGTGCTGCCCATTCCATATCGGATATGACCCCATAATAGACCATACTCCACCTTTTTGCACACACTTCTTGAAAGCAGGAAGATAGATTTCACGCAACGCGCGTTCCCCTACATGTATATTGACAGGAAAGCGATCTGTCTCCTGATTGTTCAGCGCAAAATGCTTCAAACAACAAGCGACTCCATTCTTTTGGGCAGCCTGTATATATGGTACGGCCATTTCTCCGGACAAATAAGGATCTTCGCCCATATATTCAAAACTTCTACCATTGAGCGGAACTCTACAGATAGTCGTACCTGGGCCCAATAGTACATCCTTGCCACGATAGGCAAACTCCTCACTTATTGCATTACCATATATTTGGGACATATCACGATTCCATGTGGCAGCAAGACAGGTCAACGATGGAAAAGCGACGATGGAATCATTTGTCCAATTGGCGGTCCCCCACGAGCTCCAGTCTACTTCTGCCCGCACACCGTGAGGACCATCACTCATGGCAAGTTGCCGTATACCCAAGCGAGGTACACCCGCAGAAGTAAACATACTTTGCGCATGCAGTATGCTCACTTTCTCATGAGTAGTCATGCGAGAAAGCGCATCCTGCACCCGCTCCTCTATAGTGGCATTGGTATCAAGATACTTTGGAGGTATATTTTTTTGAGCCGATGCGCCGATATGCGACACAACGGCGAAAATGAAGGTTGATAATAATATTCTCATTTGTATTGCTTATTTGACATCAATAGTAATTTTAGCATCTTTCAAATCGACTCCCCGAGCCGTAAGCGTTGCCTTTCCTGCTGATTTACCGGAACGCAACACAACAAGGCATTTACCATAAAGGGCGCGGCGTTTATTGTCTTTATAGCGTTCAAGAGACCATTGGGAGCCGTTGTCCACACCCTCTATACAAACGTTGCCCTCGGTAGAGAAGAAAATTTGGTTCATTGCATTGGGACAGAGATGACCATCCTTGTCCAAAATCTCTACAGTAACAAATATCAAAGACTTGCCATCCGCAGACATTACCTTTCTGTCGGGGGTCAGTAGTATATGATCTGGAGCGCCTGCCGTGTAATTGATTTGCGTGGCAACAACTTTTCCATTCTTTCGCGATACAACTTTTGCAGTACCTGGTTCAAATTTCACACGCCACTGTACATGATACTGGTGATCATCTGCCTTACGGCGGATGCCTTGACTTTTCCCATTAATGAACAATTCTACCTCATCAGCATTGTTGTAATAGCACCACAAGTCGATATCTTGACCCCGCAACCAATTCCAATGAGGAAACAGATGGAGAACAGTTTTGGTAGTCCATTCACTTTGGTACAAATAGAACGCATCTTTTGGGAATCCCGCAAGATCGATAACGCCAAAATAGCTGGAATGGGCCGGATAAGAAAAAGGAGTAGGTTCCCCAATGTAATCCCATCCTGTCCATATAAATTGCCCACAACACCACGGAGAGTGTTTCACTATATCCCACATGTTTTCATGGGTTGTACCCCAAGGCACATGATGATTGTCGTAGGAACTGCATTGATAAGTAGGGTCCGTATATTGTCCCCACCATGTCGTCGGCGTCTCAATGATGGAATCACTTGGCATTCGATAGAATCCTCGCGTAGCAAGCGCAGATACACTTTCTGTCATAATAAACGGTTTGCCCGGGAAATTTTTAGGCACGTCTTTGACATATTGTTCATGATAATTGAAGCCGATGATATCCAAGGCGCCACTCTTAAAGAGATGATTATTGGGGTCTGGTTCATTGCACCCGGCTGTCACAGGACGGGATGTATCAAGTTCCTTCACCTCATCAACAAGTTGCTTAGTAAGTACAGAATTGACACTTGCCTTACCATTCTTTGCCAACATCGAAGCATCATGTCCGAAATTGAGCAGAAGATTAGCCTGCTCAAGTGACAACGTGTCTGCATCGGCATGCGTCCATTGTTCCAAGACTTCATTGCCAATACTCCACATCAAAATGCTTGGATGATTGCGGTCACGACGTATTAAGTCAGTAAGGTCTCGTTCTTGCCACTTATTGAAATATTGAGAGTAATCATTTTTTGTTTTTCTTTTGCGCCACATATCAAAGGATTCATCCATAACGATAAATCCCATTGTGTCACACATCTCCAACAATTCAGGAGCAGGAGGATTGTGGGAACATCTGATGGCATTGACTCCCATTTCCTTGAGCATACAGAGTTGGCGATGCAAAGCATCTTCATTGAGAGCGGCGCCTAAACAACCGAAATCATGATGCTGACAAACGCCATTGATCTTCATTGATTTTCCATTGAGAGAAAAACCGGTTGCCGGACTGAAGGCAAAAGTACGTACACCTGTTCGAGTAGTGTACTCGTCAACGACATGACCACCAACAATAACCTGTGTTGTCACAAAGTAGGTATAGGGATTGTCTATCGTCCATAATTTCGGATTGCGCAATGTAAGATACTGCGTATTGACCGGTAATTTCTTGTAGCCGTCATCCTCAGGCTTGTAGACACCTTTCGTTTTAGGTGACAATTGTATTGCTGACTCGGAAGATGCAATTTTTTTCATATCCGAATCATAAAGAGTATTGCGAACCTTGGCTTTGACACCATTGTCCATAGCATTCTCAAGCATCACATCAATTTGGAATTTTGCCTGCCCATTGGACAGAACTGTCGGCTGGATGAAAGTTCCCCAATGAGCAATGGAAACGGGAGATACTTGAACGACCCACACATGGCGATAGATACCACAACCGCTATACCATCTACTGTTGGGTTGATCCCCATTGTCCACTCGGACGGCAATCACATTGTCGCCCTCCGGATTAAGAAACCGAGTCAGTTCATAACGAAACGAACTGTATCCGTATGGACGAGTCCCCAACTTCTTTCCATTGATATAGACCGTGGAATTCATATATGCTCCATCGATATCGATATACCACCGACTGGTATTATCAGTAATTCGATCTATATGGAGATGTTTACGATACCATCCAACGCCACCAGGAAGTGATCCTCCACCAGCACCAGAAGGGTTGGAATCCAGAAAATCACCTTCTATAGCCCAGTCATGAGGAAGGTCAAGCTGACGCCACGACGAATCATCATAATTCGTTTGCGCCATCTGTACAGAGTCACCCAAAGAGAACCGCCACCCTTCATCAAAATTTATGCGTTCGCGAGCCTCTGCCACTACTGTAAAAACAGTGGCCATTAGCAGCAGTATAAGTTTTTTCATTTGAAAGTGTATTGTGCGGTGCCATAGAAATGACACCGCATATTAGTACTTGATGTTGGTCTTCCTACAGGGAATCAGAGCTTTATTGACACCTGACTTCCGTTGTATGATACAGTTTTTCCCGGTACGTCGTCAAACGCCAGACTCTGCGATTTTGTCGGTGTCACGACAACAACCTTGAACACACGATTCTTCAACATTCCGTCAAATGAGCCATTGCGTTTGCCGAATGTCAACATTTTGGACGATTCATCATAGTGAATGTTGATTGTCGCATACTGCCCTTTTTCGTAATCGTAATTGGTACCCTCATCCTCATAGAGCAAAAAGTCGGCATCCTTTCCGGTATAGACATAGAGGGTAATGTTTTCGGGTTGTTTTTCGTCACTCCATTGTATTTCCGGTCCATAAGGTATTATAGCACCTTCCCGTACAAACACCGGCATCTGTTCATATGGTGCATCTGCAGTGATAGTCTGTCCGCCCGCATAGTGATTTCCTGTGTACAGATCGTACCATCCACACTGTTTGGGCAAGTATACGTCTCTCGTACGGGCTTTGTAATAACCGACAGGACATGCCATGAAAGCCGGTCCGAACATCCATTGGTCACCAATATTGTTTACTTTGGCATCATCTTCGAAATCCATTACCAATCCTCGCATCAGCGTATAGTCCTTCAGATTTGCCCAGGCTGCAATACTGTACAAATAGGGCATCATACGGTAGCGCAAACGGTCGTAGTAGACAATAGACTTGTAACAAGGATGATTTTCCGGGGCAATGTTCCAAACCTCACGCAACGGCCATTGGCCATGGGTTCGATAGAGAGGGACGAAACATCCAAACTGATTCCAGCGCGTTTGCATTTCACGCCATTCCTTCAAGTCCTCATTCTCTTCGCCAGTACGGTCAAATATACCCTGAGCCTGTTCAAAACGGCTTTCTACAGAGAAACCGCCCTGATCCATACCCCAGAATGGTATTCCCGACATGGAGTAATTGAGACCTGCGGTCATTTGAGCCCGCATATCTTCCCATCGTGTACCGATGTCACCACTCCACGAGGCAGTGCTGTAACGCTGTAAACCAGCAAATCCGCTTCTTGTCAACAGGAAAACTCGTTTATTGTTGCCCGTTGCCCGTTGTCCATTGTATATAGCATCGGCATTGACAAGGGAGTAAGCATTGAAATATTCCGTACTTGACCCCAATGCGGTAGGTCCACAAAGAGCCTTGCGGTAACCAATAGGAGTACAGTCGCGAACATTTGGTTCAGAGGCATCCATCCACCAGGCATCTATTCCATAGTTGAACTTCTTGTAAAGGTTATCATTCATCTGACGCCAGAACATTTTACGGGCACCTTCTGAGTAGGCATCATAGAAACCTGCAACATAGCCAGGGCCGACCCAATCCCGCAAAGAGTCCTTCACTGCCTGGGTATACATCCAACCGTGCGACTGGAGTTCTTTGTAGTTGTCTGTATTATGATAGAACTTAGGCCAAACACTGATCATGAAACGACCATGCATCTTGTGTACTTCATCCAGCATTTTTTGAGGGTCCGCATATCTGTCGTCATCAAACACGTGACTACCCCATTGGTCATCCTTCCAGTAGTTCCAATCCTGCACAATATTGTCTACAGGAATACGTCTTTTTCGGAACTCGCTGAGCGTCTGCGTAATTTCATCAGCCGTACGATAACGCTCACGACTTTGCCAAAATCCCATTGCCCATTTAGGCATGATGGGGGCTTTACCAGTGAGGGTACGGTAACCGGAAATGACGCCATCCATATTTTGTCCTGCAATGAAGTAGTAATCAAGATCTTGACTCATTTCGCTCCAAATACTGATTCTATTCTGCTCTTCATCAGTTGTAGGCGTGGCTACTCGAAGACCACAATAGGAAACATCTCCGTCAGGCTGCCATTCTATACGCAGAGGCACTCGCTTTCCTTTCTCTAAGCGGACAGCGAATTTGTGTGAATTCGGATTCCATGCCTTGCGCCAACGTTCCGGAACGACTTCCTTTCCATCGACAAACACTTTTGTATAACCAGCATAGTAAAGTATAAACTGGAAATTGCTGGTTGCATGAGGCTCTATTGCTCCCTCATACACTACATGGGAACCGACCAAATTGATCTCCTTCGGAAGATTCTTCACCTCATCACAGTTTTCAAAGTATATGGAATCCTCGTCACGCACAATACTTTTCCCGTCACTTTGGGTATACGTTCCCGACAAGCAACCTTTTTTGCCATCCTTATTGTATAACGTGAATTCTTGTCCGAGTTGTCGGTATGCATTGGGATTGCCCCAACGACACAAAGAATAGGAATCCCAAAGCAGTCCGTAGTTTTTGTTGGATACAACAAAAGGTACAGAAATTTTGGTATTATACTGGAAGAGTTCCTCATTCTTCCCTTTGTAGTTGTATTCATCAGCTTGATGTTGGCCCAAACCATAGAAAGCCTCATCTGCGGGACTATCGAAGGTCGCATTCCATGACCAGCCTTTTCGTTGCGCATCCGTAATCGTTCCGTCACCAATTTCATTCACCGGAACTGTATAACGCTTGAAAGTCATACCATTTTGACTTCCATTGAGAAGGAGATGTCCTTTTGCATCATAGAAAGTGACGTGACCATTTGTCACATCAACAGTCGCCCGAACGTTCTTTGCACTTACGGTTACAAGATTCCCTTTTTGCGACACTTTGTAAGTGGCTTTCTGTGTTTGAGGAACTATCATAAGACTTTTTCTCTTGTCCGGGAAGTCTTCTTCATTGGTTGCCCGAACACGTATAATGTCACCATTGATGACTTCCATCCGAAGGAGTTTTGCACCATTGAGCATCGGATGGACTACTTTGACAGTGATGTTCTTTCCGTTGTCTATGTAGTCAGCAGCATTGACCGCGACCACACCCAACAAGAACAGAGACGAGACTAGATATCGCTGTATTCTCATAATTGTTAGTTGTTTATGGGTTGTTATTATTTTCTGATAATGTAGTTTGTTGCAGATTGTTCCGTTTGTATTGTGACGGAGTGACTCCATACATTTCCATAAAATATTTTGAAAAATATTTCGGATTGTTGAAACCTACCTTATAGGCCACCTCACTCACATTGTATTGTCCATCGTGCAACAGTTTCTCTGCATGCTTCAACCTAATTGACCTTATAAACTCCTTGGGAGTATTTCCCGTAACGGAAAGTAGTCTTTTGTAAAGGTTGACACGGGACATTCCGATGTAATCACTCATCATCTCCACTGTCAGGTCGAAACGGTTGATATTTTCTTCAACAAAAGATGTAGCATCCTTTACCAACTTTTCATCGGCAGAAGTCACCTCATACTGTTTTATTTCCGGTTGCAATTTTACTCCAACGGGTGTCGCATTACGCCACTTTATGAGATTCTGTATGCGAAGGTTAAGCAGGTCAAAATTGAATGGTTTTGTGATATAGTCATCTGCGCCAATTGCCATACCTTCTATTTTGTTGTTTGTAGCAAGCCGGGCCGTTAGCATAATAAACGGTATGCGCTCTGTCTTGGGATCTGAATGTATGGCTTTACAGAATTCGTTACCATCCATTACTGGCATCATCACATCACTGAGTATAATATCCGGTTTATGTTCTGCGACCTTCTTCAAGGCGTCCTTACCATTGACCGCCGTTCTTACCACATACATAGAGGACAACATTTCTGACATGAAAGAAAGAAAATCCTCACTATCATCCACAATTAATACTTCATATTTTTTAGCAATGCCTTCTTCAACATTCGGTTTCGTTAGGAAATGTTTGTCCTCGACCTTACGTTCTTCTTTAGATGTAGCATCTATTGTAGTCATTGGCAACACAATCGTAAACACACTTCCACCTTCAGGATTATCATGTAAATAAACGTTTCCTCCGTGCATTTTGACAAACTCCTTTACGAGCCAAAGTCCGATACCACTTCCTCCGTAAGTTGTTTTTCTGCCATTATTGCCTTGATAGAAGCGATCGAAAACATATTGCTTATCCTCTTCACCAATTCCACATCCTGTATCGGAAACCTCAATGGATAACGTTCTATCATGGTCATTCGTATGTAATGACACATTGATTTTTCCGCCATCAGGAGTAAATTTATAGGCATTGGAAAGCAGATTACATATAGCCTTCTCCATTTTGTCTTCATCAAAAGACATCATCAAACAATCTCTATCCGAACAAAACGAAAACGAAATATTCTTCTCGCCGCACTTATCAAATGATGAACAAATACTCCGAACAAACGCTACGATATCTGCCGTTGTACAGGTCAATTGCGACACATGACTTTCTATTTTTCGCAAGTCAAGAGTTTGGTTGACCAACGAGAGCAATCTGTTTGCATTACGCAAGACAAGTTGTAGACGGGATAATCGTTGAGGATCGGTTTCCTCTTGTATTATTGCCTTTATAGGAGAGATAACCAATGCCAAAGGTGTTCTTAACTCATGGCTGACATCAGTAAGAAAGGCCAATCTCATCTTTTCCATCTTGCGTTGTATGACGATACACCATACCAACCAAAGTATAATACTCAACACGACGATGTATATAATGATAGCCCAAATCGACAGCCATACCGGGGGAGCAATATGAATAGTCAATTCACTGATATTTCTACTAAGGCTTCCGTCGTTATTCACGGCACGAACTTGAAATATATATGTTCCAGGACCAAGATTTGTATAGGAGACATTGGGTTGTGATTCTACGGTCATCAACCAGTTTTCATTTCCCAAACCTTTCATTCGATAGAGAAATCTTGTCTTCTGCGGAATACTTACACGACTAGAAGCCAATAATATGGAAAAGGTGTTTTCAGAGTACTTCAGGTCAAGTTTCCTCTTAACATTAAGTGAAGCATCTAACACGACATGACCGTTGTAATTTTCTCCAACATTGAGCGGATGATCGAACAAAACAACGCCGCTAAATATGACGTTTTCATTTTCTGGCGTGAGCAAGTGATGTTGCACTGGCAAGACATTGATGCCATCTTGTCCTCCTACAACAATATTTCCTGCATGGTCGAGCATCATACTACGATAATTGTAACGATGTCGTTGCAAGCCATCAAGTTCGTCATAGTTGGTAATAAAAAAATTCCAATGCGACTTATCACCGTTTACCGCTATTCGTATAATGCTGCGGTCAAGACTTACCCATATATATCCATTTCTGTCTTCTGTAATGGCATACGCCATTTTAGGAGTTGAATAAATGTGATATATATGGTCATGGAGAGGATCATATACATCAACGCCACACATATTGACATTCCATATCAATCCGCGTGAATCCTCAAATATCTGATTGACAGAAGCGCTGGAAAACGTCTCTCCATCCTTTGCCTTTACAATATTGCGCATTTTCCCATTATGGGAAGCCATGATGGTCAATCCCTTGGAATGTCCGACAATAATATTTCCATTTCTTCCACTAACCACAGAAGAAATATAGTCGGACGGCAATGACGAATTGGCTACGGTATATGTTGTAAATGTCCTTTTTCTCGGATCAAAGATTTGCAGACCACCTCCTAATGTTCCGATTAGGACATGACCATTATTATCTTCCGCCAACGTCCAAACACAATCGTGAGACAATCCGCTCGTTTGAGTTCGAAAAGATGTAAATGTACCGTTAGAATAGCACGTGAGTCCTCCATTATAAGCCCCAAACCACAGTGCTCCGTCACGTGTACAGAGACTACTAACAATTACATCAGAGCCAAGTTTCGTCTTTTCAGAACGCACAGCATATTGTTGCTTGCTTTGTGGATTCATACATATAATGCCACTTTCGTTTGTACCACACCAATAATTGCCATTTAGATCCTGCGTCAAAGTACAGACATCTCCCAACGAAATTGTTGCATAAAGCGACTGTTTGGGCGAATAGTAAGCAACGCCATTCTTGTAAGTACCAATCCATACCGTCCCGTCACGGTCGATATACAAACTCTCTATCGTATTGTCGGGTAACGTATAAAAATTGTGCGAATCATATTTTATATGGTCGACAACATCTTTCTGATAATCTATTACATATAGTCCATTATGTTCTGTCGCAATCCATAATCTCTTATGGGTATCCTCCTTGATGTCATGCGAAATAAAGTCCTCCGAAAGAGTTGAAAAACCTTGGCCTGACAAAAAGTGGGAAACGGAGGAATACCATTTACGCTTCCGCGAAGAGTATACATACGTCCGATTGACAGAGTTGACCCAATAGTTGTATTCAGAATCAATGAACGTATGATAATATTGTTTTCTATCACTTACTTTGGGCATCTCACGATTGACCCACACAACCTTATGGTGAAAGGCATCAAGTCGTACCAAGGTACCATCATCCAAAGTAATCACCAGTGATTTTCCACGCTCAAAAAAATCACTTATATTCCCCATTGGAATATCATTTGGTTTTGTTCCGAAACGGAAAAGAAAATGTTCTCTTGTTGTAGTATTGTAAAAATAGCAGCCCACTCCGGTAACCGCCAACCAGAAATTATTTTGAGAATCGATAAAGATTTTGTCAGGAGTACCACGCATTCCATGACGATGCATCCATTCTTTCGTATTGCGGTCAAAGGTTTCAGTTTTCGGATTGTAAATACAACATCCTTCATTTGTCTGAACCCACAATATACCATCATGGTCTTCTTGTATATCGAAGATTTGACTACTATTGAGTGAATACACATCAGACGCGCGAGAATAAAAGTTTTTGAAACGAAAACCGTCATAACGACTGAGGCCGGCATCAGTACCAAACCACAGATAACCATCCTTGCTCTTAAAAATGCGATTGACATGACTGTCCGCCAATCCGTTCTCCACGTTGAGACTACGGAATTTGTACTCTGCCCCCACAACAGAAATGCTGTAAAACAACAGAATAATACATGGCACATACCATGACAGACAGTTGTACTTCGCTTTAATCATAGATAGTTAGTAATATTGTTTTCCGTTATTTCCGGTCAATACATAGCAAAATTAATGCTTTTATTTTACAAAACGTTTTTTCATTCACAATAAAATAGAAATGAGGGACGGCACAGGGCATAGGCTTGCGCCGCCCCTCTCAGAAACCTATTGTACACTTCTTATAAATTCATGTCAAAGTACAGATGGTTTCACCAGCCAGCATTCTGCTTGTATACATTGCCAGAAAGACGAATCTCACCTGTCGGAATCTGCCAAAAACCTCTTTTTTCACGAATATTCGATTCTTTATAAGTTTCGGCAATAGTGGTCACTTTACCATTTGCGTACACTTCGATGGGTTTGCCATCGATAGAGGCTTGGCCAACAATTGCCTTCACAAATGCATCAAGTCCTTGACGACGTAGATCCCAATAACGGATACCTTCACCTACAAATTCTTTTCGACGCTCATTCCATATCTGTTCGCGCGTGGGTACAGAAGAAATATTGTGAGATGTATTTCCATAAGCACGCTCTACCACTAAGTTATAATCCTTGATTGCATCTTTACTACCTAATTCTGCTGCCATAAGCAAAACATCAGAATAGCGCATGAGAATATAGTCTTGATCTTGAGACGTCATCAGATTACCCCCTATTACATCTGTTTCTGCCGCTTGCATAGTCGTTCCATCTGCGTAAATCATAGGAGCGTATTTGCAAATGGTAAATCCGGTAAAATCTGCACAATCCGTTTTTATTTGTTCGCTAAAAACAGATTCACCATCTTCCCGCAGCAACTTGTGAGAATCAATGATGGTCGCGGACGCACGTTTGTCTCCTTCATCATACCAACCGCTCACTGCCGTCGAAATAGGGCATGCTCCCCAACCGTTTCCATAAGGAGCGTATGATGCATTAGGCATTCCTATATTAATAACAAAACTGTTATAGTCTTTCTTTCCGTTTGTCCAATTTTGATCATTATTGAACTTCACGACCCATACAATTTCCTGACTAGCCTCATTGTATTGGGTCTTACGGCCTTGCTCCTTAGTAGATTTTTCGGTGCAAGCAGCAGGCCAAAGGTGACTAAAATCCGATTCTAATTTATATACACCCGAATTGATAATCGTCTCACAGTATGCTAAAGCGTCATTTTTTGTCAACCCTCCAGGCATCTCTTCACCTTGATTATTGTTATAGACGCCATCATAGAAAAGATATACCCTAACGAGCATTGCCGCAGCAGCGTAACGGGAAATATGACCTAATGTCGCATTGTTGTCGGTATAAAGGTTTGCCGGGATGTTTTCGGCTGCATACTTGAGATCGCTGACTATCTGAGCATAGATATCCTTGGGGGCAGACTGCGGCACTACATCGTTCGTTGGTTCAGTCTGCAATGGCACGTTCTCGAACATACGTACCATATCAAAATACGCCAAAGCGCGCAAGGCTCGCACTTCGCCTTCGATCCGACTTCTGTCAGACGTATTTGTCCAACTGATACCATTGAGTGAAGATATCAGTAGATTGCTATTGTATATGGATTTGAAATAATCACTCCATATACCTGCAAAAATATCCGTCGCATCACTTTTCATTGTCTGATCAAAACGGTCGAGCAAACGGTTGGTAATATCATTGGAAGATCCTCCTCCGAAACATTCGTCAGACATCATCTCTGCGGCCTGATACATAGTAGGATATGATCCATTGGAAATGGTACGCTGGTATTGGTCATAACAACCGACGAGGGCCTCTTCTGCCTGTTCTTCAGTTTTGTAAAATGTTGTCGTATTAAGACTCGTCTTCGATGTTGTACTGAGGAAACTATCCGTACAACCTGACAACGTCAGTATTGACATTCCCCAAATGATCATATTTACTTTTATATTGTTCATAATTGTACTCTTTTTATGTTGTATATTAAGTAGGCATTCAAAAATATTCGTATTTAACAGCTTTTGAACATCTACTTAGAACTTCAAATTGACTCCAACAATGAATGTACGGGCATGGGGATATGACCCTGTATCAACTCCTGACATCCATGCCTTATCACCATATCCAACTTCTGGGTCCATACCGTCATATCCCGTAATTGTACAAAGATTTTGCACTTGCAGATAAAAACGAGCCTGAGAAATTGCCTTAAGTGAAATCAGCCTTGAGAAATCATAGCCAATTGTAATATTGGCTACACGGAGATATGATCCGTCCTGCAGATAGAGGTCAGAGAAATTTGTCCAGTTTTTATCGTCATTGGTCAGTCGAGGGAAATTGTTCGAAGTTCCTTCTCCATGCCAACGTCCAAGGAACTTTTCCGTATAGTTGCTTTTCATACTATTGCCCCAGTTGCGATAACCACCATTGGCAATCTTGAAACCTGCTGCTCCGGAAAGTGTTGCCGCAAAATCGAAAGCCTTGTATGTAAATCCAACATTCAGACCAAACGTAAATTTGGGTATACCATTACCTAAATCCATTTTGTCTTCATCATCGATGACGCCATTATGGTCGGCATCAACAATTTTCAAGTCTCCTGGTTGAGTATTGGGAAGGACACCATTGCCTGCATTCTTCCATTCATCAATTTCTTTTTGATTTTGGAAAACACCCGCAGTCCTATATCCCCAGAAAAAACCCATTGCATGACCATTCTCACAACGGAAGAATTCCGGTTGGTTGTTGAACATTAAGTTAGCCACAGTCATACCCGTGGCATATCCATGTATAATGCCACCTTCTGTAGGTATCTCATTTACCTCATTCCTGTTGTAGGATACGTTCGCACCAATATTGTAACTGAAATCACGGCCTTTACGGTCTGTCCATCTCAGTCCAAGTTCAACACCCTTATTGGTCACATTTCCACCATTTATATAAGGTGCATCCGCTCCATAGGCAGCCAATACAGGCGCCTGCACAATCCAATCTTTTGTCTTCTTATAGTACCAATCGAAATTGACGCCGAGACGACTGCTCAAAAATCTCGCATCAACACCTAAATCTGTCTGTTCTGACGTTTCCCACTTCAAATTGCTATTTCCCAAACGATTAGAGACGGCACCTGAAGTATTAAGGGTGGAACCCTTACCTGTGCCAAAATTATAGCCAATA
Source organism: Lachnospiraceae bacterium (assembly GCA_963604975.1). Taxonomy (GTDB): domain Bacteria; phylum Bacteroidota; class Bacteroidia; order Bacteroidales; family Bacteroidaceae; genus Prevotella. Next base: position 11,205 of record CAVCSC010000003.1, on the reverse strand, counting down.
TTTGTCATACTGACTGTCGCCGCATAAAGAAACGCATCAATATTGTTATTGCCGACCTGTCCCCAACTGGCACGAACCTTAAGAAAATCAAGCCAAGACAAGGCTTTCTCCATAAAATTTTCCCCAGTTATGACCCATCCGGCTGATACAGAGGGAAAAATGCCCCAACGATGTCCTTCTGCGAAACGAGAACTACCATCAGTTCGCAACGTGACATTTACCATGTAGCGGTCGTCATAATTCCATCCCAAACGGCCAAAATAGGAGATACGACGATATTCGGCATCAGGATACCCCGTGACATAGCCATTATTTCCCTTGCTGTTGTTTTCAAGGTACGCTGTTTGCCAACTGTCGTAGGCCGTGAGGAGGGAATTGCTACCAGAAAGATTATCACCAAAATTGCGCTCCACCTCCATTCCAAGAAGTGAATTGAATTGGTGTTTACCCATTATCCAATCATAGGAAGCTATATTGGTCCATGTAAGTGTCCATCCTTTATACATATTCTGCTCTACTTCGGAGCCAGAAGTACGACTATCATGGGGAGTGGAAAAATAGTTTGGTTTATAGGCCCGATAGGAACTTGAACTATGATTGAATCCCAACAATGTCTTTATACGCAAATTCTTGATAGGTTGTAATTCTGCATAAACATTTGCCACCCATGTTTGTGCGTCTGTCTTGTTGTTTCCACGGTAGAGATTGGCAACCGGGTTTCCATCATCAGCATACCAGTCCGTTTCCTTTGAGTAACTATATCCGTTGTTCAGATCGTCACGCCCATCGGGTTGCAAATACAGAGGCTGAAGAGGAGATGTTGCAAATGCACCGCGCAATTTATTGGTATACATATTACCAGAAATACCATCTTTGTTCTTGACATAAGACAAGGCTACGTTTTCACCAACCTTCAATATGCCATGATATAGTTTCTGTTCAAGATTTGTCCGGAAATTATATCGCTCGTAGTTACTAGCCTTTTTTCCGCCAAGAATTCCTTCTTGCGAAAAATAGCCCAAGGATACGGCATAGGTAGCATTTTTGGTTCCACCTGTTACACCAAACGTATAGTTCTGTATTGGTGCCCCACCCTTAAACATATGCTCCATCCAATTCGTATCATTCACATTGCCGTTGGCATCAAATATAGATGAATATGATTTCCAGTCATAACCATTAAATGTAGGGTCAGAGTTTTTCCCTTGCTCATCCATAAGCGCCATATATTGTTCTGCATTGCACATTTTTATCTTCTTGGCAACATTTTGCCATCCATAATATCCGTCAAATGTTACTTTTGCATTGCCTTCTTTTCCACTCCTCGTTGTCACGATAACAACGCCATTGGCAGCCTGCGCACCATAAATAGCGGCAGATGCTGCATCCTTGAGCACATCTATACTTTCTATATCTGATGGATTTACCGTCGTAATGTCCGCACCCGGAATTCCATCAATGACATAAAGTGGCGTATTGCTTGTATTCGAGCCTTGACCGCGGATTATGACTTTCATTCCCGAGCCCGGCTGACCACTCTCAGAAATGATGTTGACTCCGGGTGTCTGGCCTTGCATTGCCTGAAGAGCGTTTCCCGTGTTACGCTTGGCCAATTCTTCGCCTTTAATCTGAACAGTGGCTCCAGTAACCAATTTCTTTTTTTGCACTCCATAACCGACAACTACAACGTCAGCCAACGAATGAGAGTCTTCTTGCAAAGAGATGTTGAGTATGTCTCCCTTTACTTTCACTTTTTGGGAAACAAATCCAATGTACGATACGAGAAGCGTTTCCCCTTCCTCTGCATCAATTGTAAAATCCCCGTCAATATTAGTAACGGTTGTGACTTTTCGTCCCTGCACCTCAATTGACGCTCCAATGAGTGCTTCTTTGTCTGTAGCCGAAACTACTTTTCCGCTGACAGGTTTTGCACTGAGTGTACCAAATGAAAGTACATCAATTGCTGGGAACAACAGGCACACGGTCACAGCAATCTTGCATAAAAGCGTGTTTATGCCTCGTTTTTTTAATAAGGTTTTCCTCATAACCAGGATGTTTTTAGTTGATATGATAAGTTTAAAGTTGTGTCCAAATATTATACACAAAACCGGACATGTTCATTCACATAGGTTAAAGACTCCGGCAAATTTTGATACTTGCAAAACTACGGAACAAATGTCATACAAAAACAAAAATGCGTCACGATTAAGGGTATTATTTGTTTCAAATTTGGGTATAAATTGTTTCATTCGGAACATAACAATTTGATACACAACACACAAGCACATCATCACACCTTCATTCAAATGCATCACAAAGAAACAAAGAAAAAGACCTGTAAGAAAGAGATATAACAAAAAAGGTATAACTTTGCGTTATGAAAAATATTATTTTTGATTTTGACGGGACTATCGGCAATACCCAAAAACTCATTGTTAAGACCTTACAAGACACAATGAGAAGTATGCATCTTGAAATCAGATCCGAGAAAGACTGTATCGGAACCATCGGACTGAGACTCGATGAGGCATTCCTTAAACTTTTCCCCATATCACAAGAATTTGCAGTGAAGTGTGCAGACACATACCGACAGATATTCGAGGTCAATAAACTAAAAATCGAGGTCGAGCCATTTCCACACGTCATAGAGACTATACAGGCTTTATATGAAGACGCATTTACGTTGACCATTGCGAGCAGTCGCGGACATCAATCCATACAATACTATTTGGAACAAATGGGAATAGACAAATACATCACATGCATTGTCGGAGCCGAAGACGTGCAACATGTAAAACCTGCCCCCGATATGGTATTTCGCATTTTGGAGAAAATCAAAGGAAATGCGTCTGAAAGTCTGGTAGTAGGAGATACGGCCTATGATATAAAAATGGGGAAAAACAGCGGAACAAAAACATGCGGAGTGACATATGGTAATGGCACTTATGAGCAACTATCTGACGCAGATTTTGTTATCGGAGATTTTGCAGAGTTGCTTTCCATTGTCCACCATACATACAAAAAGCAATAAATTCACCACAAAACACCATTACCGTACACATATGTCAGCAAAAACAAGTATCTTTGCAACATAAAAACAAAAAATCAAGTACAAAACGCCATCTATGAAAAATGTTCTACTCACGTTTTTCGCAGCACTATCTATTCTCTCTTGCAATCATGCACATTCTGACAAGCAGGAACGCAGCATAGATACCATACCGGAAATGGTTATGCAGATTAAGAAATGCTCAAGACTTTATACAACGGAATGTAGAATTCACAAGATTGTGACACACGATGATAAGCTGAGCATGAATGGAAAATTTCTAAATCATGATTACACAATTGACATCCCCCTTGGACAAAGAAAAATAGCCATTCCTATAGATGCGACTGTCAAGGCGTACATTGATTTTTCTACTTTTTCCACCTCAAACGTACACAAGGAAAAAGATAAAATTGAAATTATACTCCCCGACCCTCACATCATCATCACATCCACACGTATAGAACACGACAAAATAAAACAATACGTTCCGCTTCTAAGGAAGGATTTCAGTTCTGAAGAATTATACGACTACACCCGACAAGGTCGAGAAGCCATCATCAAGGATCTTCCTCAGCTGAACCTTGTAGCCCGTGCCCAATCCGATGCTGCCAACATTCTCATTCCTATCATCACACAGATGGGATACAAAGAAGCCAACATCACGATTACTTTCAGAAAAGAATACACGCCCCAAGATATCCAATCATTGACAGAAAATCAAGACATTGAGCATGGAGAAAAGCGATAAAACTCATTACGGACTCTTCCGCTGGAATAAATTGCTGTTAAGGGTAAAGATTGCCTTGATATTGGCGATTATTCTTATTTTATCCATCGGAGGCTATGTCATATTGCACACTACGAAAAGTAGCAATATGACTGTCACTACAAACACCAAAATAGATATAACGCCCATGCAAATATTGTCAATAGAGAGAATCGGAGAATGGGAATTTCTTTCTATTTCTGACGAAGAACTTATAGACACCATACGCAGTGGTTTTTTCGGTGACGCACAATTGGTAAATATCTATTATGGCACACTGCGCTTAGGCATCGACCTCAGCAAAACAGAAAAAGAATGGATTACACTGAGTGGCGACACTGTCATAACAAAGCTGCCACCTGTACAACTTCTCAATGAGGACTTCATTGATGAGACCAGAACACGGGCATTCATACAAAAAGGGAAATGGAAACCTTCAGACCATGCTGCACTCTACAACAAGGCTCTGTATGTCATGAAGAAAAGATGTCTTACACCTGCCGTATGGCGTAGTACGGAACAAAATGCAGAAACGCAAATGACAAAACTTCTACATTCAATGGGTTTCAAATACGCAAAAGTGATAACATCTCATACCTCCTCTAACAATAAATAACAATGGATTTCTTAAACAATTTTTTCATTTCTCTTAGCGAAATTCTATGGGGTTGGCCAATGATTATTCTCCTGCTTGGCACACACATTTTTTTGACCATCAGGTTACACTTCCCTCAGCGCAAGATTTTTACAGCTATACGTCTTTCGGTGGAAAGAGACAAGAACAGCAGTGGAGACGTGTCCCAATTTGGAGCACTTGCTACTGCACTTGCCGCCACAATTGGTACAGGCAATATTATAGGAGTTGCCACGGCAATTGCATTGGGTGGTCCTGGAGCCGTACTATGGTGCTGGCTGACTGGCGTTTTCGGCATCGCCACAAAATATGGAGAGGCCCTACTCGCTATCAAATATAGGGTCAAGACTTTACGGGGAAAAATGTTAGGAGGGCCCATGTATGCCCTTGAAAAAGGACTCGGTTGGAAAAAGATGGCAGTTCTTTTCGCTATTTTCACAACACTTGCATCATTTGGTATTGGTAGTACGGTACAAGCGAATGCCATTTCGACATTGGCCAGCAGTACATACGGTATCTCGCCCTATACCATAGGAATAATATTGATGATACTTACCGCTGCCGTCGTACTTGGTGGTGTGAAAAGTATTTCCCGAGTTTGTGGTACACTTGTACCATTTATGGCCCTATTTTACGTTATAGGATGCATTTACATTCTATGCGTCAATCATCACTACCTTTGGCCTGCGGTAGAAGCAATCTTTACATCTGCATTCTCTTCTAAAGCAGCAGGAGGCGGATTTGTAGGTTCCTCAGTTATTATGGCAGCACGATTTGGTATCGCAAGAGGATTGTTTTCCAACGAATCCGGACTTGGATCTGCTCCTATCGTTGCAGCCGCAGCAAAAACGCGAAATCCTGTACGTCAAGCATTGGTATCATCAACAGGAACTTTTTGGGACACAGTCGTTGTATGTGCGCTTACTGGGCTGGTAATCGTAAGTAGCATCATTGCATACCCCGACATAACCTCAGACAACGGAGCTGAATTAACAAAGGTGGCCTTTGGTAAAATACCTTACATAGGTGCGCCCATGCTGACAATCAGTCTGCTCACATTCGCATTCAGCACTATTCTTGGCTGGTGTTACTACGGAGAAAGGACCGTAGAATACCTTAAAGGTAAACGTTGGACACACCTTTATCGAATGCTGTATATCATCTCCGTCTTTTTCGGAAGCATTGCTAACCTTTCTATCGTATGGAATGCCGCTGACTGCATGAATGCGCTTATGGCCATCCCTAATCTGCTGTCACTTCTTTTCCTCAACGGTATCATTGTACACGAAACAAGAAAATACCTTTGGAGGGGACGACTCAATAAAGAGATGTAAATCACGTATGAATAAAGCAAGACGGCATTAGCGCCCATAAATATCGCGGGACACTAATGCCGTCTTTAACTATTAAATTCTGCCTTGGTAGGTTCTAATAATTGACTTTTACTAATTCTAATTACCTATTGTATTTTCAGAAACCTATATTAGAAACTCATAGCGAAACTGAAACGCACACCATTTTTCTTCACTCCTGGGAAATCATTGTAGGTCAAGCGGCGTACATAGTCAACGCCGAAGAACTTGAAGATATTGTGTACACCAGCAACGACTTCAAGATAAGGCTTATTCTTATCCATCACATGAGCACCGTCAGGAAACTGGAAAAGGAGACCATCTCCTTGATTCCGTTCAAGCATGGGATTATTCTTGTCCGTCACCGTACTCCACATACCCTTCACTGCAAAATACTCACGCCACTTCAGTCGTTTCACCAGGGGAATACGATTTAGCAATTTTCCACTTAAATCCCATGCTATAGAGGCAAAAGCGAAACAATCGCTAAGGAACTCCATATTCTTCATCATGCTGAAGGTATTCTCGTGCTCAAAATACGATAGATTGACAGGGGGCATGATCAACAATGGGAAGGGCACCTTATTCCATTGTGCACCACCATTGAGATGGGTGTCTATGTATCCCCAACTTCCCATCCAGAAACGTTTGTATATGGTCACTTCCGTATAATTGAGCTTATATCCACCACCAAGAAAATTCTTCACGCCCATAGTATGGGTAAGCGTGAATTCCGGCGCATCAAGATTGACTGGCCATCTCTGCTGTTTGGTATTGATATAGGTCTGTCCAGGACAAAACCTAATTCCCGCTGTGATTTCCGTTGTACGGATCTTATTGACCAAAACATCCTTATAATCATCAGAAGCATTGACTGGTCGCATTTTCTTGAAATAGAGATCCCCTGTCGGCTCATTGCTTTCTGCCTTGATTGCCGCATTGAAACTCAGTCCCCAATCTGTTTCGTAATTGAAACTCAGTTTTTGACGATTGTAAAAGTACATCTGCTCCACCTTCTGAGTTTTGAAGGCCATAAAGACATTGTCTTTATTGTGTATGAGGAACTTGTCCGCAGGAGACATCACATCATAAGATGACTCAAACGTTATGTTGCGCTGCGGAAATTCGAACGGTACATTTTTCTTTTTGTTCAGACTATATGTCAATTCTGACCCATAATAATGATTATGTGTCCTTGTGCCATATGCATAGTAGCCGGTCCAAAAGAGATGCTTGTTAAGATTTGCCGTAGTACGGCCGCTAACGCGGAAACGATAACCGTCAACAAAATTCTTGGACACAACCGTATTGATAGGACCAAAATCGAATTTGCTTTTCTTGGTATACGAGCCTGTTTCCAGATAATTCTCCGCAAGTACCTTGATACAAAAGATTATCCATTTGTAATGCTTGGACTGCTCCATCTTGTGAATGAATTCATTCATCGAAGACTCGCTTTTTGTCAATTCCACAGTACGATACTCGTCCCAAAAAGCATCATCACGAATCATGGCATCTGCTTCATGGCGTACCTTTGCCTTTCCCTTAAACAACTTGTTGGGAAGTTCATCAAAGGCATAGTCACTCAGGCGGGTTGTACGGGTCACAAGAGCCTTACCCATCAGTCCATTTATTTTCAGTTCTACGGTCATGTCATCCACGGACAAAGCCCAATCTCCACCTGGCAATTTCGTAAATTCCTGATCAACACGCAAATCCTCAACAAAGTTCACATCGGTATGCTTAGGCAATGTCAAAGAACAGCGCTTCACATGAAGTGTAGAGTCAGCCAATACATATATATCACCCCGAAATCCAAAATCCTGCTGATTGTTGGGCAAGAATTCCAGATGATAACACAAATCACGGTCTACGTACACCGTATCTTGTATATAATAACGATAAAAGGAAATGGCCGTAGAACCTATCGGACTCGGGAAATGATATTGGAGCAACCGAATATGGTCGTCATACAAATCGACATCCGTGAAGACATCCTTCATCATAGTATTGAGTATTTCTCCGGTTTGCAGCACATTGTTGATACCTTCTGTACGTTGTCCCTTCACAATATCCTTTTCTGTTTTGGGATTTTTGCGATATACATGCTGCGTAACCGTCTCATCTACGGAAATCGGCAATATGAGTTTATTGTTATACGGACTTGTTTCTACCTGATTGACCAGCCATGATTGCTTCTTGAAGATGCCTTTTTCCAAATCATCCGGCTTGATATCATTGACGGCAAGCGTCAACTTTTGATATTTGTTGTACTGATAATAGTCATGATTGTCAAGATGGGTACGTTCCTTTGCAGCAATGACCCTACGCATAAGTTCTACAGCAGGATTGTCCTTTCGCTTATAGCGTTCCCGCTTTGAACTTACGACCACTTCCTTCAGCGTATGAGAGTCGTCTTTCAGAACAACTTTCATATACGCAGGAGTACTCGCATCAACTTTAACGACAACTGGCTGATAACCGACAGAACTGAACGTAAGCGTCCATCCTTCATGGCGAACAATAGAAAATTCACCATCAATATTGCTTGCTGCTGCTACATGGTTTCCCTTGTACATCGCACTTGCATAGGGTATAGGCAGTCCGTCTTCATCAACAATAACGCCTTTGATTTGCGCATGTACACAAACCATTACCATGCACAACAATCCAAATATACAAAGTAGTCTCTTCACCTTATTTTTCTATACAAATAAACGGCTGCAAAGTTAAGCATAAATCCCAAAAAAGCAAGAAAACTTTTTGCCTTTTAATATTTTTCTACTAATTTTGCAACTCAATATGAGAGCGTTAGCCCTATCACCCAATACTATGGGAGACAGACATAAACAAGCGATAGGTCACACATTCGAAACAAGACCATTTGCTATGGATTCATCGCAACTCCGTCAATCCGAAGAAGTGATGTCTTTTGGCGTACCCGCAAATTCAGTCCAAATTTCACATCATACCTCCTTCGATAATATTGTAAGATGGGAAACATAAAGCATACCGTATTTACATTTGCCAAAGCGCAATGTACAGCATGGATTGCTTCGGGATTTGACTTTGGAGTAACCATATTTCTCGTCAGTTTTTGTAGAATATGGTATCCTTATGCAACGTTTATCGGTGCAGTTCTTGGCGGGATGGTCAATTGTGCTTGTAATTACCGTTGGGTATTCCATGCATTCGGATTGAGAAAAAGCAAAGTGGCATTCAGATACGCCATAGTATGGACAGGAAGCATACTTCTCAATTTTTACGGAACCTACACATTGACAGAAGCCACAGGTATGAGTTACATCATATCAAAAACAATAATAGCCATCATCGTTGCCGTATGTTGGAATTATCAGATGCAAAGTCGTTTTGTATTTCACGGACAAAGAAAAGAAAAATAGAAAAGCATACATATGAATTATAGAGATTTTTTACAAAAGGCCATATATGTCCTCATCACACCTTTAATCAAAGGAATGGCAAAAGTTGGTATCACACCAAATTTTATCACCTCAGCTGGTTTCGTATTCAACCTCATAGCATCGGCAATGTTCATACTCGCTGCTTGCACCTTAGGCAAGTACAGATACATTCTTGTGGGAGGTGCAGGAGCAGTAATACTTTTCGCAGGTCTATTTGATATGATGGACGGCCGCTTGGCACGCATTGGAAAAATGGAATCGAAGTTCGGCGCACTTTGGGATTCAACGCTTGACCGATATAGTGAGCTGTTCACACTATTCGGAATTGCCTTCTATTTGTTTATTACCGGTTGGATATGGAGTAGTGCCATCACCTTCATTGCCATGATTGGATCTGTAATGGTCAGTTACGTCCGTGCCCGCGCAGAAGGCCTTGGCATAGAATGTAAAGTTGGTCTCATGCAACGTCCTGAACGCGTTGTTGTTACTGCATTAGGTGCATTATTCTGTGGAATCTTCCAAAATGCATGGATATTGGTTGTACCAATGATGATTATCGCTGTCCTGGCCAACATTACAGCATTTTGGAGAATAGCACACTGCTATAATGTATTGAAAGAGCAGAAATAACACACCAACACTTTTCTCGAAAACCGTGTTCAGTTTATACATCATCATCTTTTACGTTGTACTTGTTATTCTGCGACCAAGCAGAAAAATAGCATTGGCCCTCACCCCATGGCTTATATTCGCATGCTCATATGATGCGATGCGGCTCTACCCGAACTATGAGGTCAATCCTATTGACATACAAGGATTATACGAGGCGGAAAAAAAGATTTTTGGATTCGTCATTGGAAACACAACATACATAGCAGGCGAATATTTCAACATTCACCACTGCACATTCTCTGACATACTGGCTGGTATATTTTATTTATGTTGGGTACCCGTACCTTTAGGCTTTGCCATATATTTGTACCTTAAAGGAGACAAGAAACAATACATACATTTCTCGCTGGCGTTTCTTCTGGTCAACCTTATCGGCTTTTGCGGTTATTACATTCACCCGGCCGCACCGCCATGGTATGCGATGAACTATGGATTTGAGCCGATACTCGATACCCCAGGAAACGTTGCAGGGCTTGGGCGATTTGACACCATTACTGGTATACCGATATTCCACAGCCTGTACGGAAAGAACGCCAACGTCTTTGCTGCCGTTCCATCACTCCACGCTGCATATATGCTCGTTACAACAATATATGCAATAAGAAGTGGACAGAAGCGTATTACGATCGGCATATTTGCCATCATTTGTATGGGAATATGGTGGACCGCTGTCTATTCCGGACATCACTACATCATTGACGTTTTGCTTGGCATTGCCACAACAATCATCGGAATACTCATCCTTGAAACATTAGTACACTACATCCCCACCCTGCAAAACGCAATAAACAAATACGAAAGAGCGATCTAATAAAAAAGCATCGTGTAGTGTCACATTGGCTTCACGATGTTTTTTTACCTTTGTATTGCAGTATTTGGCGGAGTTTTTGCACCTCACTTGACGGATATACATCGGGCAACTTGCTGGTTATATGTCCCGATACTGAGAAATTCAAATCACCATTACTCACCAGTTCCTTGCGACTACAATCCCTGCCTGACACTTGTGTTAATATCAAGTTCTTGTCTGACGATAAATTGATAAGTGCAGTTGTATCATACCATACTAAGTGGTCGCTCATAATTTCATTCTCAGAAGCTCCATTGTTTGTGTATACTACAGTTTTCAAACTGTGCTTGGCGGAACGTTCACGCCAATGACAAACAATGTTAATTAACCACTAAAATAGCGAAAGCAACGCAAGGAATGTATAAATTTGCAATTATAATAAAAGCACATTTAAAATAGATCAGCTTATGAAAGAAACGTTCAGACATTGGTACAGGGCATTGTCAGCCATGCT
>CAVCSC010000002.1:0-98942 GCA_963604975.1 Lachnospiraceae bacterium | reverse complement strand
AGCGGGCTACACGACCGATGAAGGCCGGGCATACAGGCGAAAAGAAAGTGCAGAGGCATATCAAAGTATAATAACATCTGCTTACAATATATACGAATAATTTTGAATACCTACTTATTACTACTACTCTTCTTCTATCGCTTTCTTCTACCGCGTCAGCGAGAACTTCATGCTGAGACCGAAGTCTTGCGTGGTGGTCGGGTAACTGCTGCTGGAGAGCAGGGGCGTGTTGGTCTGGCGGTCGTAGTAGAAACTCATGGTGAGCAGACGCGACAGGGTGTAGTCGGCTGAGAAGGACATCTTGAAGGCCGAGTTGCCGCTGCTGGCGGTGCTGGTCACGGTGGCGATGTCGCGACTGATGGCAGCCTGTCGGCGGAAACTGATATCAAGACGCAGACGGAGGTCGTTGTTGGTGCCGTTGCGGCGGTTGGTGCCGTTGGTCGGTGTAACCTGGTTTTTGTCCTTGCCTTTCGACTTGCTCTTGATGGCACGGTGGTTGCGTCCACCGAAGGGGTTGAAGTTGTTGATGGTATAGCCGGCCCCGAGTACCCAGTCGTGACTGGATGCCTCATTGATTTGTACACTGGTCATGCTCAGGTTGAGCACGCGTGTGGTGCGGTATTCCAGTTTGACGGTCATGTTGTTTTGTAGGGTCACGTCAATACCGAGGAGGGGTGAGAAGGCTTCGTTGATGCTGACGGACGACACGTTGAACATGGAGTTGGGGATGGGGTTGCCGGTAGTGGCGTCGTTGATGAAGCCGAGACCGTTCATATACTCCATATAGGTACTATAGGTGCTGTACGACCCGACGGCGAAGATGCTCTTGTAGGCGTGGTTGATGTTGACGCTCTTGAACACGTCGCGGAACCACGGCAGTTTGGACAGGCCGCTGTAGCGCACGGTCCAGTTGGGGAGCAGACGTGAGAGTGAGGGGAAGATGTCGAGTGACTTGCCGCCCATGCTCGTGTAGGAGGAGATGAAGGCGGGTATCATCACGTCGGCACTGTACTTGTTGACACCGCCGTTGGCCGCATCGAATGTCTGTCCGGCGAGCGTGCTGCCTTCGGGGTATCTGGCTCCTGCGTAGCGTGCCTCGACGCGCTGACGGAAACCTTCAAGCGAGGCACAGAAGCGTTCGAAGGTAGGCGAGTGGTAGCCGTTGTTGGCATTGCCAGTGCCCTCGAAGGCGCTGCCGAGCGACAGGGTAGTCATGGTGAACGTACCGCTCTGTGTGGTGGGGTTGCCCGCATACATATATTGTATACTCTTGGAGGTGGTCTGCGTGCGGCTGGCGTTGAGGTCGATCTTGAAACCTTTGACAGGTTCAAGTGTGGCGCGTATCTGCAGGTCTTCGGTCTTGCAGGTTGTGGCAGGGGTGGCCACGGAGTCGCTCATGAGCAACCATCCGCGGTCGCTGGCGTGGTCGATGTAGGAGTCGCCGACAAAGCCGAAGGCGAAGTCGAGTCCCGGAGCCAGTGCACCGCCGTTGCGCCGCTGTCCGAAGGCGTCACCCACGGTAGGCATGAAGCCCGGTAGGGCCATGGAGTACTGGTTGCGGTAGGACAGACTGACATTGCGTACAAGCATGAGCGCACGGGTGAATCCCTGCGCTATCTTGTACCAACCCTTCTCCTCAAGCGGCGCTTTGGGCGTAACGGTGATCTTGAGTTTGAGGGCAGAGTCTACCTTGTTGAGGATGCGTATGCTGTTGTCGCCTACCTTGCGGTATTTCAGGTTGAAGGCACGTCCGTCTTCGGTGCGTGCAGTGACGACGATGCGACGGCTCTTCTTGTTGTGGGCCACGTTGATGACAGTGTCGGGCTTGAGGGTGACCTCGCGCTCGAAGGCCTGCTTGTTTTTGGGCAACATACGTTTGGTCTTGTCATCGGCGTTTTTGTTGTCCTTGCCCTTAGGTGTGTTCTTGGTCTTGTCCTTGTCCTTATCCTTGTTGTCCTTGCCGGCAGGGGTGCGTGTCTTGCTGCGGTTGGAGGTAGAGGAGGTGCGGTTGAATTTGTCGTTGACCTTCTTGAGGAAGGGTACATGGTTGTAGAGCCGCTCAAGGTTGAACGTGCCGTTGATGTTGAGCGTGCGGTTCATGCTGACCGTATTGCCCAGCGATGTACCGTCTTCAAGGTCACTGCCGCGCACCCAGTTGTATGACGACTGGTAACTGGCGTCGGAGTTGATCCAGTCGAACACGGGGATGAGGTTGAGCGGCAGTTGGTAGGAGAGCGAGAACGACTGAGCGTAGTCGAGCGGTGTACCGAAGTGCTTGATGCTGGTCCACACGGAGTCTTTCCAGGCTGAGTAGCGGTCGGGGTAGAGCGACTTGTTGACCGGGGTGTAGGGCTCTTCTATCTCGGCGTGGGTAGCACTTTGGAAGTTCATGTGGATGTTCTTGGTGAGGTCCCAACGCAGGGTGAAGTCACGGTTCCAGAGGAACTGCTCGCTGAAGGTGAGCGGGAGTTCCGAGTTTTGGAGGTTGTCCATATCGCGCTCCTGCAGTTCGTAGTAACTGCGGGTGAGTTCGGTGTTGAACCCGAGGTTCTGTGGCAGCCAGTTGAGGCCGAACTTCTTGAAGATTTCGAGCCACTTGCTGCGACTCTTGAGTTTCTTGAAGGGCTCGAACGCCTTGTAGACCGGTGTCCAGGAGTAGTTGAGCGATCCGCGCCAGTTGTCCTCCTTCTCGTAGACGGTAGTCTCGCCCTGCGTGTAGCGGTGGCTATGACTGTAGGAGAAGGAGAAGTTGGCCGGGTCGTAGGGCATAGGATGACGCTTGTTCTGTATGCCGACACGCACGTTGGAGAGCGAGAAGTTGGTGGTCGTGGTTTTGGTCACGGCGATGCTCTCGATAGAGTCGCGCTCGTGCTGGTTGGCCGCACCATCGAGTGCGTCCTTGAGTTCCATGTCGGTGTCGAGCGGGTTGTACTTCGGACGGGTCTCCTCCTTGGTCACCGAGTAGTAGAGCGGAGCGGTGACCTTGGCCTTGTCGGGGAAGAACTTGCCCAGTTCGAGACTGGTGGTGAAGGAGTAGGTCTTGTAGTCGTCGGTAGACCGCTCGGTGACACCCTCTTCGAGTCCACCGAATCCCGATGAGGTGTAGCGCCCCTGTAGATTGACGGTGCCGAGGTCGGAGAGTTGCATGTTGAGGTTGCCTTGTGCAGCCCATCCGCCACTATTGTTGTATTCGCGCAGACGCAGTTCGTTGACCCACACCTCGCCGCTCTTGACGTCGCCGGCGTTGTTTCGCACACCGATCATCATGGTCTTGACTTCGCCGAGTGAGGGGTTACCCATGACGGTGACCTTATTGTTGGGCTTGTCGCTGTCGTAGGCGGAGTAGGGACGGTTGTAGGAGGCGCGTCCCTGTGCCTTGGCGATGTTGCGCTCCTTCTTGATCTGCGTGAAGACGCTGAGGGCCACGTCGAGCATGTTGTCGGTAGGCCACACACGCTCGCAGTCGGAGCGGGAGTAGCGGTCGTAGGTGCCGTTGGGAGTCACCTTCAACGGTATCTCGTATTCGTAGTAGTTGCTCTTGTAGTCGCTTCCGAGACGGATGAAGACGGAGAGTTGGTTGTCTTCGAGGGCAGTGGTGTTCGATTCCATCTGGTTGAGGTGGGCAAACATCTGCAGTCGCTTGTACTGCCGGAGGTCGAGCGTGGTATTCTTGTATACCGCCTTTGACTCGCCGGTGGCCAGTCCGGTGAGGGTCATGGCGAGGGCCTGCTCGTTGTTTTCCACGAGCTGAGGTTGTGTGGGGTCCTGTCCGCGCTGTATGCCGGGAGGCAATACGTAGTTGACAGGTGTCTTGGTGTTGTTCTCCTCGATATTGACGGCGCTGACGGACAGTTTGCCTTGCTGAGCCGCACTGTTGTCGAGGTTCTGCTCATAGACGCGCCATTCGCCGCGTACGAGGTCGAACGTGCCGAAGCGGAGTACGATGGGCTTCTTGAATCCGGTGAGGAACATACGCATGAAGCGTATGCTGGTGAAGTCGGAAACGTTGCCGAACTTCTGCTCGAAGTCGTCGAGCGGAATACGGAACTGGTACCAAGTGGCCTTTGTATCGTTCTTGCCGTTGCGTAGGGTGGGGTAGGTGTCGCGTTTGTCGACGATGAAGTTGCGGCCCACCTCCAGGTCTTCCGGACGTATGGAGACATGATACTGGTAGTATTTCTCGTACTCGTTGAGCGTGTAGTCCTGGTTGATGTCCTCCACGTCGGGAGTGGTCTTGTAGGATGTGTCGTAGCCCTCGGTACGCGAGTCGTTGTCGGGCGAGTTGCCCTGCGGGTTGTTGATGTACTTGTAGCGCCGCAGGATGGAGGCTTCTATCTGGTCGTAGTCGCTACCGCGGAAGTAGTGGTAGTCGTCGCCGGCAGGGTCTTTGCGGATAGAGTCGAGCACGTTCTGGCTCACCTTGCCCTGTATGGCGGTGAGGAAGTCTTGATAGGGGGCGAACGAGAGTTCTTCCTCGTCGTTGAGACCGTTGAGACCGACGTCCTGCTTGGCGCGTGCTCCGGCGGAGGTGGCGAAGGCGTAGGTGACGGTGGCTTGATTGGGTATCTTACCCCACTGGGTAGTGGTGAAATTGTTGGAACCGTCGACAGGCATACCGCTCTCGTAGAACTTCTTTCCGTCGCGGAGCACGTCTTCGCTCACCTCGCCAAGGTTGATGTAGAAGTCGCCGCCGTGGTCGGCAGCCGTTCCGTCTTCGCGGGTGTAGATGAAGGGGTCGAGCATCCAGAACTCGATGTACTCGATGTTGGCCGTTTCAAAGTCGTTGGTGTCGAGTTTGCGCATCATGCCGCCCCAGTGCTGGGTGGGGTTGTTGAGTGTGCCGTCGTAGTTGAGGTCGGGATTGAAGTTGTACGGGCCGCGCTCGTTGGGGTAGTAGGCGAGGTTGAGTATGCTCAGTGTGGGCACCGAACCGTTGTAACTGCTTTGGTCGCGGTTGGGGAAGAGTTCGCGGGAGTATACCTCGCGCACATAGAAGTTGGAGAGTTGTTCAAGGTCGCTCTTGATGTGCGATGGGGTGAGCGACGAACTGCGCCGTGTGAAGAGCGGGTCGATGGTGTACCAGGCCAACAACGAACGGTTGTAGCCGCTGCGGAGGGTGGTCTTATCGCTCGACTCGGCAAACATCGACGGTACGCTCGACAGTACCCATGAGGTAGGCGTGCTCACGTCGATGGTGCTCTTGGTGTTCTCGAAATCGTCGAGGTAGGAGGCATTGTCCTGTGTACCGTGGCTCTGTCCGGCGATGAGTTGTGCGAATTCGCCGGTGAAGGAGATGGATGAGGGCTGGGTGAGGTGCAGTAGAGGAATCTTGTCGAGCACGTTGGTGAGCCATTGGCTCTCCTTCTTCCAGTTGATGTTGAGGCCCCAAATGGTGTTGTTGAGTGGCTCAGATCCCATCGACACCTTGGTGGTAAGTGCCTGTTCGGAGAGATGTTGCAGGGTACCGCTGAGTTGGAAGTTCTTCGAGAAGGTGTACTCCCAGTTCATACCGAACATCGTCTTGCGCTCTTGGGCATAGTCGGTGTTGCTTTCAAGCGACACGTTGACCGACGTACCGGCGTCGATGATGCTTTGGTTGAGGATGGTCACCTCGCCCGCACTGTAGTCTACCGAGTAGTCGGAACCCTCGGTGAGGGTCACGCCTCCAGCGGTGACGACCACCGATCCCTGCGGCACGTTGTACGAACCGAGCGAGATGACGTTGGCCGATGTGCCGCGGAACTGTCCGACGAGCATATACTTGTCTTTCTCGGCGATCTGCTTGGCGACGGTCTTGGTAGAGTCGTACAATTCGGTGAAGGCATACTGTGCGGCTTTTGCCTCGGGTATGCCCTTTTCGATGAGGTAGTTTTTGAGGTACTGTCCGAACGGTTCGGCCACGGGGAAGAATACACGTCCGTTGGATACGGTGTAGCCGTCTACGTAGTCGAAGTAGCCGTTGGGGTGGGCCTTGAGGTTGTTGTCGAGGCGGTCGGCACCGAGCACCTTGATGAGTGTCTGGCTCTTCACCTGCGGTTCGGGGATATAGGTGAGGTAGACGCCGGCCGTGTCGCTTTGGAACTTGACATCGAGGCGGAACTTCTCCTTCTCGACGGTGGAAGCGAGGTAGTACACGTTTTTCATCATCAGTCCCCAGTTGCCCTGCGACGGATTGTTGCTGGTGTTTTTGAGCGACTTGACAAAGAGGGCCTGGTTGACATCGGTAATGTCAGAGGCGAACTCACCTACCTGGTAGGTCACGCCGCCGTAGGTGTACTCATAGGCTACGGCGAGCACCTGGTCGCTCTGCAGGGTGGTCTTGAGCGAGATGTAGCCGAGCGACTTGTTGACCGTGTATTCCGAGGAGGTGAGCAGACGTGCGCTCTGGAGTTTCTCGTAGTCGGTGCCGCCGGCGAACTGCGGTATGCCTTCGAGTATGGTGGAGGTCTGGTCGATGTCGCGGGCGGCGCTGTACAGGCCGACCATTGCGGAGTATTCGGTGTTGGCGGCATTGCATGGCACGGCCTGTCCGGTGACGCTCCAGTTGGCGTTTGACACGCGGCTGTTCTCGCCGAGGTCGGTCAGGGCGACAACACTGCGGGTATTGGAGGTCGTTCCGGTCTTGTTGGTCACCCATACCTCAACACGGTTGATGTTGATTCCGGTAGTGACGTTGGGCAGGGTTTTCATGCCGGCGTCATAACGGTCGCGGAAGTATTGGGAGAGGAAGAAGTGGCGGTTCTCCTCATAGTTGGCTGCATCTATCTCAAAGGGCGTATATTGCTTGCCGCCTTTCGAAGACACGCTCTTGGTGGTCGACTTCTTTTGGGAAGCCACGAGCTGCATTTTCAGACGACCGAACTGCAAGTCGGTGCGCAGACCGAAGAGTGAGGAGGCACCCTTGACGAGCGACGAGTTGGACGGGAAGGAGATGTTGCCCGCCTCGACGAGTTTGATAATCTCGTCTTCCTTGCCATCGTACTTGAGTTTGAAGTTCTGTGAGTCGAAGTCGAAGGTAGCGTCGGTGTTGTAGTTGAGGTTCATGTTCACCTTGTCGCCGACACGTCCGTTGACGTTGAGGTTGATCTTCTCGTCGAAGTCCATGGCCGTCGTCTTGCGGTTGCGGATGGGGAGTGAAGGGTTGTCGATGCTTTTCAGGGTGACACCGAACTTCAGTTCGGCCGTACCTTGTGTCTTGATGCGCACACCACCAGGACCGAAAATCTTTTCGGCCGGTCCGAGGTCGAAGTGCATGTCGGTGAAGTCGAACTTCTCCTTTCCCTTGGCCTGGTATATCTCGTCGTTTTTCTTGCGGAAAAACCGGTCGAAGGCTTTTTGCTCGCTCCACTTGCGGTACTCCTCGGGTGTCATCATGATGGGCGTGTTGAGGTAACTGTCGCCGATTTTCGACCCGATGATGTAGCGGTTGAGCGTATCGTTGTAGACCACGTCTTGTTTCAGATTTTCCGGCCGGTGTAGGTCGGCCCCGTTTTGGTCGAGGTCTGCCACAGTGATAGGTAAGGTGCGCTGCACCTTCCACCGTGGGTGAAGGAGAGAGTCGGGTATGGTATCCTCGTTTTCCAATTCCGGTTGGGCGATGATGGCGAGCGTGTCTTTCTTGGCACGCGAGTTGTCGTCGGGCTTCGGTGTCCGGCGGGTGGTATAGCGTGAGCGCCGGCGGGTGGGGTCGTCCTGACGGAAGGGTACACCGATGGCGTAACTGGTTACGGTGACAACCAGTGCTATGAGGAGTAGGGTATATGAATGTCTTTTGAAAATCACTCTGTTTCTTTCTGTTACGCTTGTATCCTGAGTGTCAGAGGGGCGGTGGAGAAATTCTTACTTGATCTGCTTAAGGGCCAGTTTTACTACCTGCTCTACGGGCAATGAAGGCTGTTCCTGCAGGATGGAGGTGACCACCTTGGCCGACGGTGCGGGTGAGAAGCCCAGCATGGTGAGTGCCGATACCGCCTCGTCGCGCACGCCGACATTGACACCGGCGGAGCCGGCGTCGGCCACGTTGACTTCGGCGGCGAGTCCGAGACTCATCACCTTGTCCTTGAGGTCTACGATGATGCGCTGGGCCGTCTTCAGACCGATGCCCTTGACGCCCTTGAGCAGCCGCTCGTTGCCGCCGGCGATGGCATTGCCCAGGTCGGCGGGAGAGGCAGCGGAGAGTATCATGCGAGCAGTGTTGGCGCCTACGCCCGACACAGTGATGAGCAGACGGTAGAGGGCACGCTCCTGCTTGCTGGCAAATCCGTACAGCGTGTAGGAATCGTCGCGTCCGCCAGTGACAAGCGACTCGTGTACATAGAGTTTGGTTTCACGCTTGCCTTGTATGGCGGTGTAGGTGTTGAGCGATATGTTGAGGGAGTATCCCACACCGTAGGCTTCTACTACGGCCTCGGCGGGGGTCAGTTCGGTGAGTTCACCTTTGATATAGTCGATCATGTCGTGTCAGTTGTTCTTTATCTATGGGTGTAGTGCGGGGCCATAAAGGGTGCACAGGGTTATAACGCCTTTTTGTATATATTATTGTGCGTAGATGGCGTTTTCTCTGCTTTGATCGTATTTTGTGGGGCGTGCCAGGGGTATTCATCACTTTTTTGCGTAACTTTGTCGTTGGCAAACTCCATATTTTTTTCGTAAGTAGGTGTTCAAAATTATTTGATATGGATATGCGCCTTATTTTCGTTTGTAGGTTTGGATTGAAGAGGAAGTGTAGCAGGCTACACGACCGATGAAAACCGGGCGTACAGGCGAAAAGGAAGTGCAGAGATATATCAAAGTGTAATAACATCTGCTGACATTTGTGTACGAATAATTTTGAATACCTACTTATTGCATCATGATGAATGAAGAAGCACGTCTCGCATGGAACATCATTGAGACCACCAACTCCCACCTTTTTCTCACCGGACGGGCCGGAACGGGAAAGACCACCTTTCTGCGGCATCTCCGGCGCGAGTCGCCCAAGCGGATGGTGGTCGTGGCTCCGACTGGTATCGCTGCCATCAATGCCGAGGGCGTGACGATACACTCCTTCTTTCAGTTGCCGTTTGCTCCCTTTGTGCCCGATACGACCTATGCGCCACAGGAGGGGAAATTTCGTTTCGGCAAACAAAAAATACGGTTGATACGCAGTCTCGACCTGCTCGTCATCGACGAGATCAGTATGGTGCGGGCCGATCTGCTCGACGCTGTAGACAGTGTGTTGCGTCGCTATCGTCGCGACACCCGTCCGTTCGGCGGTGTGCAACTGGTGATGATCGGTGACCTTGGACAGTTGGCCCCTGTTGTCAAGGAAGAGGAATGGACCCTGCTGGGACGCTACTACGACACCCCCTACTTCTTCAGTAGTCTTGCCCTGCGCCGTACCCACTACGCGATGGTCGAACTGCAACAGGTATACCGGCAGAGCGATGCCCGCTTTGTCGATCTGCTCAACCGCGTGCGCGACAATACCGCCGACGATGCGGTGCTGGCTACGCTCAATGCCCGTTGCCGTCCCGACTTCTCCCCGTCGGCCGACGAGGGATACATCCGGCTCACCACACACAATGCTCAGGCGCAGGCTGTCAACGACCGTGAACTGGAAGCATTGCCGGGCGAGGCCTTCTCCTACCGGGCAGAGATAGAAGGCAAGTTTCCCGATATGCTCTTTCCCACCGATGAGATGCTGACCTTGAAGAAAGGGGCACAGGTGATGTTTGTCAAGAACGACTCCTCTTCTGAAAAACGGTACTACAACGGTATGATTGGCCATGTTTCGGCTATCGGATCCAACGGATTCACCGTTCGTCCCGACGATGGCGGCAATGAGATTGACGTTGACCGTGAGGAGTGGGAAAACAGCCGCTATGTACTCAACGAGAAGACCAAGGAAATCACCGAAGAGGTAGACGGCGTGTTCCGGCAATATCCGGTGAAGACCGCCTGGGCCATCACCATACACAAAAGTCAGGGCCTCACGTTCGACCGTGCCATCATCGATGCCCATTCTGCTTTTGCTCACGGACAGGCTTATGTTGCCCTGAGCCGTTGCCGGTCGCTGGAGGGACTGGTGCTCAGTTCACCTCTACCACGAACGGCGATTATCCGCGACCGTGCCGTCGATGACTACGCCGTATCGTCGCGTCAACTGACACCCGATGCCGGTGCGCTCGGGACGATGCAGCGGGAGTATTTCCGTGCGCTGGTTGACGAACTGTTCGGTTTCTCACCGCTACTCACGTCGCTCTATACGCTCATGCGACTGCTGAGCGAACATCTCGGACGCACCTACCCGAAACTCACCTCGGAGTACAAGGCACGCCACGCCCTCGCAACAGAGAAAATAGGTGGCGTAGCCACTCGTTTCCAGTCCCAGTATGTGCACATGATTGCTGCATCAGCCGATTATGCTTCGGATGCTGCACTGCAAGAGCGTATACGCAAGGGTGCCGCTTATTTTCTGACGCAGGTAGAGGATATAGCCTCGCTCGTCAAGTTGTCGAAGGTGGAGATTGCCAACAAGGAGGTGAAGCGCCGCTATGAAGAGGCTTTGTCGACGCTCGAAGAAAATGCAAACGTGAGCCGACGCCTACTCCATTTCTTCTCCGAACACACCTTCTCCGTGACATCCTATCTCCATGAGCGGGCAATGGCCGTGCTCGGCGATGACGAGAAAACGGTCAGGAGTCGGAAAAAGGCAGAAACTTCTGCTGCCGCTCCGGTTGCCAGCACCGAACAGAAAATACTCCATCAGGCTACGCTTAACGCTCTTTCCGAGTGGCGTAAGAAGTCGGCTGTCGAACGTGGTATCCCGGCCTATTGTATCGTACCGCAACGTACGCTTGTAGCCGTGGCCAATCTCCGTCCCCGGTCGCTGGCCGAACTATCACGCATACCCGGCCTCGGGGCTGCGCGGATAGAGAAGTACGGTGGGGAAATGTTGGGGATAGTTGCGACGGTGAAGGAAAAATGAGACGGATGCCGTCGCAAAATCATGACTACATAGTACTCCTGCCAGTATACTAAAAGGTGTCGCTATCTCACTTTACTTTTGAGATAGCGACACCTTTTTTAGATGCCTCGGAAGTATAACCTACTTATTGTTATTTAGATTTTCTCGAAAGCCTGCGCCAGATCATCGATGAGGTCGTCGATGTGTTCGGTACCGATGCTCAGACGGATGGTCGAGGGAGTGATGTGCTGCTGGTCCAGTTCCTCGGGCGTCATCTGAGAGTGGGTCGTGGTGTAGGGATGTATCACGAGGCTCTTCACGTCGGCTACGTTGGCCAGGAGCGAGAAGATTTTGAGGTGGTCGATAAATTCCCATGCCTCCTTCTCTCCGCCCTTGATCTCGAAGGTGAAGATACTTCCGCCGCCGTTGGGGAAGTAGCGGGTGTAGAGCGCGTGGTCGGGATGGTCGGGTAGGGACGGGTGGTTGACCTTGGCTACCTTGGGGTGGTGGGCAAGATAGTCTACGACGCGGAGCGCATTGTAGACGTGACGCTCCACGCGGAGCGACAGGGTCTCAAGGCCCTGCAAGAGTATCCATGCGTTGAAGGGTGATATGGTGGCTCCCGTGTCACGCAGGATGACGGCGCGTATTCTTGTTACAAAAGCGGCCTTGCCCGCTACGTCGGCAAAGATGGCACCGTGGTAACTGGGATCGGGCTTGCCCAGTGAGGGAAACTTGTCGGCGTTGGCCTTCCAGTCGAACGAGCCACCGTCTATGATCACACCGCCGAGGCTGCTGCCATGACCGCCAATAAACTTGGTGGCGGAGTGTACCACGACGTCGGCTCCGTGCTCCAACGGGCGGATGAGGTAGGGCGTACCGAAGGTATTGTCGACGATGAAGGGCAGGTTGTGGCGGTGGGCTACGGCGGCTACGCCTTCGAGGTCGGTCACGTCGGAGTTGGGGTTGCCAAAGGTCTCGGCGTAGATGACCTTGGTGTTGGGCTGGATGGCGGCCTCAAGTGCTTCGAGGTCGTTCACACAGACGATGGTATTGCTGATGCCTTGTGTGGCCAGGGTATGTGTGATGAGGTTGAATGAACCTCCGTACATATTGTCGGCTGCTACGATATGATCGCCGGTGGCCAGGATGTTTTGCAGGGCGTAGGTCACGGCGGCTGCGCCGGAGGCCACTGCCAGTCCGGCCGTACCGCCTTCAAGGGCAGCCACGCGATCTTCGAACACGGCTTGGGTAGAGTTGGTCAGACGTCCGTAGATGTTGCCGGCGTCGCGCAAGGCAAAACGGTCGGCGGCGTGTTGCGAGTTACGGAATACATACGAGGTGGTCTGGTAGATGGGTACGGCGCGGGCATCGGTAGCGGGGTCGGCCTGTTCCTGGCCTACATGTAGTTGCAGGGTTTCAAAATGTAGTTTTTTTTCACTCATAGTACGTTTTCCTTTCTGTTTTGTAAGTTTTACGTTCTGTTATCCTTTGGTTGGGAACGGTGTGCAAAGATATGCAAAATTTTCCATGTCAGAACCAACATTGGTTTGTTCTTGATGGTGAAAAAATCTGAAAAAGCGGTGTGTTTCGTTGTAAAAGCGGTACAACGTTGGAGTTTATTTGGTATCTTCGCCATGCGGCGTGCAGTATTCTGGAACACGCCGATGTACTAACCCAAATGTGAATGTCTATGCCCAAATACGCAGACTATATCCGTCAGATAGAAATCGACTCGCTGTGGAGCGGTCGCCATCATGTCGTGTGGAATCTTGACCGGCAGGTGAACATCCTTAGTGGCATCAACGGTGTGGGAAAGAGTACCATACTCAACAAGGTGGTCAAGGGACTGAGCGCCGGTGGCGAGTTTCCCAGCCACACCCTCAAAGGCGTGCGGCTGAAGGTTGTGCCCGAGGATGCCAAGTGGATACGCTACGATGTGATACGCTCGTTTGACCGTCCGCTCATCAGTGCCGATACGGTCAACACGCTCAACAGTTCGCTGGCCAATCTCGCTACCGAACTCGATGTGCAACTATTCCAATTGCAACGGAAATACCTTGACTACCAAGTGAACATCGGCAACCGTATCATCGAGGTACTGCAAAGCGGTGCGTCCGATGCGGCCGAGCGTGCGCAGGCCCTTTCGGCTCCCAAGAAACGCTTTCAAGACCACATCGATGATTTGTTTCGTGAGACCGGCAAACGCATCATACGCACCGAGAACGAGATACGCTTTGCGCAAATCGGCGAGACGCTTCTGCCCTACCAGTTGTCGAGCGGCGAGAAACAGATGCTTGCCATTCTCTTGACGGTGCTTGTAGAGGACAACCGCCACTATGTGCTCTTCATGGATGAACCGGAAGTGAGCCTGCACGTCGACTGGCAACAGCGGCTCATCGACCTCATACTCGACCTTAACCCCAATGTGCAGATTATCCTCACGACCCACAGTCCGGCCGTCATCATGAACGGATGGGCCGACCGGGTGACCGAGGTGAGCGATATCTCCGACCAAAACGAAAGCCTATGAGCCATCGACTGCGCGACAATATCTCGTCTGACTACGTGGCCGCGGCCAACCGACTCAATTCGAGGCATGCGCGCCGCCGTATCGTGGCCTATGTGGAAAGTTACGACGACGTGTTCTTTTGGCGGTCGATACTGACGCGCTTCGAGGATAGTACGCGCTACTTCGAGGTGATGTTGCCTTCCCGTCTCGAACACCTGGAGCGGGGCAAGAAAGCGGCCCTCATGAGTCTGGTGGCTGCGCGGGTGGGTAGCGACATGATTGCCTGTGTCGATGCCGACTATGACTGGCTCATGCAGCGCCATACCGGGGCATCGAGAGCGATACTCGACAATCCGTATGTCTTCCACTCCTATGCCTACGCCATCGAGAATATGCAGTGTTATGCGCCGTCGTTGCACGACGTGTGTGTGGCCGTGACGCTCAACGACCATCTGTCGTTTGACTTTGTCGGGTATTTCCGTGAGTTTTCCAAGGCTATCTTTCCGCTTTTCGTGTGGAACATCTGGTTCTACCGCAGTGGCGGGTACAGCCACTTTACGCTTACTGACTTTCTGCGAGTCATCGACACCGGTTCCTTCTCTGTGTCTGCTGCGATGGAGGGTGTGGCCCATGTGCGGCGCAAGGCCGAGCGGAAGGAGGCGCAGTTGCGTCGGCAATATCCCGAAGCAGGGGAGAGTGTAGATGCGCTTCGCGACGAACTCCTGCGTCTGGGTGTCACCCCCGAGACCACTTACCTATATATACAAGGCCATCATCTGTTTGACAAGGTGGTCGTGCCGATGCTCCGGAAAATCTGTTCGTCGCTCGTTCGGGAGCGTGAGACCGAGATCGGGCGGCAAAGCAAGCACGACACCCAGCGTCGTAACGAACTGTCGTGCTACTCGTCGAGCGTGGCCGACGTGACCTTTATGCTCAAGAAAAATGTCGGCTACATCATGTCCGAACCCTACCGGCGCATTGTCGCAGATGTGGGGCGGTATCTTGGTGTAGAGGCAGAACCGCAGCAGGCATAAGAAGATGATGCGTACAGTTGCATGTGGAAAAACAGAAAAAAAGTGCAGAATGAGCGTTGGCTCAGGTTCTGCACCTTTTTTATAATGTTCAAAAAAATAAGTTGATGTCGCGGGCTATTTAAAAACCGTAGATCTCCTTGAGTTTCTCACCCAGTTTCTCTCCGCGCAGGTCGTAGCCTACCACCTTGCCAGAGGGGTCTACGAGTACGCTTGCAGGGATGGAGGAGATGCCGTAAGGAGCAGCGGCGGCACAGCGCCAGCCTTGAAGGTCGGACATGTGTACCCAGTTGATACCCATCTTCTCGACAGCGTCCTTCCATGCGTCGGCCTTGCTGTCGAAGGAAACACCTACGACATTGAATCCCTTGGCGTGGTATTTCTCATAGTTTTCCTTCACGTTGGGCATCTCTGCACGGCAGGGGCCGCACCAAGAAGCCCAAAAGTCTACGAGCACCCAGTTGCCCTTGCCGCAGTATTCGCTCAACTTGTGCTGCTGACCATCGAGGCCGGGCATGGTGAGGTCGATGAACTGCTGGCCGACCAAGGCAATCTTCTTCTCCATCGTGGCGAGGTAGCGCTTGGCACCGGCGGCATAGGGGTGGTTCATGTATACGTTTTTGGGAGAAAGAATGTCGAGGAGTTGCTGGCCTTCATACTCGTACATCACATCAGAGATGTAGACGACGGGGATGAGGTTGTCGCGGTTCTCCTCTACGGCTTTCTTGCTGAGTTCGGTCAGACGCTCGTTGAGCGGTTCAGACTCTGCCATCAACTGTTCGGCTATGGTTTTCAGTTCCTCCTCGCTCTTGCCAGCGGCCTTGGCCTCATAGTATTTGCCGAAGATAGCCTGAATGGAGTTTGTCACCTTGTTGATTTCCTTGTCGTAGGAGTTGAGTTTTTCGTTGAGTGCCGATCCCTTGATCGTACCGTCTGTCAGGTCGACGGTGAGAGGAGTGCCGTCGTTGAAGAAGACGGTGATGGTCTGTGCGCCTTTGGGAGCGATGCCGAGGACGGCATCCTTGTCCTTGCTTCCCGAGAGGGCGAATGTGCCGTTGGTCACCGTTGCACTATCAACGGGAGCGTAGCGCTGCATGGGGTCTACGATGTATACCATCTTTACATCGGCAGGGCAGGTGCCCTTGATAGAATAGGCCGTGGTTTGGGCCTGGGCCGACAGTGCCGTTATGACAACGGCTGCGGCTGCAAACAATCTTTTCATTTCGTATACTTTTTGATTTCTTTCTTTATGCTGAATGTGCGGCGGCAAAATTACACATTATTGCCGAAATGGTGACGGGCGTGGTCTTAAAAGAACTGAAAAACGGCCGCGTACTGGTATAAATGCAGGGAGTGAGCCCCGTCGCCTACGATTTTTTTAGTAATTTTGCACGATTTTTCGCCGCTCCTTGGCGGCAGAGTGCTTGGTAAACCTCTTAAAAAACAAGACAGTGAACAACAACAAAAGACAAAATGTGAGTGTGCTGTTCATGCTTTTCAGCATACTCTTCTGCGTTTGTCTGATTACGGCAAATGTGCTCGAAACAAAGCAGATCGGTCTCGGACCGCTGAATATCACCGGTGGACTGATTGTATTCCCGATTTCCTACATTATCAATGACTGCGTATGCGAAGTGTGGGGCTACCGCAAGGCCCGGCTGCTGATATGGGTGGGGTTTGTGATGAACTTCCTCTTTGTGGCTTTCGGCGCATTGGCCGATGCATTGCCTGCAGCACCTTACTGGCACAACGATGAGGGTTTTCATGCCGTGTTCGGCCTGGCCCCGCGCATCGCGTTGGCCTCGTTTGTGGCATTCATTGTCGGTTCGTTTGTCAATGCGTATGTGATGAGTCGCATGAAGGTGTCGTCGGGCGGTCGCAATTTCTCGTTGCGTGCCATTCTCAGTACGGTGTACGGCGAACTGGCCGACTCCGTCATCTTCTTCCCGCTTGCCCTGGGTGGCGTGGTGCCGACCGTCGAACTGCCCAAGTTTGTCATTTCCCAAGTCGCACTCAAGACCCTCTATGAGGTGATTGTACTGCCCCTCACCATCAGAGTTGTGAAGGCGGCCAAGCGACATGAAGGCGAAGATGTGTACGATACCGGCATCAATTATAGTATCTGGAAGATATTCAATCTCGGAGAGTGAAATCCCCATTGTGCGTACCCGTCTTTTTCGTGTACGCCCATATCATGACAACCCTATCAAATAATTTTGAATACCTACATATATCAAAATGAACAATACAGAAAATAGAAAAGACGAGGGCTTGCAGGCTCTCGGCGCCAAGACGCGCTACCGTGACGACTATGCTCCGGAAGTGCTTGAGACCTTTGTCAACAAACATCAGGACAATGACTATTGGGTGCGGTTCAACTGTCCCGAATTCACCACGCTCTGTCCCATTACCGGTCAGCCCGACTTTGCAGAAATACGCATCTCCTACGTTCCCGACGTGAAAATGGTGGAGAGCAAGAGTCTGAAACTCTACCTTTTCAGTTTCCGCAACCACGGCGACTTCCATGAAGACTGCGTCAATATCATCATGAAAGACCTCATCCGACTGATGAACCCCAAGTACATCGAGGTGACGGGACTCTTTACCCCTCGCGGCGGCATCAGCATCTATCCCTTTGCCAACTATGGCCGACCGGGTACCAAATATGAGCAGATGGCCGAAACCCGCTTTGCAACACACGACATGGGACGCTGACCGCTGTCTCTCCGTCGTCTTTGGTGTTTGATAGCGATAAAAACGTTGCCAAAACTACAACATGCAATCGGAAGGACTATGGCTTATCCGTTGGCATAACGTAAAAGATGGTAAGTAGGTGTTCAAAGTATAATAACATCTGCTGACATTTATAATAATTTTGAATACCTACTTATGATCATCGAAGAGATTATCAAATATAATGAGCAGTTCGTTGCTGCTAAAGGCTATGAAAAGTATCTTACCAGCAAGTATCCGGACAAGAAACTCGCTATCCTTTCTTGCATGGATACCCGTCTTACCGAACTTCTTCCGGCCGCCCTTGGACTCAGAAACGGCGATGCCAAGATCATCAAGAACGCTGGCGGACTGGTAATCAGTCCTTTTGACTCTGCCATGCGTAGTCTTCTTGTAGCCATCTATGAACTTGGGGTGGAGGAAATCATGGTCGTGGCGCACTCCAACTGCGGCGCATGTCACATGAACGGTGCCCAAATGAAAGAACTGATGCTGCGACGTGGTATTCATCAGGATGTTATTGATACGATAGGCCTTTGCGGTATTGACCTTGACCACTGGCTCGAAGGCTTCCATGATACCGAGGATTCTGTGAGAAATACGGTAAACACCATTCGCAACCACCCCTTGGTTCCGAAGGACGTCAACCTGCATGGCTACATCATTGATTCGGTGACAGGACAGTTGACAGAAGTAAAATGACTCAAGTTTCGGATTTAGATACTATGCTGTCTGAGTATATTTTACGGAATCAAAAATCGGCCACATAGCCCGCTATGTTCCTTTTTTTATCGTCACTTAGAACTCACCTTCAAGCGAAAAAACAGATGCATAGAACAACAAATCGGAATTTTTTGGCTAATTTTGCAAGTCGATAAAGTACAGCATACAGAAAATACAATATAGAGATGAAAAAGAAAATCCAGTTCAGTCTCGTCTATCGAGATATGTGGCAGTCTTCCGGTAAGTTCCAGCCACGCAAGGATCAGTTGGAGCGTATCGCTCCGGTAATCATCGATATGGGCTGTTTTGCCCGTGTAGAGACCAACGGCGGAGCCTTCGAACAGGTCAACCTTTTGGCCGGTGAGAATCCCAACGATGCCGTCCGTGCCTTCTGCAAGCCGTTCAATGAGGTGGGCATCAAGACCCACATGCTTGACCGCGGTCTCAATGCCCTCCGTATGTACCCCGTACCCGACGACGTGCGCGCTTTGATGTATAAGGTCAAGGCCAAGCAGGGTACCAATATCACCCGTATCTTCGACGGACTCAATGATGTCCGCAATATCATACCTTCCATCCGCTGGGCCAAGGAAGGCGGCATGACTCCCCAGTGTGCCCTCTGTATCACCAACTCTCCCGTACACACGCTGGAGTACTATATGGGCATCGCCGACCAGCTCATCGCTGCCGGTGCTGAGGAAATCTGTCTGAAGGACATGGCCGGAGTCGGCCAGCCCGCTTTCCTCGGAAAACTCACCAAGATGATCAAAGAGAAATATCCCGAGATCATCATCCAGTATCACGGTCATTCCGGTCCCGGTCTGTCTATGGCCAGCATCCTTGAGGTCTGCAACAACGGTGCCGACATCATCGATACCGCCATCGAACCGCTCTCTTGGGGTAAGGTTCATCCGGACATCATCTCCGTACAGAGCATGCTCCGCAACGAGGGCTTCGATGTACCCGATATCAACATGAGCGCCTACATGCAGGCCCGTGCCCTCACTCAGGAATTCATTGACGACTGGTTGGGCTACTTCATCAATCCGCAGAACAAGATCATGAGTTCTCTGCTTCTCGGTTGTGGTCTGCCCGGCGGTATGATGGGCTCGATGATGGCCGATCTCGGCGGTATGCGCAGCACTATCAACAATGTACGCAAGAAGAAGGGTGATGCCGAACTGTCGATGGACGACCTGCTCATCAAACTCTTCGACGAGGTAGAATATGTATGGCCGCGTGTAGGTTATCCTCCATTGGTAACTCCGTTCTCACAGTATGTGAAGAATATCGCCTTGATGAACCTCCTCACCATCGAGCAGGGCAAGGGCCGTTTCGTTATGATGGACGACTCCATGTGGGGTATGATTCTTGGCAAGTCGGGCAAGATCCCCGGCACTATCGCTCCCGAACTGGTGGAACTGGCACAGAAGCAGGGTCGCGAGTTCACCGATGTTGATGCCCATACACTCCTCGACGACGCCCTCGACACATTCCGCAAGGAGATGGACGAGAATGGTTGGGAGTACGGACAGGACGACGAGGAACTCTTCGAACTGGCCATGCACCCCGAGCAGTACCGCAACTACAAGAGCGGACAGGCCAAGAAGAATTTCCTGGCCGACCTTCAGAAAGCCAAGGATGCCAAACTCGGCACCGCGCTCTCTCCCGAGCAACTGGCCGAATTCAAGCACGCCAAGGCCGATGCCGTTGTTGCTCCCGTCAAGGGACAGGTATTCTGGGAGTTCAGCGGCGAAGGCGAGTGTGCGCCTGCTGTCGAGCCCTTCATCGGCAAGGAGTACAAGGAAGGCGACGTGTTCTGCTACATCATGGCCCCCTGGGGTGAGTTTGTGGCTGTACCGGCTGACCTCGGTGGCAAACTCGTTGAGATCGGTGCCAAGCAAGGAGCCAAGGTTCAGAAGGGCCAGACCCTTGCGTGGATTGAACGCGAGCACTAATTGACTAATCTGTAACAACAATATAGCGGGACGACGGACTTGATGAGAAGGCCGCGTCCCGCTTTTTTATAGGGGTATCCTCCTTTCGTTAATCATTATGGAGAAAGTAGACTATCAGTCCATCATCGACAAATATTATCCCGAAGACAATGCGCTTCGGCGGCTTTTCCTACGCCACAGCCGTGATGTGGCCGACCGGGCACTGGCTATCTGTGACCGTCATCCCGAACTGGCACTCGACCGCCGCTTTGTAGAGGAAGGGGCCATGCTCCACGACCTCGGTATCTTCAAGACCGATGCGCCGGGCATATATTGCTGTGGCACCGACCCCTATATCCTACATGGCTATGACGGCGGCTTGCTGCTTCGGGCCGAGGGCCTTCCCCGTCATGCACGGGTCTGCGAACGGCATACCGGAGCCGGCATCACGCTCCGGCAGATAGAGGAACAGGGATTGCCGCTCCCGCATCAAGACTTTTTGCCCGAGACACTTGAAGAGCAGGTCATCTGCTATGCCGACAAGTTCTACTCGAAGTCACACCCTGAGCGCGTGAAAACCATTGCTGAGGCCGAGCGCAGTGTTGCCAAGCACGGTGAGGACGGGTTGGAGCGTTTCCGCAAATGGGAACAGATGTTTGAGTGAAGGGACACATAATTCTTTTGTTCTTTTTCAGAACGGTGCTCAAATGTCATTAAAACTGGTGTGTTTTTGAATAAAATGTGTTTTATTGTCGGTTTTATTCGTAAATTTGCATAGAGTTACGGGAATCCGCTTTCCAATGCAGCACTAAGGTGATGATTCCCCGTTGCTCTGACTCCCAGTGATAAATCCATCTTTTTTGTCATTCGGGTGAATTGTGTTGAAAAGTTTGAGTGCTGCGGAACACAGGTTAAAAAATACAATCATGATGAAACAACTGTTCATTTCCGTCTTTATGGCTACGGCATGCACGCTTGGAGTTTCTGCACAGAGTATTGAGGTGACCGATACGGCGGGAATTTCCTACAAGTTTCCTGCCGACAAAGTAGAGAGCATCACCTTTGTGCAGACGACAGATCCCTCTGTGCAAGCCTTCAGCGCAGTGGAGGCGCGCGCCTATTCGTCAGGTGCAGTGGAGGCCACGTTCTCCAATCCTGCAATTTCAAAGACCGTGACGCTTTGGATCGTTGGGCCTTCTATGGGGAAATACCTTCATGAGGGCGTTTACACTGTTTCGAGCGAGTCTGGTGAAATGATTATCGATGCCGATAAATACTACTCTTATGTGACAGAGAACGGCACCAACACGACATTGCAGTCAGGAACGATGACGGTGTCTGTCACCGGTAAGACCTACAACATCTATTTCGACCTTATGCTCAGCGATGGCAATGAACTTAAGGGACAGTACCAAGGTGCAATGCCGGGTCTTGTGGGAAAGAATGTCACGCTCAACCCTTGTGTGACACCAAAGGTGACGACTACCGACATCAACGGCTATGTGCCGGGAGAATACTATTTCAATATGAACGATGCGTCATGGAACTACGAGATGGCGATAGACTTCTACGCAGATGCCAATACGAAAAAGTTGCCCGCCGGCACCTACTCACTTTCCGCCGACAAGACACCGGGCACTTTCAATACGCGCAGTTATCTCTCGCTCTACAGTCCGAGCGTTGACTACAAATTCGCAGAGGGCAGTACGGTGACGGTGGCTTACGAGGAAGACAGTAAGATCATACTGACCCTTAACCTCATTACCGAGGACGGCAGACAGATCGACATGGAGTATAGTGGCGAGATCACTTTCCCCGAAGTCGTGGCACAGAAGGAAACCGTCGCTCTTGCCACATCCTCTACGCCCAAGGTGATTGACAACAACGGTCGCGTGGACGGAGAGTTCTACACCAAGTTCAACGATGCGTCATGGAACTACGAGATGGCGATAGACTTCTTTGCCAATTCCTCCGAGACAAAACTTCCTGCCGGTACGTACACCTATTCAGCCGACAATACTCCCGGCACGTTCGGCAGCAAGAGTTACATAGATATGTGGTCTCCCAACCTCGGTAGCAGTTGCCGCTTTGCTGAGGGCAGCACGGTGACAGTGTCCTATGATGGCGACAACGTAGTAATGGATTTCAATCTTCTGCTCGTAGACAAGGATTATATCCTCACAATGAAATATGAGGGAAGCATCACTTATGAATTCTAAACGAACGAATATGAAAAAGTATATAGTATCACTTCTTGCTGTCTTCGCTATGAGCTTGACAGCATCGGCACAGCATATCGACAAACACTACACGATGCACGTGACGAGCGTGGGAGGATCCACGGTAGACTTTGAATTCGACAACGAACCGGTAATGACTTTCAATGGCGGAGAGATGACCATCAGTTCAGCGGCAGACGCTGACGTGAAATTCCAGATGGACAACGTCGTAAGCGTCACTTTCAGTGGCGTGGCTGCCGGTATCGCCACCGTGAAGGACGGTGGATCAAAGATCAACGTGTCGGTTGGCGACGGCAAAATCGTCGTTAGTGGCATGGCGGCAAACGCCAAAGTGTCGGTCTACGACGTAGGTGGCGCTCTTGTGGCCAACGCTACTTCTGATGCCAACGGACAGGCAGTTGTCAATATCAGCAACTTAGGCAAGGGAGTGTTTGTAGTGAGCACTCCGGCCAACTCTTTCAAATTCACAAAATAATTTTAGGCGCTATATGAAACGATTTATATCTACAGCGTGTGCGATGGTAGCCGCCGCATCGCTGTTCGCACAGAGTTACCAAGTGGTTGTGACAACAACCGACGGGGAGCGCAAAGTATTCGCTACCGATGGTGTGTCGAGCGTCAAGTTCAAGAATGCCCCCGAATACAGAACAGCCAATACCTTCATTGAGGGTGTGTACAGTCCGCTTACCGACAATGCCCTCTATACCTTCACCATTGCGACCGAGGAAGCCGATGAGTCTGGACAACCCTCTGCCATCGACGGACTACAACTCTCTCTCGCCATGTACGCTCCGCTCAGTGCAGAGGCACAGAACGCCATCCTGCCGGAAGGATATTACAGAGTGGGCAGCGCCACGACCAACTATAACATCAATGCCGCCAATTCTGCCATGTGGACGAGAGTCGCAGAGGGCGAGGATGGAGTAGGCGTGAGCATGGTCGTGGGCGGAACGGTAGACGTGCGTCACGACGGTGACAACTACGACGTGCGTGCGGAAATCGACTTGCTCGACGGTTCACACGTGGATATCTCCTACTACGGTACGATGAAATTCAGCGTGGGCGCTTCAGGCACTACCGACTTCGATACCGACCAGAATGTTCAGTTTACTGAGGGACAGGGTCGAGTGTGGGCCAATTGGTTCAACCCCTTCAGTGATGATGCTTCGCTGCAGTTCTTTACAGGAAAATTCTCCAGTACAGGTGCGCAGACCGAGGGCTATTATCTCTACTTGCCGGTGTATATGAACAAGGACGAGAGCCGTACGTCGCTATGGACTCCCGTTATCCCCGACGGCGTATACAAGATAGATCCGCGCGACAGAATTACCGGACAGACCTATCTGCCCAATTCCCTGTTGAAGGGCGCAATGATGGATCTTTTCGGATCGCCGACAGCATACGGATCCTACCTTACCTATCTTGAGGCTGACGGAAGAATTTCGATGGCAACCATCAGCGATGGAACGTTGACGGTGTCGGAGAATGGAACAAAATTCGACTTTGATTTCACTTCAAGCAACAATCTGAAGATCACAGGCTCTTACTCTGGCCGGCCTAATATCAAGAATATGATTGACAACAGTAGCAAACCCGAGTTCCCCGACGGACTGACCGGTGACTACGAGATCAGCAAGTTCCCGAGCGACGGCGTAGTGATCGACTATAATATGGGCGACTATATTGTGAGCGGTCTCAATACACATATCCTGATGTTTACCGACCCCGACATGACCGAGGGTGACTATCTTGAGATAGACGTGTTCTCCGATTCAGAACAAGTGAAGGACGGCGTTTATACTATCGACAATGCCCTCACTGATGGGTCGGGCATAAAGGGTACGGTAAGTTACCAGGGTATTATGACCTATTCGTGGTACGGCGATCTCGACTCTACCGATGACGAGGGCTACCAGGACATTCTCGCCCCTGTGAACGGTGGTACGATGACGGTGTCAACCCTTGATGACGGCCAGCGCAAATTTGATTTCGATCTCGTCGACCTCAACGGTAACAAGATAACGGGCAGCATCACCCGTGATGTTCACTACGCTTCGACAACTG
Source organism: Lachnospiraceae bacterium (assembly GCA_963604975.1). Classification (GTDB taxonomy): domain Bacteria; phylum Bacteroidota; class Bacteroidia; order Bacteroidales; family Bacteroidaceae; genus Prevotella. Next base: position 74,754 of record CAVCSC010000002.1, on the reverse strand, counting down.
ATACCAATGAGACGAAAGTGGAGCGCGCCCGTACACGGGTTGGAAAGAAACTGCAGCGCAGTTGGAGTAAACCCAGCACTGATATACCCGCTCGCATCTTGATGCGAACCAAATAAGTAAGTCTTTAGTATATAGCATGAAAGATGCCCATAGCCTGATTCGGTTATGGGCATTTTTATGTGTTGGCGTGTTCCAACAAAACCTATGATTGGTAATAAATCCCGTCACTTCTTCTTTTCTCCCAGTCTGCCGAGCCTGACGGTGTTGCGGCCGTTGTTGGCGTTGATGGTGTCGATGGCGGCGGAGAGACGTTTGAGTTTGGCATGGCGCTCGGCATCGAAGTCAAGAAAATTGGTCTGTATGCTCGATGCGTCGCACAGGTCGGACACGACGACCCCGCCGCGCTTGTATAGAAATCCTGGGCGGAAACACTGGTGGAGACTCTCCGCGGCCGCCCTGACGATGCCTTGCGTGCTGTTGTCGGGCGTGAGAAGGGTGGTGGTGTGCGAACCGTAGTATTGGGGCAGGTCGGGGCGGAAGCGGTTGGTGCTGATGACGGTGGTGACCGTGGTACACACACTGTGTTGCTGGCGTAGTCGCTCGGCACACTGTACGGCGTAGTCGGTGATGGCCGTGCGCAATACCTCCTCGTCATCGGTCATCTCGGCAAAGGTGCGGGTGGTGCTCAGACTCTTCTTCACGTCATGGTGTTCGGTGGGGATGCAGTCGGTGCCTTGCAGTTCGAGCCATGTACGCTCGCCGCCGATATGAAACTCCTTGCGAACCCACGACCGTGGCTTTTCTACAAACTGCTCTGCGGTGCGCACGCCGCAATAGAGCAGTTGTGCCCCCATGCGGCGTCCGATGCCCCACACTTCGCCGATGGGGAAGAGGGCGAGCGCCTTCCGTTGTTTTTCTTCCGTGTCGATGAGACAGCATTTGTTGTAGCCCGCATAGTCCTTGGCAAACCGGTCGGCACACTTGGCGAGCGTCTTGGTCGGTGCAATGCCGATGCTCACAGGCATGCCCGTCTCGCGCAGTATCTCCTGTGACAACTGCTCGCCCCAGGTCTTCAGGTCGATGCGGTCCATGCCGTCGAGACGACAAAAGGCCTCGTCGATGGAGTAGCGGTAGAAGTCGGGCGTAGCCTTGCGGATGATGTCCATCACGCCAGCGGTCACTTCCTGGTAGAGGTCGTGGTGGCCCGACACCACCTTGATGGCATCCTTGGGAAACATCTCCCGCATCTTGAAGTAGGGCATACCCATCTTTACGCCCATGCGCTTGGCCTCCGGACTGCGTGCCACGATACAACCGTCGTTGTTGCTCAGTACAACGACGGGCACGCCGCGAAGTTCGGGGTGCAGTGTCCGCTCGCAACTCACAAAGCAGTTGTCACAGTCGAAGATGGCGTACATGCGTGATTGTTTTTTTGTGTCAGTCTTGTAGGTCGGTCTACTCTCCGATGCTTATTGTTCTTATTGCTTATCGGCTTTTGTCTCGTCTGCCTTTCGTGCCAATAGATAGGTTGCGGCAGACAAGGCTGTGCATACGCAGAGTATGGTGGCGAAGAAGGTGGGGTATCCCATCGACTCTTCCATTGTGCCCGATATCATCAAGGCAAGGATAGCGGCCATCAGTGCGGCAGATGCTTTGCGGGCCTCTACGACAGTGTTCCCGTTTTCGTCGTTGTGCTTGCGGAATAGGGTCAGCAGCACCATCAGTCCTGCGCCGTGACAGAAGCCGATGACAATCATGCACACAACGAGGGTCGTGAGCGGTATCGGGGCGGCGGCGCTCATCAGCAAGAATATCAGGCATTGCAGGGCGCAAACGCCGGTCAGCAGTCTTATCTTTCCCGGGCGGCCGTGTCGCCGGAGCCAGAGGTCTGTGCCGATAGCCCCGGCCGCGCTTGCAGCGGCCCCGGCCGTACCTACGGCGAGGCCGAACTCTTGGGGCGACAGTCCTTGTCCGCCGTTGTGTACGGCATCGATGAGAAATAGCAGTCCGACGCAGATGAACAGACTCTCTGCCGTCATGAGCAGGAAGGGGCAAATGTCGGCTATCCCCCTGTTGGCCGCACTTTCAGACGGCACGTCTCCTGTCAGCCGCTTCACATTTTGGGGAAGGGCGAAGAGATGGTAGATGCAGCAAGTAGCGGTCAGGGCAGCGAGGAGATAAAAGACGCTGGCCCAGGAGTAGGGAATGTTGCGACGCATCACTTCGAGATTTCCTCCAATCATGGTGAGCACTCCGGTGCCGGCCATGAGCGCGATGGCGTGGAAAGCACGCCCGACCCGGAATAGCGCACCCGACGCATGCTCGGCCCCTTTGCTGATATAGTGATTGCCGAGTGCCGTCGAGTGCAGGACAGCGGCGGCGCTGCCCAGCGTGAGAAAACCGACGGTGCAGGGCATCCATACATTGCTCTGCAGCGTATAGCCTGTGGCCCATAGGGATGTGGCGCCGATCAGTTCGGTGACCGCAATCCATGTCTTGGGACTCGCCATGATTCGCCCGGTCAGCAGCCGCACCCAGGGGCGCAGTATGAGCGGCAGACAGATGATGGCGATGTAGAAGGTGATGTCGGCATTGCCCAAACCGAAGCGCCGGAGCGTCATGAGCGTCACCAGTATGGCGGCGGCAGGCAGACTGTCGGCAAACACCAGCGACGGCATCCACTTCCAGGGTATCTCCTTTGTGGTGATACCCCGGCGTGAGTGTGGTCTGCGGATGTCGGTTTGCGGTTGTGCCATTGTCGGTATTGGGCGATAGTTTTTTCTTGGTGAGGGGGCGGGTTATTGTTTCTTCTTTCCGAACGACGGGTCGATCTTCACGAATGCGCACACCAGTATGGTGCAGAGGCAGCAGATCATCGTCCATACAAAGAAGTGGCGGTAGCCTATCGTCTCCTGCAACCAGCCGGCCGCCATGCCTGGCAGCATCATGCCCAGGGCCATAAAACCGGTGCAGATGGCGTAGTGGGAGGTCTTGTGCTCGCCTTCGGAGAAGTACATGAGGTAGAGCGTGTAGGCCGTGAAACCGAATCCGTAGCCAAACTGCTCGATGAAGACGCACGCGTTGACCGTCAGCAGCGAGTGGTCTTGGAAGTAACTCAGGTAGACAAAGGTCAGGCAGGTGAGCGACATGCTCCAGGCCATCGGCCATAGCCAGCGTTTGAGTCCACCCTTAGCGGCGACGATACCGCCGATGATGCCGCCGAGCATCAGTCCGACGATACCCACGGTGCCGTAGACGATGCCCACCTCGCCGGTGGTCAGTCCGAGTCCGCCCTTGTCGATGGGGTCGAGCAGGAAGGGATTGATCAGTTTCACGAGTTGCGCTTCGGGCAGACGGTAGAGCAGCATGAAGAGGATGGCCATACCAGCCTGCGGTTTGGCAAAGAACGTGCGGAAGGTATCGAAGAAGGCGTGGGCGATGTTGCCGGCCGTGACATCTTTGGCAGCGTGGTCGCTTGCCGGGCGCGGAAGGGCAAAACTGTGATAGACGGCGCACAGCAGGAAGAAGACGGAGAGTACGGCGAAGACCACCAGCCAGGCCAGCGGTATATTGCCCGATGTGCCGGTGAATGTGGCTTGCGTGGCCGTCTTGAGTTTCGGGTCGATATGGAAGAGCAGATAGGCTGTCTTGTCCCAGTTGGCGGCGGTGAACTCGAAGCGTGCCGGAAACTTGTTTTGCTCAAGACTGATGCTTTGGTCGCCGCTCTTTAGCGAGAAGTTGACGATGACCGTTTCTCCCTCTGCGGGCGGTGCGCTGAGGCGTACGCCGGCCACGGCGATGTTGCCGACGACCTCTTCCGTTTTCCGTTCTTCCTCGCCGAAGGTCTTGTGTACCCAGGCGGTGAAGCGTTCTCCCCAGCCGTCGCTATCGGTTGTTGTCGTAGTGGTAGCGGCCGTCGACGATGCCACTTGTGTAGCGGGTACAAACCCGTTGGCCTCGTTCAGACGGCGTATGCTGTCGGTCAGTGTGGCAATGCGCTGTTTGGCGTCGCAGATATATCCTTTGTCGACCTGTGTCCCGGCCTTGATGACCGGGGCGGTGAAGACGAATGTTTTTTCAGCGTGCCCATTGGCTTCCTTTTCCGTTTCATTGCCTGCTTCCGCAAATTCGGGTAGCGTGATGGCGTTGTGATATTCGGGCGACGCCTCTACGGTGAGGTTGGCTGGTGGTAGACCGGTGTTGGTCTCGATGAGTCCGGCAAGGATGACGAGCAGGCCCTGTCCGGCTACCATGGCGATGCGGTAGAACGTGCTTCTGATGCCGACGTAGAGCGACTGTTGGTGCTCGGTGAGGGCGTGCATATAAAAGCCGTCGGCGGCGATGTCGTGTGTGGCCGACGTGAAGCCCACGAGCCAGAACACGGCAAGCGTCAGTCTGAAGAAGGCCGACGTAGGCAGAGTCAGGGCGATGGCAGCAAAGGCGATGGCGATGATGGCCTGCATGGTGATGGTCCACCAGCGTTTGGTCTTAGCCAAGTCGACAAACGGACTCCAGAACGGTTTGATCACCCACGGCAGGTAGAGCCAACCTGTGTAGAGGGCGATGTCGGTATTGGAGATGCCGAGCCGCTTGTACATGATGACCGAGATGGTCATCACGGCAATGTAGGGCAAGCCTTCGGCGAAGTAGAGCGTCGGTATCCAAGCCCAGGGATTTCTTTGTTTTGTATTTGGTGTCATAGACTACATTGTTATTGTTCTCCGTATATCTTCTTGACCTGTGCGCCGTGGTAGTAGTGCAGCAGAATCTTGTCGTAGGAGTAGCCTTGCTCGCCCATCACGGCGGCTCCGATCTGGCAGAGGCCCACGCCGTGTCCCCATCCGGCTCCGGTGAGGCGGAAGTGAGCGGGAATACCGTCGTGCAGGTCGTCCTTGTCTACCACGAATGCGCTGCTGTACAGATGGCTTTCGCTCAGTGCCCGGCGTATCTCCAGTTCCTTGCCGATGGTGAAGGTGCGGTGTGTACCGACAATCTTCAGTTTGTAGATACGTCCGCTCTTGCCGCGTGCCACGGGTATGAGGTCGATGATGTCGCCGAAGTCTATCTTGGTCTTTTCGGCGATGAGGGCCGACAGTTGCTCTTGGGTGTAGTCTACTGTCCAGCGGTAGAAGTCGGCGGTCTCCTGGTCGTAGTCGTTGAGCACCTGCGAGAGGGTCTGACGGTCGTGGGTGTTGCAGAAGGCAGCGGGTGCGGTGCGTATCCACTGTTCGGCATTGGCCTCTACGGAGAGGTCGGGTAGCGGCGTAGCCGATGCTGTTGCGGCCTGGTCGCGTGTGGCCAGGAGATAAGGTTTCTCGATGTTCTCCCAGCAGTACTGGAACTCCTCGGTGATGCCGCCGCAGCACTTGCTGAAGCGGGCGTCGCAGATGTCGCCGTCGCTCATGAGTATCTCTCCTGCGGTGGCGCGCACGGCCTCGGCTACATGCGGACTGGTCGTCTTGGTGATGCCCTGGTAGCGCTGACAGTGGTCGTCGGCGCAGACATCAAATATGGTATGGTCTTCGCGGTCGTACCAGCGTATGAGTTCATCGTCCTTCTTGATGAAGGAGAAGAAGCCCGTGCGACCCTCGTCGCGTTTCATGCGCTGCTCAATCTGCGAGAGAAGCCAGCTGCGTGAGATGACGGCGTGCGCCTTGAGCAGTTCGAGGCTTGACGTGGCGCTCATCTCGCTGGAGATGACACTTTCCAGATAGCGTTCCACGGGCAGCACGTTGATGGCGCAGATACTGTCGGCCTCGACCACAAGGCGGAGGGTGCCGAGGAAGGTCTGTGTCTCCTTGCGCTCCCAGTGGAAGTTGACTCCGATGGTCACGTCCTTCAGGGAGAACGATGCGTCGGCCGACCGTGGCGTGAAGGTCAGTTCGCGGTAGAGTTTGCCGTTCCATCGTATGGCACCCTCGGCAAACTCCACGGTCTGCTCGCCCGATATGCTTTCGCCCTTGGCCGTGTAAGCCTTGTTGAGCGCAAAGTCAATGCGTGCGCCGCTGACGATGCCCACCGATACGGTCGGTTCGCCGCCGTCGGCCTGCCGCAGCATCTCGGTGAGCGCTTCGGGGTACTGCCGCAGTTGGCGGATGATGGCCTGCATCTCCTCCGTGCTGATGCCGCACTCACGGAGCAGGGCGTGCGTCTCTTCGGCGGTGAGGCTATCGAAGTCTTCTTCGCGGGGCGTGATGACCAGTCCCGACATGTCGAGCGCACCCGGACTGACCATTCTCCGTGTGTCGTCGGTGGCCGAGTAGCAGTCGGGACGGTGCTTGCGGCGCGGTATGATGACGCAGACATATTCGCCAGTTTCGCGCCATGCTACGATGTTCATCATCGGTTCGGTGTCGTCAGCGTGCAGTGGCAAGGCGGCGTAGAGTTTGCCGAAGAGCGACACACCGTCGGTGGCACGTCGGCAACGTATGGCGAAGATAGGCGTGAGTGTCTTGTCGGTAGCCGAGAGCGAGGCACCGCTGTCGAGCGTGAGCACGGTTTCCATATCGTGGCTGATGCGTCCCCACTCTTTTTGTAGCGGCAGGATGCCGCTGGTGCCGGCCTGCAGATGGGCATGGTCGGGAGCGGAGGCACCGCATTTCGGTCCGTTGTAGAAGACGGTCAGTGTGGGGTACAGTTCCAGTAGCCGGTAGATCTCGGCGTACTGGCTGTCGATGCGCTGCGGGGTATGCTTGCGTGCGGGGATGGTATAGTGTTCGGGGAGGATGGGGTAGGGGTTGACAAGCAGGTGGAAGGTGGAGTCAAGCGGTTTGACAATCTGTTCCTTCGGGCGGTTGGAGTCGCACAGGAAGCAGGGACGCTCGGCCAAATCCTTCTTGGCAATCGATGCTCCGGTGGAGACGATGCGGGCCGGATTGTATTGCAGGCGCATACCGAGGCCGTCGTCCTGCAGGTCGCGTGTCTTCACGTCTTGTAGGTTGCGGTAACGCTTGCGAGCATCGTCCCATATCTCCAGTTGGCGGAGGAAGAAGCGGTGGAGCGGACTGTCCGGCGTCTCCGTGCCGCGATGCTCATGGAGGCTTTGGCGGGCCGAAATCTCAAGCGTGCGGAGACGGTCTTTGTAGAGGTTGTTGGCATTGACGCGCTCTATGCTCAGGGCCGCGTCGCTGTTGCCTCCCCAGCGGCGGCAGAGGTACAGTTCGTCGTAGATGCGGCCTATGCGGTAGCGGCGGCTGAAGGCCAGGCCGAGCGCATAGTCCTCTCCGTAACTGGTATTGGGAAAACGTATCTGCCGTACCAAGGGTGTGAAGAAGGCACGGGGTGCTCCCAGGCCGTTGATGCGGAGTGCATTGTTCGGGCCGTTCTTGTCGGTCCACTCGCGGTGGTCGATGATGCCCGGGGGTAGCGTGTTGAGATCGAAGTCGCACATACGGTAACTGCCCACAATCATGGCAGCATTCTGTTTGTGAAACTCGTCGACGATGCGTTGTAGCGTGGCGGGCGAGGAGTAGAGGTCGTCGCTGTCGAGTTGCACGGCAAACCGTCCGCAACGGGTGTCGGCGATGGCCGTGTTCCAGCAGCCGCCGATGCCCAGGTCGGTGCGGCTGGGGATGATGTGTATCAGACGACGGTCGTTGGCGGCGATGTCGCGGAGAATGGCGGTGGTGCCGTCGGTGGAGTGGTTGTCTACCACGATGACATTGTAGGCGAAGGCGGTCTGCTGACTGAGGGCCGACCGTACGGCGTCGGCAATGGTACGCTCGCGGTTGTAGACAGGGATGATGACCGATGCTTCGTAGGCAAACTCCTGTTCGCCGAAGTCGGGCAGCAGACAGTGTGCGGTGTCGACCGTAGCCCCTATCTCGCCGAGATGGTGGGTGACGGCCTGCTCCATCTCGATCTGCACGTCGCGGTTGCGTGGGTTGACATAGTCAAACTGTCGCTCGCCGCTGCGTCGGTTGTCGGTTTCGAGGGCGGTGTAGAGATTTTCGTCGAGGTGGAAAATGGTGGACTTGCGGCTGATGAAGAGTCGCAAGGCATAAAAGCCGGCCCAGGTGTAGGCGGCCTCCTTGTGTGTGGCGGCGTATTCGTGGAGCAGTGATGTACGGAAGAGCACGATCGGTCCGAAATCGAAATCGTCGCGTACGCTACCCGTCTGGTAGTCGATGGCGGGATGGCGTACGGCCTTTCCGTCGACGGTGTCGGTGTGGTCGCTGTATACCATGCCCGCGCCGCTGTCCTCGGCCACCCGTACCAGTCGTTCGAGGGTGTAGAGGCCAAGGTGTACGGGGATGGCCTTTTGGCAGTAGAGCGTGTAGGGGGCATCGCTGTTGCTGGCCATGCTGAGCATGGCGGCGGTCGATGCCGGATTGTCTACCGTCACGAGACTGCAGTTGGCCGGAGTCGTATAGTGTTGTTCAAAAGTGTCTGATACCAGCAGGTGGATGTGGCCTGCCGCCTTGCACTGGCGCAGGTCGTGGAGGGTGGACGCTATTTCTTCCGGATCGTTGCAGGGAAGAAAGCAGTCTATCTTTGTTTTTGTCATGTCGATTTGCTGTTTTTCGTAGTAGTGGCGTGCGGTGGTATGCATGCCCGCGGCACAGGAAATGCACCTTATGCAAAGGTAGTGTAATTTGGGCGAACGGCAAAATTTTAAGTCCGGTGTTTCGCCCGTATGTTCGTGTATAGGTTGCACCGTCCGATGCTTTTGTGGATGTTAGCGATTTTTTCGCGTCGCTGACTGTCCGTAGAGGGCCGAAACACTTTTTCTATGGTAAATTGTCCGTCCTTGACTTTATCGTCCGTTCTGCGCAACGAAAACCGCTGTTTTTGTCGAGGTGTATGAATTTGATGTCGTGGCGTGATATCTATATCCTGTGGTATATGCAGAAGTACGGGCAGAAAGGGTCTGCTCTATCTGCCTTTTCTGCCTGTTCGGACATCGTACAATGGCCTTGTACTGTCTGTACAAAGGCTCTGTAGCGGCCGTACAAGGCCCTTGTAGCGTCGGTACAAGGCCTTTGTAGTCATCTTTTGGGTGTTTGTCTAAGCATAAATTCTAAATCCGGTACCACAAATCCGTATATTAGTTGTACCTTTGCAGCCGTATCAAGTGAATTTGGAACGAGATGTATTTCACTATTCTTAAATCGTACCAAGTCGTTTTTATCGTCACTTCATACCCCATAACCAATAAATGTAAAGTAAAAAGAAATGAGAAAGACGTATGTATCTCCCTGTATAGAGGTGTTCAGTATAGAGGGCCCGGTAGTGTTGCTGGAGATGAGTGGTGAGGTCGAGGTTACCATAGATGGAGATAAAACCGAAATCACGGATGGAGGTACCACCGACCCTGATGAGAACTACAACCCTTGGTGAAATAGCATTACAATAGGAAATTGTGATCATTATTTAAGTTGACGATGCGTGGAATTTTTAGAACACGCCGTAAAAAAAATCAGAAGATGAAAAGACTTCAGACATATTTACTATTGGCATTGTCCCTCATCATCCTTGGGGCACTACCCGTCGTTGCCGATAGCAAGGCCGAATCGTGGAATTATCCCAGTTCAAACCCTGGACTATCGAAATTCCAAGGCAGTGGCACATCCTCATCGCCCTACCTTATCCAGAGTGCACAGGATCTGGCAAACCTCGCCTACATCGTCACCGATGCCAACAACGATGTGACGGGCAAGTATTTCAAGATGACCCGCGATATCTACCTCAACGACTTCACCGTCGACGCCAAAGGAAAGATTACCGCCAATGGCGACTTGAAAAAGTGGACACCTATCGGTGAATCTGGTAAAATTTGGGACGACGACTTCCAAGGCATATTTGATGGTGATGGTCACACCATCTATGGACTGTACATAGATGAAACCAGTCGTAATTACGTCGGGTTGTTCGGCTCTACCGAAGATGCTATCATCAAGAATCTCACCATCAAGAACGCTTATATACATGCAGAAACTTCAAAAGAAGTAACAAGTCTCCTACTCGGCACATTGGTAGGATGTTGCCTAAATTCAACAATCTCTAACGTACGTGTAGAGGATTGCTACATGCAAGGAGGTAATCCTTATAAAAAATCTACATGTTTGGGAGGACTGTTAGGAATAGGCTATAATGACATTACGCTCAACGATTGTTCCTTTGATGGAACCATCTATATACCCAACTGCGCCGACTACGAGTATGTTGGTGGATTACTCGGAGACTTTTCTGAAGCAGGTTTCCACAATTATATTGCTCTACGTCTGACACGTTGCCAAACCAAAGGCGAAATAACGGCTGTGAACAAGAATAACGCAAGGATAGCAATAGGAGGATTTGTGGGAGGACCGTTTAGCAAATCGAAGTATGCCTATATCACCGATTGTGTGAACAGAGCCAACCTAACAGTAGACGACGTTAGCAATAAAAGTGATAATGAAAGTGCCGCTACAGCAGTCTATGCCCACAGTTTTACTTATATGGCAAAAGAAGTAAGACGGTCTGTCAACCTTGGAAATATCACCCTCGCTTCTGATAAGATAAAGAAACCAGAATTGTCGCTCGTTTATAATTGCGAAAAATACGTTGATTGTGCCAACTACGGCCATTACATATTGCCAACAAACAACAGCGACACAAAGGCTATCATTAGACCTGGAGAAAACAGTGTATATCACGGTAATGATGGTCAGAACATCATCGTTTGGAAAGAAGCCAAGCCGACGAACCTCACTGACAATGACACATACCAGTCTAATGGTACCGAGCTCAGTTTGGATGCATTGAACAGCAACAACCGGCAGATTGTAGCCAGGCTCAACGAGGAAGCGGGCGAAAACGTTTGGGGAGTCTACAATCTGACCGAAAACGGCAAGATCTACATCGTACCTCTCCCAATATCATGCGGCGGTACACCAATTGGCCTGTACAAGAATATGATTAGTTCTGAAGCCGACTTGCGCATATTGTACAACCTCGTCAAGAACCAATCCGTCACCGATGGTTACTTCCTTCTCACCCGTGACATCGATATGTCAGCCAGCGCACCACTCACACAGATTGGTGACGACGACCATCCATTCACCGGAACATTCGACGGCAACGGACACGTCATTTCCGGTTTGACCATCAAGGGACACGCCCTGTTTGGCAATCTCTCGGGAACGGTGAAGGGACTCGCCCTACTGAATATGAAGTTTGTGGGTGGCAATGCACAATGCGCACCGTTTGCCTACAAAGCAGGCGTAGCGACTGACGCCTCTATCCTCAACTGCTATGCCGGCGGCACCGTCACTCTGGCCGATAGCACTAACGCCGGCACCACCCTTGCTGGACTGCTCTATGAAGCAGCGGGCAACAAGGTCAGTATCAAGAATTGCTACTTCAGAGGCATCATGGCCAATGCTACCAACATCAGTAGCCAGGGGCATTTCTACTACGGACTGGTGGGTAGCAACAAGATAGGTACCTCTTTGACGCTAAATGATTGCTATGCCAACTTCGATTTCAACGAAATTCTGGGTATAGGTGCAGGCATCTTGCCTACCGATGAAGTCTCCATGCCGGATATGACCAACAGCCACTACCTCTGCCCACAGTTTGACGATATCAATGGAAAACTGAATAGCAACGCTGAACTGGCCGCTTGCTTTTCCGGTAAGGAGGGATGGCTCACCGGTGCCTACCGTCCCGTGCTGGAGAACGCACGCCACTATACGCTCAGTACATACGACGGGCAGACCGTCTATGCCGACGTCATACCTTTGGACGACAACAGTTGCCGCAACGATATATTTTGCCATCAACTCACCGCCGAGACGACCAACGACCCACTCGTATGGGCGCTACCCAAGGTGGCAATGTGCGACACGGAGAGTAACGTCAACTATCTGCTCAACTGTCAACTCTATGCAGACCAGCCCTTCCGTTTCTCGCCTCCCGAAGGCTCTGAGACCAAGGGACAGATGCATTTCCCGCTGACCTTCACTGGCGATGATGCCGTCCGTATGATGAGCCTGCCCGCCACGCTGCAAAAGAGCAATTTGCCCGAAGGTACTGAACTCTACCTCATGGGCAAACCCACCGGCGACGCTACCGAAGGCTACCAGGCTTATATCGTGGCGTGCGACTCTGTACCCGCCGGTGTGCCCTTCATCGTCTATATGAGCAAGAAGCCCACCGAAGCGGTGGATGTGGTACTCAGAGGCGACATCGTAAGCACGCCGCAAACCACCGGCATGCTCGACGGGCAAGAACTCGAAAGCGGACTCATCGGTACCTTCGAAAATACGCATCTGGAGAGCGGTTGTGCCAACATTGATGTCTCTACTGATGGATTCAACGTGAAGTATGAAGAAAACATCGACCTCAAGCCTTTTAGCGCTTATGTCGATGCCGACGCTACCGTCTCATGTATCGCCGGTGTACTGCTCAAGGAGACCTCCAACTATATCGACCAAACACTCGCCACATACGAGGGCCGGACGGTCACGGTGTTCCTCTTGCGTAAGTTGCAGACCAGTGGATGGAACACGCTCTGCTTACCGTTTGACATCTCTGAAACAGAGATGCTCAACAAATATGGCAACAATACCCGTCTGGAGGAACTCACCAGCATCACCACAAGTGCTGACGGTACATGCTCCTTGAACTTCACCAAGGCTAATAATATTGAGGCAGGCAAGAGTTATCTTATCCAACCGGAGAAAGCCGACAATAATTCGTATCAGTTTGACGACAAGACCCTGTGCGCCGACCCCATCGCCACCACGCTGGCTTCAACGGACGGTTCGTATACCATCAGTTTCAAGGGTTCCTTCGCCCGATGCACCATCGATGGCAACGACACCAGCAAGGGTACTTACTTCACGCAAAACAACAAACTATATAAGGTAGCCCAAGGACGCACCATCACGATGAACGGTTTCCGCTGCTGGATAGAGACCTCCAAGGCAGATGTCCTCACCAAGGCCATGATCTCCCACTCGGACGGCACAACAGGCATTGCCGACATCGTATGCATCGGTACGACAGAGCACGGCAGCCGCATCTATGACATACGGGGTATCGAAATCACCCGTCCCGACAACCACCATGTATATATAAAGGATGGACGCAAATGGATTGAAGACGCGGCTCGTTAGTGAGGTATCGTCGATGGACGGCGTATGTGTGATTTATTGCAAAAACGCCGCCCATCTGAAATCTTTTGTCTAACTTTGTATCCCAAAACGCCATGCCGTCCGCCCGGTGCCGGGGAAAGGCACAGTTTTTGCATGGTAGAACAAAAACGATATATGAACAAGAAAGCCAACGCATCGATACATATGATCGCCGACTATGAGGGCGACGTGAGCAATCTTTTCGGGGAGTCCGTAGAGGCTACCCTTCCTCTGCTCGCCACGCGCAACATGGTACTCTTCCCGGGTGTCGTGGCGCCCATCGTCATCGGACGCGCCCCCAGCCTGGCCCTCATCGAAGGGCTGCGCAAGCAGAAGGACGCTACGTTCTGCGTATTCTGTCAGAAAGACCCCGAGGTTGAGGAACCTACCGGTGACGACCTGTATGAATATGGTGTCTACGCCAAACTCGTCAAGGTGCTCGAACTGCCCAACGGCGGCAACAATGTCACCGTCATCGTACAGGGACTTGCCCGCTGTCGTCTGCAGGAACTGACGCAGCAGACCCCCTATCTCGAAGCACACGTCACGCCTTGTGTCGAGGAGATGCCCAAGGCAAAGGACAAGGAGTTTAAGACGGCCATCGACGACCTGCGCCATTCGGCCGTGGAGTATATCCGTGAAAACGAGGATATACCCGACGAGTCGCAGTTTGCCCTCAGCAATATCAGCAACAACGTCATCTTGCTCGACTATGTCTGCACCAACATGCCTTTCAGTGCCGAAGACAAGATCGGTCTGCTGGCCATGGACTCGGTCAAGGAACGCGTGTTCGCCACACTCAAGGTGATCTACAAGGAGATGCAGTTGCTCGAACTCAAGCAAAATATCCGCAGCAAGACCCGCGAGGATATCGACGAGCAGCAGCGCGAATACTTCCTGCAACAGCAGATCAAGAATATCAAGGAGGAACTCGGCACGGGCGACGGATCGCCCGAGCGCAAAGAACTGGCTGCCAAGGCCGCCAAGAAACATTGGCCGGAGGAGATCGCCAAGGTGTTTGCCAAGGAACTTGACAAACTCGACCTCTACAATCCGCAGAGTCCCGAGTACAGCGTGCAACTCAACTATCTTGAGACCCTCGTCTCGCTGCCTTGGGGCGAATATACCGAGGACAACCTCGACCTCAAGCGCGCCCGCCGCATACTCGACCACGACCACTACGGCATGGAGAAGGTGAAGGAGCGTATCCTCGAATACCTGGCCGTGCTCAAACTGCGCGGCGACCTCAAGTCGCCCATCATCTGTCTCTACGGTCCTCCGGGAGTAGGTAAGACCAGTCTCGGCAAGAGCATCGCTGCCGCCATGAAACGCAAGTATGTGCGCGTGTCGCTCGGTGGCCTGCACGACGAGTCGGAGATACGCGGACACCGCCGCACCTATGTGGGTGCCATGCCCGGACGTATCATCAAGAGTCTGCAAAAGGCAGGCACGGCCAATCCCGTGTTCGTGCTCGACGAGATCGACAAGGTGACCCAGGCCACCGTACACGGCGATCCCTCGTCGGCCCTGCTCGAAGTGCTCGACCCGGAACAAAATACGGCCTTCCACGACAACTATCTCGATGTGGACTTCGATCTGTCGAAGGTACTCTTCATCGCTACGGCCAATGACCTGAATACCATTCCCCGTCCGCTGCTCGACCGTATGGAAATCATCGAGGTCAGCGGATACATCACCGAGGAGAAGATAGAGATAGCCAAGCGCCACCTCATCCCCCGGGAAATAGAAAATACGGGTCTCAATGAGACCGGACACAAACCGCAGTTCAATAAGGCCGCCATCGAGAAGGTCATAGAGCAGTACACGCGCGAGAGCGGTGTGCGTCAACTGGAGAAGCAACTCGACAAGTCGCTCCGCAAACTGGCTTTCCGCAAAGCACTCGACGATGTGTTGCCTTACGAGAAGATCACCCCGGCGCAGATCGAAGACCTGCTCGGCAAACCGCCATTCTACCGCGATATCTATCAAGGCAACGACTATGCGGGGGTTGTCACCGGTCTGGCTTGGACCAGCGTAGGTGGCGAGATACTCTTCATCGAGACCTCGCTGAGCAAGGGCAAGGCCGGCAAACTCACCCTCACGGGCAACCTCGGTGACGTGATGAAGGAGTCGGCTATCATCGCCCTCGAATATGTCAAGGCCCATGTCGATGCCCTCGGCATAGACTACCGCGTGTTCGAACAGTGGAACATCCACATCCATGTGCCCGAAGGTGCAACGCCCAAGGACGGTCCTTCGGCCGGTATCACCATCGCTACCTCCATCGCCTCGGCGCTCACCCAGCGCAAGGTGCGCAAGAATACGGCCATGACGGGCGAGATCACGCTCCGTGGCAAGGTGCTCCCCGTGGGCGGTATCAAGGAGAAAATACTCGCTGCCAAGCGTGCCGGCATCACCGACATCATCATGTGCCGCGACAACCGTAAGGACATCGAGGAGATACCGGCCATCTACCTCAAGGGTGTCAACTTCCACTATGTGGAGAACGTGCAGGACGTATGGGACTTCGCGCTCACTGACGAGATCGTAGACCACCCCGTAGACCTCACCGTGGAAGACGACAAGGCCGACAAGAATACCGACAACGCAACCCCGAACACCAGCAAATGACATTCGAACTGCAACATACCGACAACGCCTCCGACGCCCGCACGGGTATCATCACCACCGACCACGGACAGATCAAGACACCGATCTTCATGCCCGTAGGTACGTGCGGATCGGTCAAGGGCGTACACTTCGCCGAACTGCGTGAGCAGGTGAAGGCCCAAATCATTCTCGGCAATACCTATCACCTGTACCTCCGTCCCGGACTCGACACACTGCGCAAGGCAGGCGGACTGCATAAGTTCAATACCTGGGACCGGCCGATACTCACCGACTCGGGCGGCTTTCAGGTGTTTTCCCTCACCGGCATCCGTAAACTGCGGGAGGAAGGATGCGAGTTTCGGTCGCATATCGACGGATCGAAACACGTGTTCACCCCGGAGAGCGTGATGGACACCGAGCGTATCATCGGTGCCGACATCATGATGGCGCTCGACGAGTGTCCTCCGGGACAGAGCGACTATGCCTATGCCAAGAAAAGTCTCGGACTGACCCAGCGGTGGCTCGACCGCTGCATCAAGCGCTTCAATGAGACCGAACCGCTCTACGGCTACCACCAGAGCCTGTTCCCCATCGTGCAGGGATGTACTTTCAAGGACCTGCGACGCGAGGCGGCCAAGTATGTGGCCGACAAGGGTGCCGACGGCAACGCCATCGGCGGACTGGCCGTGGGCGAACCCAAGGAGGTGATGTACGAGATGATAGAGGTGGTCAACGAGATTCTGCCTAAGGACAAGCCGCGCTATCTCATGGGTGTGGGCACACCGCAGAACATCCTCGAAGCCATCGAGCGCGGTGTCGATATGTTCGACTGTGTGATGCCTACCCGCAACGGCCGCAACGCCATGCTCTTCACCTACAACGGCACGATGAACATGCGCAACAAGAAGTGGGAACAGGACTTCTCACCCATTGACCCCGACGGCTGCGATATCGACCGCCTGCACACCAAGGCGTACCTGCACCATCTCTTCAAGGCTCAGGAACTGCTGGCCATGCAGATCGCCAGCATACACAACCTCGCCTTCTACCTGCGTCTCGTCACCGATGCCCGTCACCATATCGAGCAGGGCAACTTTGTGCAGTGGAAAGCCAGCGTCATCGACCGCCTCGGCCAACGTGTATAAATCTTCCACCGACGTATGAAAAGAACCACCATCAGAAAGTACCGCGGGCTGCTCCGCTTCCTGCGGGGCGTACGCCGCCACTTGTCGTGGCTGTCGTTCCTGCGCGTACTCAACCCCGGCCGCTACATCAAACTGCTCGACTGGTATATCATACGCAAGTTTATCGGCACGTACATCTACTCCATCGTACTGATTATCTCTATCTCCATCGTCTTCGACGTCAACGAGAATCTGACGAAGTTCACCCAGTACAATGCCCCGCTTCGGGCTATCGTCTTCGACTACTATGCCAACTTCGTTCCCTATTTCGCCAACCTGTTCAGTCCGCTGTTTGTCTTTATCGCCGTCATCTTCTTCACGTCGAAACTGGCGGGCAACTCCGAGATTATCTCCATGCTCGCGGCGGGCGTGTCGTTCCGGCGACTGATGCGGCCCTACATGATCTCGTGCGTGCTGATATCGGCCCTGTCGTTCTACCTCAGTGCCTACGTTATACCCCACGGTACGGTGGTCAAGCAGAACTTCGAGTCGATGTACAAGAACAAGAAGAAGACCACCACGGCCGACAACGTGATGCTGCAGGTAGGCAAGGGCACCATCGCCTACATACAGCACTACGACAACAGTACCAAGAGCGGGTACGGCTTCTCGCTCGACCGGTTTGAAAACAAGAAACTGGTCAGCCATCTGACCGCCTCGCGCATACAGTACGACACCATCTCCGACTCCAAATATCACTGGACCATCGACGGATGGAAAACCCGCGAACTGCGCGGTCTGCGCGAGCATATCACCAGCGGGGCCTCGCGCGATACGCTCATACAGATGGAGCCGACCGATCTGGTCTACTCCAAAGGCCAGCAGGAAACCTTCACCTCACCCGAACTCAAGGAGTATATCTCTAAGCAGATCGACCGCGGCAGCGGCAATGTCGTGCAGTATCAGGTGGAGTACCACAAGAGGATAGCCTCGTCGTTTGCCTCGTTTATCCTCACCACCATCGGTGCCTCGCTCTCCTCGCGTAAGCGTAAGGGCGGCATGGGCATGTACCTGGGTATCGGTCTTGCCCTCAGTTTCGGTTATATCAT
Organism: Lachnospiraceae bacterium; assembly: GCA_963604975.1. GTDB lineage: Bacteria > Bacteroidota > Bacteroidia > Bacteroidales > Bacteroidaceae > Prevotella. The sequence goes on along the minus strand of CAVCSC010000002.1, from coordinate 56,790 downwards.
GCTCCAGACCGTGTCGTCGACCTTCGCCATCAATGCCGACACACCGCCTATGCTGGCAGCATGGATACCCAACATCATCTTCGCGATAGTGGCCTACTTCTGCTACCGCAAAGCCCCGAACTAATAGCCACGGGTTTGGGGCACATCTCACATCAGTAACATCAGGGTCTGCCATACGGCAACGTACACATTCTCTCTCCCCCTCGCACGGGGGACGTCGACAATCACAGGCAGGCTCAGAAGAAAAAAAGAAAAAAGACTATGTATTTCGACGAATTGGATCTGAATGACGACGTGCTCGACGCACTGGAAGCCATGCGCTTCGAAACCTGTACTCCCATCCAGGAGAAATGTATCCCCGAAATCCTCAGCGGACGCGATGTGCTCGGTGTAGCCCAGACGGGTACCGGCAAGACGGCCGCCTATCTGTTGCCCGTGCTCAGCAAACTGGCCGACGGCGGCTATCCGCAGGATGCTATCAACTGTGTCATCATGAGCCCGACACGCGAACTGGCCCAGCAGATCGACCAGGCCATGCAGGGATTCAGTTACTACCTCAACGGGGTGAGCAGTCTTGCCATCTACGGTGGCAACGACGGCAACCGCTACGATCAGGAACTCAAGAGCCTCAGTGCAGGTGCCGACGTGATCATCGCCACACCCGGCCGACTGATCAGTCATATCAATATGGGCAACGCCGACTTCAGCAAGGTGTCGTTCTTCATCCTCGATGAGGCCGACCGCATGCTCGACATGGGTTTCTCGGAGGATATCATGAAGATAGCCAAGGAACTGCCCGATACCTGCCATACCATCATGTTCTCTGCCACTATGCCCGACAAGATCGAGGATCTCGCCAAGACGCTCCTCAAGAATCCTGTGGAGGTGAAGGTGGCCGTGAGCAAACCGGCCGAGAAGATACGCCAGAGTGCCTATGTGTGCTACGAAAACCAGAAACTCGGTATCATCAAAGAACTCTTCGGACGTGGCGACATGAAGCGCGTCATCGTCTTCTCGGGCAAGAAACAAAAGGTGAAACTCATCAACCGCGCTCTCCTGCAGATGCATATCAACAGCGGTGAGATGCACTCCGACCTCGACCAGGCCGAGCGCGACCAGATGCTCTATAAGTTCAAGACCGGACAAATCGACGTGCTCGTCGCTACCGACATCCTTTCGCGTGGTATCGATATCGATGATATCGCCATGGTCATCAATTTCGATGTACCCCACGACAGCGAGGACTATGTACACCGTATCGGCCGTACGGCTCGTGCCGACCGCGACGGTGTGGCCATCACCTTTGTCAGCGACGAGGAGGCCTACTACTTCAAGCAGATAGAGAAATTCCTGGAAAAGACCATCGACAAGACTCCGCTGCCCGAAGGCCTGGGTGAGACTCCCGACTATGAAGCCCTTGCCAACCGCCGCGGCGGTGCAAAGTCCTCGGCTAAGTCGCGTCGCCGCAAGGACCGCGATGCTACGTCGCACAAGCGCAAGCCGCGTCGCTCTCCCGAAGACCAGCAGCGCAAGCCGAAGACCGAAAAGCCTGCTGCTGCCGAGACGCCGTCTGATGCTCCCGTAGAGCAGGCCGCCGTACCAGCACCGTCAGAGCAGGCGGGCGAGAATGCGCCCAAGAACAACCGTCGCCGCAACTCCCGTCGCCGTGGTCGCGGTCAGGGTGGTGAGGCCAATGCCGAGGGACAGGAGAACACGCAAAACAAGGAAAACCGTCAGCCCCGTCAACAAAAGCCCCGTGGCGAGGGCGAACAGCGTCAGCAGGAGGCCCGCAATCCCAAGGGCGGACGTGCACCCAAGGGCGACCGTGCTCCTCAGGGCGATCGTCAGCCCCGTGGCGAACGCACACCGAAAGGTGATCGTCAGCAGGGTGGCGAACGTCAGCAGGGCAACAACCGTCGCCGTCCGCAAGGACGCAAGGAGGGTGGCCGTAAGCCGAACAATACTTCTTCCGCCGCTTCATCCCAGCGTTCCGCAGTGTCTGCACCGCAGGCTGAACCCGCCAAGAACAGCGGTATCTCCTCTATCATCAAGAAACCGCTGAAGTGGCTCAAGTCGCTCGGAAAAAAATAAAGATTATATCAACTGAAAAAGCGCAGAAGAATGTCTCCTGCGCTTTTTCGGTTTTATTGTGTGAAGTCTAAACGGCGTTTTGCGGGTACGTTGCAATGGCGTCCTTGAATGGGTCAGGTCATCTGCAAGTGGTGCGCACATTGGGCTTCCTCTTTTTGTCTGTAATAATCGAAGTAGGCATTTTCCAATACCGCCATGATACGGGTTTCGGCATGGTTCTCCCACATTCTGAACTCCACGTCCTCTTCATATTCGCGGGCGAAGGTCAGGAGTTTGCTGATGTCGAAATCTTCGCTTGCCACGCCTACCAATTCCTTTTCGGCATCCACAGCATTGCAGAGTTGCTCTACATGGGTGGGGATCATTAGGCAGGGCTTGCCCATATAGAGCGCCTCGCATACACTCTCAAATCCTGCTGTGGTGGCGTAGGCCTTGCAGTCTGCCATCATACCCAAGAACTTCTCGTCGTCAAGGCGGTGGAAGGTAAGGGTCTCGTCGTATCTCACTTCCTCCGTGTCGGTATTCTTGTCCCAGAAGAAATGAAGTCTTACCTTGGGATGTTTCTCGTGCCATGCCACTACGTCTTGATAGAATCCCTCATTGAGGATATAGCCCAGGATGTAATCGCCGTGATGCCGGACAACGGTCTTCACGCTTTGGCGGAGAAGAGGAGGAACAACCTTGATGTGCTCCTGCGGTGCATCGGCATAGTCTCGGATGGAAAGGGCCATCTTGCGGAATGCGCCCATACAGGTGATTCTTGTGAATAGGCGAAGGAGGTACTCGGGAACCGGATTTCTTTGCGGCATCTTGAATGAAGGGTGCAGAAAGAGATATTGATGGGCGATGCAAATCTCCGGTATGTCCAAATGGAAAAGTGAACAGGTGAGTCCGCACAATATTTCGTAGAAGTTGACTATCATCTCTGCCCCGCTCTCCATGGCATAGTGACGAATCATGAGCATACTCTTGAGATACGAGGGTGTCAGGAAAGAGTTGTATACGATGGAACTGGTCAGGCCGAACTTGCGTTTGTCCTTGGATGGCAGAAAGTTGGGACTGTTGAACAGGGTGACGGGCATTCCTATCTTGTTTTGGAAGAATCCCGGTAACTCACGGTTTTTGCTTTTGCCCACCATCACCTGCACTACTTCATGGCCATTGTGCAGAAGCATTTCCTTCATCGCCAAGGCCTGGGTGAGATGTCCTCTACCTTCGCCTTGAATAACAAACATTACCTTCATATCTCGAAAATCTTTTGTCAAACAATTAAGTTTTGGATTTTGGAAAGGCGGTCTGAGAGTCCCTGGCCCTTCCAAATCCTAAACTCGAATAACATCTATATCAGCGATTGCAAAGTTACGGCGGTCATGTTGCAATACTATGATAGAGGAGTGACGATAAGATGAATTGTCTGACATATTGTTTTGTGGTTTGTATAACCGAGTGATGATATTGTCACAATTCTTTAATAGTACGGTAAATCATCTGTAAACCTCCATTCTTACTTTTGCACCCAAATATTAATAGGTATTAAAGATGAGAAAGAAATTCATGGTTTCGTGTGTGGCAATGTCATTGGCAGCCCTCACGGCAATCGCAGAAGGAAATGAGAGTGCTACGCCGGGGAGTATTCGGGGTAAAATCACAGATGCCGAGCATCAGACGTTGCCCGGAGCAGCCATACAAATTGAAGACTTGCATACTGGCGTGACCAGCGACGGTAACGGATATTATACGTTGGCCAACCTGAAACCGGGAACTTACAAGATAAAAGTTTCGTATGTAGGATATGAACCCAAGACTTTCACCGTAAAGTTTGATGGAAAAAGTTTGATACATGATGTGGAACTGGATGCCGGCCGGGAACTGAAGGAGGTTGTTGTCAACGGCGCATTCTATGGTCAGCGCAAGGCACTCCAGATGCAGAAGGAAGCCATGGGCGTCAGCAATGTCGTCTCTGCCGACCAGGTGGGCAAATTTCCAGACTCCAACATCGGTGATGCCTTGAAGCGTATCAATGGTGTCAACGTACAGTACGACCAAGGCGAGGCCCGTTTCGGTCAGGTGAGAGGTACATCAGCAGACCTTACTTCCGTCACTGTGAACGGCAACCGTGTGCCTTCTGCTGAGGGCGGTACCCGCAATGTGCAGCTCGACTTGATACCTGCCGACATGATTCAGACCATCGAACTGAACAAGGTGGTGACAAGCGATATGGACGGCGATGCCATCGGCGGCGAAATCAACCTCGTCACCAAGAATACACCCAACCACCGCGTACTCAATTTCAATGTCGGTTCGGGCTATTCTTGGATTGGTAATAAACCGACTTGGGAATTGGGCGCAACCTACGGCGACCGCTTCTTCAATAACAAGTTGGGTGTGATGGCTTCCATCTCTTATCAGTATGCGCCTATCGGTTCGGACAACACCGAATTTGAGTATGTGGAGAACGATGACAAGACCGTCTCGTTGCGGAAGGCAGAGGTGCGCCAGTATTACGTCACCCGTGAACGTCAGAGTTACTCCCTGGCTCTCGACTATATCTTCAATCCGCAGCACAAGATTTCTTTCAAAGGCATCTACAATCGCCGCAACGACTGGGAAAACCGCTATCGCATCTCCTACAAGAAGTTGGACAGCAAGGCGAGCAAACAGTCTATCGTGATGCAGACCAAGGCCGGTACATCTGACCAAAAGAATGCCCGACTGGAGTTGCAGCAGACGATGGACTATACCCTCAGCGGTGAGCATCTCTTCGGTAGTTTGAAGGTGGACTGGGCCGGAAGTTACTCCCGGGCCACGGAAGACCGACCCAATGAGCGGTATGTGGCCTACCAGTTGAAAGGAATCGATTTTGGAGCAGATTTTGCCGATGCCGGGGGAAGACAGCCCTACTACACCAAGTCTATGCCGTCGCTCGACGACGACAGATGGACGGTCGCAGACATGACCAACAGCAACCAGAATATTGCGGAAAACGAGTGGAAAGGCAGACTCAACTTTACCCTTCCCCTCACCAATGGTCTCTACGGCAACAGTCTGAAGTTTGGTGCCAAGTACACCAACAAGGACAAGACCCGCAACCGTTTCCTCTATGACTACGATGCCAGCGAGGTGCTTGGCTCTGACTGGCGCAACCTTACCACTGCCCAGGTAAGAAACGGATTTATGCCCGGCAGCCAGTACCCCATCGGTACTCCTTTTATCTCTGTGGAGACATTGGGAAAAATTGATTTCAGCAAGTATAACGGTACGTTGAACTTGGAAGAGGCCGCAGGCAACTACAAGATACGTGAGCAAATCACCGCTGGATATCTTCGCTTCGACCAGAGCCTGGGCAAGCGACTCTCGGCTACCGTAGGTCTGCGTGTGGAACGCACCGACCTGAAGACCTGTGGCAACAATGTGACGGTGGACGCTGACGGCAAGGCTACGATGACATCTACCGGTGACTATAAGAACCATTACACCGACTTGCTCCCCAGTTTCTTGCTCAAATACAAGATCAATGAAGATGGCAATCTCCGTGCATCTGTCACCAAGACCATCTCCCGTCCCAAGTACTCGGCGCTGATTGCCAACAAGAGTTTCAATGTTGCAGACCTGACCGCCACCATCGGTGATCCGAACACCAAGCCGGCCAAGGCTATCAATGTCGACCTGTCTGCCGACTATTACTTCAAGAGCGTAGGTATGGTAAGCCTTGGTCTCTTCTACAAGGATATCAAGAACGTGAACATCGAGTGGGCTTCCAACAAGTACTTGGGCAGTGACCTCGGACTGACCGGCGACTTGGCTCAGGAAAGTTTCTCCGTCACCCAGGACATCAATGCCTACGATGCAAGGGTGCTCGGCGTGGAACTGGCTTACCAACGCGACTTCGGTTTCATTGCTCCTGCCTTGAAGTGCATCGGCTTCTATGGCACCTACACATACACGCACAGCACAACGCGCAATTTCAATGAGCGTCTTGGTGTGCAGGATGGTGACAACGTGAAGGTGGCCGGCTCTCCCGAGCATACCGCCAATGCTTCACTCTTCTATGAGAAGAACGGTCTGAATGTCCGCCTCTCTTACAACTTCGCCTCTGCCTTCATCGACCAGATGAGTACTAGTCGCCAGTTGGACCGCTACTATGACAGTGTCAACTATCTCGACCTCAACGCCAGTTACACTTGGGGCAAGAAGACCAAGTTTACTGTCTTCGCCAATGCCAACAACCTCCTCAACCAGCCCCTCCGCTATTACCAGGGTGAGAAGGACCGTACCATGCAGGTGGAATACTATGGCGTCAAGGTGAATGCAGGTGTCAAGATAAATCTCTAATAAAGACAAGGGCGGGGCTTTTCGTGCTCCGCCTTGATGAAAAGCAAAAAAAATGAAGAAAAGATTGATAGTACTCATGATGGTCTTGATGGGCATCATGACAACAACAATAAGCCAAGCGCAGTCGGCTGAGGAATGGAAAAAACTGAAGAGCGAGGTCAACTTTTTCATGGCCAACGACTTGGGTCGGAATGGGTATTACGACCAAAAGCCTATCGCTGCACTGATGGGTGAGATGGCTGAAACCATCGGTCCTGAATGTGTGGTGGCTGCAGGCGATATCCATCATTTCAATGGTGTCGCTTCTGTTTCCGACCCGTTGTGGATGACAAACTATGAACTGATCTATTCCCATCCGGAACTGATGTTGGACTGGTTCCCCATTCTTGGCAACCATGAGTACCGCGGCAACACACAGGCCGTCCTTGACTATGGCAGGGTAAGTCGTCGCTGGGTGATGCCCGGCCGCTACTATACGCAGGTGTTGAAAGACAAGAACACCACCGTCCGCATTGTATTCCTCGATACCACACCCCTGATCAACCGGTACAGAGAGGATGCGGACAAATACCCCGATGCTTGCGGACAAGACGATAAACAACAATTAGACTGGCTTGATAAGACCTTGGCTCAGGCCAACGAGGACTGGGTGATCGTTGTGGGCCATCATCCTATATATGCCGAGACCGGCAAGTCGCAGATCGAGCGTGATGACATGCAGAAGAAGGTGTTGCCCATCTTGAAGAAACACAACAACGTCGCAATTTATGCCTGTGGCCATATCCACGACTTTCAGCACATCAAGATGAAGGGGGACAATATCGACTATGTGGTCAACTCTTCCGCCTCCCTATCGCGCAAGGTAAAGCCTGTTGAGGGAACGGTGTTCTGTTCCTCCGAACCTGGTTTTTCTGTAATCTCGGCAGACAAGAAGCACTTAAACCTCTATATGATCGACAAGAAAGGAAACGTGTTGCATACGGTAACAAAAACAAAATAAGAGAATAAGATATTTTCAGGATAACCTCGCCTTGCTGAATATTCTCGGCAGGGCGAGGTTTTTTGTGTCTATATCTCACAAACCCAGTCCTACTTGGTCGTTTCTTTTCCCCGTCGTTTACCAATAAAAACGGGCGACGATCGGTAGATGGTCGCTGAAACCGTTGAGGTAGCGCGGGCCGAGGTAGTTGCGGCGGGGCTTGACACCACCGTATTTCTCGTCTTCCTCCAGCAGAAAGGGAGCATCCATGATGTAGCAGGTGCTCAGTTTGGCGGCAAGGGCCGGGCTGACGAGGATGTGGTCGAGGCTTCCCCATTGGCCTTTGTAGCGGTAGGTGCCGTGTGCGCCGTGGCTTCCTGTGGCGTTGTCGGAGATATCGTATAGACCGCACTGGATAATCATATTGATATTTTTGGATGGCGAATAGTCGTTGAAATCTCCTGCAACGACGATGTTCGCGTCCGGATTGATGGTTTTTATGGAGTCAATGACACTCACGACAGTCTCGGCCGCTTTCCGTCGGAAGGCGTCGGTCTGTCGAGCGCCGCCCCGTTTTGAAGGCCAGTGTACGGCAATGATGTGCAGGGTGTCGCCGCTGGCGATGAGCCCTGAAGCGTAGAGTAGATCTCGGGTAGGGCGCATACTGCCGGTTGTGGGGATACGTACGGAGTGATGGCGGAGTAGGTAGAAGGAGAAAGGGGAGTAGAGTAGGGCGATGTCGATGCCGCGCAGGTCGGGTGAGGACGTCATGACGTATTTGTAGCGGGCCTTACGGAGCAGGCTACGACGGGTGAGGTCGCGCATCACCGTGTCGTTCTCCACCTCGCAGAGTACGGCCATGTCGGGCAACTGCCATCCGGAGTCCTGTTCGCCACAAGCCAGGATGGTTTGTCCGATATGGTCGAGTTTGCGCCAGTATCGGGATCGTGTCCAGTGATAACTGCCGTCGGGCAGAAATTCGGTGTCCTGTTTGAGCGAATCGTGTTGGCAGTCGAAAAGGTTTTCGCAGTTCAGTTCGACGAATGTGAACAGTGATATGAGCAATAGTCCGATGGTCATCGTGTCGTTGATTCTTTGTAGGGTAAGAATGGGTGTGTGCTACAATAATGTGAACGTGAAATCCGTTGTTTTATTATAGAACCTACTTATATTCAGAAATCACCCCCAAAAGAAAAAATGGCAAACGACAGTTTCTCTTTTCAGCAGTTTACCGTGCATCAGGACCGATGTGCCATGAAGGTCGGCACCGATGGCGTGTTGCTCGGGGCATGGGCTTCGGGTGGCCGGAGGATGCTTGATATCGGAACAGGTACCGGTCTGGTGGCCTTGATGATGGCGCAGCGATTCCCCGAGGGACGTGTCACGGCGGTGGAAATCGACGGAGATGCGTGTCGACAGGCTTCGGAGAATGTGCAGGCCAGTCCGTATGCCGACCGGGTGGAAGTATTGTGCTCGTCGGTCCAGGATTTTCAGTCGGCGGAGAAGTATGATGTGATGGTGTCCAATCCACCGTTTTATGACAACAGTCTCCGTTGCCCGGACGGTAGCCGGAGCAAGGCGCGGCATACCGAGACATTGTCCTACCGGGATCTTTTTCTTGCCGTAGACCGGTTGTTGGAGTCAGACGGGGTGTTCTCGGCGGTCATTCCTACCGAGTGTCTTTCCGGGTTTGTGGCAGAAGGAGCCCTGCGTGGCTTTTCCGTGGTGCGCAAGACGCTGGTCAAGACCGTGCCGCGAAAACCGGCCCGCCGTGCACTTGTCACCTTTTCCAGACGGAGCGGAGGAGGCTGCCCTGTAGAAGAAGTGTGTCTGATGGATGCGGATGGTCAACGCTCACAGTGGTACAGTGCGCTGACCGAAGCCTTCTATTTGAGGTAGGAAGAACTACCTGATGTAGAAGGGATAAAGTGATTGTTCGTTGTCTGCTTGAGGAAATCCCCAAGCAGACAACGAATCTTTTAGAGGAGTGTCTTATTTCTTGTCGTAGGCGTGCAGCGGATAGTCAATGGTGAAGTGTAGTCCGCGGCATTCCTTCCGTTCGATAGCCTGTCGGGTGATGAGGTAGCCGACGTTGATCATATTGCGCAGTTCGCAGAGGTCGCGGCTGATCTTCACTCGCTTGAAGAGATTCTCGGTCTCCTCGTAGAGCAGGTCGAGGCGGTCCCAGGCACGCTTGAGGCGCAGGTCGGAGCGTACGATGCCCACATAGTTGCTCATGCACTCGCCGACCTCCTTGACGCTTTGTGTGATGAGTACCTTCTCCTCGTTGGTCATCGTGCCCTCGTCGTTCCATTCGGGTACTTGCTCGTTGAAGTCATATTCGTCGACGTGGTCGAGCGAATGTTTGGCAGCTGCATCGGCGTAGACGACGGCTTCGATGAGTGAGTTGGAGGCCAGACGGTTGCCACCGTGGAGGCCAGTGCAGGAACATTCGCCGAGTGCGTACAGACGGTCGATGGATGACTGTCCGTTGAGGTCAACCTTGATACCGCCGCACATATAGTGGGCAGCCGGACGCACAGGAATGTAGTCTTTGGTGATGTCGATGCCGATAGACAGGCATTTGGCGTAGATGTTGGGGAAGTGGCGGCGGGTCTGCTCTGGGTCTTTGTGGGTGACGTCGAGGCAGACGTGGTCGAGACCGTGTATTTTCATTTCCTTGTCGATGGCGCGGGCCACGATATCGCGCGGGGCGAGCGACAGGCGCTCATCGTATTTCTCCATGAACGACTCACCGTTGGGCAGGCGCAGTATACCACCGTAGCCGCGCATGGCTTCGGTGATGAGGTAGGCCGGATGGGTCTCGCCGGGATGGTAGAGGGCGGTAGGATGGAACTGTACAAACTCCATGTCCTTCACCGTTCCCTTGGCACGGTAGACCATCGCTTCGCCGTCGCCGGTGGCAATGACGGGATTGGTCGTGCTCTGGTAGACGGCACCGCAGCCACCAGTACACATCACGGTGACCTTGCTCAGGTAGGTGTCTACCTTCTGGGTGTCGGGATTGAGGATGTAGGCGCCGTAGCAGTTGATGTAGGGCGTGCGGCGTGTGACGCGTGCGCCGAGGTGGTGTTGGGTGATGATCTCTACGGCGAAATGGTTTTCTTTGACGTCGATGTCCGGGCAAGCACGCACGGCGGCCATCAGTCCGCGTTGTATCTCGGCTCCCGTGTCATCGGCATGGTGGAGTATGCGGAATTCGGAGTGTCCGCCTTCGCGGTGCAGGTCGAACTTGCCGTCTTCCTTTTTGTCGAAGTTGACGCCCCACTGTACCAGTTCGCGTATCTGCTCCGGAGCGTTGCGTACCACCTGTTCTACGGCGGCGGGGTCGCTGATATAGTCACCGGCGACCATGGTGTCGTGAATATGTTTGTCGAAATTGTCCACTTCGAGGTTGGTGACTGAGGCCACGCCGCCTTGGGCAAATGTTGTGTTGGCCTCGTCGAGGGTGGTTTTGCATATCATGCATACTTTGCCTTTGTGGGCGCGAGCTATCTTCAGGGCGTAACTCATGCCGGCAACCCCGGCGCCAATAATGAGAAAGTCGTACTTGAAAACCATCTTTTATCAGTTTCTTAACGTTAATGCAAAGGTACACCAACTTGGGAAAATCGCAAAACGAATGTCTTTCTTTTTTGTTCTCTGCCCATGCTTTGTCTTATGGGGCAGGCCGTAATTATAAATAAAGTTATGCGTGAATGCCGAAAACGGAATATGTGGATAATTCTTTGTACCTTTGCAAGAATATGAAAAGAACATTTCATCGCCGCCCCGATGCGGAACATATAGCCATGATTGTCGTGCTTGCAGCCTTGGCTCTCTTTCTTTTCTTGCAGCGCAGAACCTCAGCCGTGTTGTTGGCCTTGGTGTTTGTGGCAGAGGCCGTTATAGCCATAGAACGACTTATCCACACGGCGTATATCATTGATGAGGAAGCGGGCTTGCTCATTATCGACGGAGGGCGCTTTGTGCGGAAAGTCCGTATACATCTTTCGGATATAGAGTCGATCACCGATGTGTCGCGCCGTCTGTTGCGTCCCGCCCACGTGCTGATACGCTACGGCGCAGGCCATGAGCGTGCCGTTATGCCCGAGGATAGTTTTCGCTTCAGTGCTTATCTTCTGTGTTCTGTCAATCGCCATAAGGAGAGGTATGACAGAAGAGGCGTATACTGAAAACTACCAATTTTCACAAAAAAAACATGAAACGATACATATATCTTTTCTTTACGGTCTTTCTACTTTCCGTCAATCTACAGGCACAGACCATACTCGTCGATGACGAGAGTGAAGATGCCGTCGATACCCTTGCGCTGGACACCGTGCCGCGCGAAACCCTTTCTATGCCTTGGCCGCAGGCTGTGCGGGTGCAGCTCGACCGGTTGCTGGAGAGCGATATGTTCAAGACCTCGCAGGTCGGCATGATGATTTACGACCTCGACGCCGACTCTGCCCTCTACTGTCACAATGAGCGGCTGCTGTTGCGGCCTGCATCGACGATGAAGGTGGTCACGGCTATTGCCGCCATCGACAAGTTTGGTGGTAGTTACCAGTTCAAGACCGACCTCTGCTATACCGGCACTGTGGAGAACGGTGTACTGAAGGGCGGCGTATACTGTGTGGGCGGCTTTGATCCGAAATTCAATGGCGACGATCTCCGGTCGTTTGTCGAGAGTCTGCGCAAGATGGGGGTCGATACCATCCGCGGCACGATATATGCCGACAAGAGCATGAAGTCGTCTGACCGTTACGGTGAGGGCTGGTGCTGGGATGATGATGACAATCCCGTATTGTCCCCACTGCTCATCAGCCGCAAGGATGTGTTTGTCGACCGGTTTGTGGGCGAACTCCGTGAGGCCGGTATTGTGGTCGACGCATTTACCTCAAGCGGAGTCAAGCCCGATGATGCCTACTGCGTGGCCCGCCGCTTCCACACCATCGACCAGATACTCATGCAGATGCTCAAGCAGAGCGACAATCTCTATGCCGAGTCCATGTTCTACCAGTTGGCGGCCTCTACGGGCAACCGTCGTGCTACGGCCCGCGATGCGGCCAATGTCATCGGACGCTTGATTGCCAAGGTGGGACTCGACCCTTCACGCTATTCCATTGCCGACGGGTCGGGCCTGTCGCTCTACAATTATTTGTCGGCCGAACTGGAAGTGCGCTTGTTGCGCTACGCTTTTGCCAACAACAATATCTACCTGCACCTGCATCCCGCATTGCCCGAGGCTGGGAATGACGGCACGCTGCGCCGACGTATGGGCGGCCCGTTCACCAAGGGCAATGTCTACGCCAAGACCGGTACCGTGCGTGGCGTGAGCAGTCTTGCTGGATATTGCACGGCAGCCAATGGCCATCGTCTGGCTTTCTCCATCATCTGCAACGGATTGTTGCATACACGCAATGGCCGCAATTTCCAGGACCGCGTCTGCACAATACTCTGTCAACCCTGACACCGCATCTGACGGTGTCGCCAATTTGCATAGCCTATGAATGACATCCGCCGACAGGAAACCATCGTCTATTCTGTGGCGTGGACTATCGTCTTCGCCGTACCTATTGCACTCGACTATCTGGCCACGGCTACCTCGTCGGTGACCTTCAGTTGGACGGCCGTGTGTATCATGTGGCTTGGTATACTGCCTTTCTTCCTGCTCTTCCTTGTGCACGACCTGCTGCTCTCGCCCCTTCTCGTGCGTCGCAAACGCTATTTCGCCTATGCCGCATGTGTGGCGGTACTCGTCGCGTTAGTGGTGTTTGGGCTCTCTTCTGACCTTTGGCGGGAGTGTCGTCTACGGCTGTCTACATCGGCCCACGTCTACTATCTGATGCCGCCGCCTCCGCGCCACGAACTGCATGGTGAACCGATGCACCCGGAGGTGATGCTGGAGGTGTTCAACCCGGTGTTGATGGTCAACCTTGTGGTGGCGCTGATGATGGTCGGACTGAACATCGGCGTGAAGATGTTTTTCAAGGCGCAACGCGATGAACGTGTCATGCACGAGATCGAGCACCAGAGCCTGGAAAAGGAGTTGGAGTATCTGAAATATCAGATCAATCCGCACTTCTTCATGAACACCCTCACCAATATCTATGCCCTTGTCGACATCGACCCCAAGAAGGCCCGCACCGCCATTCTCGACCTTTCGAAGATGATGCGCTATGTGTTGCGCGAGGGGGCTGAGGCGTTTGTACCGCTGGCTCATGATGTTGAGTTCATGCGCCACTACCTCTCGCTCATGCGTCTGCGCTATGTCGACGGGGTGGATGTGGAGGTCAGCCTGCCCGACAATTGTGGACAGGCGGCGGTGCCCCCGCTGCTTTTCGTCACGTTTGTGGAGAATGCCTTCAAGCACGGTATCAGTTACCGGTCGCAGTCGTTTGTGCGTATCAGTCTTACTGTCGACGGCGACAGTGTCTTGTTTCACTGTACCAATAGCCGCCATGCCGATGACCGACACGGTACCGGCATCGGTCTTGACAATGTGCGTCGCCGCCTGCATCTGATATACGGCGAGGACAGTCTGCTCGCCATCGAACAACCCGAAGGACAATTCGACGTTTCACTCAAAATACCCGCATCACATGATCAAATGCATAGCAATGGATGACGAGCCGCTCGTGCTCGAACAACTGCGTACCTATCTTTCGCGCGTACCCTTTCTCGAAGTGGTCGCCGTCTGTCACGATGCCTATGAGGGGGCGCGTATCATGGAACAGCAGCAAGTGGATGCTGTCTTCACCGACATTAACATGCCCGACCTCAACGGACTCGATTTTGTGCGTTCGCTTGAGCAACCGCCGCTTGTGGTGTTCACGACGGCCTACCCCGACTATGCCATTGAGGGGTACAAGGTCAGTGCGGTAGACTATGTGCTGAAGCCATTTAGTTTCGACGATATCCTTGAGGCTGCCAAGAAGGTGAAGCGTCAGTTCGACTTGAAAACCTCACAACCGCAAGAACAACCTCAAGCCGACTATATCTATGTGCGGGCTGACCACCGTCAGGTGCGTGTGGATATTGACGACATTGCCTATGTGGAGGCGATGAACGAGTATGTGAACATCCATTTGGCAGACGGACAGAACGTGGTCACCTTCCTGCGGCTCCGCAAGTTGGAGGAGTGTCTGCCCGAACCCCGTTTCTTGAGGATACATCGGTCGTATGTGGTCAATATGGATCGTGTGCGGAGTGTCAGCAAGACTTCCGTACAGATGGCTGATGGGGCTTCCATACCTATCGGAGACAACTATAAAGACCGGGTGTTGGCACATATCCAGGGGCGCGTGCTCGACCGTTGAGTAAGGTGGGCTCGAAATCCTATTGATAGACATCGCGACTACTATGTGATGTATTGTTGTCGCATCACTGTACATCATGATACGAAAAAGAGCGGAAAGAGAATGATTGTTTTCTCTTTCCGCTCTTTGCGTAGTGACTTATATGGGTGAGTCGTTATTTATTTGTTTTCTTTGTCGACAGCCTTGATCTTCTGGCGTACCAGTTCCAGTTCGTCCTTGAGTTTCTGTACCTTGCGGTTCATCTCGTCGATGAGGCTATTGCCCTTCTTCGAACTTGCATTGAGGAAACCGAGGTTGTTCTCATAGGTCTGTATCTCTTGACGGAGTTGCTCGAAGCGGCGGGTCAGACGGCCGCGCTCGCCGGTGAGGGCATCCTCGCCGCGCTTGGCGACGTTGCGGAGATTGTTCTTGAAGTTGTCGAGACGACGACGTGCAATCGTGACGTTGAGATCCTTGTAGAGTTTGTCGAGCACGGCGTGATACTCATCGTAGATCTTGTCTTTCTCTTTGTAGGGCACGTGGCCTATGGCGTTGTATTCTTCTACAAGGGCCTGCACAGCGGCCTGTACGTTGTCGGTAGTCTCGGCGGTGATTGCCTTGAGTTTCTCGATGACGGCCTTCTTCTTCTCAAGATTGGCTGTCTCCTCGCTGCGGGTACCCGACTTGGCAGCGTTGCGGGCATCGAAGAACTTGTTGCAGGCGGTGAGGAAGTCGTTCCAAAGTTGGTCACCAATCTTCTTGGGTACCGATCCGATGGTCTTCCATTCCTTCTGCAGAGCAACGAGTTTGTCGCCGGTAGCCTTCCAATCGGTACTGTCGGCCAAGGCTTGTGCTTGTTCTACGAGTTGACGCTTCTTCTCGGCGTTCTCGGCGTAAGCCTGTTTCATCTCCTTGAAGTAGGCGGCCTTGCGTCCGAAGAAGTCGTCGCAGGCGGCGCGGAAACGCTCGAATATCTTGACGTTCATCTTTTGCGGTGCAAATCCGATGGTCTTCCATTCTGTCTGCAGAGCGATGATGGTCTTCGACTGCTTCTCCCATTCGCCGGCGTTCTTGCATTCCTGTGCGGCGATGGCCTCTACCTGCTCGCAGAGAGCGGTCTTGCGGTTGAGGTTTTCTTCCTCTTTGGCGCGCAGTTCCTCAAAGTGCTGCTGGTAGCGCTTGTTGATGATGGTCGAGGCGGCCTTGAAGCGGGTCCATATCTGTTCGCGCAGGTCTTTGGCTACAGGGCCTGTTTCGCGGTACTGCTGGTGCAGTTCCTGCAACTGGCGGAAGGCGGAGATGATGTCTTGGTCTTCGGTCAGTTTCTCGGCGGCTTCGCAAAGTTCGGTCTTTTGTTCGAGATTTTTCTTGAAGTCGTATTCGCGTGCTTCGCTGTTGAGTTTGAGCAGGTCGTAGAACTGCTCCACGTAGAGTTGGTAGTTGCGCCACAATTCGGCTGCCTTTTCGGCAGGTACAGACTTGATGTCGCGCCACTGCTGCTGCAGTTCCTTGAATTCGCTATATGACTTGTTGGCCTCGTCGGGCGACGTAGCCATGGCTTTTATCTTGTTGATGATGTCGAGTTTCTTCTCAAGGTTGGCCTGTTTCTCCTCTTCCTGTTGCTGGAAGATCTTGGCTCTCTTTTCGCGGATGACGCCCATCTCGGTCTTGAAAGTCTCCTCGTCCTCATCGGGATGTATCTGGTAGGTTTCAGCCTCTCCGCCTTCTTCAATGAATTTCTTGAAGTTGGCTTCGCGTTCGGCCACGTGCAGTTTGTAGAAAACGGTCTTCAGTGTGTCGATCTCGTCTTTCTTCGGGGTCTCATCATTGGCGATGATTTCCTGGAGTCGACTGATGACGTCCTTCTTGGTCTTGTATACTTTGGCCGTAGTGGCTTCCTTTTCAGAAGTCTGGGGTTCGGGTGCGGCTGCCTGTTCGGTGGTCTCTGTGGCCTGCGCTTGCTGTTCGGCGGTGTCGTCGTTGGCGTTTTCCACTTGAATGGGGGCCGTAGCCTCGCTCTTCACTTCTTCTGTTGCACCCTGCAGCGGGGCTTTCTCTTGAGAGTCCATCATTTCACTGTTTTAAGTTTATGACAATGGGTTAGTTCCATACATACCTCTGTCAGTGTCGTTCCGTATTGATGTCTTACGGATTGTCTGTGTGGTATGTGCAATGTTGTTATGTTGTGCAAACTTAAATAAAAAATATGTAATTGCGCAAGAAAAACCGATTTTTTTGTGTTTTCTCCGTTATATGAGCCTCTTGTGACGCAATATCACCCACGAAAGTCCTGATACGAACACCGACAGTACGAGGGCGATGGGGAAGCCTACGGGTGAGGATTCCATGCCGTTGACGAGGTTCATGCCGAAGAATGAGGAGATGAGCGTCGGGATCATCATGATGATGGATACGGAGGTGAGCGTACGCATCACGGTATTCATGTTGTTGTTGATGATCGAGGAGTAGGTGTCCATGGTCGACTCAAGGATGTCGGAGTAGATGCTGGTGGTCTCTCGTGCCTGTGTCATCTCGATGTTGACGTCTTCGATGAGGTCGGCATCAAGTTCGTCGACTTGCAGTTTGAATTTCAGTTTGGCCAACAGTGTCTCGTTGCCTCGGATGGAGGTGGCGAAATAGGTGAGCGAGTCTTGCAGCCGCGAAAGGGCGATGAGCGACTCATTGTTCACGTTGTGGTCGAGGTTGTGCTTGGCTTTCTCGATGAGTGCGCTGATCTGCTTCAGTCGTTTCAGGTACCATACGGCCGAGGAAAGGAAGAGACGGAAGATCATGTCTACGTAGTCGGTGAACCCTTCGCCACGTTTCTGGTGATAGGATACAAAATCTATCATCATGTTGGTCTCGTAGTAGCACACGGTGATGGTGACGTCGCGCTTGTGGATGATACCCAGCGGCACAGTGGTATAGGGTGTGCGTGAGCGTATCTCCTTGACGTAGGGTATACGGAGGATGATGAGCATCCATCCGTCGTCGTACTCGTAGCGGGCACGCTCGTCGGTATCGCTGATGTCGGAAAGAAAATAGTCGGGTATGTTGAATTTCTCTTCCAGATATTCCTGGTCTTCTTCGGTGGGGCAAGTCACCTGTATCCAACAACCGGGTTGCCATTCTTCGATGGTCTTAAGGGTGTTGTTTGTATTCCAAAGTGTTCTCATACAGCCTTTCTCCATGGTTTGTAGGGTAGGGAGAACGGCTGCGTGTGCAAGCCTGCCCCCTGCCTTACAGGTTCATATTTTCCGCGTGGTAATCGTCCATAAACTTGTTTGACATTTGGTTTGCGGTGCAAAAGTAATCATTTTTTGGTATATACCGTTCCCTACCCCTTCTTTTTCTGTCTTTTGTCATCGTTTTTTCACACTTGCAAGATGCCCTCTGCCGCTGTCATTCTGATACTCCTACAAGGTGGCATAGCGGGGCGTAGCCGTATTTTTATCCCCGTTTTGCCAATAGTTCAAAAAAAATGAGTAAGTTTGCAAAGTTTAGCGACGATGAAAAATAAGTTGATATAAATGCAGAAGGAAAACAACGGTTACGGACTGCTCAGTCAGATAGCATACCCAGCCGACTTGCGGCGACTCGATGTCGCGCAGTTGCCCGAGGTATGCCACGAATTGCGCCACGATATTGTAGAGGAATTGTCGGTCAATCCCGGCCACCTTGCCTCTTCGCTCGGAGTGGTCGAACTGACGGTCGCCCTGCACTATGTGTTTGATACGCCCGAGGATCGCATCGTGTGGGATGTAGGCCACCAGGCCTACGGTCACAAGATACTCACCGGCCGTCGCGAGACCTTCTGTACCAACCGCAAGTTGCACGGCGTGCGCCCCTTTCCCTCGCCGCTTGAGAGCGAGTACGACACGTTTGCCTGCGGTCATGCCTCCAACTCCATCTCCGCTGCCCTCGGTATGGCTATTGCCGCCCGTCGTACGGGGCATGGCTCCCGTCATGTCGTAGCCGTCATCGGCGACGGCGCAATGAGCGGTGGTCTTGCCTTCGAAGGACTCAACAACGTTTCTTCCTCCCCCAACGACCTGCTTATCGTGCTCAATGACAATGATATGAGTATCGACCGCGCGGTCGGTGGAATGGAAAAATACCTCCTCAACC
This sequence comes from Lachnospiraceae bacterium, assembly GCA_963604975.1. Lineage (GTDB taxonomy): Bacteria > Bacteroidota > Bacteroidia > Bacteroidales > Bacteroidaceae > Prevotella. Next base: position 37,956 of record CAVCSC010000002.1, on the reverse strand, counting down.
TTGATACCAACGCTACCTACAACCGTCTGCGCTACCGTCTGTCGCAGTGGCTGCACGAGCGCGGCTATCTCAATGACGACCGTCGCAAGGGACTTATCCGTCTGAACAATGCCCTGAAGTCGGCCCTCAGTCACCAGCAAAACGTGTTTGAGGGCATGAACATCCGCTATTTCGGCCCCTTCGATGGCAATGATGTGGGCGAGGTAGTGCGTGTGCTGCGGCAAATCAAGGATATGCAAGGCCCCAAACTGCTCCACCTGCACACTACCAAGGGCAAAGGATACGAGCCGGCAGAGAAGGCTGCTACCATCTGGCACGCCCCCGGCCGGTTTGACGCTGCCACGGGAAAACGTCTGGGCGACGGTTGCGACGGACAGCCCGCCAAGTATCAAGACGTGTTCGGCAATACCCTGCTCGAACTGGCCCGCGCCAACGACCGTATCGTAGGCGTGACGCCGGCCATGCCCACCGGTTGCTCGATGAACATCATGATGAAGGCCATGCCCGACCGCGTGTTCGATGTCGGCATCGCCGAAGGTCATGCTGTCACCTTCTCCTGCGGTATGGCCAAGGACGGCCTTGTACCTTTCTGCAATATCTATAGTTCGTTTGCGCAGCGCGCTTACGACAATATTATACACGACGCAGCCCTGCTTTCGTTGTCCGTCGTTATCTGTCTCGACCGTGCCGGACTGGTTGGCGAGGACGGACCTACCCATCACGGAGCCTTCGACATCGCCTCGTTGCGCACCGTTCCCCATCTCACATTGGCCTCTCCGATGGACGAGCACGAACTGCGCCGCCTCATGTATACAGCCCAGTTGCCAGGGCACGGAACATTCGTCATACGCTATCCCCGAGGTAGGGGGGTGCTGGCCGACTGGCACTGCCCGTTTGAGGAAATCCCCGTAGGCCGCGGACGACGGCTCCGTGATGGCCGCGACGTGGCCGTGCTGAGTTACGGTCCGTTGGGCAACGATGTCGACAAGGTCATCAGCGCGCTCGAACAAGAGGGCTCTCCGCTTAGCGTCGGCCACTACGACATGCGTTTCGTCAAGCCGCTCGATACCGACCTTCTGGAGGAGGTGGCCACCCGCTATCCCCGTATCGTGACCGTAGAAGACGGCGCCCTGGCCGGTGGCATGGGTTCAGCCGTGCTCGAATGGCTGAGCGACCACGACTATCATCCTACAGTGATGCGTCTGGGACTGCCCGACACCTTTGTAGAGCACGGCACGGTCGCCGAACTGCGGCAACTCGTCGGACTCGATGCCGAGAGCATCAGAAAGGCCATCGTGGGGTGATGTCACCCCACTTTTTCCTAATATAGCGACAATGAAAATCATCATATCAGGCGCATACGCCATCGGTACGCATCTGGCGCGGTTGCTATCCCGCGACCACGAGGACATCACGCTCATCGATTCAGACGAGGAGCGCATCTCGCGTATCGACCCGAGTCTCGACATCCTCACGCTCCAGGCATCGGCCACGAGCATCAAGGCCCTGCGCGAGGCCGGGACACAGCACGCCGACCTCTTCATCTCGGTCACGCCCGACGAGAACCTCAACATGACGGCCTGTGTGCTGGCCAAGGCGCTGGGGGCCCGCAAGACTGTTGCCAAGATCGACAATGCCGAGTATATCGACCCCGCGTCGCAGGATTTTTTTTCCGGCATGGGTATCGACCGGCTCATCTATCCCGAGATGTTGGCTGCCAAGGATATCAACAACGGACTGAAGATGTCGTGGGTACGGCAACGGTGGGATGTGCACGACGGGGCGCTGGTCATGCTGGGCATCAAACTGCGTGAGCAGTGTGAGATACTCGACAAACCGCTCCGCGATCTTTGCGGACCCGATGACCCGTATCATATCGTGGCCGTCAAGCGCGACGGCGAGACCATCATACCCGGCGGAAATGATGTGCTGCACCTCTACGACATGGCCTACTTCATGACCACACGACAGTATATCCCCTATGTGCGGCAGATCGTCGGCAAGGAACACTACGTCGACGTGCGCAATGTCATGATCATGGGAGGTGGCGCAACGGCGGTAAGGGCCGTGAAGACCATGCCCGAATACATGAACGTGAAAATCATCGAGACCGATGAGGCTCGCTGCGAGCGGCTCAACGACCTGCTCGACAATTCCCATGCCCTGGTCATCAATGGCGACGGCCGCGACCTGTCGCTCCTCATCGAGGAGGGTATCAAGAATACGCAAGCCTTTGTTGCGCTCACCGGCAATGCCGAGACTAATATCCTGGCTTGTCTTACAGCCAAGCGGCTCGGTGTGCGAAAGACCGTGGCGATGGTCGAGAATGTCGACTATGTGAGCATGGCCGCCAGCCTCGATATCGGTACGATCATCAACAAGAAGGTCATTGCCGCCAGCCATATCTATCAACTCATGCTCGATGCCAATGTGCACAACGTGCGCTTCCTGACGACTGCCAATGCCGATGTGGCCGAATTTATCCCCGTGGAAGGGTCGCGCGTCACGCGAAAACCCGTTGCCGAACTGGGCTTGCCCAAGGGAATGACCATCGGCGGACTCGTACGCGGTGGCCAAGGCATACTCGTCTCCGGACGCACACAGATACAGGCTGGTGACACCGTGGTGGTGTTCTGCCATAAGTTGAACATGAAGAACGTCGAAAAACTGTTCTTATGATCAACTGGAAAATCATATACAAGATACTCGGGTCGCTGCTTTTCATCGAAGCCGCGCTCCTCAGCCTCTGTCTCGCCGTCGCCTTCTATTACCGCGAAGACGATACGGTGGCATTCCTTTTCACCGTTCTCATCACGGCCTTGGGCGGATTTGTATTCCGCCTGTTGGGGCTCGACAATGACAATACCCTCTCCCGGCGTGACGCTTATCTGGTGGTGACGCTCACGTGGGTGATATTCAGTCTGTTTGGTACGCTGCCGTTTCTTATTAGCGGTTATCTGACCGACTTCACCGATGCTTTCTTTGAGACCATGTCGGGATTTACCACGACCGGAGCGACCGTCATCGATGATCTCAGTGCCGTGCCCCACGGCCTGTTGTTCTGGCGCTCGCTCATGCAGTGGATAGGCGGATTGGGAATCGTCTTCTTCACCATCGCCTTGCTTCCGTCGCTTGTCGGCGGTTCGGTCAAGGTGTTCTCTGCCGAGGTTACAGGACCGATAAAGACCAAACTGCATCCCCGGTTGAGCATGAGTGCCAAGTGGATATGGATTGTCTACATCATCATCACTATCGCCTGTGCCGGCTGTCTCTATTTGGCGGGCATGGGGGTGTTCGACAGTGTCAACTACTCCATGACCTCGGCTGCCACCGGAGGATTCTCCACTACCAGCAGTACGATGGGTCTTTCGCCGCTGATACAGTATGTGCTGACCTTCTTCTGTTTTGTGTCGGGAGTCAACTTCACGTTGCTCTACGTATCCGTCACCCGGCGTAGGGTGAGGGCCTTGTTTGGCAGCAGTGAGTTCCGGTTCTATTTCTGGCTGGTGGCTGCCACGACGGCGTTTATCATGGCCGAACTGATGTGGCGCAACCACTATGGGCTGGAGCAGGCATTCCGCACGGGTATTTTCCATGTCGTGTCGTTTCTTACGACCACGGGGTTTGTCTGCGACGATGCCGGACAGTGGCCGCACGTCACTTGGGTGATACTGGCCGTCTGCATGTTCTTCGGCGCCTGTTCGGGTTCTACGAGCGGTGGTTTGAAGTGCATCCGCGGAGTGATGTTGCTCAAGGTGATCAGAAATGAATTTCGGCAGATACTCCATCCCAATGCCGTGCTTCCCATGCGTATCGACGGAGTCAATGTGCCGGGCAGCAAGCGGGTCACCTTGCTGGCCTACCTTACGGTGTACCTCATACTCTGCCTCATCTGCTCGTTTGTGATGATAGCGTCGGGCATCGACAATACCAATGCCATCACCATCACGCTGAGTTGTCTGGGCAATGTCGGTCCGACGCTCGGTCTGGAGATAGGCCCCACCATGTCGTGGTCGGTGCTGCCCGTCTTCGCCAAGTGGATCTGCTCGGTGCTGATGCTCGTCGGCCGTCTGGAGATATTCAGCGTGCTGGTCATCTTCACCCCCGCCTTTTGGGAGGAAAACTGATGTCCGTCCGCATCCATCCTTGCCTTCGAAAAAAAGAAAAATATATACCAAAAACGTATACAACTATGAAACCACTCAAATTCAACGCGCTTCTGAAGTCTACACTTTGGGGCGGATCAAAGATTATCCCGTTCAAACAATTGGACGTACAGCAGGACAATGTCGGCGAAAGTTGGGAGATTTCCGGCGTTCCCGGCAACGAAACCCTCGTCAGCGAGGGCGAATACAAGGGCAAGAGCCTCAACCAACTGGTAGCCGAACTCAAAGAGCAACTGGTCGGCGCAGACAACTACAAGCGCTTCGGCAACGAGTTCCCCTTGCTCATCAAGTTTATTGATGCCCAGCAGGATCTTTCCATCCAGGTACATCCCACCGACGAGATCGCCCACCGTCAGGGCAAGGAGCGCGGCAAGACCGAGATGTGGTACATCATGGAGTCTGATCCCGAGGCTACCTTGCTTTGCGGTCTCAAGCAGCAGATCACTCCCGAGGAGTATGCCCAGATGGTAGCCGACGATACCATCGTCGATGCCATCACACGCTACACGGTCAAGGAAGGCGACTGCTTCTTCCTGCCCGCCGGCCGTATCCATGCTATCGGTACAGGTTGCTTCTTGGCCGAGATACAGCAGACCAGCGACGTGACCTACCGTATCTACGACTTCAAGCGCAAGGACAAGGACGGCAACTATCGCCAACTGCACACCAAGGAGGCTGCCGAGAGCATCAACTACAATGTGGAGAGCAACTATCGCACGGAGTACACTCCGGCCAAGAACAGTGGAGTGTCGCTCGTGCAGTGCCCCTATTTCTGCACTGCCGTCTACGACCTCACCGAACCGATGACCATCGACTACTCCGACCTTGACAGTTTTGTCATCCTCATCGGTGTCGGCGGTGAAGGTACTATCGTCGACAATGAAGGCAATGAGGTGACCCTCCGTGCCGGAGAGTCTATCCTTGTGCCGGCCACAACCAAGGAACTCAAGGTCAGCGGTACGCTCAAGTTCCTTGAGACCTATGTATAATTTTGCAGCAACGGTCTGAAAAGACAAAATAGAATGTACGGGGCGAGATGTGAAAATCATCTCGCCCCGTATGCTTAGTGACGATGTGAAATTCCGGGTGAAATCGCCTCGTTTTAGTATTCGGCCTTGCATACTCGAGTATTCGGGCCGAATACCATAGTATTAGAGGCCGAATACTGCAGTATTAGAGGCCGAATACCGGAGTATGCAAGGCCGAATACTCGAGTATTTCGGCCCGAAGACTGCCGAAAGGTGGATAGCCCTGTCGTTGGGTAGGGTAGGAGACGCCCCGTACAAGTGGCCCCACTATTGTCAAAACAATGGTGCTTCCGAACTTCAGACCGCGTACTTGACGGGTCGGGTGAAATAAAAATGTATGGTTTTTCGGTTTTGTTTGTGCTTTTTGTTGTTGGTTTGTGATGTTTTTCGTACTTTTGTCGGGTACGCATCCCGTTTCTCTTCACGCCGGGAAACGGAGCGGGAAAATTACTGACAAAACCAACAAAACCAATAACCATGCAAATTTCTACTCGTATCAAGCAAATCCTGCACGGAAGCCGTGCTTTGACCGTGGCTGCGCTGTTCGCAGCAGTGAGTCTGTCTTCACTTGCAGAAGAGAAGACGATGCTGGTAGTCATCCTTCAGGGCGGCCAGCAGCAGAGTTATGTGTTGGCCGACCGTCCCAAGGTGACGTTCGATGCTACCAACCTCTACATCACCAACGCTGCCGTAGAAGATTCCTATGAGATGGCCAAGGTGGTGAAGTTCGTCTTTGAGAAAGGCGACGCTACGGCTATCGCTCCTGTGGTGGCCGGTGAAAACCGCATCACGTTTGTCGATGGTGAGCATGTCGTGCTCGAAGGTCTTGCCCCCGCAACTGCTGTGAGTCTGCTCGACCTCGGCGGACACCTCCTCGGCAAAACTGCTGCCGACGCCTCCGGCTCGGCCAGCGTTAGTCTTTCCGGACAGCCCTCCGGAGTCTATATCGTCGGTGTGGCCGGCGGCAAGTCTTACAAAATCTTGAAACGATGAAAGCAAAGCATACCTTGATACTTGCGGCCGCCTTCCTTATGTCAGGACTTGCGGCCAGCGCCCAGTCGTTCACCGTGCATACCAAGAGCGGTGAAGTAGTGACCTACCAAAGTGCCGATGTCGACAGTATCGTGTTCCACGACAGTGCGACCCCCGAAGTCGCCGCTCCCCGTATCGGTGACATCTATTATAGTGACGGCACATGGAGCACGACGCTCAAGGCCGACGCCACCCCTATCGGTATCGTGTTCTGTGTGGGTATCGCCTCCGACTACAACGACCGTGTGGCCTACTACACACAGAAGGACGGCACGACACCGCTCAATGACTTTCACGGTTATGTCGTAGCCCTCAAGGATGCGACCTATGCAGACGGTAGCAATGACGGTGTGTGGTGGAGCGCGTTTGACTCCAATTTTGAAGGCACGGGTGCTTCTACCAGTACAGCCGACTTCCTGGGCTATACCAATACCCAGTCTATCGTAGCCACAGCCGTGCGCGACAAAGGTTCGCTCACCCCGTCGACCAACAACTATCCGGCCGCCTATTACGCCACGTTGGGCTATGAGGCCGTCTGTCCCGCACCCGAGAAGAGTTCAGGCTGGTTTATGCCCTCGGCCGGACAACTCTCCTATATCTACAACCGTGTCTACTTCGATGAGGATGCCTCGGGCCGTTCCTGTCTGGCCAACACCTTCGCTGCACTTGGTGAAGATGTGGCCATGCCAATGTACGTCACCGACTCCTCCTACTGGACCAGCACAGAGAAGATAGACTCCTACGGCACTTCCACATGGGCCTACTACTACTGCTTCGATTCCAGTATGTTCAATCCCGGTTTTATCGCCGACTACCGCAAGAACTCGGAGATGCGCGTGCGCTCCGTGCTCGCATTCTGATGCGATGGACAAAAGCCCTCTTTAGCAACAGCAAGATATCAGAAAAACAATGAAGACTATCTATAAGGTCCTCGCCCTCCTGATGCCGCTTCTCTTTCTTGGCGTATGCCTCGTGCCCGCCCAGACCGTGAAGTTGCATCTCAAGGGCGGCGATGTACTCCAGTACAATACGGCCGATGTCGACAGTATCGTGTTCGATGCTCCCGACGAGGTCTGCCCCAAGTTCAGTTTGCAGTACTCCAAACTCACCTCCACCACCGTCACCCTCAATGTAGTGCCCGACAACGACACCGTGCGCTACTATTTCGACCTGGTCACCAAGGAGCAACTTGCCTCGTCGGACAACAATATCGCCTCCGTCGTGGAAGGTTATATCTCCTATCTGCAGGAAACCTATCCCACACTGTCGTTGACCAACATTCTCGATGCCCTTCTCTCCAAAGGCCCGGCGGCCGACGACCTGAGCAGTCTGCCCGCCGCGACCGACTTCATCTTCTACGCCATTGCCGTCGACGACAACGGCAAGTGCTATGGTGATGCGTCGACTGTGACATTTACCACCCTGCCCGGTGGCGATCCTGCCGATTGCTCGTTTACGATCGACTATGCCAACCTCTCCTCCGAGGGCCTGACCGTGAAGGTGACCCCTTCTGACGCGTCTGTACGCTACTGGATGGGTATCTGCTCTGTCGATGAGTATCCTGGCGACTACGCCATGACCGTCAACGTGAAGAGCGAGATTGCAGCCTATGCCGCCGACAAGGGCATGACCGTGGAACAAGTGGTGAAGGGTGTCACCTTCCTTGGCGAGACCTCTACACAAGAGTCTGGTCTGCAGGCCAATACCGACTACTACGTCTATGTCTATGCGATGGACAATACCGGTGCCGGTGCTGGAAAGGTATACAAGAAGAAGTTCTATACCCGTTCGGCCGACTACTCCGATGCCGACATCAGTCTGAAGTACCGCTACTTCGACGGCGATGCCCTCTATGCCATGGATGCCGAGAAGTTTGCCAATGTGCGTGGTCGTGTCTATGTGCAGGCGGTCGTCACGCCCAATGATGCCGCTACCAACTGGGCCCTTGCCCTGGCTTCCTCCGATTTGAGCGACGAGACCACCTATCCCGAGGAGTCTACCAAGAATGCCGTGCTGCAGGGAGGATACCTCAATGTCACGTCGAAAAACCTCATTGCCGACTGGAAGACCTGTACCTTCCTCTATTTCGCAGCCGACGAGAACGGTATCGACGGTGAACTGCATCGCCTTGTTGTCACGTTCGACAAGGAGAACGCCCGTCCCGTGTCCGAATACTCGGACACAGAGGAGAGTGCTGCCGCCTCCGCCAAGACGCTCCGCATACCGGCCCGCCTTGCTCCCGCTACCGGAGTTGCCAAGCGTATGGGCCGCAACGCCGTCGTGGAAGGTTATCGCGAGCGTGCGTTCTGATGACCTTACCTAATCATATTATAATGTGAGAACAAAAAAACAGTAAATACACAAGATGAAAAACCGATTTATTATGCTCGCGTTCCTGCTCTGCATCCTTGGTGCGGTTTCCGCCCAGGAAGACAAGCAGGTGTACCTGGTCAAGGGTTCGAAGATCGTGGGCACCTATTCCCGCTCCGATGTAGACTACATCACATTCAACAAACCGTCAGACGTCACCCAGACCGAGTACCGTATCACACCGGTCAATGGCGAGATCTATGAGTTCAACTGTCCCAAGACCGCCGAGCGTGGTTCGGATGTACTCTTCTCCGTTTATATGGACGACAATACCAAGCGTCCGGCCAGCGTCTATGCCAACGATGTGCAATGTACACGTATCGGTGACGACGGTGTGACGTGGTATTATACCTTCCCCATGCCGGCCAAGGACGTGACCCTCACGCTCACGACCGAACAGAACATGCACACTATCACGCTCAAGCAAGGTGCGCATACCACCATCACCATGCTCAATTCGAGCGATGACTGGGAGAAGGACTCCGCCGACCGCGTGTTTGACAATTTTGCCGGCGAACCGGTCAAGTTTCTGTGGAACCCTCATCTCGGCTATGACGGCACCCTCAAGGTCTATACGGCCAGCGGTACTGACGTGGCTTGCGAGTATGTCACCGATGACGAGGACTACGGCGAATGTTGGAAATGTTTCATGCCCAATGAGCGCCTGATCATCGAAACCATCGCTACGGAGAAGACCGACTATCTCGGTCAGCCTTTCGTGGGCGACTACAAGGGCTATGGTATCACGGTCGGTGCACAGGGTGTAGTGAGTGGCACAACGCCGGAGTTTGCACTGTCGCTCAACTCCAACTCCTCGTTCCTGGCGAAGTCTATCGATGCCAATGCCTTCAATTTCGACGGTTGCTACACCTACAACGCTACCAAGAATACCTTTGCCTATATCGCTGAGTATAGTTCAGATGCCTATGGCGAGAAGGATTATGGCGTGAGTGGTACATGGTTTACAAGCAACGACGCCCTTGTGTCTGTCTCCGACCTGCAGAACGACAAGCCCGACAACGTGAAATACTATTTCGTGAGCAAGTCTGACTTTACCTATGCCGCTGCAGCCAGCGATGCCTACGGCTCGCGCTTCCTCATCGAGATGCACACGACCGACGGCACCCGCTACTACTATTTCAGCAAGATAGACAATACTGTGCAGCAGGTGACCCTCAACTACACTTCCGGCACATCGGTGGCCGACGCATCATCGGCAATGGTCTATGACCTGTCGGGTACACCGCTCTTCCGCTATACCCGTGCCACGGCTACCTCGCAGCCCGTCTTCACCCTGAAGGGTACTGAGGCCGGTACTTACACCAAGCAGGACGGCACGTCGGCTGACGCAGCACTGACGCTCGACGGTTTCGGCAACGCCACCTATGGTACAACAGCCGGAACGTACACTGTCGACAAGTCAGTCGTCAACTTCACACCTGCCGGCAGCACCGACAAGCAGACCTTCGTCATCGACCAAAGCACGATGACCTATACGGTCAGCGCCTCGTCTGTATGGGACGGCAGTGAGAACTACGCTGCTATGGTTTCTGGCCGCTATGACGACAATACCGCTTCTTCGGGAATGTTTGCCCTCACGTTCAACCACGATTATGCCGGCAACGAGAAAGAAGGCGCTGTCAAGGTACAGGTCACACTCGTCGACTCCTACTACGCCACCAAGAGCATCATCGCCAGCACCGCATCCTATACCTATGATGCCGCTGCGCAGACCATCACCGTCACCGGAATACTTGTCGGTACGGCAGACGGACGCTCTACAGAGCGCGTCAGCATCGTGTTCAACGTGTCGGCCGACAAGAAGTCGCTCACCTGCAATGAGGACAAACTGCTCCGTGCCGCATCAGGTGGCGATACCCGCTACATCTCTGTCAACAATGTCGTGCTGACGGCCCGCGATTAGTACCGTCCGTAGATATACTGCATGTCATGAGGCCAACCGCCATCCGCGTGAAACAGTTCACAAAGATGTCGGTTGGCCTTTTTCTTTGTCAATGCGGTAATGGCAGATGACGGAAACTTGCTTTTCGGAAAAATATATATACCTTTGCAGCGCCTACTTATAGAAAATAACCATGCGTGGCATTTTTTAGAACACGCCTAAAACTATTATAACTCTTCATGAAGAAAATTTACACCTTGATTCTTTCTGTGTCGATGCTGGCCGTCTCAGCCTGGGCTGCCACCGACGACACACGCCTCGTTATACCTGCCTGCGAAGTACAGGTGCGCACAGCAACCGCTGCTGGAACACAGGCCACGGTGATTGTCGACGAGGATTTCTCGGGACTGACGCGCGGTACCGAGGCTCAGCCAGACTCCGTGTCATTGCTCAACACGTTGGGCTTCGTGGCCGACACGACCCAGTTCAAACCCTATGCCCCCGACTGCTCCCGCACCTGGGGCGGCTACAACCTGTATGCCGCCGGCGGTTGTCTGGCGGTGATGGAGGGCGGCTTTGTCAATACGCCCGCCGGTGACTATTCCGGCCAACTCACCATCTCGTTCCGGGCCAAGATGCTCGATGGCGTGACCACCTCGGGTCGCGACCTCGATATCCTGCTTTGCCGGAGCAATGCGCTCATCGATTTCAAGCGCGTGACTGTGGAACTCACCCCCGAATGGAAAACCTATACCATGACGGCCGACAATGGCGGGTTTGCCACGACGATGGTGCAACTCTTCACGATGAACGACGAGATGTCGTACCTTGTCGACGACTTCCACATCGAGCACGTCATCAACTCTATCGCTGCCCCCGAAGCCTATGACGCATCCGGCTTGCAGGCCGATGGCTTTACGGCTCATTGGGATACGACCGAGACGGCCAAGGAATATCTGGTCAGCGTCTATACCAAGTCGGAAAATCCGGAGGGTACGTTTGCCGAGGAAGGTTTTGAAGCCGTCAACTGCGACGCATCAGGTGTGGTAGACGCTACCGACCCCAATCTGCCCGAAGGTTGGGAAATACAGTGGAAGGGCGACGGCTCGAAGGGTGGTATGTGTCGCGAGACCGGCTATTACGCCAACGGCAAGCAGTCGCTGCGTCTGAGCGCCGACGGCGACTATGTGGCCACGCCGACCTACAAGAACAACTTTACGAGTTTCAAGTTCTGGATCAAGGGACGCAACAACAAGAAAAATTCGGACACCGCTCCCGACGGACTGGTACAGATCTCTGCGCTCACCTCCGCAGGATGGATGCCTTGGGCCTATGTGAGTGTCGACCAACTCTGCAAACTGGGCAAGGGCGTTGTGCTCGACCGTACCGACAAGGTGAACGCCTTTGAGGAATTGTGGGGCGTGAAACTCACCTATATGCCCGGCGAGAGCGACGACTGCGAAATCTTCATCGACGATATCACCTACCGGGTGCCCGGAGCCGATCTTATCGACTATGCCGTGTTCGACCATGTCGTGTCGGGCCGCGCCTCAGACAGTTATACCGTCCGCGGACTTGATCCCGACAAGGACTACTGGTTCTCGGTCAAGGCCCGCAATGACGAGTACACGTCTGCTCCGTCGGAAGAGATCGAAGTGTTCGACGTACATCAGCCGACGGCCCTCGACGCTACTGGTGTCGATATTGAGGGCGACCGCTATACCGCCAACTGGTCGTGCGGTGCCAAGGCCGACTATTTCCGTGTAGATCAGGTGAAGACCCTGACGGTAGACAAGGATGTGGAGGACTATGTCATCCTCGAAGAAGACTTCTCCAAGGTGGTGTCCGACCGTACAGAGGATGATTTCGATGATCCCGAACTGGGCGAGTATACCACAACCTACGAACCGATAGACGAGTATACGCATATTGCCGGATGGAAGGCATCGTCGATACAGAAAATCAACGGATGGCTCGGCGGTATGGAGAAAGGTACCGAGACGGGCGTAATCGCCGGTGCGATTGTCACACCGACCATTGACCTGAGCCACAATGACGGCGAGTGCAATGTCACCGTGCGGGCTTATGGTACGCAAGGCGACTGGCTGATCATCCGCGGTACCAACGAGGCTGCTTACTCGGCTATCAGTTTCCCCGACGACGGAGTGGTAGAGTCTACCGTGTCTGTCCCGCTCTGTACATCGGCCGAAAACCTCACGTTCTACAGCAACAACTATCTGCCGTTCCTCATCGACAATATCAAAATCACGCAGAACGTGAAGGCCGGTGAGCAGATCACGATTGTCAACAAGTCTGTGGCCACGGCCGATGCCTCGACCAAGTCGCTGGATATGACCGATGCCGACCTGTCTGGCAACTATGATGTGAAGTACAAGGTGACAGCCTTCCGCTACTACCACGGCGACAGCAAGAATATATGGAGTTCGCGTGCCTCCAATCTTGTGACGGTGCGCAAGTCTGACCCCTCGGCCATTGTCGATGCACCGACGGCCGGCACGGTAGTGCGTGTCGTTTCGGGCGGTGTGGCCGTTGACCTTTCTGCCGCAACCGTTGTGGCGGTGTATAATGCTTCGGGCGTGCAGGTGGAAAACCGCCGTTGCGAGTCAGGAACGACCGTCTTGCCCTTGCCCCACGGATTCTATGTTGTCAAGGTGGCTGGACGTGCATTGAAGGTGGCCGTGAAATAATATCGCCCCTCCCCTTATACGGCATTGCCCCTGCAAGGTGATGCGTGTCATTCGCAGAAATGCGATGGTGCACGCGCTCCTTGCAGGGGCAATGTCGTTATAGTGTGTATGTTAGGGCGTATGTGTTGTGGACGCGTTGTAGCAATAAATTGTCAATAGGCTGCCTTGTCACCCATGACGGCGTTGGCTACCGTCTTGTAGATGATGTAGATGTCGAGCCAGAAACTCCAGTTCTCAAGATACCAGATGTCGCCGCGGATGCGTCCTTCCATCTGCGAGAGTTCTTTGGTCTCTCCGCGGAACCCCGTCACCTGACTCCACCCCGTGATGCCGGGCTTAGCAAAATGGCGCATCATGTAGGTGTCGATGAGATGGGCGTACTCCTGGGTGTGCTTGAGCATGTGGGGACGCGGACCGACAACGCTCATGTCTCCCATGAGCACATTGATGAACTGTGGGGTCTCGTCGATGTTGGTTTTGCGCAGAATGTCTCCCCAGCGGGTCTTTCTCGGATCGTCTTTGGTGGCTTGCAGGGTGTCGGCTTCGGCGTTGACCTTCATGCTGCGGAACTTCAGACAATAGAACTCCTTGCCGTTGATGCCGTTGCGCTTTTGGCGGAAGAAGATGGGGCCCGGCATGGTGATTTTTGTGACGATGGCCACAACGATGAAGATGATGGGGAAGAGGGTGCACAGGAAGGCTATCGAGAAGCAGATGTCAAACAGACGTTTGACCAACCGGTTTTCCGGCCGCATCAGCGGGTCGCGGTAGAGACTCAGAAACGGTACATCGCCCAGCATGTTGAAGTACACGCGGTGGTGCAGATAGTTGCTCACGTTGGGCACGCTATAGAAGTGTACGAGATGGTTGGTGCAGAAGCGTATGATCTCGGTGATTTCCGCCTCGCGCTTGGAGGGCAAACAGCAATACAGTTCGTGGACGTCGGGATGCTCCTTCATGTAGGCGATGGCATCTTGGGGACGGCCCAAGTATTTGCATTTCTTGGGGAACTTGTCATTGGGCGCATCGTCGAAGTAGCCTTCCACGGTACAGCCCATGCTGGGCGTGCCGGCAATCGTGTGGAACAGGCGCACATTGTTCTCATATCCGCCAACGAGAATGACTTTCGACGTGTTGGCAGAGATACTGCGGTATTTCTTTACCAAATAGTGTACGGTGAAGCGGAACAGTACGATGCCAATGGTCATAAGCGCCCAGTAGAGTACCATAGCGGGCAACCGGTAGCGGAAGAAAAGTCCGAAATAGAAGACGACCGACTCTACGGCGACAAACTTGAACATATTGCTCAGCACGCGCATCGCAATCTGATGGTTTTCTACCCGAGGCTTGTACAACTCCACACCGTTGCGTATGGTACAGAGCAGATAGAGCACTGACCCGACAATCATTGACTGGTACAGTACGCTCACGTCCTCATGCCGAGTGGTGAAAAAATACTGGAATATCCAAAACAAGCCATTGCTGATGGTGAGGTCTCCGCCGAGTACGGCTACCTTGAGAATATCATTCTCGTGTGAGCGAAACTTTTTATCTGTCATAGGCTTTTTCGGTTGTAGTGTGATATGGTCCGTATAAAAAATGGATGCTAAGAAAAGATGGTGCCCGGTCAACCATAGAGATGGTCTTCTGCGTTTTTTTAGACTCCGTCAGGCCCCTACCCGTTTTCCCGGAGTAGGGTGTCGAGGAGACCTTGGCAGGCGTCCTCGATGAGCGAGAGCGCGTATTCGAAGTCGCGGTCGCCACCGTAGTATGGGTCGGGGACAGTGTCTGCGCCCTCATGCTGGGTGACGTATTCGGTGAGCAAGTGTACTTTCTGTGCGTCTTCTGGGGTAGGGGCGAGTGCGGTGACGGCACGGTAGTTGTCGTGGTCCATGACGAGCAGCAGGTCGAAACGGGAAAAATCGTCTGTGCAGATCTGACGGGCATGACTGTCAAAGCGATAGCCGTGACGTTGTCCCCAGGCTCGCATCCGGCGGTCGGGCAACTGTCCGACGTGCCAATTGCCGATACCGGCCGAGTCGATATGGAATTGTTCGGCGAGTCCTGCGTCTTCGGTCAGTTTGCGCATGACACCTTCTGCCGCCGGCGACCGGCAGATGTTGCCGAGACAAATGAAGAGGAGGGATATCTTATTTCGTTTCATGATTATCGTGTGTTTGTGGTTCGTCATCAAAAAGCAGGGATTCCTGGGTCTCGGGTATGGGGTGGTTGGCACTCTCCTTGACGCCGAGCGCCTTGAGCTCGTTGGCCTTTTGTACGATGCTCTGTCGCCCGGTGTATACCTTGTTGTAGGCATCGTCGTAGTCTTTGTTGAGGGCATCGATGTCCTTCTTGACCTTGTCGAAGCGGCGGATGAACTCTCCCACACGCTTCACCATCTCGTCGGCGAGGGCGTACACCTTCTTCTGACTTTCGGTCTGGGCATATTGTCGCCACGCTATCTGTATCATGCGGAGGATGGCCATAAGGTTTTGCTGGCCGGTGATGAACACGTGTCGGTCGAACGCGTCGCGCCAGAGTCTTGGGTCGTGGCTTAGGGCAAGGGTGAGCGCCCCGTCGTTGGGTACGAACATGATGACAAAGTCGATGGCGTGGCGCGGACTTTGCACATATCGGCTATAGTCCTTCTGGGCCAGTCCGGTCGCCTGATTGCGTATGCTGCGCACAAGATTGTCGGCATACTTGGCACGCAGGGTTTTGTCTTCGGTGGCCATATAGTCGTAGTAGGCCTCGATACTCATCTTGGCGTCGATGATCACATCCTCGTTGTTGGGGTAGTGCAGAATCACGTCGGGGCGCATGGTCTTGCCACTATCGGCATTGGTCACGGCGTTGCCGTGGGCATCGGTGATGGTCTGCTGTACGTCGTAGTCTTCGCCGATACGGAACCCCTGCATGTCGAGGATTTCTGTGAGTTGACGTTCGCCCCACCGTCCCTGTTCGGTATTTCCGCCCCGGATGACATTGGTCAGTCGGGTAGCCGCCTGGTCTATCTTTTGGGTCTGCTCGCTCATGGCCTTGAGTTGCTCGGAGAGCGACGCTGTGCTTTTGGCGGTCTCGCTGTTGGTGTTGTGAATGGCCTCCTGCAACTGCTTGAGGTTGTCGCGTAGCGGGCGAGTGATATTGTCTATCGACTCGTTGTTGTCGTTTTTCAGTTGGTCGGCTGTCTGGCGGAGTATCTGTGTGGCGAGGTTGGCAAACTGCTCCTGCACGGTCTTGAGTTGCTGCTCAAACTGCTTTTTCTGCATTTCTGCCTCGCTGGTGTGTCGCCGTTGCTCGGCTATCAACTCCGTATTGGCGCGCTCGAAGGCCATGCGCTGCTCGGTGGCTTCGGCTTGTGCGTCGTTGCGCTCTTGCTCGGTCTGTTGCAGTCGGCGGGCGATGTCGTCCTTGGCGGCGGTCTGCTGCTCTACCTGCTGCTCGGCCAGGCGCAGACGGGTCTCCATCTCTTTTCGCTTGCCTTGCATCAGAAGAGCCGTGATAAGGGCACCGACGGCGGTACTTATTATGATGTAGAGAAAAATCATGTGTGGGTAGTTGTTTTCCGCAAAGTTACAAAAACTTTGTGAAAGTTTCTGTAAAAATGTGCCCGAAAAGCCCCGTTTCTTCGGAAGCCACTTGGCACCTGTCTGAGGTATTGCACACTCAATATGGTTGTGCGCATTTCTATGCGAAACTATTTTAAAATATTTTAATTCGCTGACTTTTCTGTCTTATTTTTACCGTATATTGGTTACTTTTGCAGTAAGTGGCGGGTCAATTTAACATATATTTCCCGTCTGGGCAAACGAATAAAATCAACCGAAACGATATGTTTGAAAATCTTAGCGACAGACTTGAACGCAGTTTCAAGATTCTCAAGGGTGAAGGCAAAATCACTGAAATCAACGTAGCCGAGACCCTCAAGGATGTGAGACGTGCGCTACTCGATGCCGATGTCAATTATAAGGTGGCCAAGACGTTCACCGACACGGTGAAGAAGAAAGCACTTGGTATGAACGTGCTCACGGCTGTGAAGCCGAGCCAACTGATGGTGAAGATCGTGCACGATGAGCTGGCCGAACTGATGGGCGGCGAAGCGTCGGAACTCCACCTCACCCACCGTCCCGCCATCATCCTGATGAGCGGTCTGCAAGGTTCGGGTAAGACCACCTTCAGCGGCAAACTGGCCAATATGCTCAGCAAGAAGCAACACAAGAAACCGTTGCTCGTGGCGTGCGACGTATATCGTCCGGCCGCCATCGACCAGTTGAAGGTCGTAGGTGAGCAAGTAGGTGTACCTGTCTACTCCGAGCCCGACAACAAGGATGTCATCGCAATAGCCAATCACGCCCTGCAGGAAGCCAAGGCCAAGGGCAACGACGTCGTTATCGTCGATACCGCCGGCCGTCTGGCCGTCGATGAGGCGATGATGGTCGAGATCTCCCGACTCAAGGAAGCCCTCCAGCCTGACGAAACCCTGTTTGTGGTCGACTCCATGACTGGTCAGGATGCTGTGAATACCGCCAAGGAATTCAATGATCGTCTCGACTTCGACGGTGTCGTACTGACCAAACTCGATGGTGATACCCGTGGCGGTGCCGCTCTTTCTATTCGTACTGTGGTCACCAAACCTATCAAGTTTGTCGGTACGGGCGAAAAGATGGAAGCCATCGATGTGTTCCACCCCGCGCGTATGGCCGACCGTATTCTCGGTATGGGTGATATCGTCAGCCTTGTGGAGCGTGCGCAGGAACAGTATGACGAGGAAGAAGCCCGTCGCCTGCAGAAGAAGATACAGAAGAACAAGTTTGACTTCAACGACTTCTTGGGACAGATCGAGCAAATCAAGAAGATGGGTAATCTCAAGGATTTGGCTTCCATGATTCCCGGTGTAGGCAAGGCCATCAAGGATGTCGATATCAACGACGATGCTTTCAAGGGTATCGAAGCCATCATCCGCAGTATGACGCCCAAAGAGCGCTCAAATCCCGAGATACTCAACCAGAGTCGCCGCCAACGCATTGCCAAGGGTAGCGGAACCAATATTCAGGAGGTGAACCGCCTGATCAAGCAGTTCGACCAGACCCGCAAGATGATGAAACTTGTCACGGGCAGCAACATGGCGCGCATGGCCGGTATGATGGGCAAGATGAAAGGTATGCCCGGCATGCCCAAGATGTAAGGCGACAAGTAAGAATAGCAAAAGACAACATTATGAATTTGATAGACGGAAAGGCTACGGCTGCCTGTATCAAGGCCGAAATCGCCGAAGAGGTGCGTCGCATCGTGGCGGACGGCGGAAAACGTCCCCATCTGGCCGCCGTCATCGTAGGACACGACGGTGGGTCGGAAACCTATGTGCGCAACAAGGTGTTGGCCTGTGAAGCCTGCGGTTTCCAGTCCACCTTGATACGCTACGAGGAGGATGTCACCGAGGATGAACTCCTGGCGTGCATCGCCCGGCTCAATGCCGATGCCGATATCGACGGATTTATCGTGCAACTCCCCTTGCCCCGCCATATCGACGAGCAGCGTGTCATCGAGGCTATCGATTACCGTAAGGATGTCGACGGATTTCATCCTGTCAATGTCGGGCGCATGGCCATCGGCCTTCCCTGTTTTGTGTCAGCCACGCCCCTGGGTATTCTGACCCTACTGAAGCGTTATGGTATCGATACCTCCGGCAAACGTTGTGTCGTGCTTGGCCGCAGTAACATTGTGGGCAAGCCGATGGCCCAACTCATGATGCAAAAGCAGTATGGCGATGCGACGGTCACCGTGTGCCACTCCCATACCCCCGACATCAAGGACGTGTGCCGCGAGGCCGATATTGTCATTGCGGCTATCGGTCGTCCCGGATTTGTGACGGCCGACATGGTGAAGGAAGGGGCCGTGGTCATCGACGTGGGTACGACACGCATGCCCGATGCCTCGCGCAAGAGCGGTTTTCGTCTGTGTGGCGATGTGGCTTTCGATGAAGTTGCTCCCCATTGCTCCTATATCACTCCCGTGCCCGGCGGCGTAGGTCCGATGACTATCTGCTCACTCATGACCAATACCTTGGCGGCCGCCAAGAAAACCAATTACCGCTGAGCCATGACCGCAGAAGACTATTACTTGCTCGGCAACGAATACCGTCGCAAGGGCGACTGGCAGCATGCCATTGACAACTATCTTGAGGCCATCGCCCTTGATCCCGAATCACCGGCGGTGGAGGCCAAGAAAATGCTTGACGATATTCTCAACTACTATTGCAAGGATATGTACAATCCTTGAACGACCAGAGAAAAACATGGAATGGTGATTGCGGCGCACCGCAGGCCTTGTCTGCGCGCCCCGTTTCCGCCATTCTCCTAAAATACTAAGACTATGGGAAAAATCAAAGGTGCCATCGTGGTCAACACCGACAGGTGCAAGGGATGCTCGCTCTGCGTCGTCGCTTGTCCCAAGGATGTGATTGCCCTGGCGCAGAAAGCGGTGAATGTGCACGGCTATCCCTACGTGGAAATTGTCCACCCCGACGACTGCATAGGCTGTGCATCGTGTGGCATCGTCTGTCCTGACGGATGCATTACTGTTTACAGAAAGAAAATGGAGGAATAATCACTATGGCAGAACAAGAAGTGAAACTGATGAAAGGCAACGAGGCACTTGCCCACGCTGCCATACGCTGTGGTGTAGACGGGTATTTCGGATATCCTATCACTCCGCAGACTGAGGTCATCGAGACCCTTGCCGAACTCAAGCCGTGGGAGACCACCGGCATGGTGGTCGTGCAGGCTGAGAGCGAGGTGGCTTCTATCAATATGGTCTATGGCGGCGGCGGAGCCGGCAAGAAGGTCATGACCTCATCGTCGAGTCCCGGCGTGTCGCTCATGCAGGAGGGTATCTCCTATATGGCCGGTGCCGAAGTACCCGGACTGATTGTCAACGTGCAGCGCGGTGGTCCCGGTCTCGGTACCATACAACCCTCACAGAGCGACTATTTCCAGGCAACCCGCGGCGGTGGCAACGGCGACTACTATGTCATCGTGCTTGCCCCCAACTCTGTGCAGGAGATGGCCGACTTTGTCGACCTGGCCTTCACGCTTGCTTTCAAGTATCGTATGCCAGCCATGATATTGAGCGACGGCGTCATCGGACAGATGATGGAAAAGGTGGTGCTTCCGCCCATTAAGCCGCGCCGTACCGACGAGGAGATACTCCGTGAGTGTCCCTGGGCTTCTACTGGATGTCCCGGCAACCGCAAGCGCAATGTCATCACCTCACTTGAACTCAAGTCTGAAGTGATGGAGCAGCGCAATCTGCACCTGCAAGAGAAGTACAAGACCATACGCGAGACGGAAGTGCGCTACGAAACCAAGTTCATGGACGATGCTGAGTATATGATTGTCGCCTTCGGTAGTGCGGCGCGTATTGCCGAGAAAGCCATCGAGATGGCCCGTGCGCAAGGCATCAAGGTCGGCCTGCTGCGTCCTATCACCCTGTGGCCGTTCCCGACCAAGGAGATTGCCGAGGCAGCCAAACAGGTCAAAGGTATTCTCGTGACCGAGATTAATGCCGGACAGATGATAGAAGACGTGCGTCTTGCTGTCGGAGGGACCGTACCTGTAGAGCATTACGGACGTTTGGGCGGTATCGTGCCCGAGCCGGAAGAAATGGTAAACGTATTAAAGGAGAAACTGCTATGAACGATATCATATCACCCGAGAATCTGGTCTACAAGAAACCGGAACTTCTCAACGATACCCACATGCACTACTGCGCGGGATGCTCGCATGGTATGGTGCACAAACTCGTGGCTGAGGTCATCGAGGAAATGGGCATGCAGGACAAGACCGTAGGCGTCAGTCCGGTGGGCTGCGCTGTGTTTGCTTACAACTATATTGACATCGACTGGCAGGAAGCCGCCCATGGACGTGCTCCCGCTTGTGCCACTGCTATCAAGCGTTTGTGGCCTGACCGTCTCGTGTTCACCTATCAGGGTGACGGTGACATGGCCTGTATCGGTACGGCAGAGAGCATACATGCGCTCAACCGTGGCGAGAACATCACGCTCATCTTCATCAACAATGCCATCTACGGAATGACCGGTGGACAGATGGCCCCAACTACGCTCATCGGTCAGAAGACCTCCACCTGTCCTTACGGACGTGACCCGAAACTGCACGGATGGCCGCTCAATCTCTCGGAGATAGCCGTTACCCTGCCCGGTACCTGCTATGTGTCGCGGCAGAGTGTAGAGAACGTTGCTTCTATACGCAAGGCCAAGGCTGCCATCAAAAAGGCTTTCACGGCCTCGATGGAAGGCAAGGGTTCATCGCTTGTCGAGATTGTCGCCACCTGCAACAGCGGATGGAAGATGTCTCCGGTGAAAGCCAACAAGTGGATGGAAGAAAATATGTTCAAACAGTACCCCAAAGGTGACCTAAAAGACACGACAAACCTATGAAAGCAGAAATCATTATAGCAGGTTTCGGAGGACAGGGTGTACTCTCCATGGGCAAGATTCTTGCCTACTCCGGACTTATGGAAGACAAAGAGGTGACGTGGATGCCGGCTTACGGACCGGAGCAGCGTGGCGGTACGGCCAACGTGACGGTCATCGTCAGCGACGAGCGCATCTCCTCACCGGTACTCAGCCACTACGATGTGGCCATCGTGCTCAACCAGCCTTCGCTCGATAAGTTTGAACCGAAAGTGAAACCCGGTGGTATACTCATCTACGACGGTTTCGGCATCATCAACCTGCCCCGGCGGAAAGATATCCACGTCTACCGCATCGATGCGATGGACAAGGCTGCCGAACTGAAGAACTCAAAGGTGTTCAACATGATCGTTCTTGGCGGACTGCTCAAGGTGTGTCCCATCGTCAGCACAGACGGACTCAACAAGGCACTCTTCAAGACCCTTCCCGAACGCCACCACGACCTCATACCGCTCAACATGAAAGCCGTAGAGGAAGGCATGAAGATTATTACGGAGCAATAACTCCGCTTATTGCAGAAAATATTTCTGACCGGGCCGGCCATACACATGCAGATGTATGGCCGGCCTATATTATATAATATTGTGTGTTGTGTGTGAGGAATATTGTATTCGGCCTTATATATTGTGACTGTGGCTATATAAAGAAATCGTAGCGAAATGACATATTGTATATGTTGTGATGTTCTTGTTTTCTTATAAGGTGTTCTAAAATTCCGATTTATTTGGAGGATACACCCGATTTATATACTTTTGCGACCACTTTGAAAGGATAACTAAGGATAATATCGCAAAATCGATAAAAGACAACATAGAAAATTATGAAGAAAACATTACTTTTCCTCGCTGCCGCAGCAATGGCAGTTTCTGCTTCTGCACAGACTGTGACAGAGAGCAAAACTTTCGACAACTTCTACATTGGCATCAATGGCGGTATGGCTACTGCTACTACTGGTAGCGCTTGGCTGAAGACCATGTGCCCCAATGCCGGTCTGCGTATTGGTCGCAACTTCACTCCCGTATTCGGTCTCGCTGCTGAGAGCAACGTGTACTTCAAGGGTGTTGACGGTACAACAACCAATACTCTTGTCAACGCAATGAACACCTCTCTGCTCGGTACCATCAACCTGACCAACTGGTTCGGTGGCTACAAGGGTACTCCCCGCTGCTTCGAGGTTTCGGCTCTCTACGGTTTTGGTTGGGGCCATACTTTCGGTCATCCCTATGCTGACTACAAGGCTGACTTCCTCACTTCAAAGGTAGCCCTTGACTTCGCTTTCAATCTCGGTGAGAAGAAGGCTTGGCAGTTCTATATCGAGCCCGCCATCATCTATGGTCTCAACGGCGACGGCTATCAGGGTGTCAAGTACAACATCAACAATAGCATGGTACAGTTGAACGTAGGTTTGGTCTACAAGTTCAAGAACTCCAATGGTACCCACAACTTCACTACTGCTCAGCTCCGCGACCAGTCTGAGATTGATGCCCTCAACGCACAGATCAACGGTCTGCGCAGCGACCTCAACAACAAGGACGGCGAACTGTCTGAGAAGGATCAGAAGATTGCTGACTTGCAGCGTCAGCTCGACGAGTGCAACAACAAGAAGCCCGTCTATGTGAAGCCCGCTACTGCCACCAACCTCCAGCCCACCGTTATCTTCCGTCAGGGCAAGAGCGTGGTTGATCCCGCTCAGTACGCTTCTATCGAGCTGATTGCCAACTACATGAAGAACCACAAGGATGCCAAGGTCGAGATCAAGGGCTACGCTTCTCCCGAGGGTTCTGTTGAACTCAACCAGAAACTGTCTCAGGCTCGTGCTGACGCAGTGAAGGAGGCTCTTGTCAAGAAGTACAAGATCTCTGCAGACCGTCTGACCGCTACTGGTATGGGTGCTACCGACAAACTCTTTGAGCAGGTAGAATTCAACCGTGTTGCCACCTTCAACGACAACAGCAAGTAATTCGCGACAAGTCATACATTACCTTAGCCTCGGCATCTCTCGGTGTCGGGGCTTTTTCTTTTTTGCTGTGTCGTGACGCACGGCATTGCCTCCCGGCCGAAGGTAAGTGACGGTAAATTGCCAAATCATCACGGCAAAAATAGCGTAATGTGCGAGAATTTCCGTAATTTTGCACTTCGCATTTACATTGCAATGAGAACAAACTCAGTCATAGCCCTCTTGCTTTTCGCTTTCATCTGTATGATGGCGGGAACAGGCACACCCTCAACGCAGAAGCAGAAGAAACGCAAACGTGCGCAGCCGGCCGACACCGTAGTAGCGGCCGACAGTGTCTTTGTCGCTGATTCGCTGGGCGGACTGGCCGTCGACACGACAAAGATGGACTCCCTCCAGTTGGCCATCTACCACCACAACAAGGCTGTCGACGACTCCATACGTCTTGACTCCATCAACCGCTCGCGTTCGGGCGGCATCAATTCCCCCGTACAATATACTGCCTCCGACTCCCTCGTCTACGATGCCCGTACCCGCACGGCCCACCTCTATGGCCAGGCCACGGTGAAGTATGAGAATATGGACCTCGCTTCGGAGAAGATCTACATGAGCATGGACAGCAGTCTCGTGCATGCTACCGGTATACGCGATACGGCCGACACGACCGGACGTACCCTCACCGGAACACCGGTATTCAAGTTGGGTGCCGACTCGTACGAGAGCGATACGATGGCCTTCAACTTCAAGACCAAGAAGGGTCTCATTGCCAATGTCTACACCCAGCAGCAGGACGGATATATGCGTAGCGAGATATCCAAGCGCAACGACAACGGTGATGTCTACATGCAGCACGGACGCTATACCACCTGCGACAAAGACCATCCCGACTTCTATATCTCGCTCTCGCGTGCCAAGGTACGCCCGGGCAAGGACGTGGTGTTCGGTCCGGCTTATCTGGTCGTGGCCGACGTGCCGTTGCCACTGGCTATACCCTATGGCTTCTTCCCCTTCTCGAAGAGTTACTCCAGTGGTTTTATCATGCCTACCTACGGCGATGAGAACGACCGTGGTTTTTATCTGCGCGACGGTGGCTACTATTTTGCCATGAGCGACAAGTGGGACCTCAAACTCCTTGGTGAAATCTATACCAAGGGTTCGTGGGGATTGTCTGCTGCCAGCAACTACCGCAAGCGATACAAATACAGCGGTAGTTTCTTTGTCAGTTATCAGAATACCAAGACCGGTGACAAGGGTATGCCCGACTTTACGCGGCAGACCAGTTTCAAGATACAGTGGAGCCATAGTCAGGACGGCAAGGCCAACCCCTACAGCCATCTCTCGGCCAGTGTCAACTATGCCACGTCGAGTTATGAGCGCAACAACCTCAACTCACTCTACAATCCGCAGACTCTCACACAGAGTACGCGTACCTCTTCGGTGAGTTGGAGTACGACCATGTCGAGCATCGGACTCTCGCTCAGTTCTACGGCCAACCTCTCGCAGAACATGACCGACTCCACCATATCGATGACGCTGCCCGACCTCAATATCTCCATCAGCCGTTTCTATCCCTTCAAGCGCCGCCATGCGGTGGGCAAGGAGCGTTGGTATGAGAAGATATCGATGAGTTATACCGGACAACTCTCCAACCGTATCGACACCAAGGAAGACCGACTCTTCAAGTCGAACCTTGTGAAGGACTGGCGCAACGGCTTCAACCACTCTATCCCCATCAGTGCCAACTTCACCCTCCTGGGGTATATCAATGTCAATCCGTCTTTCAGTTTCACCGACCGTATGTATACCAACAAGGTGATGCGTTCGTGGGATGAGGTCAATCAGACCGAAATGCGCGATACCACCTACGGTTTCTACAATGTCTACAACTGGAATGTGGGCATCTCCATGTCGACCAAGGTGTATGGTTTCTGGATACCCAACCGCAAAATATTTGGTGACAAGATACAGGCTATCCGCCACGTCGTCACTCCGTCGGTGAGCCTCAATTATGCTCCTGACTTCGGATCGCCCCACTATGGTTATTGGGATACCTACCAGAAGACCGATGCCAACGGCAACGTGACGCTGGTGCCCTACTCACCTTACTCCGGAGGATTGTACAGTGTCCCGGGACAGGGAAAGACCGGAAGCGTATCGTTTGACTTGGGCAACAATATCGAGATGAAGATCAAGTCGGATAAGGACTCAACCGGCATACGCAAAATCAGTATTATCGACGAGTTCGGACTTGCCATGAGTTACAACTTCGCCGCCAAGGAGCATCAATGGAGCGACCTCTCTATGCGTCTCCGCTTGAAGTGGTGGAAGAACTACACCTTCAACATGACGGCTGTCTTTGCTACCTATGCCTATGAACTTGACCAAAACGGCAATCCCTATGTCGGCAACCATACCGAGTGGGGCTACGGTCGCTTCGGACGTTTCCAAGGTACGTCGCAGAATATCTCGTTCACACTTACTCCCGAAAAACTGCGCAAACTCTTTGGCGGTGGCGATGTCGATGATGACAACGACAAGCGTCGCAACGGCAAGGATGAGGAGGGCGTAGATACCGATATCGAGAGCAACGTCGACGACGACATGATCGAAGCGCAGCGCGGTGCCAAGAAGCGCAAGAAAGGGTCAAAGGCAGAAACAGACGGCGACGGCTACATGAAGTTCTCCATGCCTTGGAGCATCACCTTCGGTTATGGTGTGACCATGCGCGAGAACACCTCGGGCAAGTTCAATACCAAGACGATGCGCTATCCTTACAAGTTCACGCAGAACCTCAACATCAGCGGCAACCTGCGCATCAGTGATGGGTGGAACATCAGTTTCTCTTCGGGTTACGATTTCGAGCGTCACAAGATGTCTATGACAACAGCCTCGCTGCAACGCGACCTCCACTGCTTCAACATGAGTTGCTCGGTGGTGCTTGCCCCGTACACCAGTTACAACTTCTCCTTCCGTTGTAATGCCGCAACTCTGACCGATGCGCTCAAGTACGACAAGCGCAGCGGATATAGCAATTCGGTACAGTGGTATTGATGTTTGCGTCTCGAACACGTCTGTGATAGGCGTGTTCGATGCGCAGTGTACGAATTTTGAGAACCTATTATAACCATCTACTACCTTATATCCTATGAAAAAAACTGTAATGCCGGGAGTGGTGGGTTTCCGTCACACCCTTGTCCTTGTCTTTTTGTTTGCCGCGCTTTGTCTGAAAGTCAGCGGCCAGTCTCAGACGCCTCGCGAAAAACTCGCTCCTACGCCACCGATGGGGTGGATGACGTGGAACTTTTGCAAAGGCAACATCTCCGAACAACTGATCCGCGAAGTGGCTGATATCATGGTCGAACGCGGTTTTGTAGCGGCCGGCTATAAGTACATCTACATTGACGACCTGTGGCAAGGCGGTCGCGACCGGTTCAATAATATCATTCCCGACGCAGAGAAATTTCCTTCAGGCATGAAGGCCCTGGCCGACTATGTGCATGCCAAGGGACTGAAACTCGGTATCTACTCCGATGCCGCCCAACTCACCTGTGCCGGTTGTACGGCCAGTTACGGTTTTGAGGAGCAAGACGCCCGTACTTTCGCCTCGTGGGGTATCGACTATCTGAAGTACGACTACTGCAATGCCCCTGAAGATGAGCAGACAGCCCGTGAACGCTATAAGACCATGGCCGACGCCCTACAAAAGTCCGGACGCGACATCGTGCTCGGCGTTTGTGAGTGGGGCCAGCGTCATGCAGAGAACTGGTGCGCAGAGGTCGGAGGACAACTGTGGCGTACCTCTTACGATGTACGCGACATGTGGAAAGATATCGTGCATCAGGGTGGCATGGGCATACTCGATATCATTGATGTGACGGCTCCGCTCGCCGACAAGGTACGTCCCGGACAATGGCCCGACATGGATATGCTTGTGGTCGGTCTGCGAGGCAAGGGCGGCCCGTCAAGCGATCTTGGCGGTGTCGGGTGTACACCGACTGAGTACCGCACGCAAATGAGCCTTTGGTGCATGATGGCTTCACCGTTGGCCATGACCAATGATATGAGTCACCTTACCCAAGACGACCTCGATATCCTACTCAACAAGGAAATCATCGCCATCGACCAGGATACGCTCGGCGTAGCCGCCCGTCGTGTGGTCTCAGAGAAAAACCGTCAGGTGTTTGTCCGTCCTCTCTCGGGAGATCGTCATGCGGTAGCCATTCTCAATCCGTCTGACCAACCGGTGAAGACAACCATAGACTTCGCCTCACTCGGTCTGCAAGGCAAGTATACGGTGCGTGACGTATGGAAGCATGCCGATGTCGGACGCAAGGCGGTACGTTGGCGTGGTGCGGTAGCCCCCCATCAGACGGTGGTGCTTGTATTGAAGAAATATGGTAGATTGTAAAAGTCCACTACAAAAAAAACTCAGGGGAGATTGTCACGGACATTCTCCCCTGAGCCTTTTTTTGTTGTCACTAAGCGTGGTGTAATATTCCCGCTTATGATGGATAAGAACTATTTGTTTTTGCAGCCGCCGCAAGCGCTGGAACTGGTGCCGGCGTTGTCGGTAGCGGGCTTTTCCTTGCAGCAAGCCGGTTTCTCGGCAGCGTCGGTGTTTTGCTTGCAACCGCCGCAGGCAGGCTTGTCGGCCGTCTTGTTCTTGCAGCCACCGCAACCGCCTTCAGTTGTGGTCTTGTTCTTGCAGCATCCGGCACCGCTGGCAGCACCGCATCCTGTTGTGCCTTCGGTAGATCCGCAGGTCGTCTTCTTGGCCTTTTTGCACTTGCCTTTGCCCTTGCAGGCGGTCTTGTTCTTGCAGGCAGTCGTATCGGTGGCTACCTTTGTGGCAGTATAGCCAAACTTGGTGAAGGCAGCGATGAGGTTGGCCTCAGTTGTTTTGTCGGCGTCGTACTCTACTGTTACGGTCTGGTTGGGTACGCTGGTCGTGATGTTCTTTACGCCAGTCTCGAAACGCAGGTTGCCCTTTATCTTGTTCTCACAGTTTTCGCAGTGCATCTGCGGCTGGGTGGTCAGCACTACGGTTTTTACGTCTTTGGCTGCGGCTACCATACAGGTGAGCAGCATAGCCATCATAAAGATTGCTTTTTTCATTGTCGTTTTGTATTTGTTTTTATTAAGTAGGTATTCAAAATTATTCGTATATATGGGTCAGCAGATGTCTATTATACTTTGACATGTCTCTGCACCTTCTTTTCGCCTGTATGCCCGGCTTTCATCGGTCGTGTAGCCCGCTACACTTCCTCTTCAACCCGAACATACAAACGAAAATAAGGTGCATATCCATATCAAATAATTTTGAACACCTACTTAGTGGTTGTTTTGTTCTATTGTTTACAGTTTGCGTCCGATGTTTACGCGAATGCCGGCATAGGCCATAGCGCCATGTACGGGTCCCCATACCATAGTCGGTTCGAAGGATGAGCCCCATGCGTCTGCCGCGCCGTAGATGAGTGTGTGTTGCCGACGGGAGGTGAGGTTCTCTCCACCGATGTAGATGGAGAAATGACGGAACCAGCGGGTGACTTGTGCGCTCACCTGTTCGAAGGCGTGATAGCGTGTGGGCCAGGAGGATGTGCCATCTGCCAGCGTGTAGGGAGTCGGCATGCGTCCGCCGCCGTTGAGTTGCACGGTGGCGTCAAACTGCCACAGGCCGAGCGGTGTCTTGTAAGAGGCGGTGATCAGTCCCTTGTACTTGCTGGTGAGCGGTTTGTCCATCAGTTGTCCGCCGTAGGTAGACTTCACGATGTTGCGTCGGTAAGCAGCGGTGAGCGTTAGTCCCCGCAGTATCTCGTAGTTGGCATCAATCTGGAAGGTGTGTGAGTAACTCTTTCCGTCGAGATTGCCGATGCAGATGCGTCCCTTGTCGGAGTCATAGTCGATGATAGCCTGTTGTAAGAAATGCGTGTAGTAGTATTCCGCATTGACGGTCAGCGTCTTGCCAAGCAGCGGTATGTTGAGCGCAGTGCTGATACCGTAGTTCCATGCTTCCTCCTGCTTGAGGTCTTCTGTGACGAGAAGTTGTCGTCCGCTGGCCATGAGATAGTTGTTCTCTGCGAGGGCGAAGGGCGTACGGTATCCCTTTCCAGCGGAAGCCCGGATACCGATAATGTCATTGGGCTGCCACTTGATGTGGACGCGGGGCGTGACAAAAGTGCCGTACACGCTGCTATGGTCGATGCGGATGCCAGCCATGGCCGTGATGCGGTGCTCCCAGTCGAAGGTGTATTGAGCGTATGCGCCGGGCGTGGTCTCCTTTTGTCGGATGGAGATAGAGGGACGCGCCGGGTTGTCGGCATTGGGCTGAAGGTTGGATATGGTGACCGTCTGTCCGTCGGTTGTGCCGGTCACCCGTTGGCCGAGGTAGTCATGGTTGAGGCTGAGGCCGACGGAGAGATTGTGTATCTTGGTGAAGTCGGTCTCGAAGAGCAACTGGGCGTAGGCGTTCTTCTCGTTGACGTAGTATGACTTCATACCATAGGTGGCCGACTGCTCGTGCATGGAGGCGGTACCCATGACAGCGATGCTGGCGTTGTGGGCGCGGTCGAGTACAAAGGCGTGTTTCATGTAGGCCTCGTAGCGGTCGCTTTCCACGCCAATCTTGTAGAGGGGCAGACCATTGTCGTGTGCAGTAGCGTGGTGGCTGACCTGTCCGCTGTTGCGGTCTTCGCTGACGAGGCTAATGCCACCGTGGAAGATGTAGGTGCGTCCGAGATAGTCCCAGCGGTTTTGCAAGTTGTATTGGCGTATGCCCGGCATATCCTGAAAACCGTCTCCGTTGCCGTCGTGATGCCCCCAACGGTTCTCGTAGTGGGCGAGAATCTCGGTGTTGAGTTTGGAGGTGAGGTGAATGTTGGCATCGGCGTTGGCCTCAAACCGGCTTTCGGTGTCGCCATAGAGATTGACCGTGACACCCGGGTCTTCCTCGGGTTTGAGGTATTCTACGTTGATCTGTCCGGTGATAGACTCGTAACCATTGCGCACGGACGAACTGCCTTTGGATACCTGAATGCTTTTCATCCACGGTCCGGGTACATATCCCAAGGCGTAGGGAGCGGCCGCGCCGCGGAAGTTGGGTAGGTTTTCGGTGAGCATCTGCACATAGGTGCCGCTCAGTCCGAGCAGTTTGATCTGCCGTGCGCCGGTGGTCGCGTCGTTGTAGTTGACATCTACCGACGGGTTGGTGACGAAACTCTCGCCCAGATTGCAGCAGGCAGCCTTGAAAAGTTCGTCTTGATTGATGAGCGATCCGTTTTCTGCCCCCCGTACTCTGGTCACACCCATACGGCGGCGGGTGACGGTGACACCTTCGATATGCTGTTCTGCGAAGGGCGATATGGAGTCAGTGGATATGGAGTCAGTCTTGGCGGACTGGGCCGTTGCGCCTTGCGCGAGTAGGACCAGCAGTCCGGGAATGATGATTTTCTTGTTTGATATCATATTGTTTGGATTTTGTCAGATGTTGTTTTCGCTTGGGGTGAAGAGTGAAAACGGTCTATCAAATCCGTAATATGCGCAAGAAAGCCAAGTACCTTCGGGGCGGACCGTGTCGGAGCAGTAGCGAGAAGTCTCGCTCTATCTGCCTGACGCAGACGGCCGGAAGTGTAGTTTGTTCCCATACCGACAGTTTGCAGAGTACGGGCGCTTGGCTGAAAATGAAGTGGATGGAGTGAGAAGGAGTGCCGGGCGAGAGTTTCAATACCTCTACGCTCATGCAGGGCGATACCGGATGGCAGTGCATGGCCTTCTGTGTAGAAGAGCCCTTGGGATGGTGGACTGTCATTGAAGTGTTTTCCCCGCAGCAGGGTGACGGACAGGGTGTGTCAGCGACGAGCGGTGACACTTCGCCTGTGTGGGCACAGTGCAGCATAGCAATCCCTGCGCTTGTCCAAACGATGACAAACGAGAGAATGAGAGTTGTGAGTATGCCCGTTATCCTTTTCATCGGCACAAAAGTAGTGGTAAAGCCCGAAACGGCAAAATATATTCCGCTTTTTTCGGTTTTTCAGCGTGTCTATTATGTGTTTTAAGATATATTTCTTAAGGGTACTGTCGTTTAGACGGTGATTTCCGCACTACCGATGCAACGGTGATGCTGTTCGTCGTAGACCACGCAGAACTGTCCCGGGGCCACCCCCTGTATCAGTTCGGTGGCATGTACGGTGTATGCGCCGTCGCCCGTGCGCTCCAGACGGGCCGGGTGATAGCCCGGCGTGTGCCGAATCTTGAAAGTGACGGGAATGTCGGTGGCATCGCCGCCCCACGGGTTTTCGGTGAGGAAGTGGAAATCGTGTATGGGGAAGGTGTCTTTGTAGGCCGTGCGCGGTTCGAAACCGTGACTGACATAGAGTACGTTGTGCTCCACGTCTTTCTTGACGGCATACCAGGGGCCGCCTCCAAACCCGAGGCCGTGGCGTTGTCCGATGGTATGAAACCACAGTCCGCGGTGCTGCCCGATGCGCTTCCCGGTTTCCAGTTCGAGTACGTCTCCGGGATTTTCGCCCAGGTAGCGGCGGATGTAGTCATTGTAGTTCACCTTGCCGAGAAAGCAGATACCCTGCGAATCTTTTCGCCGGGCGTTGATGAGATGTTCGCGTTCGGCTATCTCCCGTACCTCGTTTTTCTCATAGTGTCCGATGGGGAAGAGGGCTTTGCGCAGTTGCCAGTCGTAGATCTGAGCGAGGAAGTCGGTTTGGTCTTTGACGGGGTCAGGACTGGTGACGAGCCACTTCTTGCCGCCGATGATTTCGGTCTGTGCATAGTGTCCTGTGGCAATGAGGTCGTAGTCGTGTCCCCGTTTCTCGTTGAAGGCACCGAACTTGATGAGGCGGTTGCACATCACATCGGGATTGGGGGTAAATCCTGCTTTCACCTTGTCCATCGTGTAGCGCGTCACCTCGTTCCAGTATTCCTTGTGGCAGTCTACAGTCTCCAGTCGGCAACCGTAGCGGGCTGCGACGGCAGTGGCCATCTCAAGGTCTTCTTCTGAGGTACAGTCCCATTCTTCCTCTTCCTCGGGACCAATCTTGATGTAGAAGCAGTCTGGATGCAGTCCCATGGCGGCCAGTTCGTGTACGACGACCGAACTGTCGACGCCCCCCGAGAGCAGTACGGCGATGCGTTTGCCTTCAAGGTCTTGCTCGGTAAACAGTCTTGGCAACATATCTTATTCTATCTTATTCTTTCTTATTTCTCTTTCTCGTTTTTCTTTCTTTCCATCTCTTCCTCGGCCAAAAGGTCGGTGCCGAGATGGGTGATGCGCTCGCGTTCGAGTCGCTCGCGTATCTCTTTGGGCTTGGTGGCGTAGACAATCATACGGATGGAGTCGTCGTAGGTGACGTAGTTCCACATCCAGTTGAGCAACACCATGAGTTTGTTGCGTATGCCGAGTATGGAGCGCAGGTGTACGACGAGCCAAAGCACCCATGCGATGAAACCCTGGGTATGGAACTTGCCGAGTTCCACGACGGCCTTGTTGCGTCCTACGGTCGCCATCGAACCGAGGTTCTTGTAGCGGAACGGGCGAAGGTCGCTGTCGCCTTTGGCGATGCGCCGCAGGTTGCGGGCGAGGTTCTGGGCCTGCTGTATGGCTACCTGTGCGAGTTGGGGATGGCCGTTGGGGTAGGCCGGGTCGGTCGTTTGTATACACTGGTCGCCGATGGCGAAGATGCTGTCCATGCCTTCCACACGGTTGTAGGCATCGACGATGATGCGTGCGCCGCGTCCCAGACGGTCGCCTTCCACGCCGGTGATGGTATTGGCTCTGACACCCGACACCCAAATGAAGGTGCGTGTGGGTATTGACGAACCATCCTTCATGGTCACCTTGTGGTCTTTGTAGTCGGTCACCATCTTGCCGAAGTGCATTTCCACGCCCATCTTCTCCAAAAAATCGCGGGCCTTTTCCGACGAGTCTTTCGACATGCCGGCGAGCAGACGGCCACCGGCTTCGATGAGGTGGATGTGCATACGGGAGGCGTCCATGTCGGGGTAGTCATAGGGGATGACGTAGCGCTTCATCTGTGACAGTGCTCCCGCAATCTCCACACCTGTGGCACCTCCGCCTACAATGACAACGTTGAGCAGTTCCTGACGCTCTTCCTCGGTAGCGCAGGTGACGGCACGTTCAAGGTTGCTCAGTAGGGCGTTGCGCAGTCCCATGGCTTCGGCGACGGTCTTCATCGGTATGGCTTCGTCGGCAATGTTGCTATTGCCGAAGAAATTGGTGGTGGTGCCGGCGGCAAACACGAGATAGTCGTATTCTACCTTGCCTATGGATGTCTGTATGAGTTTCTTCTCGGGGAATACAGCCCGGACTTCGGCCATGCGGAAATAGAAATCATCGCGCTTGCGGAAAATCTTTCTGAAGGGAAACGAGATGGCTCCCGGTTCGATACCGGCCGAGGCCACCTGATAGATCAAGGGCGGAAACTGATGGTAGTTGTTCTTGTCGATGAGGATGACCTGCAGGTCGGTTCCGCGCAGGGCGTTGGCCAGACGGAGACCGCCGAAACCTCCACCGACGATGATGACACGTTTCTTCCCGTTTCTCTTGATGTTGATGCTCATGATGTAGTGATTTTGTGCTTGTGATACTGATTTCTCTCCGATGTCCTTGTTGGGGATGTCGCCTGTCCGTCCGCTGTATGGAAAGGTGTACTACCCTTGCGCTGCACAGCGTCGTAGGGGCTTGTCCCGTGTTGCAAAGTTACTACAAAAACAGTATATATAGGATAGGTGTTCAGAATTATTTGATAAGTAGGTGTTCAAAGTATAAACAACATCTGCTGACGTTTATATACGAATAATTTTGAATACCTACTTAATATTGAATACCGACTTATGAATAAAAGCAGTAATTTTGCACCCGCTATGCGACATAGAACAGACAATTACACATTCTTGACCGAGGCCCCAGTACCCCGCGTTATCCTCAGTATGGCCGTTCCGACCATTATCAGTATGCTGGTGACCAGTCTTTACAATCTGGCCGACACCTATTTTGTCGGCCGTATCAATACGCAGTGTACGGCGGCCGTGGGCATCTCCTTCTCCGTCATGTCGCTCATACAGGCCCTCGGCTTCTTCTTCGGTCACGGGTCGGGCAACTATATTTCGCGCCAGTTGGGGGCGAAGAATGTGCAGAGTGCCAGTCAGATGGCAGCCACCGGATTTTTCCTTAGTGTGGCGAGCGGATGCGTCGTGGCCCTACTCGGCTTGCTGTTCCTGACAGATATCGCCACGTTGCTTGGCTCTACGGCTACCATCCTGCCGTACACGGAGCAATATTTGGGTATCGTGTTGTTGGGTGCGCCGCTGATGACCGGTTCGTTCACGATGAACAATCAGATGCGTTTCCAAGGCAATGCCGCCTTCTCTATGCTCGGTATTGTGAGCGGTGCCGTGCTCAATCTGGTGCTTGCACCCCTTTTCATTTTTGTCTTCGGACTCGGTATCAAGGGTGCGGCCGTGGCTACGGTGTTGGGACAATTGTGCAGTTTCGTTATTCTGTTTGTTATGACACGGCAGAAACGGAATATCGGCATCTATTTCCGCAATTTCTCACCTCGCTGGCCGTATATCAAGGAAATCATACTTGGCGGTACGCCGTCACTCTCGCGTCAGGGATTGGGAAGCATTTCCACTCTTGTACTCAATCTTGCTGCGGGTGCGTATGGCGATGCGGCCATTGCCGGTATGTCGATAGTGACGCGTATCTCGTTCTTCATTTTTGCCGTGGTCATCGGTCTTGGCCAGGGTTTTCAGCCGCTCTGCGGATTTTGTTACGGGGCGCGACTTTATCGTCGGGTGTATGAAGGCTACCGGTTTGGTGTCCGTGTGGGTACTGTCTTTCTTTTTGTGGTGGCTGTGGTCTGCTTTGCGTTTGCCGGTCCTATCGTCGAAGAGTTCCGTCGCGATGCTGCGGTAGTGGCGGTCGGTGAGGTGGCGTTTCGTTGGCAGTTGTTATCCTATCCGTTGTTGGCCACCATCATTCTGACCAACATGCTGATGCAGACCATAAGAAAACCACTGCGCGCCAACCTTGTGGCTGCTGCGCGCAGTGGTCTGTTTTTCATTCCTATCGTGTTGATACTCCCTCATTGGCTGGGGCTCTTGGGGGTGGAGATGAGTCAGGCGTTGGCTGATGTCTGCTCATTCACACTTTCCGTCCCTATTGCCATGTCAGCCTTCCGCGATATGCGGCGCATGAAGAAGAAACAATCGTCTATTTCTTGATCGGGAAGTAGATGGTGTATGTCTCGTCGGCAATCTCGTAGAGCGGACGGAACCTCAGCAGTTTCTCTTGGCCCACGGTGCGATAGTGGCTTTGTGTCCACCGTACTGTGGCGTATTGCTGGTCGTATTCTCGGGTGAGTATGTTGCCGGGATGCTTGGCATCGCCTTTGAGTGGCGTTTCTCCAGCGGGAGCGGCCAGTACAATCGGACCTTCCATGAAGGCTACTTCGCCTGTCTTGCTTCCCGGCAATGGTTCGGTCCACAGTCGGTCGGCAAACTCCACCACGATTTTGTCGTCGTTCCAAGTGCGGTCGATGGTAGCATAGCCGTGAAGTCGGTCTACCTTTGCCGGACTGCCGTTGACGGTGATGTTGGCCTTTTGGTCGAGCCACCACGGTAGACGCACTTTGAGTGAGAAGGCGACGGGCTTGTCGGCTTTCACTTGCATGACGATACGCCAGCGCGGGGCATCGTAGTTTTTGTTCCACTGGTTGCCCTCAAAGTCTTGCGTGATGCTGACCGGTATACTGTCGTACTGCCAGGTGAGTGTCGAGGGAATGTACTGGCTGACGGTCAGACCGCCGTCGTGCTCGAAGTAGATGTATCTCAGGTAGCGTGTCTGGGCCTGTACGAGCGAACCGTGGCAGCAGTAGAAGTCCATAGTGGGATGTCCCCAACCTTTTTCTCCGCCTTTCTTATAGCCTGAGGCCATCGGCAGAAAGTAGGCCACCATGCCCGTCTGTGGATGCTGTTGGGCCAAGATGCCGTTGTAGAGGTTGCGTTCTACATAGTCGGCATATTCGGCGTCGCCTGTCCACTTGTACAGATATTCGGCCGTGCGCATGAGATTGTATACCGTGCAGTGCTCTTGATTGTTCTCTCCGGCGAAGTCGGCGAGCCGTCCCTTGGGTATCCAGTGCTCTCCGGCGTTCTGACCGCCGGTGGCAAACTGTTCGCGGTCGTGTATGGCACACTTCCAGAAATCTTCTGTCAGCGTGCGCCAGTAGTCATCGCCGGTGACCTCGTAGCATCGTGCCGATCCGTGCGACCAAGGTATGGAGGCATTGCTGTGGTCGAGCGACAGTGCGTCCTCCCCCTTGAGCAGTTGGGTGAAAAGCCACGGGTGTCCGTAGCGGTCCATCAGTTCGCGGTATTTCTCCTTGCCGGTGAGCCCGTACATCGATGCCCATATCTCCAGCATGCCGCTCGTTTCGCCGTTGAGTATGGCCGATGCCTTTCCTTTCTCTATCATCTCCGTGGTCCAGCGGTACATCCAGTCGGCCATCTTGTCGAGTACTTCCAGAGCCAGTTGGTTGCCGGCAACGGAATACATGTCGTACAGTCCCATGAGCGTCTTGTGTAGGGTATACTGCGGCGACCACATCGGTTGGCCGTCGGCCATAAGGTAGAGGTACTTTTCCGGTATGGAACCGACCCATTCGCCGCCGTTGATGCGTTGACACCGTGCCAGTTCGCTGACGATAAAGTCGGCTCGCTGTTTGATGGCCGCATCGCCCGTTTCTGCCCACATATAGGCGCAGGCCGACAGGTAGTGGCCGAGGAAGTGGCCGCGGAGTTGCCCCATCGGGCTCTCCCATCCCCAGTACATCTGACTGGTGTCGCCGTCCTTGCCGACCATGTACTCCTTGTTGAGTCCCGCCTCGGCGTAGAAGTTCTGCAGGAGTTTGGTCGGTTCGAGTGCCATCATGTACTTGCGGTTGAGTTCGTAGCGGTCTTTGAAGAGTCCCGGCAACAGACGTACCTTGTCGGTGGCTACCGGGCGCAAGGCCATGTGCGGAGTGCCTTTGCGGACAAAATGTGATGCATTGTCGGTCTCGGGCCCTTTGCCCGAGTCGTCGATGTAGATGATCTGTGCCGTTGCAGTGCAAGGCAGGGCGAGCAGAGAGAAGGCTGCAAACCATGTACGGAGAGTGTGTGTCTGCATAGTGAAAAAGTCAGTGAGATGATACTTATGCGATACTTTTTATTTGGCGATGAGGCTGACGGCAAATCCGCCTCCGCGTGCCTGTGTGATCTTGAGGGTGT
>CAVCSC010000001.1:0-132494 GCA_963604975.1 Lachnospiraceae bacterium | reverse complement strand
AAAAACGTAGGGGCGAGCCCCTACGCTATAATATGTCGTCCCTACGGGACTCGCCGATCGCGATATTTTTACCGGACACTAATAATTCTTTTTATTTTTCCATTCTATGAGTTGATTGATAACATTCCTTTCCATGGCTACATTTTTTCGCACGAATATTCGGTACAAAGATACATTTTTTCGCACGAACATTACGGTTTTCACCACATTTTTTCGCACGAACGACAGAATTTTGCCATCGCGGTCTACACATACTAAAAAGCCCTCCCGCGGTTTAGGCAGGAGGACTCGCAAAGAGCATTATTGCTACTTGTGATTGGACTTCTCGTATATCAGTTTGCAAAAATCATTTGTTCTGTCTGCCAAGAACAGTGAGATGCTCAAATCCTCGTATGACTTCAATGGTATTTGTGGAGTCGAACAAAGGCAAACCTTGTGTATCAGTCCCGCATTTTGCAACCATGTGAGCGCATCCTCATATTCCCTCGCCCTTGCACCGGGACGCACAAACTGGTATATGAATTTTCGGTTCAAGTGTCGATTATGTGTAATATTTCACATTTTTGATATCTGTTTTGTGCAAAAATACACATTTTCCACACTTCACGCAAGCGAACAAGTAAGATTTATTGACTCTGACTCTGATTCTCGTTTAATGTTTGGGACACCTGCAAATGCTACATTCTGTTGTTCTTGCTTCGTCCGCTGGCGTACATGTTCTTCTGTGCGGATACGCGGCCGCTCTTATTGAGCGTCAGCGTAGACTGCTGCAGCGACCGGTTGACATGGTCGAAGATAAGGGCCGGGTCGAAGCGGCGTCCCTTGAAGTGCACCTCGAAATGCAGGTGCTCGGTCGTGGCCCGACCGGTACGTCCGGTCAGTCCGATGACCTGTCCGGCCTTGACCTTGTCGCCCACCTTGACAAGGTTTTTCGACTGATGGCTATAGAGCGTCTCCAGACCGTACGAGTGCTTGATGACGATGCAGTTGCCGTAGCCCGCATAGGGGCTCGACCGGGTGACAACGCCGTCGAAAGCCGCCAGCACATTGTCGTTAGGAGTGGTCTTGAGATCGACACCGGCATGATTGCGCCGTCCGCCATAGGGACTGATGACCTTGCTGTCGGGCAACGGGTACGACCACGTCTGACTCTCCAGGCGCATCAAGTCGAGTTTGAAGGTTTCCGAGTTTTCAAACACATCGACACCCTTGTCCTCGCCGATGACCGGCGCATCGTTTTTCCGGCCCGTGACGCTGACATTGACATGACTGCCGCGCCGCTCGCACAAGAGCGTTTGCCGACGCAGGCGGTGACTGTTGAGGTCGATGAGGGTCTGCGGATTGATACGTCCGCCGTTGACCATGATAGAGAAGGTACACTCAGCCTGTCCACCCTTCGTACCGACGATGGCAATGGTCTGGCCGGCCTTGACACTCTTGCCTACACTGACCAGGTTCTGCGCATTGCCGGCATATACAGTCTCCAAACCGTTGCGGTGCCGGATGACGATGACATTGCCCAAGTCGGCATGCTTGCGCGACAGGCGCACCGTACCTTCAAACATCGCCTTGACAGCATCGCCCTCCTTGGTCGTGATGCTGACGGTATTGTCCTTGTTGAGTGTGGCCTTGCCGACGGGCAACGGGAATGAATATTCTGACTCGCGCAGGGAAGAGAAATCTACATTGAACGCACTCGACCGGGCAAACAACCCGGGCGTTTCGATACTGATCTGCTGCTGTTCGGCTGCCGTGAAGGTTTGCTGTGCCGAGACCTGCAAACCAGTGAAGAGAAGTGCAAAGAGCAACAACGATTTGATAAAGGGGGTATTCATGATATTAGGATTGTAGATCATTAATGATTGGGGCGAAGAAGGATACCCGTATAGATGCGTCCCGACTCCTTACCGAGACGACGCGCCGAGAACCAATCGTCGGCGTTGTCGTAGGTGCAGATGCCACTGAGCGTGATGTGGTCGGGAGCAACGCCGGCCGCCTCCAGTTGCAGCCGGTTGCACGCCGGCAGGTCGATGTGCCACTTCTCCTGACGTTCGGCGACGGCCGCCATATCAAAGCCAGCCGACTCGAAAGCCGCATACACCTCGTCGCCCACCTCAAAATTCTTCATCGAGATGCCCGGACCGATGACGGCACGCAAGGCTTGCGGACGGGTACCAAAGGCGGCACGCATTTCGGCGACGGCCTTTTGGACTATCCGTGCTACCGTACCCCGCCATCCGGCGTGTACGGCACAGACAGCACGATGCTCTGTATCGTAGAGCAGCACCGGGATGCAGTCGGCCGTAGAGACACCTACACAGACGCCATCGAGCCGAGTCATCACACCGTCTACCCCTTCGAGAACCATCTGCCTCACCCCTTCGGGCAACGAAAACAGTTCGCTGCCCACCTGACGTATCTCGATACCGTGGGTCTGATGGGGGATGATGAGTCGGTCGGCCGACGGGAGGGAGAGTGTATGACAAAGCACTTCGCGGTTGGAGGCGACATGGGCGGCGTTGTCACCGCAATAGGCATTGACATTCATCGAGGCATACGGCCCCTCGCTACATCCGCCGTGGCGGGTCGTGCTGAAGGCCACCACCTCATCGCCGAGGTCGTAATAGTGGAGTCGGGGGTCAGTCATCGGCCTCATCCTCCTCTTCATACTCGAAGTCGTCGAGGTCTTCGATTTCGTCTTCGTCGATATATACGATCTCGTCCTCGCCCTCGGCATGCAGTTCTTCGGCGAAGCGAGACATATCCTTGTCGCGGTGTACGAGCGTTTCCTCGGAGGTGATCTCCTGGAGTTTGTTGCTCTCGTTGTTGAGTTCGCGCCACAGTATATCCTTGAGTTCGGTCAGTCCGAAACCAGACACCGAGGAGATGAACACCACGGGCAGGTCGTCGGGCAGCGTCTCGCGGAGCATCTCCATGAGTTCATCGTCGAGCAGGTCGCACTTCGTGACAGCCAGCACGCGGTGCTTGTCGAGCATCTCGGGATTGAACTGCCGCAGTTCGCCCAACAGCACTTCGTACTCATGCTTGATGTCCTCGGTGTCGCCGGGCACCATAAAGAGCAGCAGCGAGTTGCGCTCGATATGGCGGAGAAAGCGCAAGCCGAGGCCCTTGCCTTCGCTGGCTCCCTCGATGATACCGGGGATGTCGGCCATGACAAACGACTGCCGGTCGCGGTAGCCGACAATGCCGAGCGATGGTTCGAGTGTGGTAAAGGGATAGTTGGCTATCTTGGGCCGTGCGCTCGACAAGGCGGAGAGCAAGGTAGACTTGCCGGCATTGGGGAAACCGACAAGGCCGACATCGGCCAGGAGTTTCAACTCGAGGATGATGGTCATCTCCTCCATCGGTTCACCGGGCTGGGCGAAACGCGGAGCCTGATTGGTAGCCGAGCGAAACTGGAAGTTGCCCAGTCCGCCGCGTCCGCCCTTGAGCAGAAGCACTTCCTGTCCGTCGTAGGTGACGTCGCACACATACTTTCCGGTTTCGGCGTTGTAGACCACCGTGCCGCAAGGTACGTCGATATAGACATCCTGTCCGTCCTTGCCGTGACACTTGTCGCGTCCGCCATTGCCGCCGTGCTCAGCGAATACGTGGCGCTGGAACTTCAGATGGAGGAGGGTCCAATAGTTGTGGTTGCCCCGGAGGTAGATGCTACCGCCATGACCGCCGTCGCCGCCGTCGGGACCGCCGTTGGGGTTGTACTTCACGTGACGCAAGTGCATAGAGCCACGTCCGCCCTTACCCGAGCGGCAATATATCTTCACGTAGTCTACAAAGTTGGATTCTGCCATTTTTTCTTCTATGTGTGATTATGATGCACTTTTCCGGGGCGCAGGGTGACCAAAAAAAACATGCGGACACACCGAAAAAGCCCGAGAAAAGGGAATATGGGCAAAGTTACAAAAAAAATCGCATAGTGACGGTGAAAAAACAAATTACCTATACACCTTCACTAAAGTGAGCATAAAAAAAAGAAGGAGCGACCCCTACCCCGACGGGCGGATGTCACTCCTTCTGTATTTTTACCAGCAGCGTGTGCTGCAGATATTGTCCTTACTATCAGATAGCGTCGATCACAGCGCAGATGTCACCGAAGATACGGTCGAGTTGTCCCAGACCGTCGATGTGGTGGTGAGTGCCTTCAGACTTGTACCACTCGATGAGGGGTGCAGTCTGGTTGTGGTATACATCAAGACGCTTCTTGATGGTCTCGGCGTTGTCGTCAGAACGGCCGCTTTCCTGACCACGCTTTACAAGACGTGTCATCAGTTCGTCCTCGGGTACGTCGA
This sequence comes from Lachnospiraceae bacterium, assembly GCA_963604975.1. Classification (GTDB taxonomy): domain Bacteria; phylum Bacteroidota; class Bacteroidia; order Bacteroidales; family Bacteroidaceae; genus Prevotella. The sequence goes on along the minus strand of CAVCSC010000001.1, from coordinate 128,184 downwards.
GTTCTATCATGGCGGCTACGTTGTGTCCACGCTCGGCGAGCATCTGCTTCAGAGCCTCGGCTTGGGGAATGGTACGGGGAAAACCGTCGAAGATGACACCCTTGTGCTCTTTGCCGAAACTGTCGTAGACGCTGGCGAGGATGCTGACCATCAACTCGTCGGGGATGAGTTGTCCGTTGTCGATGTAGCCCTTGGCGGTCTTGCCCAGTTCTGTTCCGTTCTTGATCTCATTGCGGAGAACGTCGCCTGTGGAGATGTGGTTGAAACCATACTTCTCGATCATCAGGTCGCTCTGTGTGCCCTTGCCTGAACCAGGGGCACCGAAAATTACAATATTCTTCATCTTTTTACTTAAAGGCGTGTTCTAAAAATCCCACGCATTGTTATATTTTTTTTCTTTTTAGACGGATTGCTCTTTGTGTCTTTTTGATTTTATCCGGCATCTTTTCCTTACTTCATCAGTCGCATAGCCCGCTATGCTTCTTCAGAAGCAAGAAAAACCTACTCGGCTAAAATGCAAAAATACATCAAAGGCGTTTTTTAGAACCCGCCTCAAGGCGTGTTCTAAAAGTCCCACGCATTTTCATATCTATGTTTGACTGTTCCGTAGTGATGCGCTTACGCCTCGTCTTCTTCCACCAGCGTATAGATGTCGCGCAGGTTGCGGCCCTGCTGGTCGTAGTCGAGTCCATAGCCGAGAATGAAATCGTTGGGTATCTCCATGGCGACGTACTCGATATCGAGGGGCACCTTCAGTTTCTCGGGCTTGAGCAAGAGGGTGCAGATATGCACCGAAGCGGGATTGCGCGTGCCAAGAGTCTCAATCATACGCTTCATAGTCAGTCCCGACTCGACGATATCCTCCACGATGATGACGGTACGTCCGGTGATGTCCTCATTGATGCCGAGCACCTCGGTGATCTTTCCCGTCGAGGTAGTACCTTGGTAGGAAGCCAGTTTCACGAACGAAATTTCGCAGGGGACGGTGATCATGCGCATCAGGTCGGCAGCGAAGACGAACGACCCGTTGAGCACGGCCAGCAAAAGGGGATTCTTGTCGGCCATGTCGTGGTTGATGCGGTCGGCCACAGCCTGTACACGTTTGAGAATTTCGGCCTCGGGTATCGAGGTCTTGAATGTCTTGTCTTTGATTTTTACTGTACTCATAGACTCTTGGTGTGTGGTAGACAACCCACACTCGTTTTTCATTTGTCCCCGAGGGTCCATCCTTCCCGGAAGTAGGGAGAAAGTCTCGAAGATTTATAGGTGGGTTCTAAAATTTTCGCAAAATTACAACAATTATTTCAGATATGGATAGTTCCGCGCTGATAATTGGACCTTATGACTCATCGGGTAGGGTGTTCAAAATTATTCGTATATATGTCAGCCGATGTTACCCAAAAGTAAAAATAAAAAGTTAAATTTGCAATATCGATGACGACAGACGGGGCGAATTCTGAAAGAAACACCGCCCCTCCTCTACTCTGCCATCAACAAAAAAAAACAATACAAAATACAATAAGAAGCAATAAAGAGATAAATGAAACAAAAGAAACCAGCATTGAGCAACCGGCAGTATCTTGTGCCCTTCGCGCTCATCACCTCCCTCTTTTTCATGTGGGGATTTGCACGGGCCATACTCGACGTGCTCAACAAGCATTTTCAGAACGAACTCAACATCACCATCACCCAGTCGGCCCTCATACAGGTGACCACCTATCTGGGCTACTTCCTCATGGCCATACCGGCCGGACTGTTCATCAATCGCCTCGGCTACCGTCGCGGTGTCGTCATGGGCCTGATGCTCTTTGGCATCGGTTCGCTGCTCTTCATACCTTGCGCCGCGGCAGGCACATTCTACGCCTTCCTCGGCGCACTCTTCGTCATCGGCTGCGGCCTGGTGTTCCTGGAGACGGCGGCCAACCCCTATGTCACCGAATTGGGCCCGAAGGAGACAGCCACCAGCCGCATCAATTTCTCCCAATCGTTCAACGGAGCCGGATGTATGTTTGCCACACTCGGTGTGGGCGCCTTCCTCTTCCGTGACAGCGGCGACGGAGGCAACGTGGCCGTGCCCTATGCCATCATGGGAGCCTTGGTATTGCTCATCGCCCTCGTCTTCTCCCGCGTCAGTCTGCCGGAGATCGTACACGACGACGATGCCGCCACGACCGAGGGCAGCAAGAATCTCTCCCGCCTTTGGCACAACAAGTGGTTTGTGTTCGGACTCCTCGCCCTGCTGAGTTACGAGGTGGCCGAGATATCCATCAACAGTTACTTTGTCAACTTCGTCACCGGACAGGGCTGGATGGGCGACCGCATGGCCTCCATGCTCATCACCGGTGCCCTGGCTACGTTTATGGCCGGCCGCTTTCTCGGCAGTTGGGTGATGCGCCATATCGCTGCCGAGCGACTGATGCTCGCCTGCGCCGCCGGTTCGGTGGTGTGCATCGCCCTGGTACTGCTCAACCTGGGCCGTGTGTCGATGGTAGCCCTGCTATGCAACTATCTTTTCGAAGCCATCATGTTCCCCACCATCTTTGCCATGGCCCTGCGCGGACTGGGCGGCCTGACCAAGAGTGCATCGTCCATCCTGATGATGACCCCCGTAGGCGGTTGCGGCTTCCTCCTCATGGGCTATATCGCCGACACTACGGGCAACCTCACCATACCGTTCCTCATCCCCCTCGTCGGCTTCGCCATCGTACTGGCCTACACCGTCTGCTATGTACGCCGGGGCATGGACAAGGCATGATAGTTTGCGCTACCGCACGTTGGCCTGCCAATAGAACGGCACAATAAACACACACAGTAAACACATAGAAAAACCCCGCATCGACAAAGATACCGATGCGGGGTTTTTCAGTGTACTTTATTATATTGTAGCGGGTGCTATTACTTGCTCATGTCGAAACCGACACGCACGCCGTCATAGTTTTTGCTGATGTCGCCGATGGTGCTGAGGGTAGAGTTGCCGCTCATGGCAGCCACAGTCTGCAGAAGGGTAAGCACCTTCTTCGACTCGAAGAGCACGGCGATACCGTCAGAGTTTTTCTTGGCATATCCGGAAAGACTCAGGAGAAGCATTTTCATCTCAAGTTTCTTGGTCGACTCGTCGAAGGTATATGTACCGCTGACCGACTTGCCGGCAATCTTGCCCGAGAAACTGTTGTCAGACCCGAAGGTGAGATAGGTGTTCGACGAACTCAGACCCAACTTGCTATACTGCGAGGAGAGTTTCTCCTTGACTGTCGATGCAGCCACCTCGCCGCCAGCCTTGGCCAAAGCATTGTCGCTGGTGAAGGCGCAACCCGGACCTTTATAGTGCCAAGTGCCCACAAGTTGCTGCTGGGTGAGATTATCAAGACCCAATACGCTACCCAGCACATTGCCTATCGTGCTACCCGTAGAAGAGCCACCGAGGATGCTACCCAGTACGCTACCCGTAGATGTAGAGCCAGACGTACCCTGTCCGATGGTGCCACAGCCGGAAAGCATCATGGTGCCGGCTACAAGCACACCGCCTAAAATTGTCTTTTTCATCATAATATATATATTTCTTTGATTTGGAAATTATCCTTTGTATCCTTTATCTTATCTTTAATGTGGAATTCCTCTGAATCACCTTTACTGGCGTACAATATCCGACGCACAAATGCAAAGGTACGAAAAACAAGTGCAACGGCATAAAATTTTGTGCCCGAAAAACACAAGGCCTCACGGCACTAAAAATGATTTCGGGCACAAAAAAAGGGGCTCCGCTGAGTCCCAACCTTTGTTAACCTTAAATCTAATACCATGAAAAACATTGCAAAGATATGAACATCACGTGAAGAATGCAAGATATTCGTATGAAAATATTTATATTCATCCATTTTCTTGACATAAATCAAGTTTATATCCGTTTTCCCATCTCTATCCACACCCTTTTCCGCCCCCTCGGGAAAGGAAAAAGCACATCAGAAACGTGGGCCTTACATCGTACGTATTCGAATAAAAGTTTATACCTTTGCGCTGATTTGCGGCAGACATTTTCAGAACAAAAAAAATCCACCGCATAAACCATTCCGCAGCATAAACATTTTTTGAATACCTACTCGATGAGCAGCAACAACATACTCTACCATCTCGTGGCATTTGTCACGGTAGCCATCTGGGGCACCACCTTTGTAGCGACCAAGGTTCTCATGATCAACGGGCTCTCGCCCGCCGTCATCTTCACCCTACGGTTTACCATAGCCTATGTGTTGATGCTCGCCTTCTATCACAAGCGCATCCTGTCTGACTCATGGAAGGACGAGGTCAAGATGATTCTGCTGGGCATCACAGGAGGATCGCTCTACTTTCTGAGCGAGAACGAGTCGATGAACTTCACCACCACGACCAACACCTCGCTCATCGTCTGCTCGTGTCCACTCTTTGCCACTCTTCTGGTCAGACTGGTCTACCGCAACTCATCGCGCATCAGTACGGTGCAGTTGGGCGGTTCGCTGCTGGCCTTCGCCGGCATGGTCATCGTGGTACTCAACGGCAAGTTCGTACTCCACCTCTCGCCCATGGGCGACACGCTGGCTTTCATGGCCTGTCTTTGCTGGGCCGTCTACTCGCTGCTGATGAAGGCGGTAAGCGGTCGATACAGCGCCGCCTTCATCACCCGCAAAGTGTTTTTCTATGGCGTGCTGACCATTCTGCCCTACTATCTCTTTGTACCCGACATGCCTTCAGCCGAGGCACTGACCCGCCCCCAAGTCGTAGGCAATCTGCTGTTTCTGGGTTGCCTTGCCTCTATGATCTGTTACCTCACATGGAACTGGTGCATCGCCAAACTCGGAGCGGTGAAGGCCACCAACTGGGTCTACTTCAACCCCATCACCACCATGATTTTCGCCTCGTGGGTGCTCGGCGAAAAGATCACGCCCTACTTCCTGGCGGGCGCCGCCTGCATACTGCTGGGCATGTACCTGACCAACAAGACCACCAAAGAATAAAAGAATAAAGGTGGTTTGCCCAAAAAGCAAACCACCTTCACCTTATTATTTTTTTCCGGACCTCCCACTTTGCTGTCCGGACATTTTTCATTTTGCCGTCGGCAGACCGTAACCCTTGAAAGAAGACATAAAGCGTCGGTCGGCCTGCGACACTTCACCCGAAGCGGCCTGTGCAGGACGAGAGGCTTCGCGCACTGTATCGCGTTTCGATACAAGGCGGTTGTCTGACATAGCCGTCGGACTGATACCCATCTCCTTGTAGACGAGGTTGCCCGGACCTACCTCGCGGCGACACTTCCGTCTCATCTCTGCTGCCACGTCATAGGGAGCCGGCATCTTTGAGGCCGCTACCCAGTCTTTGTCATAGAACATGCTGATACCCCGGTTGACCCAATAGCCGCGGTACACGATGATATCGTTGAACGCATCAGACGGTATCCGTACCGTGAGCGGCGGAAGTATGGCCGTGGTCGTAGGCTCGGCAAGTACCCGCTCGCGCTGGGTCATCTCACGGTCGTAAGCCACGATGGTGCCCTTGTAGATCAGTCGGGCGGCCTTGCTGCTCGCCGAGATTTTCAGTATAGCCGATGACACAAGCAATACGACAAACAGCGGCAGGGCCAGTCTGCGATATCCCGACACACGGTCGCGCACGATGGAGCAGATGGCGAGCGCATGACTGCTGAGCGCACCGCCATCGGCGCGGCGATGCTGCACCGCTCCGGCAAAGTAGTAGATATTGAAGGCGATGAGCCAACACATATTATAGGTATACATGTTCTGCATACGGCCGGGACCCTTGATGCCGAGGGCGTAGCACACGGGGAAAAGGAACACGAAGAACAGACACAACGATGCGGCAGACACCAGCCACGGACGCTCGAAGGTATAGCGGCTGCGTCGCGCCATCCGTGCAAGGGTCGGCGTGATGGCCACATAGAGCAGCAGCATGATGGGATTGAGACTCTTGGCAATAAACTCCACACCTTTGCCCACAGACAGACATGCTGCCATCAGGGGATTGACCGAGTGGGGCTCAGCGATACGGCGATACTCATTGCCAGGAGCCAGCACGCTGACCAAAAACGCCAGACAATAGACGGCGAAAACCACATAGAAGAGGCGCGGTATGCGCTTGCCCCGCAACCACATGACACCGACCGCAAAGACCATCAAGGCCGGTGCTGCAAGACCGGTAGAGAAATTTCCGCCAGCGAGGAAGACGGTCAGCGGAAGGGCGGCCACGGCCGTCACCTTATGCCACAGTCCACGACTGGTGGCATGCACAAAAAGGATGGTCGCAAGCACCAGCATGACCGAATAGTAGAACGTGTAGTACACCGCACCGTTGAACCAATAGTATGCGTCGTAGATCGATGCGATAAACTGTATGCTGAGCATCGTCACAACCGTGGTCACCAGCACCGCTTCCGATGGGCGGGCCTTCAAGATACGGCGCAGGACGGTCATGCCGAAAATATAGGAAGCCGCAATGTATGAACCGAGCAAAAGAAACGGCGTAAGCCAGTAATACCCGAATGCACCCGGCTGCAACGACATGACAAAACAGGCCGTATAGGTGCCTTGCCACTTGTGGTACATGGTGACAGCCACGTCTATCGCCGCCCGCAAGACGGCTACAAGCGAATGGGTATGGAGCCAAGCCTGGTGTACGGGCGCTGCAAATATATAATCATCGGCCATGGGATGAAGATAGCCACTCACGGCGAGCAGCGGAATGAGAGAAAGGATGAGTGCCGCCACTGCGAACATAGCCATCCGTCTTGTCAGTTTGTTGTTCATTATCCTAAAAATTCATGATGTCATTATAGCGAATCCTGAAAACCGGCTTAGTCAGCGTTGGAATCTTTCAGAACCCACATTATCCTAAATAGCAATCGTGTCTGCAATAGGGCGTACACTCAAGAAGAGGTACACTTCTGTAATGCAAAGGTAAGAAGAATATTGCTTGAAGCAATGGTTGTTTTTGTATTTATTAACATCCGCAGCAGGTTAAAAACAGTATTCGGGCCGAAAGACTCGAGTATTCAGCCTTGCACACTCGAGTATTCGGCCTCGAATACTACGGTATTCGGCCTTAAATACTGCGGTATTCGGGCCGAATACTCGAGTCTTTCGGCCCGAATACTGAAACTGCACGGACGTAGGCGGATATAGACCCGTCTACATCCATCCTACAGACCGCCGCCCGCTATCCCCCGAACGGCACGACAAGGCGCACGGAGAAGTTGCGACCCATATTGTAGACACCACGGCGCTGCGTCACGCAGTTGACATCGGTGTACTTCAATCGGCTGAGATGATTCTGATAAGCACGGTCGGCGATGTTCTCCAGTGCCAAGTAGAGCGAGAAGACACGGCGGCCCTTCACCTTCACGTCGGCCCCGGCATACAGGTGCATGAGGGTATAGGAAGGGGTCGGGGTCTCGGTGGCATTGGCCGCAAGGTAGTGGTTTTGCCGGAGATTGCAGTCTACGGTGAACTGCAAATAGAGATTGTCTACCCACCGCTTGTTGCAAAGAAACTCATACCTGACATCCGACAACCAGCGGGGAGCGGGCGTGAAAGGCAGATAGCGAGCATCGCGGTCGCTATGCAACTGCAGGGAGTGGACATACGAAAAACTGCTGTTCACGTGCAGATGGGGTATGGGATGAACATCGACGCTCATCTCTCCACCCATGATACGGGCATCGCCAGAGGTGAAACGGTAAGCGGCTTCGCCATCGATGACCACCTCCTGTCCGTCGGCATCGGCCATCTTCTGCGAGAAGACGTAGTTGCCGATACGATTGGCAAACAAGGCCAGGCGTGCCGTGACCCACGGCGACACATAGTCGGCCCCAAGGTCGGCCTGCCAACTGTTTTCGGCCTTGAGGTCGGCATTGCCCACCTCGTATCTCGCCGTACCCTCGTGTACGCCGTTGGACCCCAGTTCGCTGACGTTCGGCGCACGGAATCCGCGCGAGAGGTTGGCCTTGACCGTAAAGGCGGAACTGACATCCACGGTCACACCAAGACTTCCCGTCACGCCGTCGAAACTGCGGCTGAACGCCATGAAGCGCGTTTCGCCGTCATCCACCAGTCCCTCGCTGCGCAGATGCCGGCGGTCGTAGCGCAGACCACCGCTCAGACTGACCCGTCCGGCGGTACGGCTCGCCGTGACAAAGAGACCATAGTCGAAGAGGCGATAGGCCGGTATGAGATATTCGGTGCCACGGTTGGCCGACCGCTGGTACATACCGCCGACACCGGCCGCCCATTTCCATCCGCCGTTCTCAGGCGAGAGATAGTGCAAATCGTAGTTGACGGTGTGCAGTTGCATGTCCAGTCCGCAGATGTCGGGGGTTTCCTCTTCCTCAAACTCCTGCCGGCGGTTCTGCTGATAGGCCACAAGCAGTTTGAGTGAACCGTCGCCCACATAGAGCAGGTTGTCCCATGCAGCCTTGTAGTGGTGCACATGCTGGTAGGGCATCGGCGTGCCGTAACTCTTGGGATTGTAGCCGTCGGGCACGGTCAACTGCCCGGTAGTCTCGTCGCGCTCGCCCTCCACGATGCCGGGCGTGAGATGGAAGTAGTCGAACGAGAGGCGGGAGTATCCGCGGGAGAAATGGTAACCTACCTGTTGGGAGAAGGCTTGCTCACGATAGGCCGATCCGTACACATAGCCGTCGTACTTGTTGCGGTAGGCATGCGCCAATTTTCCACTGTAGCGGGTGTTCCACGACCAATGGCCGAAGCGTCCGACATTGTCGACGGTGTAGTCTATGAGTCCGCTGTTGCTCTGGTAGCCCGCGCTTACCTGTCCGGTGACCGTCCCTATCGCCGGTGTCGGGTCGCCATGGAAAACGAGCACGCCGGCCATGGCATCAGATCCGTACATCAGACTGGCCGGCCCCTTGAGTATCTCGGCAGAGTATATGGTATGGGCATCGATCTCCACACCGTGCTCGTCGCCCCATTGCTGGCCCTCCTGACGGATACCGTCCTTGACGACCACCACACGGTTGTAGCCCAGGCCGCGTATCACGGGTTTGGAGATGCTGCCGCCGGTGGTGATCTGCGACACGCCGGGCTGACGCGACACGGCATCGATAATGTTGGAAGAGGACGTCGCTTCGAGTTGACGGTGGCTGACGACAGAGACCGGCGCCGGCAACTGCCGCAGTTTCTGACTTCCGGTAAGTCCGGTGACGACCACCTCATTGAGTTTCACATTGGTTTCGGTCATCGGTTGATGCACCACACTGTCGGTGCACTCAACGACAACACGGGCTTGCGCCGACGCTACAGACAACGCCGACAATAGCCCAAGACATTTACTATATAGTGTCATGATTGGGTTTCCTTGTATAAAAAGATGTGCTGAATGATGATAGGGGGGGGGGCGGTTCTACTACCTACCGTAGAACCCGACCTTCATACAAGGAGGAGCCCGAAGGGAGACAATGCCCCTGACCGACAGACGGTCTACCCGACACACCATACGGGGCAACGCAGTCACCGCAACGGCGAAGACCACACCTGCCAAGACGGTAGGTACGAGACAGGGCATGGCCTGCAACTGGCAAAGCACACAAGCGCCGTGTACAGGCAAATCAACGGAGAAATGCCCCGCATGCTTGACATGACGGGCACAGTCCTGACAACACGACACGCTGTCCTGACCGACATCCTCATGCCGATGGACAGACACGGCCAACACCATCGCTGCATAAATGACCAGCAATATCCAGGCCGCACGTATTCTTCTGTTGTAGGGCTTGCGCATTTCGGCTGCAAAGTTAAGACAAATGTAAGGAAGGAGTGCCAAAATTGGACTAACAAATGTAAAAAGTGTGCCGAAAAGTTGGCCAATCGACAAATATACAGTAACTTTGCAGCCGCTATCCATGGTATAGTGCCACGGAAGCAACAAGTATCACCAAATAAAATAAAACAAAAAAGACAATGATTATTGTACCCGTAAAAGATGGCGAGAACATCGAAAGAGCACTCAAGAAGTTCAAAAGAAAATTTGAGAAGACCGGCGTTGTAAAGGAACTGCGCAGACGTCAGCAGTACAACAAACCGTCTGTACTGAAGAGACTCAAGATGGAGCACGCTATCTACGTACAGCAGTTGCGCGCCAACGAGGACTAATCTCCCCGAACAGCGACAAGACAAAAAACAAGAAGAAACAACAGATTTTGTTTTAGGAGGTGTCTTTCCCCAGAAATACGCAACAATAGAAATACTCGCAATATACGCCTGACCGACCGATAGGCCGGATGGCAGTATGCGATGCCCACGGGGTGACAAGGAGCAAAAAGCATGAAAATGCCGATGTCCGTGTCACTCCGTGTTTTTTGTATCTACCCGTTTGTACAATCGGAACAAAAAACCTAACTTTGTGCTGAGCAACATAAGGCGGGTTTTCAAGTGACAACCCAAAGCGCCACCGCCATTTTTATAGAACCCATTAAAACTCATACCCATGAAGAAGAAAAAAGTAGAAAAACATAGCACATTAAACGATTTAAACGGATTGCTTTTTGACGCAATACGAGAGACCAGCGGAAAAAACACAACCGATGAAGAAATCAAAGCCTATATAGGAACACTGAGTCCAGAGGAAGCAGAAAAACTGACAGAAAGCATCCTCTATAAAATGCTTTTCGACACCATGGGCACCAACAAAAACCACAAGGGCAATGAGGATTATGAGGACGATACGCCCTTGCCCTTCATGTACGATGACAATGACGGAGACGACCGCGAATACGACTACGAGAGTAACGGATGCATGGAATGCATGCCCGCCATGGAAATCAAGAAGTACACTCTCCGCATCAAACTGCGTGGCATCTCCCCCAGCATTTGGCGCAAGATTGTCGTTCCGTCTTCGATAAAACTCACATCGCTTGCAGAAATCATCCTCGAAGCCATGGGATGGTGGAACGAACACCTGCACCAGTTCCGCGTCAAAAAAACCTACTATGCCACCAAACACATGGAAGCAGATGAATTCGGATGGAGCGACACACGCTGGGGTGGCGACTATAGCATCGCCCACCTGCTGACGAAGGAGAGAGAAAACGTTGTCTTCGAGTATGACTACGGCGACAGTTGGGAACACGACGTCACACTCAGCAAGATAGAAGACTTTGAAGAAGACGAAACGCCTTACGTCAAACTCCTCGGCGGCAAACGTGCTTGCCCACCCGAAGACTGCGGCGGCGTGCCGGGCTACTACAACCTCTGCGAGACCTTGAAACATCCCTACTCGACCTACGCCAAAGAAGCGAAAGAATGGCTGGGCTTCAATTTTGATCCCGAGGAATTCGACCTTGAGACCGCCAAGACAACGATAGACGCATTCAACAACGGTGATTTCGAAGACGACTTCGAGGACGAAGAGGATACCGACAACTGATTATTGACCACAAAAGGCCACACATATCTACTATGACAGCACACACACAGATACAACAACGCATTGAGGCCTTGCGCCAACTGATGGAGCGCGAACACCTCGCCGCATTCATCTTTCCCAGTACCGACCCGCACAACAGCGAATATGTGCCAAGCCGCTGGGAAGGACGGAAATGGATATCGGGCTTCGACGGATCGGCCGGCACTGCCGTCATCACCCGTCATGCCGCAGCCCTGTGGACGGACTCCCGCTACTTCATCGCCGCCGAAGAGCAACTGCAAGGTACGGAATTCGTGCTCATGCGCGAGCGCATAGAGGGTACGCCAAGCATAGCAGAGTGGCTCTCCGCACAACTCCGTGACAGCAACACAACAGAAATCGGCATCGACGGACTGTGCACAACAACCGTCGAGGTAGAAAGCCTCATCCAGGATCTGCGGCAGACGGGCATCACCGTCCGCACCAACCTCGACCCACTACAGACCATCTGGACCGACCGCCCAGCCATACCTGCCGACAAGATACGTCTGCACGACCTGCAATACACGGGCCGCACCTGCCACGACAAACTCAGTGACATACGCTCCGCACTCCACCGCCACAAGGCCGACGGCATGCTGGTATCTGCTCTCGACGACATCGCCTGGACACTCAACCTGCGTGGAAGCGACGTACACTGCAATCCCGTGTTTGTAGCCTATCTGCTCATCGCCTCCGACCGGGCCACTCTCTTCACCGACCCTGAAAAACTCACGCCCGAGGTCAAGGCCTACCTCGCCACCGAGGGGGTAGACACCGACGACTATACGCACATCGCCGACGGACTGCGCGCCTACTTCGAATACAACATTCTGCTCGACCCCGCAGAAACCAACTACACCCTCTACTCCATCGCCCGGCAAAAGCACCATATCATACGCGCCGCTTCGCCCATACCGACAATGAAGGCGGTGAAGAGCGAAACCGAGATCGAAGGATTCCGCCACGCCATGCTACGCGACGGCGTAGCGCTCGTACGCTTTCTGCGCTGGTTGCGTCCGGCCGTAGAGCAAGGCAGCGAGACGGAGATGAGCATCGACAAAAAACTGACTGCACTGCGGGCCGAGCAACCGCTCTTCCGCGACATCTCTTTCGACACCATCGCCGGATATGAAGCCCACGGAGCCATCGTACACTACGAGGCCACACCTGCGACCGATGTTCCGCTCCGCCCCGAAGGACTGCTGCTCCTCGACAGCGGCGCACAGTATGAGGACGGCACGACCGACATCACCCGCACCATCGCCCTCGGCCCTGTCAGCGAAGAACAAAAACGGGTATACACGCTCGTGCTCAAGGGACATCTGCAACTGCAAAATCTTTGTTTCCCTGACGGTGCCTGCGGTTCGCAACTCGATGCCGTGGCACGCATGGCCATGTGGAGCGAGGGCATGAACTTCCTCCACGGCACCGGACACGGAGTGGGATCCTATCTCAACGTGCACGAAGGCCCGCACCAGATACGTATGGAGTGGCGGCCCGCTCCACTGCACGCCGGCATGACCGTGACCGACGAACCGGGCCTCTACCTCGCCGGACGCTTCGGGGTGCGCACGGAGAACACCTTGCTCATACGTCCATACAAGGAGACTGAGTTCGGACGCTTCCTTTGTTTCGAACCGCTCACCCTCTGCCCCATCGACAAGTCACCCGTCATCGTCGAGATGCTCACACCCGACGAGCGCAGATGGTTTGACGCGTACCACCAAAAAGTGTACGACGCCCTATCCCCACTACTCGATGCCGACGAACAGGCATGGCTCCGCGATGCCTGCAGTCCGTTGTAAGTATCGGTCTACCCCGCACAAAAAGATAATAGAAGCACGATAGATTCCCAAGATAATTTTTTTTGTTTAATAATAGATTGACAATTATGAAAGGAAAAGTTTTAATTTTATCTTTATTCATGAGTTTTCTGTTTGTTAGTTTGATTTCTTGTAATCAACAAGAAACTATGGCTATTGCCAATAGCGTTAGAACTGAAACAGTTCATGAGTCAAATGCACTAATTGACGTGAGGGATAGCATATCTTTGCTTAATCAGCAATTAGGTCAGAATCAGTCAAGAAGTTTCTTTGGTAGACTCTTTAAGTCAATTTTTAAAGTGGTCGTTTCTGATTGTGTGGGTGCTTTTAATGGTTTGATAAACGGCAATAATGTTTGGAATTCAGCAGTTTCGTCTTCATCTAAGGCTGCGACAACAGAAGCAAAGCCATATCTAAAAGATTTAGAAGATATGATGTCAACAAGAGCGCAATTATCAAATACCCCCATAACGTCTCTTATTAATACGGATGTGGAAATGGACGATTTGATATTAAATGAAGATAAATCAAATTTGACGTTGGCAGATAGTTTAGGCTATTTCCACAATAAAATAATACAAGATGCCTATATAGAGAATAATGATATTTATTATTGGGCAAATCTTGATGACAAGGAATTGGTTTTAAAAATAAACGAAGAAGTGCAGAAATTAGTTTCTGTAAAAATTAATGGTGATAATGATGTTGAATCTACTGCGACTTTTTGTAGTTTTGTAGGAACTACATTGTCACAAGTTAATACTGCACAAGAGTTTTTGGATTTAACAAAGAAGAATTATCCTAATTTATCCAATTCTATAGATGTTCTTTCTTTGTATCTAAATGGTATGGAGAGTGTCTCTACACAGGAAGAATGGGATAAATATTGTAAAGATTTAGTTCGCATTATTTCTAATTCCAATCTTGATGATAGCCAAAAGGAATCCTTGAAAGCTGGTGTTGTTGTAGGTTATGCAAGTTCTAAACTTTGGAAAGATGGAAAAGATTAATTTTTTAGTTTTGGCTTTGCTTCTTTTGGCCTTTGGCAATTCAAAGGCGCAAGTAATCAATAATAAAGCAGACTCAAACAGAGTTTGTTTGTTCGATGTGCTTGGAAACAAGCAGTATGATGCTAATTCTGAAAAGATTTCCATTGTTACTGCTTTGGAAGAAACTACGCAGTTGATAAAAGGCACAGAAGCTTACAAACGTACCGCTCTTGTTGTTTATACAATTTCAGATTCCAACGGCAAGAGAGACGTAAAACGAAAAGTGTTGGATGAGGAAAAATGGCAGAATGATTCTTTTATACAGGAGCATAAAAAGAATGTTGCCAATTTGATAGGGACTCCTTTAACACTTACTTTCGTATCTCGTAATTCTAATAAAAAAGGATGCTATCCTTGTAAAAGATCAATCGTTGATGACTCTACGATTTATACAATCAATGAGTTTAATGAGAAAATGGGTGATTATCATGTCCTCTGTTTTAAGTTAAACTTTACTGGAATTACAGAAGAATTGCATTTTGCTTCCCGAGCTTCAAAGTTGTACCTAAATGACTTAAAGCAAGTAAATACAACATGGATGATAAATGTCTATGTTGGGAAGAAATCCTATGGCTGCAATGTTTTGAAGGAAAAACTAAGCATACTCAATGTTTATTATGTAACTCCAAAAGAAGCTAAAAGTATATATAAGTCTAAGAACTTGACATTGACAAAAATACTTGGGAAATAGTATGTGAATTCAATAAGCAAGTGCAAAATTACAAAATGTTTTTATAAAATCACTTCCTGCTGTAAATCTACAGCAGGGAGAAGTGTATATATACTAACTAACAAATTGCGCCATATCATCATTTTCAGAGCGGATCTACATCGTAGTGCACCGTCACCGCAGCATAGCGTTTGTCTTGCAGGAGCGTGGTCTGTATTTGGCGGAGGCCGGCACGCACTTGCCGGAGGTCGATACCCTGCTCAAGTTTGATGACCATCTTGCGGATGCTCTGTTGCTTGACGCGGGCCACAGCCGGTTTGTCGGGACCAAGCACACGGTCACCGAGAAAGTGACGTAGACTGGCGGCAAGGGTCGAGGCGGCCGCCTCGACGATACGGTCGTCACGGTGACGCAGAAAGACATAGACAAGATGAAAGAAGGGCGGATAGTGGAAGAGGCGACGCTCCTCTATCAAGTCGCGGTAGAACGAGGCATAGTCGTCGCGCACCACCTGACCGATGACCGGCAGGTCGGGACTCTTGGTTTGCAGGATGACAAGACCGCGGCGACCGCGACGACCCGCACGACCCGCCACCTGCGACATCATCATATAGGCGTGCTCATAGGCACGGAAGTCGGGATAGTTGAGCATGGAGTCGGCACCGAGGATGCCGACAACGCTGACTCCGCCAAAGTCAAGTCCCTTGCTCACCATCTGCGTACCGATAAGCACATTGGTACGTCCTTCGGAAAAGTCGGTGATAAGCCGGTCGTAGGCATTGCGTGTACGGGTAGTGTCCAGATCCATACGCGCGATACGCGCTTCGGGAAAAAGGCCACGGATATAGTCTTCTATCTTTTCAGTACCGTAACCACGCCCCCGCAAGTCGGTGCTCTCGCAGCAGGGACACTTTGTCGGTACGGCATAGGTATAACCACAGTAGTGGCAGGTGAGCACGTTCATCGTCTTGTGTAGCGTAAGCGACACATCGCAGTTCTTGCAGCGCGGCACCCATCCGCAGACCCGACATTCTATCATCGGAGCAAAGCCGCGACGATTCTGAAAGAGTATCACCTGTCGACCCTCCTCCAGCGCCTCGCGCATAGCGGCAAGCAACTGGGGCGAGAAGGGACCGGTCATCATCTTGCGGCGTTGCAGGTCCTTGGTGTCGACCACCTGTATCTCGGGAAGGGCCACATCGCGATAGCGCGTGGCCAGACGCACAAACCCATACTTGCCCGTCTGCGCATTGTAGGCACTCTCCATCGACGGCGTAGCCGTACCGAGAAGGGTTTTGGCCCCATAAAGGGAAGCCAAGACGATGGCGGCAGACCGGGCATGGTAGCGCGGTGCCGGGTCTTGCTGCTTGTAGGAAGTCTCGTGTTCCTCGTCGACGATGACAAGGCCGAGCCGCTGAAAAGGAAGAAATACGGCCGAGCGAGCCCCGAGTATCACGTCGTAAGGTTCGTCGGACAGTTGTTTGCGCCATATCTCCACCCGCTCGGCATCGCTGAACTTGGAATGGTAGATGCCCAGGCGCGGTCCGAACACATGGTGCAACCGCTGCATAATCTGTACCGTGAGCGCTATCTCGGGAAGGAGATAGAGTACCTGCTTGCCTTCAGCGATAGCCTGCCGGATGAGATGGATGTAGATTTCGGTCTTGCCACTCGACGTGACGCCGTGCAACAGAACGACATTTTTCTGTACGAACATCTCACGGATGGTATCGTAGGCCGTCTGCTGAGCAGGACTCAGCGGCTTTATGTTTTCGAGATGGGCCGTGCCCTCCACATTGATACGGCCCACCTCGCGCTCATAAATGCGCAGGAATCCGCGGTCGACAAGTTGACGGAGCAACGCAGTAGTGGCATGACACTCGTTGAGCAGTTCCTCGCACGTCACCTCGGCAATGGGTGACGACGGTGTGTCGCCGTCCAGCGTATCCCAGTGTGAAAGCGAAAGGTAGGCGGTGAACATCTCACGCTGACGCACGGCACGCCCGAAAAGGTCGTAGGCGATACGCAACGCCCGCTCGCCGCGCAGGTTCTCTACCAAGGTCACACAGCGTTCCGTCTTCGGCCGGTAACCGTCTTCGGCCTTGAGACCGGAAGGCATGGCGGCCTTGAACACATCGCCGAGAGGAGCCATGTAGTACTCCGATATCCACTCCCAGAGCCGAAACTGTCGTTCGGGCAAGACCGGAGCATCGTCGACAACGGCAAGTATGGCCTTCACCTCGAAGTCGGGTTGCTCGTCATGCAGGCGCACCGCCATCGCCGTATAGGTCTTGCTCTTGCCAAAGGGCACAAGCAGCCGCACGCCAAGACCTACGCCACCGGCCATCTCGTCGGTTACGCTATAGGTGAAAAGACCGTCAAGCGGCAAGGGGAGAACAACGTCTACGTAGCGCATGGGAAATATTGTTTGTGGATAGAAGAAACAAAAATAGGCATTTCAGACGAAATGCCCAAATAAAAATCCAAAGAAGCGCATCCGCCACTGGGACGAATGCGCTTCTTCGGGTTTTATTGTTTTATTGTAGATGTCGGAAGGGCCGCACTACTTCACGGTCACCTTCTGTCCGTTGATGACATAGACGCCAGGCAACAGAAGTTGGGTTGAGGTCAGACCCTCGCCCACCAGTTTACCATCGATGGTATATACATTGAAAGGTTGAGCCTCGCCAGCGGTTTCGATATTCTCGATACCGGTCGGAACGTATGTAGCCACCGTGGGGGCCGACTCGCCGTCGGTGTAGACTGCTGTCACGGCATAAACGCACTGTGCATCGGAACTGCTTGCATCGGTATACTT
This sequence comes from Lachnospiraceae bacterium, assembly GCA_963604975.1. Classification (GTDB taxonomy): domain Bacteria; phylum Bacteroidota; class Bacteroidia; order Bacteroidales; family Bacteroidaceae; genus Prevotella. The sequence goes on along the minus strand of CAVCSC010000001.1, from coordinate 110,379 downwards.
CGTGGTAGAAGCGTCAACCGTGGTCAGCAACTGACCGTCGCGATAGACATTGTAACCTGTCAGCACGCCATAGCCAGCCTTGTAGGTCACGTCATCGATGCCGAGCATATATCCGCCCTCTTCGGTGGTGTGGCGGATGGCGAAGTGGGTAGCGCCGGCAGGCACGTCGAAGGTCACTTCTTCCCATGCACCTGTCTCTACGGTGACGGTCTTGACGAGTGTGAACTCATCTTTGTCGGTGCCACCCATAGAGTAGAGCATCTCGATAGTCTCGGGATAATTGCTCTCCGAGTCGGCCTGGTTGAGGGCATAGAACTTGATGGTCTGCTGTTCGCCGGAGAGTGCCGGACTGACGAGCCAGTTGTCGGCATCGACGAAATTGTCATCAAGCACACTGTACATGGCAGCCGCATACTTGTCGCCCGAGTGGGGAGTCAGTTCGGGATCGTTGTCGAGTATGTCGGAAGCGATGCCGTTGGGTTCGAAGATGACGAAGGCAAACGGCTCGCCTTGATGACCGTAGTCATAACTGTTGAAGATGCCGCCCGTCTGTCCCTTGTCACCGTCGATGCAGGTCCAGTCGCCAAAGTTGTTGATCTCCCAAGAATCGTAGTCCTCAAATGTCTCAGTCACTTCCTTCTTCTCGACAGCCGGAGCGGTCCACTCCACTACAGAACCGGTAGAACCGTTGACAACGGTAGCCGAAGCGGGAGCGGGCTTGGTAGAAGAAATAAGGCTGATGGTGGCAGTAGCCTTGTTGTTGCTTTCGTCCAGATCGCCGTCGTAGATGACCTCTGCGGTCAGTTCGGCCGTCTCGCCATCATGGAAGATGGTCGGCGTGTAGTCGAACGATACAGTATCGGAAGCCAACGGAACAAGTGTCTTGCTGACCGTCTTGCTGTCGACAGCCTCATCGCCGTCGAGCAGACGTACGGTATAGGCAGAAGCCGCATTTTCACCATAGTTGGTGACCTTGACAGTCACCTTGCCCGTATGACCCTTCTTCAGTTCTTCGGGAGCGGTCATCGTGGCAGCGAGGTCGTCGGCATAGACCTGGCGTACCTGTACATTGTCGATGGGGATGAGTCCTCTACCATTGCCGAGGAAGCGTACGATAATGTAACGCTCATTGGCATACTTGGCCAGAGAGAAACATTCCGTCTGCCAAGGAGTCGTTTCCTCAGAACCATCGAACTCATAGGTCTTGAGATTGTCTACCGTACCGTCGCTCTTCTGTATCTGTACGGTGAGCGTGGCGTTGGCTTCCATCTCACTGCGCATGGTGAAATAGAGTTTCAGGTTGGTGGCTCCGGCAGGCGCTATCTTGCCCGAAGCGAAGTAGGACTCGTCGCCACAACCGTCGTACACAGCCACACCGGGAGTGCCGCCGTCCTCGGAAGCCACATCACTGCTGAGGAACCACGATGATGAGCCTTCGGCATTGTACCACCACAGACCATAGGCGATACTGCCATTGTCAAACGGTTCGCTGAAAGGTATCGTGTAGGGGGCACCCGTCACAACGGTCATAGCCTTGCTGTAATCGGCCAGTCCCTTGGCATTCTGCGGCTGGATGTGCACGGTCAGCATGTTCTGGTCGCCCTCATCGGTGTTCATGGTGATGGTGCTCTGCGAGGTGCCGCAAACGCTGTCGAGGAGGTTGCCATACTCATAACCGTAGAAGGCATCGTAGGAGAGGTTGTCATAGAGATTGTATGATATCTTGGCCGGATCGACATAACCGCCGTTCTTGCCTTGGGTCACGCCCTGCCAAGATACTGCCAGCGACGTGCCGTTGTCCTTGACGGCAATGCTCTTTGCATCTACCGCAGCCGGAATGTCAGTACCTACAAAGACACTCTTCAGGGCTGACATACGTCCGGCACCGCTCTCATTGTAGACGATGACCTTGTAGGAGTAGGTACCATCGGTGTCAACAACATCGTTGATACTTACATTGTTGCCCGGCTGGAGACCATCGGTAATGGTCTTTACCAGCGTGCCGTCACGGTAGACCTCGGCCTTGGTGACAGACGTGAGTGATGTACCGCCGATGGAAGTTGTGGGCAGGTCAAACGAAATGCCGACACGGGTAGCCCCCTGATTGTCGGGCGTCAGCGTGAAATGACAGATGGAGTCGGGAGCGGAGGTGGCGGAACCGGCACTCACGTGGACACCGAACAACAGAAGGTTGAACATGTCGGGGTCGCTGAGTGCATGGAATGCGATCTTCACGTCTCCATCCTTTCCGGGAGTGATATAGGAGGTAAACTCCTTCTTCTCTTTCAGCACGGTCGGTTCGAGCAACGTTCCGCTGAAGGCGGTCGGGTCATCACCCTCGCCGTACTTCACTTCCAGTCGCTCGTCATACTGCTCAATGGTGTTCGATACGGTGAACGTGACGGCATACTCCTTGCCGGCCTTCATGCTGATGGAAGGCGTGAGCAACCAGTCGTCGCCGCTGTTCTCGCCATTGTAGACGTAGTAGGCACAGTTTTGATCGGGATGATAGCCCCAGGTGCAACCGTCGCCGTTGGCATCGATAATGGTCATCAGATCGAGTGAACTCTCGTCGGGGAAGTCATTGTCATACGGGGGCACAATGGCAGGACCGACAACGACCTTGCTGCTCGTGGCCTCGCCGCTGCGCATATCGCCATTGACCGCCACGACACCATAGGTGTAGGCCGTAAGTTGGTCGGGAGTGAGCGTCTCGGTATAGGTGGTGGCGGTGATTCCTTCGGCTACCGTCACACCGTCGGGATAGCGGGTCACGTCGTACTTCAAGTCGCCGATATAGCCGTCGTTGAAACCGCCAGTAGGAGCCGACCAAGTGAGGGTCACCTCGCCCGTAGCACTATTCGACGTGACGGTGAGGTCTTCTACCGTGTAGGGTTCGTCGTAACCTATAAACTGGCTGACCTTCGTCTGCGGGCTGCGGCCCACACTATTGGCTGTGGTGACAACGAAGGTATGGGTGCCGCTGCCACTGACGGTCACCTGCTGCGCTACTGCTGCGCCGGCGGTGGTGCTGCCGGTAGCCAACGTATCGTCATCGGCTACTATCGTATAGGTAAGTGCGCCGCTCAGCGTACCGCCGGCAAAGGTGGTCGTGGGGGCGGTGAAGTTGACCGTACCGGTCAGCGACGCACCGGAGAACGACAGGGTCACATCGTCGACGGCTGCCGGAGCGTCGTCCTCTGCAGCCGGACCGGGAATGGTGAGCGCATAGATCTGTTCCTGACCAGTGAACTCACCTACCCGCGTTGCGGCACCCGTGGTCAGGTCTACGGTATACAGGGCAGAGAACTCGCTTCCGGTGATGGCCGCCCAATAGAAGATGCCGCTCTTCTGGTCGATCTCGCCACTCTGTCCGTACACGCTGCCCGAACTGTTGATGAGCGACAAACCTGTGGCACCTACCAATGTCTCTTGGGCGGTCTTGGCATCAATCTTATAGAGATTGCCGTCTGAAGCGACGCCATAGAGCACATTGTCCTTGGTGATACCGAGGGCGATATACCAATTATTAAGTGTTCCGATCGTGGAGCGGGTCATCGTGGAGTAGTCGATGATACCCAGTTCGTAACCCGTCGCATCGGAATTGTAGAACTCGCCATACACTGTACCGTCGAATGCCACGGCCAAGTCGGTACCGATAAGCGAGATGTCATCGAGACCGTCGGAAGAAAGCAATTCGCCTGTCGCAGCATCAAAACTGCAATGGGTGATAAACACATAGCCGTCACTCGCCGACCAGTTGATCTCATGGAATACGCCGTTCACCAGTGCGCCACCACCATTGGCAGCCATGTCCTCATTGATCCAGATAGACTCGGGATCAATAGGATCGCCGGCCTTGAAGGTATACAGACCGCGCTTTATCTCGTCCCAGAAAGAACTGTACACCACATTGCCATACAGTTCGCGGCCGTCATCGGTCTTGAGCAAAGGACTTGTCGGTTGAGACGCTGCCGGCTTCGGGGTGAACGGTTTCACGCTCCGCAGCGGACTTTTCGTGGCCAAAGCATCGGTCATCTTGTTTTTCACTGCACAAAGGGCGGGATAGTTTTTCTCAAACGCCCTCATTCTGGCCACCCGCTGTGCGGGCAACACCTTCTGCTTGACAATGTGCTTGCCGGGAAGGTCAGGGATACGCAGTCCGTACTGCACCCTGTCGGCCATCGAAGGCAATGCTGCCAACGTCATCGCACACGCAAGAATCAATGATTTTCCTTTTACCATAGACTAAAATATATATATTCGTAAAGTGTAACGCTTTTGCAATTTCAAAATATATAGAATTACACCTCAAAACTTAGAATATGCAAAAGTAAACATAATTATTCAATATGAATAAAGAAAATGTATAGATTTTTTGGAAATATTGCACACTGTTCGGAAGAATAGTCCTAATTTTGCAAAGATTTTGTGACAGTGAAAAAAATAAGAACACAATGAGAAAGCACTTACTTGCCGCCCTACTGTTATTGGGATGCAGTGCCGCAGATGCACAAAAGGTCTACACCTATGTCCAGCAGAACGGCGCAAGAATATCCAATCTTGGTACGGCAGCCTTCGAGGTAGATGGGAAAGAGCACCCCACAGTGACCTTCGACGAGGCAGGAAACGCAGTGATGACCATCGGAGAAAACAAGGTGGCACTGCTCCCGACCACCGACGGTGGCGAACTGGCAGTGGAACTCCAACTGCCATCCGACGTATCAGCCGATGCGGTCAACAAGGTCAGCAAGGCGTTCACCGTACCCTACGCCACCATCTACTCCCCCTTCCAACTGCAGATGCCTGCCGACAGCAAGGGCGTATACGCCCCCACCTACAACGAGGAGAAGCACACCCTACTGCTCAATACCACTACCCACATCACCCCCGAAGCCGTCATTCCCGTAGGCACCGGCCTCATACTGACCGAGAGTGTGGACTTCACCCTGTCTGCCGGTGCCGCTACCGACACCCACACAAGTGCATTGAGCGGATCGGCTCTGAAAATCGTCAATCCCACAAAAGCCGGCGCCGTAGACGGAAAGACCGTCTATACCCTGGGACATGAAAGGACGGACCCTAAAGATTTCGGATTTTTCCGGTACATCAGCGATTATCTCAATCCCGGACTGGCCTGGCTACTGGCCCCGACCGTAGAGCCCACTCCGTCTGAGACCCAAACAAAAGCCATCAGTTTCTCCTTCGACGAAAACGACGTCACTGGTATCAGCACGGCCACCCCAACACCTACGGCCACCCTACACGCCAAGCGCATCGAGGACGGCCGTCTGGTCATCGTGAAAGGAGCCCATAAATACAACGCCAACGGACAAATAGTAAAGTAGCACAATAAGTAGGTGTTCAAAATTATTTGATATGGATGTGCGCCTTATTTTCGTCTGTATGTTCGGGTTGAAGAGGGAGCGTAGCGGGCTACACGACCGATGAAAGCCGGACATACAGGCGAAAAGAAAGTGCAGAGACATGTCAAAGTATAATAACATCTGCTTACATAATAAATATATACGAATAATTTTGAATACCTACTTATCAAAAAAAACAAAGATGAAAAAATCATACACCACCCCACACATCGTCTGCATTGCAGCCGACACCCTCCTGCCTCTGGCCACCTCAGGTGACGAAACGCCGGTAAAGCCCGGCGAAACAGAAGAACAATATAGCAAGGACAACTCCTTCTTCGACAAGGATGCTTGGGAAGACGACGATGAATAACAAGACGACTAAGCACACACACATCATGAGACAGTTTTTACTCGCGCTCCTCTCGCTACTCGCTCCGGCATGCGCCAGCGCACAGATAGCGAAGGTATACAAGAACGGTGTTTTTGTGAATGCCTTCTCCGACTCCGACACCGATAAGTACCAAGTGGTGTTCGGCACACACGACTATGTGGAAATCGGCGGACTGAAATGGGCTACGATGAACATCGGTGCCACCTCCATAGCCGACAGCAAAGAGACGGCCTTCGGCGACTACTATGCTTGGGGCGAGATAGACACCTACTACTCCTCCATCAGCAATGACACGCTTGTCTGCAAATACTCTGACATGACGCATATCAAAGGAGTAAAGACGGGGTACACCTATGAAAACTATTATGGTAAAAGTTCGTCGGAAGGTTCGTCGGAATGGTCCCCCAAGCCCTACGATTCCACAACCGGAACGTTACTCCCCGAATACGACGCAGCCCGCCAGGAATGGGGCGACGAATGGAGAATGCCGACCGCGGACGAGTTCAGAAACCTTGTCAAGGCCTGTAGCGACAATTTTAACTACACCTCGCTTTCCGGCGAGACGAGCATTACCACGGGCGGCATCTACTGGCTGGCCGCCAACACCACCGTCGACAAAACCGCCTACAATGTAGAGGGAGTACTCTTCGTAGACAAGGAAGATACAAGCAAACGGTTGTTTTTCCCGGCTGCAGGTCTTGTCCAAAACAAACAATGGATACCGGGAAGCGATAACACCAAGACCACCATCTGGACCGCCACCATCGAGAAAACGAACCAACAACATGGCCAATGCGTTAGCATCTATTCCAGTTACACCGACATTCTCATAGGATCGAATAGTCGCCACATGGGTCTCCCGGTCCGCCCCGTCTGCGAATAAGTAGGTGTTCAAAATTAACAAACAACAAACGTCATGACAAAGAAAATCATTCTGATACTTGCAGCCCTACTGACCACCTTGGGCATCGAGGCGCAGCAGACGGTCAAGATATACAAGAACGGCCAACTGTACAAGATATACAACAATACCCCCACCAACCGGTACTCGGTGGTATTTGACGCCTACGTCAAGATTGGCGACACCAAGTGGGGCACGATGAACCTCGGCGCCTCCAGCGTGGCCGACTCCCCTGAGACGGCCTACGGCGACTATTTCGCATGGGGAGAGGTTGAGACCTACTACACCAGCATCACCCCACGGAAAGACGAAGATGCCAGCGACAGCATCACCTGGAAAGCCTACGCCGTCAACACACACTTCAAAGGCGAAAAGACCGGCTACGACAGTGACAACTACTGGGGCGAGGACTGGGACAAACGGGCCGAATGGAGCCCTAAGCCCTATGACGACGCCACCGGAACGCTGACCGCAGACTACGACGCCGCCAGTATCGTGCTGGACAGTCAATGGCGCACGCCCACCCAAGAAGACTACCGCGCACTCTACGAGGCTTGCGGTGCTACGGGTAGCACCTACACCCCGCGAAAGGTGACCGGCAATACCATCAGCGAGCGCGGCATCTACCATATCGACAAAAACACCACCATCGACGGCACACACTACGGTGTCAGCGGTTTTCTTTTCGTGGCCGATGACAGCGACATCAACAGCCGAGTATTCTTCCCCGCTGCAGGCCGCATAGACAATGCGGAGTTCAACGAAAACAAACACCTGAACGGTTACTACTGGACATCGACCTACAATAGTGATGGCATACAGCAAGCCCACTGCGTAACCATGTCCTACGAAAAAGATGATGAGTATATCAATACCGACGATGCCAAGCAACGCTACCTCGGCCTCACAATACGCCCCATCATGAGATAAAAGGCAACAACGAACGTAAAAACACCCCACAAGAAAAACGGACAAACCCCGATGTGATACTCACCACATCGGGGTTTGTCCGTTTTTTCTGCGTTTGCTTGCTGCTTTTCTGCGTTTGCTTGTTGCTTTTCTGTGTTTGCTTGTTGCTTTTCTGTGTTTGCTTGCTGATACCTACTTACTAAAAATAGTAGGCCAGACCGATCTGCCAAGCATTGGCGCGGCTGCGTGTGCCGTCCTTACCAAACACCATGTCGCCTACCTGCGACACGGATACATCGGCCGTCTTGCCGCAAGCGATATTGTAGTTGGCCGAGATCTGCACATGGCTCAGCACAGTTATACCGGCACCAACATTGACACTGAACGCAGAGTTCTTGAAACTCCACTTCGCACCGGCGGCCTGCTGATCCTTGTCACCTACATTGAAGCCGAACTGCGGACCGGCAAACACAAAGATGTTGGCCAGGCTACTCAGCCCCCAACCATAGCGCACGTTGATGGGTATGTTGATGGACTTGACATTGAGTTTGTCGTTGGTTTCCATATCAGCCACGCCCACCTTGGCCTCACGCTGGTCGTAGAGCGCTGAAGCGTCGAGACCGAGACCGACGAGCGGCAACTGTATCTTGACGGTCGGACCGATAAAGAATCCGGCACGGTTGCTGGCATCGAACACGCTGCTACTGAACGACATGCTCGTAACATTGACACCGCCCTTGAGACCGAACTTCACCTGCGCACTGGCTGTCTGGGCGAAGAGCGTAGCGGAAAAGAGCAGAAGGGCTGCAAAAATCTTCTTCATTTGATTATAAAAATATGCTTGTTGGTTTTATTGTATACTTGTTGTCTTTCTGTCATGCTATGCCAAGAAAGGCGTGCCGACCATCAGTGACGCTGGCGGCGCACGGTGACACGGGCCGACGATGATGAAGAACCGGATGTCGTGTTCTTCGGGGCGCGTGTCTTCTTGACCTTCGTCTCAGTTGTTGCATCGCCGGAAGCACGGCGGTTCTTCTTCGTAGTCTTGCGCACGGCCTTGCGGTCTACCTTGGCGATACTGTCGAGCGAATCGCGACGTACGGCGTCACCCCACACATTTTTCTCAAAGGCCTCCAACTCGGCTTCTATACGGCGCTGCTCCTTGGTGAGGGCAGAGTCGTTGGGGCAATACTGGGCGAGGGTCTTGCCCAGCATATTGTTGGTCTTGTAGATCTTGCCGCGGTACATACCCTTCGTGAAGTAGTCGTCGACGCTCATCACGGCAGCATTGTTGAGATTGCTCGTCATGATGGTCTGCTTGGCCAAATAGGGGGCAAGGTCGTCATAGTTGACCCAGAACAGAGGGTACGACGTGGAACCGTCACCGAAATCGTCCTCACGCTTGAGTATAGGACAGAGGGCAAGCACCTTGTGGTGGAACGTGGCGGTATGCTGATCGTAGTAGGCACTCTCCTTGATGTAGTAGGCGGTGACTTCCTTTGAGGGAATATCACTGTCGTCGATGCGTATGCCGCGGTCGGTACGCTCATAGAAGATGTGGTAGTTGTCGAGCAGCGACTTGAGTTTGATCTTCGCGTTGTCGTCGAATACCTCGTTGCCGTCGAGCCGATATTCATAGGCATCGACCGCACGGCGCATGACGAGTTTGAACATATAGGTGAAGAGGTTCATCTGCGAGCCTACCGGTTCTACGGGGTAGTAGAGCGGAGCATTGGCGTCCTTCGTGAGATCTACCTCGCGGTAGATGTCGCGTCTCCACACCACGTCCTCATCCATCGGAGCCTGCGTGGGAAACGAGATCTGGGCTCGGGTGGTGAGTGCGTCCTTCTTGGCGGTCTTGGCTTGTTCGGCCTGCATACGCCGTGCAGTAGGCTGGGCGTTGGCCACGCCTGCGGCCGAGACCAGCAGTATGGTGAACAATAGTTGTCTCATGTGGCTGATATAATCCATGTTTTGTTGCTTTTCGTTGATTTCACAGTGATGCACCCAGCGGTACATCACTTGACGATGACTTCCATCGACCCGTTGAGTTTGCGCGTGATGCCGTCAGGACCGGTCGCTGTGATACGGGAGATATAGAACCGCTTGTTGCGAGAGAGTTTGCGGAAGGTGTCCTTCTGCCGCTCGGAGAACTGGGCACCGTTGGAGGCCATCGGCACGGCGTTGCCCATATTGTCGAAGAAGACGGTCTCGAAGCTGACCACCTTAAACTGGATGTCGAGTATGCCGTCGTCGATGGCGGCCTTGATACCGCCAGCATCCATGAGTGCGGCCTTGGAGAGTCCGCCCGAGCGGAAACGGTCGGTACCGATCTGGATGTATGCGGTGGGATCGGGCAACTTGCGCACGTGGAAGACAAACTTGCCCATCTGCCGCGAGCGGCCGTCCTGGGTAGAAGAGACATTGATGGTGACATCCTGTCCTACGGCCGAGGGACGCGCAATATAGCGGCCCATGCCGATGGAGCGGAACGAGCCGCCACCCATTGAGGCCGAAACGCTCGACAAGGGCACACCCGGTATGCTGATGCTCACGGGGTTGTCGTAGCCGGCGTAGAGCACGTTCATCAGGTCGGCCGACACGGTGGCACTCGGCGCTACAACCGTATATTTCTGCGTGAAATCACGACGTATGACATCGCCGTTGCCGGTACGCATGGTGATGTAGCCACCAAAGGAGTGCTCACCCACCCCACCGGCTGCGAAGCGGTAGGTATTGCCCGTGATACGACGGCCACCGACATAGATTTCGGGCTGCTGCGTGGTATCGACAGCGGCCATGACGATCTGTGCGGAGAAGTTGTCGCCACTGATGACGGTGCGCGACTCGGGTATGACGAAAGCACTGAGCTTGTTGACACGGATGTCCTTCAAGTCGATATTGGCCACCAGCGTATGGAGCACCTCTCCCTCGGCGTAGCGCACGTCGCTCTGCAGTTTGGAGAGCAGGGTGACGGCAGCGGCCACGGGCATATCCTCAAACATGTACTCCTGCCAGTTTTTTCCCAACGCCTTTCCTCTTTGGGGGACAACGGTCGAGAGGTTGTCGGCGATGATATGGCGCTGACGGGTATCACCGACCATTGTCAGGATGCGTTCACGAAACGAGTTGATGGCCTTGTAGAGTTCCTTTCCTCGGCCTGTGCCGGGAGCCAGCATCACATGGGTGGCCGCCTCAAGGTCGTCCTTGCGGTCGATATTGTGTATATCGCCGTCCTTGCCGTCGGCTTCCTTGACGATGGCTATCTTGAGTTGTTCGGCAAGGTTGTATAGCGAGTCACTCATCTCCTTCACGGCCGTGGCCTTGTCAAACCACTCCTTCACCTTCTGCGGGTTGGCCTTCATCTGTGCGGCAAAGTCGCCGTAAAGAGCCTCGTTCTCCTTCGCTGCATTGCGTGTAGTGCGGTTGAGACTTTCCTCCACGACGGAAAAACTCTCCAGCGCCTCGGTAGAAATGTTCAGCGCAAGCATGGCCATGAGGACGACATACATGAGGTTGATCATCTTCTGGCGCGGCGAGACAGGTTTTTTCTTTATTGCCATTGTGTATTGTTGTTCATTATAGGCATGCCGTGCGGTGCGTGGCTATTCGCCGGCACCGGGGGCAGCAGCGCGCATGTTGACGGTCATGGCCTCTATCATGCGGGCGTATATCTTGTTGAGTTGTTCGATCTGCTGCGCCATCTTGCGGCTTTGGTCGTTGATCTCGTCGATGGTGCCGATCTGCTGCGATGCGCTCTTGAGTTGCATCTCGTAGACCTTGCAGATGCCGGTGAGCGTACGGTTGAGGTTTTCCATCTCCTCGCTGTCGCGGGTAAGACGCGCGCTCTGCTCCGACACTTTTTGCAGGGTCTCGGTGAGATTGCGCAGTTCGTCGACATAGTTGCTCTGGGCTTCTACCAGTCCGGGAGCCGCTGCCTGCTGGCCGGCCACCCATGTGCCGCCTGCCACGGCAGCCGCGGACTGCGCTGTTGCACCAGCAGTAGACTGGCCTTCACCGGCCTGTTCCACTGATGTTCCGGCGGCCACATTGCCTCCACCGATGATGACCGTACCGCCATAGGGTACGCCCTGCACTGCGGGGGCAACATTATTTTCGGCCACGGCCTCGCTGCCGGCCTCCTCACCTTCTTCCTCCTCTTCAACGTGAGTGGGGAGGTCGCGACCTTCTGCCGTCTTGTCGAAGGGACGGTCGAAGGCGGAGATGAAGAACACGAACACCTCGGTGCCCATACCCAAGAAGAGGGCAATATTGGCACCGGCAAGGTGGGTCAACTTGAACAAGGTACCGAGAATCACGACTGACGCACCCCAACTGTAGGCATAGTTGAGGAAGGTCTGTCCGGGGACGCTGTCCATCCACTTTTGCAGTCGATAGACCAGATTGTATTTGCTATAAACGGTCATTTCTTCGATTTTTTCTGTTTTGCACTTGATGTACTGGCCAGACTGCGCACGCAGCGGAAGCCGATATAGGCGCGGGGCTGGTTTTGGTATTCCCAGGTACGCCAGGCCGAGCGGATGAAGGATTCGGGGTCTTTCCACGAACCGCCACGCACGCTCTTCTTCTTCAGCCGGTAGGGATCTTCTTTGGCGGCCTTGTAGTCGAGTTGTGGATTGAGGTCGTTCATGGCATCGACACCGGCATCGGTAAACACGGTGGAGGTCCACTCAGCGACGTTGCCCGCCATGTCGTAGAGCCCGTTGGAGTTGGCCGAATAGATGCCCACCTTGGAGGTGATGAGGTTGCCGTCCTTGGTGTAGTTGCCGCGGTCGGGCTTGAAGTTGGCAAAGAAGCATCCGTTGCCGCTCACCACGCCGGGATCATTCCACGGGAACTCCGTGCCCGACTTTCCGCGTGCGGCATACTCCCACTCTGCCTCGGTGGGCAGGCGGTAGCGCTGCACATAGCGGGCCTCAGCACCGAGCCCCTTGAGCAGATAGTCGGTGCGCCAGGCGCAGAAGGCATTGGCCTGTTCCCAGGTAACACCGACCACTGGGTAGTCGTTGTAGGCGGGATTGGAGAAATAGTTGCGCAGGTATACCTCGTTGTCGGAGTTGGGGAAGTCGTTAACCCAACAGGTCGTGTCGGGATAGACATTGACGATATAGGTATTGAGGAAGTCCCACGGACCACTCAGCGGACGGTCGATGGTCTGGCGCACGATGCGTCCCTCGTCGTCGATATAGGCGGTGTCCTTGGAGATCATGACCTGCTCGTCGGGATTGATTTCCACATCGGTATTGAGATTACGCTCCGAGGCGATGAGCCGGTTGCGGCGCAAGGCGGCAGCAGTATAGTCGTAGACCTCGTAGCGGTAGTTGAGCTGGCGATAGTCGAGCAACACCTCGCCCGTCACGGGATTGCGGGTATAGACACTCTGTATGGCGCGCAGTTCGTCCTCATTGGGTTTGCGGGGCAAAGCCTTCTTCCAGTTGAGGTGGGGAGTGACGGGATCGCCGTTCTTGTCTTCGGTGATCATGTAGGTCTCGTCGCCGCCGTAGGCTGGGTCGGCCAGACGGGTACGGATGATACTGTCGCGCACCCAATAGATAAACTGTTTGTACTCGGAGTTGGTCACCTCGGTTTCGTCCATCCAAAAACCGTCGACGGAGATATCCTTCGTCGGCGTCTGTATGCCCCAAAGACTGTCTTCCTTGAGACCCATGTGCAGGAAACCGCGGTCTATGCGCGTCATGCCGTAGGGGGCGGGCTCGGTGAAGGGTCTGCCACTCACGCCGGTGACTTCGCCTCCGCGACCCGACGATGTGGCGGCTTTCCCGCCGAAACATGCCGTAAGGCTCACGGAGAGCGCGACAGCGCACAATGCTATGATTGCATTTCTCATCTTTATCATACGATTATAGTATTCTCACACTTTTATGTTTGTTCTTTCCCTTTTTGGTCATATTGAGGTCTACTTGGTAGCCCACACACAGTTCGTGACTTCCGTTGCCGGGGTTGAGCCCCGAGGTATACATCTCATAACTGTACCCGAGCACGATACCGTGAAAATATCCGCCGATAAGCAGTGTGGCCGACACCGTAGGACTGTAGGTGATGCCGGCATAGAGCATTTTCTTCTCGTTGGTATAGACCAGACGGCCGGTCACGTCGGCACGCCACCCTACCCCATCGGTACGGGCCAGAGCAGACGACTTTATTGTAAGAAACGGATTTCTTAACTGTATATTGTATCCACCTGTCAAATAATATGTGGGATCAATCTTCAGTTCGTTGCGCTCGCCGAGATTGACGGTCGGAGCCGTGAGATGCTGCGCAGAGACGCCTACATACCACGACTTGTGGGTATAGTACAGGCCAACGGAGGCATCGAAGGCGTTGCCGTCGAGCTTCGACGAGGACAGGGCGGGGTCGCTGCTGTCCTCCACATCGAGTTTTGTACCGTCGAACGTTTCACTGAGCAGACCGGCACTGATACCGGTAGAGAGCATTCCGCCGAAGAGTTTGAACTTGACGGCATACTGCAAGGCCAGACGCTGATGGGTGAAAAGACCTATCTTGTCGTTCATAAACTGCAGACCGGCACCTTGATAGACACGCGCAAAATAGAAGGGCATGTCGGCGGCGGCATACATGGTCTGCGGATTGTTCTTGAACCCAGCCATATCCATGGCATAGGCCACGGCAACATTGATCTTCGACTGCTTGCCGACGGCAGCCGCATTGAACGACGGTTCGAGGTCGAAATAGTGACTGAACGACACGTCGTACTGGGCCTTGACACTTCCGGCTGAAGCGGCAAGGAGCAGGGTTGCGAATATTTGTCTACGCATAAACACTGTATATAAACGTGGGTTCCGGCTATTTATTGTGCAATGTATCCCTATTTTGTATTGCCTGTCCGCACGTCACACGACGACCGGCTGCAGCACGTCCTCATCGGGCCAGTGAGGAAGAAAAAACAGGGGTACGGGCTTGCCGCCGATACCGGCCCACTCTATGCGGCGCACAAAGTCGAAGTCGGGCGGACCGAAATCAAACGAGCGGCCATAGAGCAGAATGGCCCCGCGACTCTCGTCTACCTTCCACAGTCCGCCGCCGTAGACACAGCGCTCGCCCGGGGCGAGCATGTCGCGGTGAAGATAGACGTGCCCGAAGCGGAGTACGCCGTCCTGGTTGATAATGAATTTCTGGAACATAAGTAGGTCCTCAAAAGTCAATGGTTGCACACCTTTGTGATGTCTACCGTGAAATCGGCGGCACCGGCGGCGGGCATGAACTTGCCGCGTGCCGCAAGGAAATCTACCAGTTCGGCTGCAGTCATATCCTCAGCCGAACAGGTATAAAAGCGCTCTTCCGCGCCGAAACGTTGTATGATTGCCTCCACGAGCCGCTGGCGCGTGGCATAACTATTACCCTCCATCATGTGGAGAACTTCATGTCCGTGTGTCATTTTTCTTGTCCTTAGGTGGGTAAGTAGGTATTCAAAATTATTCGTATATTTTTGAACATCTACTTATAAAAATACTTGCTTTGTGCAAAAATACACATTTTCTACACACCACACAAAGTGACGGAGAAAATATAGCGATTATTTACCCAAATCTGACTTTACAACATAGATTTGGGTAAATAATCGCCTATAAAATCACGTTTCCAATCGGTTTTTATTCTGAAAAAGCGGTATGAGAATCTTCCAAGAAAAATTCTCATACCGCTGGTATTCAAAGTTTTGAGTCCTTATGACTCAGTTCAAACCGATCAATACTCGTCCTCGTTGAAGAGGAAGTCTTCCTTGGTAGGATAATCGGGCCATATATCTTCGATGCTTTCATAGACATCGCCTTCGTCTTCTATTTCCTGCAGGTTTTCGAGTACTTCCAGCGGTGCGCCCGAACGCATAGCATAGTCTATCAGTTCGTCCTTGGTAGCGGGCCAGGGAGCGTCTTCGAGTTTGGAAGCCAATTCAAGTGTCCAATACATAATTTTAAGTTTTAAAAGTTTTCATCGTATAAGAAACGTTCAGGTATTCCCAAAGATTGCAACTCTGTACATGGGACTGAAAAGTAGCCGACATGCATACCCTCTCCGTTATTCGCGTGCAAAAATAGCAATTTTTGCGCTATTTGCAAGAAATGCACACTTTTTTTTCTGTTACATGTGTAACAAAGTTTAATTTCAATGCCAATGCGAAAAGGTAATCGGAGAGCCTATTGACATAGTGCCGTGCCGCCTCGGGAAAGAACGTACTGTTGTGCAAGGCCACAAGGCGGCGCTCGGCACGGCGGCAGACGGTGCGGCAGACGTGACACTGGGCGGCAGCAGGACAGCCGCCAGGCAGGACAAACGAAGAGAGCGGCGGTGTCTCGGCCTGCAGTCGGTCGATGGAGGTTTCCATACGCACCACCTCGGCCTCGTCGACGGTGGCGGGCAGCGTTTTCCCGTCGGATACGGTCAATGCACCGACGGCAAAGAGCATTTCCTGTATGTGCAGTACTTCGGTACGCTCCTGACTGTCATCCATTAGGGTGACAAGAAGACCGAGATGGGCATTGAGTTCGTCGAGCGCGCCATAGGCTTCGATGCGGGCATCGGCTTTGGAAACGCGCTGTCCGCCATACAGGTCGGTCAGTCCCTCGTCTCCACGTCGGGTATAGTATTTCATGGTCACTATTTTTTACGTACTGTATTCAAATAATTTCGAGCACATACTTTTTGAGAAAAGACGGCTCAGAAATTGACGATATAGTTGCACTTGTGGCGGGCGGTATCGAAGAAGGCGATGCCACAATAGTAGAGGTCGTACGACACGCTCACCCGTGCATCGGCCAGCAGCCGGAACCATACCTCACGGAGTTCGGGACGAAAGCCTATCTGCTCGACAATGATGACGGAGTTTTGGCGGGTACGGTCGAGCACACGGTCCAACCAGTCATCGTCTTTGGCGACGCCGATACGCAGCAGTTCGATGGCTGCGGCCGAATCTGGTTCGTCGGTCATCCGTGTCTTGCGGCACCCTGCCGCCACAAAGTCGGGAAGAATATGGGGGACTACGCCTCCGGCATCGACAAAGGTGTCAGCCTGGCAATAGTTGGCCAGGCGCAGGTAGAGCCGCATGAGTTTGAGGTCTGCACCTTTTAGGTCGGGATGAGTCAGCCGTAGGTCGGCATAGGCATAGTAGGGATAGTGCTCGTTGACCACATAGCGTATGAAGCGATAGGCTGAAGGCGACTGCACACCAAATCCGCGACAACAGGAGATACGGCGTAGCCATATCCACGCACGGCAAAGACGCCCGACACCGAGAGATGGCGCTGGTCGTCTGTCAGAAGATGGGGAGATGGCTGATACTGGTTTCATTGTTTTCTGTCGGGATGGAAGGGCAAGAGGGTGTGTACAGGCCGGCCCCGAAAAATGTGTTCATAGAGAAAAACGCCAGACTGCGCACTTTATTGTAGACGGGTTTCCATCACATGTCAAGTATTTTCTCTCCGACGCAAAAAACCGGCAAAGCGAGGCTGAGACCTGCTTTGCCGGCATATTCATTTTTTCCCTTCAAGAAAGGGATGGACAAGTGACGGTAACCAATCAGAAATTAGACTTGTCGGCATTGTCCCACCAAAGGTGAGTACCGCCTACGTCGCCAGTCTTTCCTTTCTTGCTGGTATTCTCCTTGTTGAGCAACTCGATGCCGCCAGCCACACCGTCGGCATTAGTATCATAGGCATTGCTGCTGTAGATGACGCGGCGTACGCCTTCCTCGGTATCCACACCACCGTTGCTCTTATTGACGAGAGCAACGAAGAAGTGAGGATAACCCGTACGGCGCTGCTCGGCCCAAGCCTCGTTGGAGAGCGGGAAGAGGGCGATATACTTCTGCGTCATGATACGAGCGAGCTGGTCTTCCTTGGAAGCGTTGCTGTCCCACTTCACGCTGAGCAGATTGACAGCCGGGCAGTTGTTCTTGCTGTTGCCCGGGTCTACATAGTCGGCCTGGTGAGCGGTACTATTGATGTAAGCCTCGATGTCGGCGCTGGAAATATTGTCGATACCGGCGAAAGAGCCCTTGTAGGCCAACTCGTTGTTGATAGACAGGCGTATGCCTTCCTCATAAAGGCTCTGCACGCTCTGCGAACCGATGTTCCAGCGCAGTTTGGCTTCAGCCAAGAGGAAGTAAGCCTCGGCTGCCTTGAAGATAGGCAGAGGCAAGTTGTAGTCACCCACCCACTGCGACATCTTGTAGCCGTAGGAGCCGGCCGATCCCTTCTGGGCCATGCCGCTGGCGAAGCGGATACCACAGTAGGTCGACCCTGCCGGAGTGACGGCACCTGTGACAGCATCGGTAATCTCGCCCGAGTTCTTTGTGACGTAGAGCGGCAGACGCGGGTCGTTGGTACCAGTAAGCAAGGTGATAAGGTTGGCGTTCATGCCGCAGTCTTGCCAGTCGAACATACGCTTGAGTTCGTTGCTCTGATCCTTGATAACGATATCCTTACCGCTGACGGCCAGCGTATTGGCGGCAGCTTCAGATGCAATCTTCTGCAGGTTGTAGCCGGCAGCGTTCATCTCGCTCTCGCGTTTGGAGAGACGGAGGGCCATACGCAGTTTCATCGTATTGGCAATCTGTATCCAGGTTTCGGTATTGCCCGAGCACCATGTATCAAAGGTGGCAAGGGTGGCTTTCTGTACCTCGTCCATCGCCTTGATGCCAGTGATGGCCACATCGAGATCCTTGAGCATCTGCCCATAGAGTTCCTGCTGGGAGTCAAACCGATAGGATGACTCGCTCTCGGCATTGATGATAGAAGTGTAGGCGAGCGGTCCGTAGGCATCAGTAGCCTGCAGGGTACCGACAGCCTGCACGATACGCATCACACCAGCCAGACCGTCCTGCTTTTTCTCGTCGCAGGAAGCGATGATACGGCGGGTATTGTTGAAGATGTGCAGGTAGTAGTTCTCATACATACCACCGCTATGACCGCGGTTCTCACCCATGTCGCAGTTGGTGAAATTGCCGTGGGGGGTCTCGAAATAGCCACCGTAGAGGTCGATGGTGAGGTTGGTCCAGAACTGGAACATGTTCTGTTGGGGCGGATAACAGTAGTTCATCGGCTCTGCACACTGTGCCGAGAAGGGCAGGTCATTGGGATTCACCTGTGTTCCGTTGGTATTGAGTTTTTCGAAACTGTCTGTACAGGAACTGAGCGTTGCGCCTCCCAGTACAGTCAGCGCCGTCAGAGCGGCCGCTGCAATCATATTTCTATTTTTCATAGTGTTCTGCTGGATTAGAAGTTCAACTTAAGGTTCAAACCGAAACTTCTCGAAGAAGGCAGGTTGAAGATATCGATGCCCTGTACACCGTTGCCGGTACCCATAGATACGTCGGGATCGCAAGGTGCGTCTTTGTAGAAGAAGAAGAGGTTGCGGGCAATGAGGGCTGCGGTGAGGTTCTTGCCGTTGCCGAAGAGGTTGCGGAAGGTATAGCCGAGGCTCATCTCACGCATGCGGACGTTGGTGCCTTTCCATACATAGAACTCGTTGGCATAGGGAGAGTTGAAGTTGGATGCGCCGACCGTGGAGTACCAAGCCTGCGGATCGAACTCTACTCCGTCGACAACCACCTTGCCTGCATCGCGGGCCTCGGCAGAGCGCTCTGATACGCCCCAGCCGTCGAGGGTGGCTTCGGTAGCGCTCATGACGCGACCACCAAACTTACCGTCGATGAGGAAGGAGAAGGTGAAGTCTTTGTAGTGGAAGGTGTTGGTCCATCCGAAGTTGACCTTGGCATTCATGTTGCCGGCATACTTCATCTCGTCGTTGGAATCGCCGAGGACGATGGGCTGACCATTTTCGTTCTTGACGGGCTTGCCGTTTTCATCACGCTTGATCTGGCGTACGTAGAGGTCGCCATAGGAGCCGCCCTCCTTGAGAACAATCTTAGCACCCGACCACGATGCGATGGTCAAACCGTTGGGCAGACCGTCGACAAGCGTCTTGATCTTGTTGTCGTTGTAGGAGATGTTGAAGTTGGTCGACCAGGAGAAGTCCTGATTGAATGACTGGTACCATCCTGCGCTGAACTCGAAACCTTGGTTCTGCACGTCGCCGGCATTGACATAACGGTTGCGCAAACCCGACTCATAAGGAGCAGAGACGGAGAAGAACTGGTTCTTGGTATTGGTCTTGTAGTAGGTGAGAGCCAAGGTCAGGCGATTGTTGAAGAACGCGCCGTCAAATCCGGCCTCGATAGAGTGGGTCTTCTCGGGCTTCAACGTACGGAACGGAGCCTTGTCGGGAGCCGAGATAGCACCCTGTGAACCGAGCGTGTAGAGTTGGTTGGACATGTAGATGGGCACGTCGTTACCTACGATGGAGTAACTGGCACGGAACTTGAACAGGTTGACTTCCTTGCCCATGTTGACAAACTTGTTGAGCAATACGCTTGCACCTACTGACGGATAGAAGAAGGAGCAGCTCTCGGTGTAGGCCAAAGCCGATGACCAGTCGTTACGGGCAGAGAGGTCGAGGAAGGCAGCGTCCTTGTAGCCGATCTGTGCGGTAGCGAAGACGGCATTGAGGCGCTTCTCGGTCTTCATAGCATCACCCGAGCCGAGGGTCGACAGGTTGGTGTAGTAGTTGTTGGGGGTGAAGATGTTGGGATAGTACACATTGCCGTTGCCCGGAGAGACAAACTTGGAGCCTTCACCCCAAAGGTCTACGTGCGAGGTCTTGGTCTTGGTGAAACTTGCACCCACGGTGCAGGAGACGAGCCAGTCGTTGAAGGTGTGCTTGTAACTGGCCAGCAAGTCGCCGTAGAGTTGGTCGCTGAAGTAGCGAAGGTCTTTCATGCTACCCATCGGATAGAGATTGCCGATACTTGAAGCATAGGCATTGCGTACAAAGTGTTCCTCGCCACGCTCATAGCGCATACGGCCCTGGATGTTGATGTCGGGCGTGATGTCCCATCTTACAGTACCGCCAAACTCATAGCGGTTGCGGTCTGAAATGGGAGTCTGGCGATTGAGTGCCCAGTAGGGGTTGCTGTACTGCTGCAGTCCGGTGTTCGTCCAGTTCTGGATGTTGCAGCCGCGGTCAGCGTCGTACTTCTCGTAGTTCTCCTTGTAGTAGTTCCAGTCGGCACCACGCGGGAAAAGGTAAGCGCCGGTAAGCGGGTTCCACAGGTATCCGGCAGAAGCCTGGTTCTTGACGTGCTGGTTGGTGTACTTGGCCGAGAAGTCGACATGCACATCCTTGAGTACGGTGAAGTCTACCTTTGAGGCGAGGTTGTGGCTACGGTAGGTATTCTGCGGGGTCATACCCTGAGAGTATACATTGCCGTAAGAGAAATAAGCCTTGAAATTATCGTTACCACCGGAAAGCGAGATAGAGTTGTTGGTGGTGTAGCCAGTCTGCAAGAACTCCTTGGCATAGTTGGGTGTTTCGGAAGAGAGTTTGTCACCCCAACTGAATGTTTCCTCACCACCGTAGATACGCTGGAACTTCGGCATGGTGAGAGGAGACTCCATCGTGGTATTGCTCGACACGTTGATAGACACGCGTCCGGCCATACCCGACTTGGTGGTAATCATGATGGCACCGTTGGCGGCCACTGCACCATAGAGGGCGGAGGCTGCGGCACCCTTCAGCAGGGTGATGCTGGCAATATCGTCAGGATTGATGGTCGACATAACGTCGCCACCGTCGCGCTCGCCACCGTAGTCACTCGACACCTGCGATGAGGTGATATTGGTCATTGTCGGCACACCGTCGACAACGATGAGCGGCTGGTTGCTGCCCGAGATAGACTTATTGCCACGGAAGAGAATCTTCGACGAACCGCCGGCTCCTGTCGAGTTAGGCGTGATCTGCAGACCGGCACTCTTGCCCTGTAGGGAGTTGATCATATTGACCGACTTGATGTCGTTGACATCTTTTCCACCCACGGTCTGTGCCGAATAGGTGAGGGTTTCTGACTGTCGCTTGATACCCATAGCCGTCACGACCACCTCACCGAGACTCTCGGCATTGGCCACGAGCGTGACGTTGATGACTTTCCGGTTGCCGACAGTCTCCTCCTTGGTTTTCATGCTGATATAGGAGAAAACCAGGACGTCGCTCGGTGCAGCCTGTATGGTGTAGTTACCGTTCAGGTCAGTCATGGTTGCATTCTTGGTGCCTTTCACAGACACGCTCACTCCAATGAGGGGATCGCCCATCTCTTTGTCCTTGACGAGACCGGTCACCGTATGCGTCTGCGCATACGCCCCTGTCAGCAACATTCCGATGAGGAACATTACGACAATAAGAAATGATCTTTTCTGCATAATTAAAGGGTTAATTAGATTAATGGTTTCTTGGTTCTTTATCAATATATGGCAAATTTAAGTAATTTTTTTATTCAAGCAAAAAACATGGATAAAAAAATCATTACCCACGTTTTTATCGGAGGAACGTCACAAACGCACATCCTTATCACATCTTAACCAAAGTTTATATAATTTCACATCAAAACCCGGAAAACCCACGGAATTCCGCCAGTTTTCGGAGTTTTATTTTTCTGATTTCTGAAAATTTGTTATAAAATTGTTTGGCATTTGCTTTTTCATGCCCTACCTTTGCAATGTCATCCTCAAACAACTACAGGACTACACACCACCGATTGTCCCACCGTCAAAACAGCACGAATATGAAGAAGTCCATCATCACCACAATGAAAGCCATCACTGTCATCATGTTTGCAAGCGTGATATCGCTCGTAACCAGTTGCAGCACCGACGACGATACATCCAACGGCAAGATAGCCGGATGTACGGCTACCATCACCGTGACTCCTTCCGAAGATGCACAGGACATCTGCGAGACCACGGTAGAATACACTGACACCGACGGCAATATCCGGCACGAGACCATACATGGCGGCATCTGGATGACAACGGTAGACTGCGGACGGATTCCCTTCGAGGGCGAGATCACCATCACGCAAACCCACCGCACCGATGCAAAACTCACCAGATCTTCCTACCGGCTCGGCGCCGAGATCAAGACCACCTACGCTGCCCTTCACACCAGCGGTATCGTAGACAGCAAGGCAGCCACGCGCATCAGCAACAATTTCAAAACCGTCAAGAAAGACCGCATCGACAGTCACGTACAGACCATCACCAAGAAGTGTACCGTCACCACAAGTGCAAGCGGCGGGTCGATTATCGTCAGAGAAAGGTAAATGAATCCATAAATATAAATACTATAATGTCGCTTTGATTTGAGAACACCCTCCCCCACGGACACCTGTCATGTGGAGGAGGGTGTTAAAACTGTCAAAAAGCGCGAGACCATTACCACATTCCGGGACTGGAGGCAGACGCCATCGACACGACGAAACAAGACATTTTCATACAGAAAAAGGCATTTTTCTGCAAAATTGTTTTTCTTTTCCACGAAAAACATATACCTTTGCCACCATCATTCAATAATAGCGAAATATGAAAAAAAGTGCAATTGCGTGCAGTGCTATTTTCTTTCTTTCTTTTCATGCAAACGCACAGACCTATCTCCAATGCGATTTCAGCAAGGGTATTCCTGCTGACTTCACCCTCATCGACAACGACGGCAACACTCCCTCGTCCGACATGGCCAACGAAGGCTTTGCCGTAGGTACACCGTGGATTGCAGCCACACCCAAAGGCGGAAGCGGCCCAGCCGCATGCAGCACCTCGTGGTACTCACCTGCTGGCACGTCTGACGATTGGATGATCACCCCGGCCATCACCATCACCGATGACAACGTGATACTCTCCTGGCGTGCCAAAGCATCAGACAAACGCAATAGCGACGGATACGCTGTCTACATCTCCGAGACCGGCGGCAAGACCATCGCCGACTTCGACAAGACCAAGCCCCTCTTCTCCACCGATAAGGAGTCGAGCGACTGGGCCAGTCACAGCGTCTCGCTCGATGCCTACAAGGGCAAGACCGTGAGCATCGCCTTCGTCAACAACTCCACCGACAAGAGCCGCCTCTACATCGACGACATCACGGTGGCCGTAGAAAGCGGTGTGAAAGTAGCGGTCATTACCGACTGCGACGTTCCCAACATCGGCGAAACGGAAATGGTAGTCACCGCCAGCAACGAGTCTACGACGGACATCGACGGCTTCGACCTCACCTTGGCTTATGACGGCGAGACCTACACCCAGCACGTCGCCGAGACACTGCCGGCCGGCGAGTCGACAGACATCACGCTCGACAAGAAGGTATACCTTGAGAAATACAAGCCCGTACCCTTCACGGTGACCATCTCCTCAGGAAATCAGAAGTTTACGACCAGCAACACGCTGACCTCCTACCAGCGCCACATCCTCTGCGAGGAAGGTACCGGCACATGGTGCGGATACTGTGTGCGCGGACTCGTCTATGTAGACTCGCTCATGCACACTGCCGCCGACTGGGCCATCCCCATCGCTGCACATAGCGGCGACCCAATGTACAACAGCACCTATTCCCCCAAAGCCATCGCATACATGGATTCGAGCGGCTTTCCCACAGGCTCCATCAACCGCAAGTCGAAGGTTGACCCCAGCAGTTTCTTCACCGCTGGCAAAAAACTGTTCGACCGCGAGACCGTACTGGTAGACATCGACGTACAGGCCACCCTCGACGAGGCTTCGCGCACAGTCGCCTCTACGACCACCTTGCACTTCGCCGAAGACGGCAAGGACACCCACTATGGTTTGGCCTACGTCATCGTGGAGAACAACGTACACCACCCTTCCAACGGCGACAATAACCACTCCACCAACGGATACATGCAGCACAACTCCTATGCAGGTGGAGGAATTGGTCCGATGGGCGGCTTCGAGAACCTTGACGAGTGGGTATCCTCCGACCTCATGTACTACCAGTGTGTAGGCCGCGGCTATGCAGGCGACTTCGACGGCGACGAGGGCAGCGTGCCTGCCGACTACGAGGCCGATGCCCCTATCACCTATGAGAAGAATTTCACCCTGCCCACCAATATTCTTGACGATGCCAACACACGCCTCGTGGTGATACTCGTCGACAAAAGCGACAACCACGTAGTCAACGCCCTCAGCGTACCGCTCGGCAAAAACGAGACCACAGGCATCGCTTCCATTGCCGCCGCACCGCAGGCCCAAGGCATGACCCGCTACTACAACATCGACGGAACACAGACCGACGGACTGCACCAAGGTCTGAACATCGTGCGCCGCGCTGACGGCAAGACCGTAAAGATTATGGTCAAGAAATAGTACATCATCTGACCGTACACCATACAGAGCCGCTTGACGCCCATCCGTCAAGCGGCTTTTCATATCCTAATATATACATATTTTATGATTTTTTGTTAACTTTGCACACACTTTAAGGTTAACTTCAAAATCACCTTAAAGCGAATTCAAGTTTTTAGGATATGAAGGACAAAATAATTTCATTTGCGTGGCAGCACGTTTTGCTGCTCGTTTCGTTGTGGATCATGACCGTAGGCGTAGCCGTATGCGTGCGTTCGATGCTGGGTTCCAGCGTCATCAGCGTATTGCCCTACGTATTTCAGAATGCAGGAAAGGCCCAACTGGTACCTGCGCTGACCATCGGCCAGTACACCTACATCATGAACGGTCTGCTCGTAGCCGGACAGATTGCCGTACTGCGCCGCCGTTTCGAGGCCGTACAGTTGTTCCAACTGCTCGTCGGCTTTGTCTTCGGTTCACTCATCGACCTCAACATGCTCCTCACCACATGGGTCGCCCCTACCCTACTGTGGCAGAAGGTGGTGGCCCAAGTGGCCGGATGCACCATACTCGGGGCTGGCATTGCCCTTGAAGTGCGGTGCGGAAGTGTCACGATGCCCGGCGAGGGATTTCCCGTGGCTATCAGCCGGGTCAGCGGCATAGCGTTCCACAAGACCAAGATTTGCGTCGACGTATCGCTCGTCGTGCTCGGCATCATCGCCTGCTATGCCTTCTTCGGCGCATGGCAATGGTACATTGTCGGCATCGGCACCATCTTCGCCATGTTCTACGTAGGTATCGTGGTCAAGATGGTTGGCCGCCATCTTGGTTGGTTTGAACATCTGCTTGCCTACAAACCCGGGTTCCGCCGCTACATCTACGGTCTGGCCCGCTTTGTCTACAAGCGCGTTTCGTAAGACCATACATCAGAGGTGGGGCATTGAAAAGTCCCCCCCCCAACACACTACGTCTTTCTTTTCAACATTCAGCCGTATGCACAGAAATAGACTACAATGGGTCTGCATCCTGTTATTCCTGCTCTGCATCTCCGTCACCGACGTTCACGCCAGCGGACAAAACACCGACAGTCTTTTTACTCGATGGACAGGGACACCCGACACCACGCTCCTAAGGCGCGGACGCGACTATCTCTACCAAAACAAGATACACGAAGCACTCGTGGCCTATAGCATCGTGGCCAACAAACGCTACAAGTCGCACCTCAGCCCAAAGGAGACGGAGAACATCGCCCGTGCGATGAACAATATCGGCTACATCTACTTTTATTACTACTTCGACTACCAAAAGTCGTACCAATACCTGCATGAGGCTGAAAAGATAGCCACCGACCACCATCTGACCTCCAACCGGGCATACATCAGCCTCAACCTCGGCAACCTCTACCTCACCCTCGCCGACCTACACGAAAACGAAAACTACTTCTCCCGGCTTCCGCTGAAAACCTACCGCGATGCCTTCCGTCTCGCCTGCGAAGCCAAAGAATGGAATATTCTGCAAATCATCTACTGCAACCTGCTCCAATACTGCATCTCGTCAGACCAACTCGACTCTATCGCCGACATCCGGCAGACATACCGCACGATGAAATTTCCACAAGGCATTGCCTTGGTACGCTTCAACCGCTTGCAGGAACGCGCCATCGCTGCCTATATGAGAAAAGATTATCCCGAAGCCTTGCGCCTCATCGACCAGACCATCAGTGCCATCGACATCCTCGACACACCCGAGCGGTACGAAATTTCCCAACTGCAGTTCAAGACCAACATCTACACGCTGCAAGACGACCGCGAAAACGTACGCCGCACCTTCGACCGTATGCGCGACATTCTCAGAAAGAACCGCATAGAAGACATAAAGACTGAGTTCTACAAATCACTGGCCTCCTACTACGCCCATATCGGCCTTCGCGACAGTGCCGACCACTACGAGATAGAATACCTCAGAGCCAAAGACCGGTTGGCCAACGACCTCCACCTCAACATGGCGGGGGAAATGCACTTCATGACCGAACTACAGGAGTCTAACGCGAAGGTACGTCTCCTCGACATGAAACGCCGCATGTCGTACATCATCATCTTCCTCTGCATCGTGGCCATCACATCGGCCGCCGGCTATATCTATACCATCCGCCGCAAAAACCGTGACCTCCGCCGCCAACAGCAGGCCCTCTACGACAATATGCAGGCCATACTCCGCAAGGAAGAGAAAGTAGAAACGAAAACATCTGCCAAATACCAGAATAGCAAACTCGACGAGGAAGAGAAACATCGCATCGCCCAACAGATACGCAGCGTCATGGCCGACACCGCCACCATCTGTAGCCCCGACTTCTCACTCACCCAACTTTCTCAGACCATCGACGTACCCTACGCCGAGGTGTCGCACGTCATCAATGAGGTAGAAGGCAAGAACTTCAACGCCCTCCTCGGCGAGTATCGCATACGCGAGGCATGCCGTCGCCTGGGCGATACCGAAAAGTACGGACATCTCACCATCGAGGCCATCTCGTCGAGCGTGGGTTTCAAGAGCCGCACCAATTTTGTCGCCATCTTCAAACGCGTCACCGGACTGACGCCAAGTGAGTATCAGAAGACTGCACGATTGCAAAACGAAAGCAAATAAAGGGTTTTTCAAGCACAAAATGTCTTAATTCATAATCTAATACATATCAAGACAGTGAACAGACCATTGTTTTGAACAAAACGCCTTACCTTTGCCGTCGAATGAAAAGAAAGAACATCGGCGGCGAGAAGTCGTTGGGGGAACTCTACTCCGAACCGCCGGTGCGAACAATGTAAGACGAGTTCCCCACCATATCAAAACACAACAGAACATGAGAACATTTACCTCCGCCTATGGTGTGTTATTGGCAGCCCTCACGCTCCTGCCACTCGGAACGCAGGCCGGTGAACCCGGCAAGAAACTGGTTGCCCCGATAGACCGAACCATCCGAATCAACGGCCATGACGTACCTGTCGTCAGTAAGATGAAGGCAGGTATCAATACCAACAATCCCACGAAAAACACAACATCACTCTATCCCAAGTCATGGTATAGCACAACAGAAACCCAGGAACGCCTCACCGAGAACTTCGACAAGTTCACCGCCGGCTCCGAGACCGAGCCCGATGGAGAAGCCCTCTGCGACGAGTATGGCTACTTCGGCGGACCTGCACAGTATTACATTGACGACAAGTATACCGAGACTCCCGGATGGTGTGGATCATGGGTATTCCAGGCCGGTGGCAACGCCTACCTCAACGACCCGTTTGGCTACATCGGCGCCGTACTCAACTCGCCCCTCGGCGACTACTCCGGCAACATCACCGTCACCCTGCGCGTGAAGAACATCGGCAAGTCCTCATGTTCGCTATTTGTCAATGTACTCAAAGATGGCTACTACAACCCGAAATTTGCAGATACCGATGACGGTTCCACATCTTTGTACACCAACATCTACCCCAACCGCGGCTGGATGACCCTCACACTCAATGCCCACAACATGACCTCGGCTGCTGACGGATTTCTCCAGATACTCGCCTACGGCAGTTGCATTATCGACTATGTACACATAGAGCGTACCAACAACTACATTGCACCGCCTACCATCACCGACATTAGTCACTTCACCGACAGCACATTCACTGTATCCTGGGACAAGGAAGATCTCGCCTACAATTACTGGATGTGGCTCTACAAGAAGAACTATACCAGCACCGAAGACCGCACATGGACATCAGATTGTGAAAGCACCTTGCCCGAAGGCTTCTCTACGACAGGCACCATCGTCGACGGCATTGGCGCCGACGGATCGAAGGGCCTGCGTTTAGCAAACGGTGACACACTGACCACACCCTACAACTTCTCCGAATACAAGAACGCTTCTTTCTGGATGCAAGTAAAGGGGGCCGACAAGGACGTACTGGAAGAAAGTGCTGCAACCATCGACCTCGACGTACTTACGACCAGCGGATGGGAAGAGTGGGGCTCATTCTATGCAGAATACTGGACAACAGGCGGCACAGCCGACCTGCAGGAAAGCAGTTACAACAAATTCGGCGGAAACTACATGGGCGTACGCATACGTCCGAACAACCTCCCCGAAGGAGCATATCTGGCCATCGACAGCCTCAACGTACAAGCCGGACGCGATGCCGAACTCCTGCCTGTCGGCGTGAATGAGGAGTATGGATACTACTACGACTATACGAAAAACACCACCTATACCTTCAGCGAGGGTCTCGAAGCCGATGCCGACTACTATTTCGGCGTACAAAGCCACTACAACTCCCTCGTTTCCGAATATCCACTACAACTGGCCTTTGGCGTAGCCGCTCCTGTTGCCACTCCTGCCACTGATATTGATAGCCGCGGCAGTTACACCGCCAACTGGGAACCGTCAGCCAAAGCCACCGGTTACCGCGTAGACAACTTCGGTCTCACTACCGCCGAGAAAGACGGTACATATGATATCATCGACGAGGACTTCTCCGGCGTAGATGCCGATGTCACCGAGTCTACCGACCCCACTGACCCTGACCCGCTGGGCGACGGAGCAGCCGAGAGCCTCGACGACTATACCAAGTTGCCCGGATGGATAGGCTACAACTACGCTGTCTCACAGGGATGGATGGGTGCCATCAATGACGACTACACCTCTGGTTATATCAAGACCCCGGCCCTCTACCTCGCCAACGACTCTGTATTCAACATCACCATCAAGGCTACCGGTACTGCCGGCGACTATCTCGCCATCAAGAGTCCCACACAGACCTACTACATCGAGTTCGACGAGAGCGGCACCATCGACGGAACATTCATCGTACCAGAAAGCGGATCAGCACTCGTACTGCGCATAAAATCCGACGATACATTCATGATCGACCACATCAAGATCAGCCAGAACCTCAAGGCCGGCGACCACTTCTACTCATGGCTCAGTTCGGCTACCGTCGACGGCAAGGAGACCACCTCTACAGCATTCTCCAACCTCTACGACTATGAGTTTGACAAATATGCCTACGCTGTGACCGCCACCCGCACCGAGGGTTCACGCTACGCCGAGTCAGACCTCTCCGACTATATTCTTGTCGACCTCGAAGACGGCAAGTCGGTACCGACCTCCATCGCCGATGGCAACATCGCCGGAAGCACCGCCAAGGTGGTAGCCCGCTACAACACCGCAGGACAGATGGTTTCTGCACCGCAGGCCGGCCTCAACATCGTCAAGATGAGCGACGGCTCTGTAAGAAAGGTCATAGTAAGAAGATAAGTCACTTGATGACGGTTAAAAAAATTATGACTAAACAAAGGAATCAGTAACCCGTATATAAATGACTAAGGAGACAAGGACTCCCGCTACGCATCCGCGACGGATTCGGGCGGTGGCCCTTGTTTCCTTTTCCTCGTTTTCAGCGGTGTCACCACTTCCACAGCATAACAACAGGTGAGCCCAAGAGAAATGCCCACCACAAACAAATACATCACTCATATGAAAAAACTCTCTACCCTTCTCCTTCCGTTGTTGCTCTTCCCCATAGGCATGGCAGCACAAGTAGACCACACCTTCGAATTTGTCGACGAAAACGGCAATATCATCGCCGATGGCACGACCCTCACTGTCAACCAGATGGAAAGCGACGGCTTCGACATATTCATGTCTGTCCCCGTAGGCGTGAAAGCCACCACCGAAACCACTGACGGCGGCTGCGTCAAGGTGATGGCCGACAATCTGCCCAACGGCACGTTCCAAATCTGCTCCTTCGGCAACTGCGTCATGACCAGCACGCCCGGCACCTTCTACTCCGCCAAGGGAGCTCTGCGCGCCATCGACAATACCACCATCGCCGCCGAATGGATGCCACTCGACTATGCCACATGGACCGTGACCCTACAGTTGCAGACCGTAGAACGCGAATATGACGACCTCACCGAGACATACGTCTACGACAAGGTGAAGGCCGACGGTCCCACCATCACTGTCCATATGGTCTATGCCGACCCCACCGGCATTGCTTCCGTCACGTCCGACAGCAAGCAGACCATCCCCGTCGCCCGCTACTCGCTCTTTGGCCAACGACTCACACAGCCCGTCAAGGGTATCAACATCGTACGGCGTGCTGACGGCAGCACCATAAAGACCGTCGTAAAATAGACATAGCCACAATTTGCAGCAAGGTCATTCGAAAATCCGCAAAAAAATCCCCGCATACGCCTCCATCCTACAATGGCGTATGCGGGGATTTTTTGCGGGCTTTTTGCGGGCTCTTGGTATAATCTTTTTGCGATTTTCTGCGAGGAATTGATACAACAAAAAGACCTTGGCGCTCCTTATTCTACCGTGATGGGCAGCGTAGCAGCCGGAAGTCCGGGAGCGGTGACGGTAAGTGTGGCCGTACCGTGCGATGTACCCTCGACAACGACAACCAGTTGACCGCTGAACAGGGGCATCTTTTGGGAACAGAACGGCACGAGCGATGTGGCGTCGCCGTTGCATGCGGCACGGAAGGTGCCTGCCCCCGTGACTTCAAACGACATCATGTCGGTAGCCGACGGACACGGATTGCCGTCCTTGTCGACCAACGATACGGTGACGAAACTCAAGTCGTGTCCCGTAGCAGAGATAGTCTTGCGGTCGGCCTGCAGTACGATGCGTGCCGGAGCACCGGCCGTGCGTACGGTCTGTGTGGCCACGGCACATCCATCGGCGTCGTAAGCCACGACACGCAGTTCGCCGGGAGCATACTTCACGTCGTTCCAGCGCAGACGGTAGCGGTCGAGCCGCGCGCTGTCGCTCTTGGCGATACGGCCTTGGCTGACACCATTGACAAACAGTTCGGCCGACGGCCAACTCGTATAGCAATATACCGGAGTGACCTCCCCCTCTCGTCCCGGCCATGTCCAGTGTGGCAACAGGTGGAGCGTGGGCGAGTCCTTGCGCCAGTGCGAGCGGTAGAGCCAGTAGCGGTCTTTGGGCAGTCCGGCAAGGTCGCAGATACCGAAATAGCTCGACCGCGACGGCCAATATTCATCATAAGGCGTCGGTTCGCCCAAATAGTCGAAGCCCGTCCACACAAACTCGCCGATCGTGTAGGCCTTGTCATCCTGCATGGCCCAATCGTCGTCGGGCAGATTGCTCCACGGACAATATTCGGTGTCGTAACTGGAGCACTGTCCGTCAGCATACGAACGGGAGTCGCTCACGACCACGGGAAACTTGTATACGCCACGCGAACTGACCGTCGAGGCTGTCTCCGATCCGAGCAGGAAGCCCTGAGGCAGTTGGCGGATGTTGTTGTCGTACTTGTATACACGGTAGTTGAATCCCGGCACATCCATCACCTGGGCAAAACCCGACTTCAGGGCTTCTTCGGCACGGTCCATACCCTGGGTGACAGGGCGTGTGGGGTCGAGCCGATGGCAGAGATCCTGCAGACGGACGGAGATCAGACGTCCCTCCTCACTCCATTGCTCGGGTATCTCGTTGCCGATACTCCACATCACGATAGAGGGATGGTTGCGGTGGTTGAGCACAAGGTTGGTGATGTCACGGTCGGCCCAGTCGGAGAAGAAACGGGCATAGCCGTTCTTACACTTGGGATAGATCCACATATCGAAACTCTCGGCCATGACCATGATACCCATCGAGTCGCACACGGCCATCTCCATCGACGACGGCATATTGTGGGCCGTACGGATGGCATCGGCACCCATCTCTTTCATCAGACGTATCTGGCGGATGAAGGCAGCCTTGTTTTCAGCAGCACCGAGCGGACCGAGGTCGTGGTGCAGACAGACGCCCTGCAACTTGCGCGACACACCATTGAGGCGGAAACCGCCGTCGCGCGAGACACTCACGGTACGTATACCGACACGACTGACGGTCTGGTCGACAAGACGGTTGCCACGCAGAAGGCGTGTCTCAAGCGTATAGAGATACGGCGTCTCAGGCGACCACAGACGAGCATCGGCTATCCGCAGCGAGGTGGCGGCATTGCCGTCGGCATCAAATGCCGTCGCACGGTCACTGGCCACTACCCGTCCCGCGGCATCGCGGAGCGTACGCTCTACGGTGATACCTTTTCCGGCAGAACGCACCCGTGTGTTGAGCGACACATAAGCCTGGCGCCCACTCACGGAGTCGGTACGGAAGTAACCACCCCAAGTGTCAAGGCTGGCTTTGTCTGCCGTGGTGACCAGACTGACTGAACGGAACAGACCACCGCCGGGATACCAGCGTGACGACTCCTCACGATTGTTCAGACTCACACTGATGGTATTGACTCCTTTGCGGAGATAGGGTCTCACGTCTACACGGAAGGCATTGTAGCCATAGGCCCAATAGCCGGCCAACCGGCCATTGACATAGACGTGCGGTTCGGACATGGCTCCATCGAAACAGAGCATGGCTGTGGCGGGCAGTGTTTTCAAGTCGACCGTGGTGCGGTAAAATCCACGCCCAATCCACGGAAGAGCACCCGACCGGCCCGACTTCTCGGTCTTCTCGGTCTCGCCATTCTGCTCGATGGCCACATATTGCAAGTCGTGCTTCTTGTCAAACGGTCCGTTGATGGCCCAGTCGTGGGGTACCGTCACCGACGTATAGTTGACACTGTCGCGGGAGAACTGCCAGGCGGTCAGTTCGCGCACACTACGCTCTTGGGCGGAGAGACCTGCGGTAGCGGCAAGGGCAAGAGCGGATATCAGTATTTTCTTCATCTTACATTATATATATAGGTGGCTGATGGATTCCCAAAAACAGGAATTCACCAGCCACACGATTATTTTCTTCTGAACTTTGCAAACTTCTCCATAGCAGGTAGCGCACGTCCCGTATGGTTGTCGAAGAGGCCACGGTTGATCCAACTGCCAATGACC
Organism: Lachnospiraceae bacterium; assembly: GCA_963604975.1. Classification (GTDB taxonomy): domain Bacteria; phylum Bacteroidota; class Bacteroidia; order Bacteroidales; family Bacteroidaceae; genus Prevotella. Next base: position 76,677 of record CAVCSC010000001.1, on the reverse strand, counting down.
TTCTGTCCGCTCTCGTTCTCCTCGGGGAACCACCAGTACAGACCGGTGACACGGGGATGCCGAGAGAGCATGTCGACAAGTTCGCCAGTAAACTGTGCCTGTCCCTCGGGGGTGAGGGGATAGAGGTCAGAAAACTCGTCGGGCGACTTGGCCCAATGGTCGTTCTCACGCGAATAGTAGAAGGCCGTCTCCACAATCATGATGTCCTTGTCGGGATAGCGGGTCTCCAGAGAGTCGAGCGTGCGGCTTAGGTTGGGGATGTCAGAGTGCCACATGGGATAGTACGAGAGACCGATGATGTCGTAGTCTACACCATAGCGGGCCAAACGGTCGTAGTAGCCCTTGGTGGCCTGCCAGTCGGCAGCATGCTCGGTATGGATGATGATACGTGCATCTGGACATTCCTCACGACAGGCCCGCACCCCACGCTTGAGCATGGTGGCGAGCATATCCCAGTTGGCGTCGTCGCAAGGGTCGGTCTTGGCCGTTGGCCAAAGCATGCCGAAGGTGATCTCGTTGCCTACCTGGATGAGGTCGGGGGTGGCGCCGTGGGCTTTGAGGTGACGCAGGGCGTTGCGCGTATGGACCTCGACAGAGTCGGCCATCTGCGCAGGAGTACAGGCGGCCCAGGCCTTCGGGGTAAACTGCTTGCCAGGGTCGGCCCAGGTATCAGAGTAATGGAAGTCGAGCATGAGGTTCATGCCGGCCTTCTTGATACGCTGGCAGAGCGGGGTGATATAGTCGAGATCCTGGCATACACCCTCGTCCTTGTGATCATCGGAAGCATATTCGGGATGGACAAAGAGCCGCACGCGGGCGGCATTCCAGTTGTCTTTCTTCGCAAGCGTGAGCAAGGGCATAGCCTTGCCTTTGGCGGTACGGTACTGGGTACCCCACTGCTCATAGGTGGGCAACAATGAGATGTCACCGCCAAGCAAGCGGTCGGTCTGTGCCGACAAAGGAAGAGAGCCAGCAAGAAGGATAAATGTAGACAAGATTTTGTGTTTCATAGAAATAGATTTTTTCTGTCACCGAAAGATGTCCCCTATTTTAAAATGTGGAAAAAGAACTTGAAAAAGGGGAAAAAAGGAAAAGCGCGACACACGCCGTGCGCCGCGCTACCCTTAAAAATATATCAATCTTTCTCGGAGAATACACCGAGCGTAGATGTCGGTTTTCCAGTATTGTCAAATGCGCCCTTGGTATAACCCTTCCAACCGTTGTAGCATTCAGGTTCCCAGTAGAACACACCAAGACAGCCATCGATAGCCTTGCAACCCTTGACCAGTTTGGTCATCATAGCAGCAGCGTTCGTGGCATCCCACGACATACCTACCTCACTCACCATCACGGGGCAACTGTAGCGGGTGTGCAGGGTTGCCAGATTTGACAGACACGATTCGGTCAGCGCCTCCCAGTCGCTGTCCTCGGGATAGAGCGAGGCGCCGATGACATCCCATTTGGCACCGGCTCCACGCAGACCGTCAAACATCCATGTGAAGTGGGCCAGCTCGTTGCCCCGGTCGAGATGTACGATGACCTGTGCCTTGGAGTATACCGCCTTGACAGCCTCGTAGCCCGCATTGACAAACAGGGCGAAATTGGTGAACTCCGTACCCTTGGCTTCGCCCTTGGGCCAGAGCATACCACCGCTCGTTTCGTTGCCTACCTGCACCCACTGCACGCTGACCCCTTTGGCCTTTAGAGCAGTGAGCACATCGGTAGTATGGTCAGCGATGGCCTTGCGCATCTCGCTCACGGTGTAGTCTTTCCACGCCGTAGGAGGATTCTGCTTGCTGGGATCGGCCCAAGAGTCGGAGTAGTGGAAGTCTATCATCACCGGCATACCCAGTGTTTTGGCCCGTTCTGCCTTGGCTACGACATCGGCCTTGTTGCACCATCCATCGGAAGGGTTGACCCACACACGCAGACGAATGGCATTGACACCCATACCCTGCAAGATAGAAAGGCAGTCGCCGGCCTTGCCATCGGCACTGTAGAACTTCCATCCGGAAGACTCCATCTCGGTGAGCCAACTCACATCGGCACCCTTGGCAAACGCAACGGTCACCGCCGGCTCCTCGTCGTCACCACCGGAAGGGGTATCGCCTCCGCCTCCTCCTGACGAGGAGTTGTCATCACCGCCACAGGCGGACACTGCCAGCATACACAATACGGCACACGCAACGGTCTGCATGCGCCGAAAAAAATCGCAGATGGAAGTTTTTCTCATAGTATATCGTTTTTTGTTGTTTTTTCATCGGTATATCCGCCGGTCTTCTACGTACAACGGCGAATAGGGCAGACGGCATCTACCTCAACTGCAAATTTACCATTTATTTACGATTTTACGCACTTGGCCCAAGCAAAAAAAGATAAGAAAATGCACGCCGAAAAGTATATTTTATATAATTTATTATTATATTTGCAAATGTTCCCTCAAGAAGTGGAGATTTCCATCATTTTTCTCCCTTTTTAGAACAAACTTGAACAACCACAGACACTTCACAAACAATACCTTCTTATGATCATCCACTGTCTTGCCATCGATGATGACCCCCAATGTCTGGATTTGCTTGTCAGCCACATCAACAAGATACCGTACTTACACCTTGCGGCCGCCTGCCACACCGCCGAGGAAGCCAGACAGCACCTGCGCGACGAGGTCGTCGACGCCATCTTTATGGCCATCGACATACCCGATGTCAACGGCATCGACTTTGTCAGATCGCTCGACTCCACTCCGATAGTGGTCTTCGTCACCTCACATCCCGAGTACGCCATCGCCGGCTACAAGGTCAATGCGGCTGACTTCTTGCTCAAACCCTACACCTTTGAGGAAGTCAAGGCTGCCGCCGAGAAAGTGAAACGCCGCCACTTCATCTTCAATCATCTGCCGACGCTGATTCTCCGCAATTTCGACGACTATATCTTCTTCAAGACCGAACACCGCGTCGTGCGTGTCGACATTGCCGACATCATCTACATCGAGAGTCAAAGCGAGTACCTCAAGATACATCTCCGCGACCAAAGACCACTGATGGTGCTGCTCAGCATGAAACGCATAGAGGAGCGCCTGCCACCAAGTTTCATGCGCATACACCGCTCCTACATCGTCAATCTGAAGAAGATTGCCGAGGTCAACAAGAGCCGCATACGGATGCTCACCGACGAGACACTACCCATCGGCGACAGTTACCGGGAACGGTTTATCACCTATCTTCGCGCCAAATATCTCGGCAAGTAATCTCACTTTCTCCCCTCAAGTGACCTCACTTTCCTCCCATTCTCCAAAAACAGAGAGCCCGCCTTAAAAAATCCCGGGTGTGAACCAACGCTTACAACACGTTGTTTCACACCCGGGATTTTTTTAGTCGGGCACAAAGATTCTGAACCCCATTTTTATATTAGTGATACACTAAAAAGCGACTTAGAGGTCGATATTGAGTTTGGCCACGAAGGTACGGGGAGCCTCCAACGACATGGGGCGGTTCATCACCTCGGTGTTGGTGATATTGAGCATCTGGAACTGGAAACCCACGCTGTTGGTCACCTTGATGCCGACACGCACGTCGAAGGTAGCCTTGTCGGTGTTGTTCTTCTGCCAGTAGGCGGCAAGGGTCTGGTCACCACAGTCACCGAGCACGATACCGCGGACAATCTGCATCAGATTGAACTGGTCGGGGTTCTGCTCACGCTCGTCAAGCATCAGATAGTCGACAGCCAGGATGCGGCTGCGCCAGTTGACATTGGCACCCACGCTGATACGCTTCCACTGGAAGTCGAGCGAGGTCTTGAACGTATGCTTCGAACGGTACTTCAGGTACTTCGACGTGTTCGACTTGCCCTTCATCTGCAACGGGTCGGCATAGGCGGCCTCGCGCTCGTTGTTGGCCTTGTAGTCGGCATCGATGGGGTCGGAATAGGTATAGCCGATATTGAAGAAGAGTTTGGTGTTGGGATTGAATGCGCACTGGCCGTTGGCACTGATTTCCACACCATAGATTTGAGCCTTGCTCACATTGTGGAACTGGGCACCTACGGCAAGGCTTTGTCCGTTGGTCAACATCGACACAACATCGTCAATACTGTTGATCATCTTGTTGGTCGAACTGTTGAACATACCGATATTGAACTCGATCATGTCGCGGTACTGTGTGAAGAATCCGGCGACATCGAGGAATCCCATGATCGGACCAATCTTATATCCCTGCTTGAAACCTACCTCGGCATTGAATCCGCTCTCGGCCTTCAGGTCGGTGTTGGGGAAGAGGCTGGCGCCACCGATGTTGCGCACGAGGAACTTCTCGGTGATCGACGGATAGCGGTAGCCCTGTCCGAAACTTGCACGGAGGAAACTGTAGGGAGCCAGTTCGTAGTTGAGTCCGGCACGGAAGACGGGACGGAAGGGCACCTTCTTGCCGAAGATGTTGGTCTCGGCCTCACGATAGTGGTCATCGACACGGTAGTACTCGGCACGCACACCGGCCGACACGCTCAAGCGATTGAAGAATTTCTGGTCGTACTGCATATAGAGCGAAGCGTTGTCGCTCTGGAAGATATAGTTGGTCGTGGGGTCAAGGCTGTGCTGGTACTCCATGTAGCCCGATCTGAAGCGCAGGTGCTGGTAGGTCAGTCCGGCGGTGATGTGGGCACCGTTCTTCCACTGCTTGCCAAACTGGTAGTCTACGTACCAGTTGTTGATTTTGTCAAGCGGATAGTCCTTGGTCAACCGGTCTGAATTGATGGCACCTGCCAACCACTCAGTGAGATTGGAAGGCATCTGGCCATTCATGATAGACTGGAGGAGATTGGACGGCAATCCGTGGTTCATTGTCCAGGCTATGAGATCGTTGTAGTCGCTCGTCTTGGCATTGGGGAAGAGCGACTGGAGGGCCGTGCGTCCGCCGTTGACCACATCGTTGAGTATCGGGTTGGTGAAGTCGCCGCGCAGGATGGCTTCAAGTCCGCCCTGCATGAGCGGTTGCATGAGCGGCGAAAGGACATTGCTCAAGTCGCCCTTGCTCATGTTCATCAGCGTGTTGGCATCTGTACCCATATTGCCAAGAATATCGGTGATGCTCTTTTCTGCGCTGGCCTCTACGATCTGTCCGTTGCTGAAATAGTAGTAGGCGCGTATCTGGTGGCTGATGCCTCGGTCAGGGTCGTTGTAGTTGAGGAAGGGACTGAGACGGATGGTGTTCTCCTCTCGTCCCATGTTGGCATAGGCCGAAGGACGGAGCGGCTCTGCGGCGGAACGCCAGAAGATGAAGTCTCCGTACTTGTTGCTGTTGAAGTCGAGTCCGGTACCGTAGGTGAGGTAGCGGCCGTGCATATTGGGCTGGTGATAGGTCACCTTGCCACTGAGATTGAATCGCTTGTTGAAGTTCTGTTCGCGGTAGCCCTCGTCGGTGAGCAGGTTGAGTCCGGCCGTCACGTCATAGTTGCCGATACGGCGCGAGTGCAGGAATTCCCAACCCTCGTATATCGGGTTGCGGATACCGTTGTAGAGACTGTTGCGCAGAAGGGGTTTCACCGGGAACTTGTCGTCCTTCCAGAAATTCTTGTCGTAGTAGCGGTAAGAGTCGTTGGAATAGTCATTGTAGATACCTACATAGGAGGCGATATGCGTACGGGGGGTCAGGTCGGGACGGGCCGTACGCACGTTGATGATACCGTTGAGAGCCGACGAACCGTAGAGCACAGACGATGCGCCCTTCATGATCTCCACCTGCTCGATATTCTGCAGTGGCACGTTGTTCCAGTTGATGTCACCCGTCTGGGGAGCGAGCACACTCAGTCCGTCGATGAGGATGAGGGCGCGCGAACCTACACCGAAGGTCCAGCCACCGCCACCGCGGATACTCGGCTGCTTGTCTACGATGTCGACGCCGGGAAGGGTCTTCAGTGAGGCAGAGAGGTCGGTCGGTGCCTGACGTGCAAGATCACCGCTCTTGAGCAAGTCCATGGATACGGTGACATCGCTCAGTTTCTGCGAGAATTTTCCGGCGGTGACCACGACATCCTGCATGAGATGTTCGGCCACCTTCATGTAGATGTCCTGCTCCTGCACTTCGCGCTTGTCGACTACGACAGCGAGCGTATAGGGCTTGTAGCCCACATAGGAGAAGACGAGGTCTGAACCGCCCGAGGGCAACTTCACCTCATAAGCGCCGTCGATATTGGTCACGGCTGCGGTCTGTCCCGACTTGAAACTGACGTTCACGCCGACAAGCGGTTGGTTGTCGGCAGCGTCATAGACGTGGCCCTTCAGTATCTGTGCCTCGGCACATACGGCGAGCACACAGAAAAGGAGGAATAATATTGATCTTTTCATCATTTCTTAAGATAGAATCCTAATTGCAGTGTTTCGAAATCATTGAGGTTGGTCTCCAGTAGTGTGAGTATGCCGCCAACAGTGGTATCAGGTACGAGCGCCTGGATGATGGGCATGTATTCCTCCACTTCGGCGGGGAGATTCACACCCTTCTTTTTAAGCAGTTCGAAGATATCCTCCTTCAGCACGTCCTCGGGTATCAGTGCCCGCAGCACGTCGAACACTTCCATGAGTGACTTGAGGTCTGACAGGTCGGCATAGACCACATAGTCGCCCTCGTAGCGGATATAATCGCTGGTGCCGTTGTAAAGTCCAGCCGTGCGGTAGGGATTCTCGGTGACGGTCATGCGAAGTCCCTTTGTGGTAATTTGGGTGAGCACGGCAGCGATATTGGCCATCTTCTCTGCCGTGGGGTTTCCACCCAAAGCACGGGTACGGTCGGCCTGCACCTGTGCGGTGATCTGGTCGACATTGGGTACAAGGTACATCGTGTTGGCACCGGAGAAGTAGTACATGGCCAGACCACGCGGCGACGAGGCAAACTCGGAACGGTTGGGATGGGCCAGTCCCGCATAGTTCATGAGTTGCTGGAAACCGATGGTGTCGTTCAGGCTCTTGTACATGGCCGTGATGTTGCCGTCGGGAGAGAAGGTCACGTCGTCGAGGGTACTGGTGACAACATTGTTGAGCACCGTGCCGAGCATCATCACATAGGCCACCTGTACAATATTGGTCTCGTTGGGATGCTTGGTGACCATCTTGTAGTATATCGGTGCCTTGAAGTAGGTGACATCGACGGTTCTTCCGTCGATGGTCTCCGTCGTATACTCGCCCGACATACCGTTGTATACCGGCATGGAGAGCGTACCCAGTTGACCGAGGCTGCCTTGCGGCACACGCACGTTGGTGAGCGAGAGGGTCATCTGTCCGCCAGTGGTCACCTCGCCCGCGTAGTTGAATGTGGTCGACACATTGGAGGCCGTGCCCGACCCACTGAAGGTATACCCGCCGTCTTTGGCCACGAGCGACACTCCGCTGACCGTCGTGCAGGAGTCACCGGGCAGGATACCCTTGAGACGGAGCGTAGACACACCGTTCTCGGTAGAGAGGCGCACCTCCTTGCCGATCAGCGTGTCGCCCTCGTAAGTAAGTTTCAGATTGGCGGCCGTCCCGGCCGAAAGTTTGTTGGTGAATGTCCCGGCCAGCAGACTGTCGCCGGAGGGGGTGTCATTCTCGTCACTGCATGAGGTCATTGCGCCTGCAAAAAAGAGGGCAGGCAGAATACCCCACAGGAATTTCTTGTCCATTTACAATTCTTTATGTTTCCGTAATACAATCCTTGCCGACCATCACCCGACGCTCGGCCACCATCAATAGACGGTAGAACTGCTGCATAAAGGTTTGGTCTGTAAGGAACTGCAAAGTTAGCCATAAATATCCGGATTATACACCTCACCCCACATTTTAAATAAGCGAACCGGCGATTTTCACCCGCTTTTACGGTATTTGCGAACAATTTGACGAACCACTCACCTTGTCGACTGCTTGTCGACTGCACTGTCAGAAGACAAATAGCCGACAAAACATTACCCATTTTCCTCTTTTTTGTCTAATTTTGCAATATATACAAAGCAAGGCGAGTCCTAAAAATCATCTTTGATGTTTTTTTTGCATTTTAGCCGGACATACTTTTCTTGCATTCACAAAGAAACACGCTGCAAATCATAAACAAAATTGTCACGCTATGCTGAATTTGGACAATTTCTACAAAGCACGCTACGTGCTCGGCAAGGTCATCCGGAAGACCGACCTTGTACACGCCCCGAAAATCAATACGCAAAGCGATATCTATCTCAAACCCGAATGTCTGCAAAAGACCGGTTCGTTCAAGATACGCGGTGCCTACTACAAGATATCACAACTCTCCGACGAGGAGAAGTCGAAGGGTGTCATCGCCTGCTCTGCCGGCAACCATGCCCAGGGCGTTGCGCTCGGTGCCACGGCCATGGGCATACGCTCGCTCATCTGCCTGCCCGAAGGTGCTCCCATCAGCAAGGTGGAGGCCACCAAGCGGCTCGGCGCCGAGGTACGGCTCGTGCCTGGTGTCTATGACGACGCCTACCAAGAAGCCCTCCGCCTGCGCGACGAGAACGGATATACGTTCATCCATCCCTTTGACGATGAGAACGTGATTGCCGGACAAGGGTCTATCGGACTTGAACTGCTCGACCAACTGCCCGACATCGAGGCCGTCATCGTACCTGTCGGTGGCGGCGGACTCATCTCAGGCATTGCGTTTGCCATCAAGTCGCTCAACCCCGACATCAAGGTCTATGGTGTACAGGCCGCCGGCGCCCCCAGCATGGTACGCAGCCTGCACGACCACCGGCAGGAAGCATTGGCATCGGTATCGACCATCGCTGACGGCATCGCCGTGAAAGAGCCGGGTACGCTCACCTTCGAGACTTGCTCACAGTATGTCGACGACATCGTGACTGTCAGCGAAGACGAGATCTGCGCCGCCATCCTCCACCTCATCGAGAGCGAAAAGATGGTAGCCGAGGGCGCAGGGGCTGCCAGCGTAGCGGCCGCCATGTTCGGCAAACTGCCCATCGAGGGCAAGAAGACCGTGTGCATCGTCAGTGGCGGCAATATCGATGTGACCATCCTCAACCGCGTCATTCAGCGCGGTCTGACCAAGAGCGGACGTATCTACACGCTGGCCATCGAACTCGACGACAAGCCCGGTCAACTTGTGGCCGTCAGCAAGGTCATCGCTAGTCTCGGCGGCAATATCACACAGGTGCGGCACGAGCGCAACGGCGACAGCGAGAAGGTGAACGCCTGCGTACTGCACCTCACCACCGAAACCAAAAATGCGGAGCACGTCGACGAGATACGCGAGGCGCTCATCGCCAAGGGTTTTAAGTTGCTCTGAGGCGGACTATTTCTCACAGACGTTTCCCCTTCCCGCAGACAACAAATAAGAGCAAGACATCATCTACAAAAAACAAATAATACAAAACTATGAAAGTCATCCACACAGACAATGCCCCCCAAGCCATCGGTCCTTATAGCCAGGCCATAGAAGCCGGAGGCATGGTATTCGCATCAGGCCAACTGGGTCTCGACCCCGCTACCGGTGCCTTCGCAGAAGGCGGTATCAAGGAGCAGACCCGCCAGTCGCTCACCAATGCCAAGCACATCCTCGAAGAGGCCGGCACCGACCTCGCCCACGTCGTGAAGACCACCGTGTTCCTCTCCGACATGGACAACTTTGCCGCCATGAACGAGGTATACGCCGAATTCTTCACCCAGCCCTTCCCCGCCCGCTCAGCCGTGGCCGTGAAGACATTACCCAAGAATGCGCTCGTAGAAGTGGAGTGCATCGCCGTGAAATAATCCTTTCACCCCATCCATACGCCCATACCCTCTGCGGTATGGGCGATTTTCATGTGGCGTTACCGCCGTGACGCCAACCAACAATAATGACAAGCGGATTTATTCCCAACACAAATTAATATGAAAACCCAAACCCTTATTTTCGCTCTGGCCCTGACCGCCACCACTGCCCTGGCACAAAGCACCAAGGCCGACATGGATCTCAGCGTGCGTCCCGGCGACAATTTCTACGAGTATGCAGCCGGAGGATGGCTGAAGTCTCATCCGCTCGATGCTGAGCATTCCATGAACGGCGCATTCGTCGATCTCGAAGAGATGAACCAAAAGCGCATCAACCAGATCATCACCGACCAGGCTTCCACACCCCAGGCCAAGTGGTCGCTCGGCCAAAAGATCGGTTCGCTCTACCGTCTCGCCATGGATAGCGTGCGCCGCAACCGTGAAGGCGCAGACCCTATCCGCCCTATCTTGAATCAGATCGCAGCCATCAAGGATCGCCGCGAGTACCAGATTGTCACCGCTAAACTCACTTATATCGGTGTGGGCGTGACCATGTTTGGCATCGGCGTGGGCACCGACCTACGCGAATCACAATCACACATCGTGGGAGTAAGCCAAGCCGGACTGGGATTGGGCGATCGCGACTACTACCTTAACAGTGATGAGCAGACCGTAAAGGTGCGCAATGCCTATATCACCTTGCTCAAACGACTCTTCACGCTCGTTGGCAACAGTGAGGCAGATGCCCAGCGCAAGGTCGACGCCACGATGACCATCGAGACCCGTATCGCCAAGCAAAGCTACGATCAGGTGAAACTCCGTGACATCAGCGCCAACTATCACAAGATGACCTATACCGAGTTGGTGACTCAATTCCCTGGTATCGACTGGGGCAACCTCTTCCTTATGTGTGGCTATCCTGCATTCCAGTATGTGGATGTAGGTCAGCCCGAACCTATCCATGAGGTGGAGAAGATTCTTGCTGATACTCCACTGGACGACCTCAAGGCTTATGCTGAAGCACACGCACTGATCGGAGCCACAGGCATGCTGGACGATGAGTTTCGCCGTGCTTCGTTCGAGTTCAGTCAGGTGCTAAGTGGTGTGAAGCAGGATCGCCCTCGCTGGAAGCGTGCCACAAGCCTTGTGAGTGACGTGTTGAGCGAAGCCATCGGCAAACTCTACGTGGAGAAATACTTCCCCGAAAGCAGTAAGGAACGCATGCTCACCCTCGTTCACAATCTGCAAGAAGCACTTGCACAGCGCATCGATGAAGCCACATGGATGGGCGCTGCTACCAAGGCACAAGCCAAGGACAAACTTGAACACTTCATCATCAAGATAGGCTACCCCGACAAGTGGCGCGACTACTCCGGTCTGCAGATTGACGACAGTCTCTCGCTCTATGAGAACATGCGTCGCGTGAGTGCATTCTTGAACCAAGATGCAGTAGATCGCAACGTCAACAAACCTGTAGACAAGACCGAGTGGGAGATGTCACCCCAGACCGTCAATGCCTATTATAACCCTACCACCAACGAGATTTGCTTCCCCGCCGCCATCCTACAACCTCCATTCTTTGATCCTCAGGCTGATGATGCCGCCAACTACGGTGCTATCGGTGGCGTGATCGGACACGAGATGAGCCACGGATTCGATGACCAGGGCTGTCAGTTCGACAAAGACGGCAACCAGAAGAACTGGTGGACCGAGGCCGACAAGAAGAACTACGATGCCCGCACCAAGATACTCGTCGACTATTTCAGTTCCATCGAGATGCTGCCCGGCAAGAAGATCAACGGCCAGCAGACCCTCGGCGAGAATATCGGTGACAACGGCGGACTGAACATCGCCTTCCGTGCCCTGCAGAACTCCATGAAGAAAAATCCGCTCAAGACCATCGACGGACTCACCCCCGAGCAGCGTTTCTTCCTGGCATGGGGCCGTGTATGGGCTTCCAACGCCAGTCTTGAGGTTGTAGACTATCTCATGAAGACCGACGTACACTCACCCAACAAGGCCCGCGTCAACGGCGCCCTGCCCATGATCGACGCTTGGTACACTGCCTTCGGCGTGAAGAAGGGCGACAAACTCTTTGTACCCAAGGCCAAGCGTGCACATATTTGGTAAGACGGAATTTTTCCAACTACAAGTGACAATGCCCCATCACCACTGATCCGAAATCCGTAACATACTGGGAATGGGGGACGGCAGATGTCTGTTCCCCATTCCTGTTTTTTCCCCTTCACATGAACATACAACCCGCAAACCTTTCCCACACCGAGGACATCGCCCGCCTCATCATGCAGGCCATGAGCGATGAGTGCTGCCAAAATTTGGCCGGACCCGCCCATACGCTCGACGACTTTGCTCGCGTGATGCTCTCGCTCGTGCGTGCAGACCATACCCAGTACAGTTATCACAACGCTCTCGTCGCCCTCACTCCCGACGGTCGTGTGGCCGGCGCTTGCGTAGGCTACCGCGGCGACGATCTCCACGCCCTGCGCGAGGCCTTCATCCGTGCTGCCCGCCAGCACTTCCAGATCGACTATTCCGCCATGGCCGACGAGACCCGCCCCGGCGAATACTATATCGACAGTCTGGCGGTCTATCCCGAATACCGCCGCCAAGGTATCGCCACCGCCCTTCTCCGCGCCGCCGCCGAGCGTGCCCACAACATCGGCCTTCCGGCCGCCCTGCTCGTCGACAAAGGCAACCCCGGTGCCCGCAGACTCTACGAGGCAGCAGGATTCATAGCCGATGGCGATGCCACATGGGGCGGACATCCGATGACACACATGGTCAGACCGATGACGGATTGATCAACACAATGACACATTTTTCCGCCGGAATAGTTTGGCAGTAAAGCCCATTTTCGCTATCTTTGTATCCTATACCAACGTACCTATGAGAATACTCGTCAAAACGCTCCTTCTCCTGTTTGCCCTGCTGCTCTCCGCACCGGGTACGGCACAGGCAGAGACAGCACACGCCACCGACAAGCGGCATGCGCCCGATAGCGTGCTTGTGGAGCATCACGAGAAATCTCAGGCCGTGCTTGACAATACGTCGGAACTCATCCGCGTCTGCTCCACACGCCCCGTACGCATCACCCCGTCGTCACACTATACGCCGGGACAGCGCATCGTGGTACGCCAACAACAACTATTCCATACCCAAAAGACTTCATACCTACAGTACCGGGGACGCTGCACCTTGTTCTCACGCCCGATACTGACCGTGCCGCCATGCTGCCGCTACGTGCTCGCATTGGGGCATCTCCTGTGTTAGTGAGGTAATACGTCTGGTCTTCACTCTGAATACGGGGTCTAAAAAGATACCCGCCTCCAAACCAAACCGTGAAGGTCCACCCACACATCATTTCATTTCTACGGTGCGTTTCTTTACACACCCATTACCGTTGCGACCGACAGGCAGATGTCTGTTGAGCCGTCGCATACGTATACCTCAACCATACACACAACAACAATGTCAAAATACACCAATCTCGCCCTGGCAGAAGCACTTGCCGGCGATCCCCGCATCACAGTCACCACCTCCTTCTTCGGACTCTCCGAGAAAGCCACCTACGTACCCACTCAAAGCCGTATCGTCGCCGTCCGTCGCGAGTACACGCCCGAAACAGGGCAGTCTATCGCCCGCGCCCTCAGAGCCGAAGCCGGAAAGCGGGCCACCATGTTGGCCGCCCTCGGCCACCAAGACGACACCTCCGACGGCAACTTCCAACTCGAAGCGTGCTACGCCGAAGACCACAGTTTCGCCGCCATACGTCTCTACCAGTACGAGCAACTCAAATACAGACCCGTCAGCGAACTCTGCGTGTTCGAAGGGTCTGAGGCTGAAGAAGCCACAAAGATACTCTAATGACAGAATAAAGATTCCACCACAAACAAAAACGACAATTAACCATTCTCACTGATGTCCGGCAGGATGCGGGTATACCACCATCGGGTACCCCTTCCTGCCTTTTTTATGCGCAGACAGGCACACGGAGACGGTCAGAAAAAGACATCTGCTCCGACAAAAGACCATCCATTCCGATAAAAAGCAGTATATTTGCAATGACGAAAAACAAAAAAACAGAAACAATAAAATTATACACCATGAACGAAACTCTTCATACCCTTATGACGCGCCGCAGCGTACGCGCCTACCAAGTCGACCGTATGCCCGACGACGACACCATCCGCCAAATCGTAGAAGCCGGAGAATATGCCCCGACCGGACGCGGTGCACAGTCGCCCCGCATCGTTGTCATCACCGACAAAGCCGTGCGCGACCGCCTGTCTGCCCTCAATGCCGAGGTGATGGGTACCAAGGCAGACCCCTTCTATGGCGCGCCCGTCATCTTGCTCGTCCTCGCCGACCGCTCACGACCCACCTATCTCTATGACGGTACGCTCGTGATGGGCAACCTCATGAACGCCGCCCATGCCCTTGGGCTTGGCAGTTGCTGGATACACCGCGCCAAGGAAGTGTTCGACTCTGAAGAAGGCCGCGCCCTGCTCGCCCAATGGGGAATCGAAGGCGACTATGAAGGTATCGGACATGTGGCACTCGGATACGCCGAAGGCGAGCAGCCGGATGCCAAGCCGCGAAAAGAGGATTATACCGTGTGGGTGAAATAAAATAAGAGCCATACAAAAAAACCGAACCACCAACATGTCTATCTCTGATTCCAAACCGCACTACGCCCTCCTCGATGGTCTCCGCGGTGTCGCCGCACTGCTCGTCGTATGGTACCACGTATTCGAGGGATTCCAGTTTGCTGGCCAAAAGGCCATCATCGACTCCATCAACCACGGGTATCTGGCCGTCGACTTCTTCTTCATTCTCTCCGGATTTGTCATCGGCTACGCCTACGACGACCGCTGGGGCAAGACACTGACGCTGGGCGAATTTTTCCGTCGCCGCCTCATCCGCCTTCATCCTATGGTCGTCATGGGAGCAGTGATTGGAGCCGTATCATTCTTTGCTACCGGCATGGAGCGTTGGGACCACTCCCACGCCACCGTCGGACTGACCCTCCTGGCCTTGCTCTGCGGTGCGCTCATGTTGCCCGCCGTTCCGGGTATGCCCCGCGAGGTACGCGGCAATGGCGAGATGTTTCCGCTCAACGGCCCATGCTGGTCGCTCTTCTTCGAATATATCGGCAACATCGTCTACGCCCTACTGCTCCGCCGCCTCCCCACACGCATACTGGCTGTCGTGTCGGCTGCACTCTGCATAGGTCTCGCCTGGTTTGCCGTGGGCGATATCTCCGGTTACGGCAGTATTGGCGTAGGCTGGACTGTCGACACGGTCAACGTCTTCGGTGGTGCGCTGCGCATGCTCTGTCCGCTGACCTTGGGTCTACTGGTGTCACGCCTGTTCAAGCCCATGAAGATACGCGGTGCTTTCTGGATCTGCACCATCGTGCTGCTCTGCCTGTTTCATGTACCCTTCATCGCTGCCAGCGGAGCACTCAACTGGAATGGCGTATTTGAGGCCGTCGTCATTATCGGCGTGTTCCCCTTGCTCGTATGGATGGCCGCATCAGGCAAGACGACCGACAAGGTATCAGAACGGGTATGCAAGTTTCTCGGCGACATCTCCTTCCCGCTATACATCGTGCACTACCCGCTGATGTACGTCTTCTACCTTTGGCTCATTAAGACCCGCCAATACACGTTGCAAGAGACATGGCCCGTCGCCCTGTTGACCGTCGGCTGTAGCATCGTGCTGGCTTGGCTATGCATGAGATACTACGACCTGCCCGTCAGAAAGTGGCTCAGAAAACGTTTTTCCGAAACGAAACGGTAAAACCAATACCCCAAAGTGTGGACACAAAAAAACGGAGTTCTCCACTGAGAACTCCGCCAAACGTGATGTCGCAGCAAACTGAGTAGTATGCCGTCGGGGTATATCGTCAAGCCAACGGAGGTGCTTATGCCCGCTGCTTGTTCTGATAGTCTTGTACCATCTCGTTGATGATGCCGTCAGCCAACCCCAGGTTGGGTACTTGTATGGCCACTGCTCCTACGCTCTCGGCTACAGCGAGAAAGATCTCTGCAGCGGGAACGATGACATCGGCTCGGTCGGCTTTCAGATTGAAGGTATCCATGCGTTCTTCCACCGAGAGCGGAGCCAACGCCGCATGGAGTTTGCGCAAGGTGTCCACGGGCAGACAGTCGGCAAGTTTCTCGCGCTTGTTGGCCAACCGGTACAGTTTGTTGATGTTGCCGCCGCTTCCCACGATGGTGATGTCATTGTAGTCACTGGTCACCTCACGCAGTTCGGCCTGCATCTCTGCCTTGGCCTCGGGGGTCACCTTTCCTTTGAGCAGACGTATCGTACCCACATTGTAGGAGTGAGAGTGGAGACGCTCGCCGTTGTGGATGAAGGTACATTCGGTAGAACCGCCGCCCACGTCTACATACAGGAAGTTGCCGTCCGTAGCCAGCAGCGAGAGGTGATTGTCATAGACGATTTGCGACTCCTCGTCGCCGGAGATAATCTCCAGCTGGATATGCGCTTCCTTCTCGATGGCCTTCATGACCTTCTTGCCGTTGTCAGAGTCGCGCATGGCAGAGGTAGCGCAAGCCCGGTAACGTTCCACGCCGTACACCTTCATGAGTTGTCGATAGGCTTTCATGGTACGGATAAACTGCTCGGCCTTCTCCTTGGACAGTTTTCCATCGGTGAAGACCTCCATACCCAGGCGTAGCGGCACACGCAGAAAGAGCAGTTTGCGCAGTCGCTGCTTGCCGTCGCTCTCGGTCTGCAGTTGCTTGATGAGCAGACGGGAGGCGTTGGAACCTACGTCGATGGCTGCAAAGACAGGCATCTGTGATTGTATATTGTCAGTCATGAGTGTTAGTCTATTTCGTTAAGATATGCTTTGTAGAGTTTTTCCTGCGACCGGAAGGGCTCCTTTCCGTCCTCTATCGCTTGCATGACATTGCTGCCCAAGCCGTCTACGATTCGGCCGTTCATAGTGTCTGCCAATCCATAATCCACCGTGCGCAACAAGTCCTTCTGCAGGTCGGCGTCGTATACCGGCGTCAGCACCTCGACACGGTTGACCAGATTGCGTGGCATCCAGTCGGCCGAACCCAAGTAATACTTCGGTTTGCCGTCGTTGGCAAAGATCAAGATGCGGGCGTGCTCCAGGTATCTGTCTATGATACCCACAACACGCAGGTTGCCGTTCAGACGGGGCAGGGAGGGCACCAGCGAACAGTTGCCCCGACAGACGATGTCGATGCGTACACCCGCTGCGGCTGCCTGATAGATTTTGTTCACCACCTCGTGGTCGGTGATGTGATTGATTTTTATCTTTATCCATGCGGTCTTGCCCTCCTCCGCATTGTGTATCTCGTTGTCGAACAAGCGCAGCACACGCGTCTTCATACTGTTGGGCGACACCAGCAGTTCGCGGAAGCGCACCTGCGAGAACGGCCTGTCGATAAACTCAAAAACCTTGGCCACCTCGTTGACGATACGCGGGCGTGCCGTCATCATCAGATAGTCGGTATATATGCGGGCGTTGCCTTCATGGAAATTACCCGTTCCCACACAGGCGATATTGCCTTTCTTCGATTCGATGTAGAGCAGTTTGGAGTGTACCTTCAAGCCTTCCACACCATAGATGACATTCACGCCTTCTTCCTGCATGCGCTTGCTCCATCTGATGTTGCTTTCCTCGTCGAAACGGGCCAGCAACTCCACCACCGCCGTGACCTTCTTGCCATTGCGCGCCGCCGTGATCAGCGCCTTGACCACCTTTGAGTCTTTGGCCAGACGGTACAATGTCGTCTTGATGGCTTTCACCTCGGGGCGTATGGCCGCCTCGCGTAGCACACGGATATATCCGTCGAAGGAGTGGTACGGCACATGGATGTACTGGTCCTTGATGCGAATCTGGTCGAGCAGGCTTTGCTCGGAGAGAAACGACGGTTTCATCAGATGATGCCACTTGGGATATTTCAGTTCCTTGTGGCCACAGTCAGGAAACGACATCAGGTCTTTATGGTTCTGGTATCTGCCACCGGCGAGCGACGTGTCGAGTTCCTTGACGTCAAGACGGTCAATGATCTTCTGCTGCATATCCTTTGGCATGTCAGCGTCATAGATCAGACGCACAGGGTCACCCTTGCGCCGACTGAACACGCCTTCGGCTATCTTGTGGAGCACACCATAGTCTTGGTCGTTGTCGATCTCCATCTCGGCATCCTTCGTAAACTTGATGGAGAAGGCACGGAAGCGGCTCTTCTTGAAACCGATAAACACCAAAGGCAGACAGAAGCGTATCACGTCGTCCAGATACATGATGTTGTCCATGCCGTCGGAGGCAGGTACTTTGATCCAGCGTCCGTACTCGCGGTCGGGTACCTTGATGATGGCAAACTTCTTCTTCTCGCTCTCCACATCGACCTTCTCTACCACGAGGTAGATACGGTTGTCTTCGAGCATCATCAGATTGTCAATCTGCGAGAGCCAGATGGGCAGCACGCCACCGGCCAGTTTGTCGTAGAAGTAGTGGGTGAGAAACTGTCTCTGCTCCTCGTTGAGATCGGCTTCGGTGATGAGACGTATGCCGTGATTGGGCAAGAGCGACATCACGTGGGCCACCTCGCGGGCATACTCGCCGCTATACTCTTTGTTGAGTTTGTTGATGGTCTTCAGTGCATCTTTCAGTGCGTGGTGCGTGCGCTTGTCCAGATCGGGATTTTCCAGAATGCGGTTGAGCGAAGCCACACGCACCCGGAAGAATTCGTCCAAGTTGTTGGAGTAGATGCCCAAGTAGGAGAGACGCTCAAGCAACGGCAGTTCCTCCTTCTCGGCCTCTTGCAGAATGCGATGGTTGAAGTACATCCAACTCACATCGCGCTCTATATATGATTTGGTCTTTGCCATAATGATTAAGCCGGTTGGGGGCTACTTATTTTTCTTTTCCTTCTTTTCTTCCTTGACAGGTTGGACTTCGGTGTTTGCCTCAGCCTTTACCGCAGATGCTTCCGGGGCCTCGTCATTAGACTTGGCTTCGGCTGCGGGCTTCTCAAGAAGCGTGTATTCCTCCTCGCCACTATAGTGCAAGGCTTTCTTGAAGAACTTGAACGATCCTTCGGGAATCACAATCCGGTGTACGTTGTCGCTATCGTCGAAGGCGTGGCGACTGAGTTTCTCGGGCACACCGGCAAAGACCACCTGCTTCAGACTGTCACATTCTGCAAAGGCATAGGCGCGTATCGCCTTCACTTGTTCAGGGACGTACACAGTCTCAAGGTTGTCACAGTCGTAGAAGGCATCTTTCTCGATGGTCTCTACGGTAGAGGCGATGGTGACACTCTTGAGTTGCTTCTTTGAGCGGAAAGCCATCTCGCCGACAGTCGTCACACCTTCGGGAATGACAAAGTTGGGCGCATTGCTTACAAGGTAGATCAGGCAGGTCTTGTCGGTAGTGTAAACGGCTTCGCCGTCAAACTCGAAGTCGTCGCTGTCTACCTTCTGCAAGGCGAGGTTCAGTACTAAGGATTCAAATTTGGAAGACTTCTTGCCATGGCTTTTCTCTGAAAGCAGTTCGAGTATGGCTTTCTTGGTTCCTTTCATAAAGTGCGGTTTTTTATCACGTTTGGACGAGCGGGCGTATCCTGTTTTCCCGCTCGCCTGCAAAATTACGACACCAGTATTACAGACCTGTTACAATACCTTTAATACCGTGTTACCGCCGTAAAAACAAAAAAGGTGAGTACTCAACATACCCACCCTATTTCATAGACGCACCATTGGCCTATGGCTATTCATAGTCGTCGATGACTCCATTGACAAAGTCCATCATAGGTTTTCCCACTTGCAGTATTTCCGCCATGCGGTCTGTCCAGTCATCACCTTCGAAGAAGTCGTCGGGCACACGGTGCCAACAGCAATAGTCCTTCATCCGCAGGTAGGCGATAAACTCATAGTCGCGGGGAAAACCCGACGGGCACGACTTCAGCATTTCCAGGCCGAAACCTTTTTCCGAATCCCAGTCGCCGCATCCCGGTGTACCGAAGAGACGGGTGAACGCCGGATTTTCCACCCGCTGGCGCCACTCGTCGATATTGACCATGATCTCGTTGCGGCAGGCTGTGAGTATTTGGGTCGGCAGACAGTAGTTGCCACACGACACCAGACAATGGCCAGGCTCCATATGCAGATAGTAGCCTCCGTGCATGGCCTTCTTGCCATGGGCTGCAATATAGGCACCGAGATGACGCTTGTAGGGAGACTTGTCGGGCGAGAAACGGGTATCGCGATAGAAACGGTAGGTCGTGTCCTTCACCGTCAGATGGGCAATGCTCGGGTCGAAGGCGGCTATACGGGCGATGGCCTTGGCGATGCCCGCCTCGAAATCGGTCCGCACGGCCTCATACTCTGCCTTGTGCTCGGCAAACCAGGGACGATTGTTGTTGACGGTGATGTCACTGAGAAATTGTAGGATACGTTGGGTATGCATAACAATAGATAATGTTGAGATGGCAAATGATTATGAGACGGCGGTCATCGGCAGACCGCCTTACAGTTTGCTCCCTTCCAGCAGTTTGGGACAGACAGCGTTCAGTTCGCACTTGTCGCAGTGCGGCGCGCGGCTGGTACAGACATACCTTCCGTGGAGCAGGAGCCAGTGGTGGGCACGGGGAATGTCGTCGGTGGGGATATTGCGCATCAGTTCGCGCTCCACCTTCAGTGGCGTATCGGCCGTACGCGGTACAAGACCGAGCCGGTGGCTGACCCTGAACACATGCGTGTCGACCGCCATCGTTGCCTTGCCGAAGGCGACGGCCTGTATCACGTTGGCCGTCTTGCGTCCTACGCCGGGCAACCGTATCAGGTCGGCCGCACTTTGGGGCACCTCGCCCCCGTATTCGCCGACAATCATCCGGGCCATCTCCACCAGATGTCGTGCCTTGGCATTGGGGTACGATACACTCTTCACATATTCGTACACCTCATCATCCTCTGCGGCCGCCATCGACGGAGCATCGGGGTACCGGGCAAACAAGTCTGGGGTGACGGCATTGACCCGTTTGTCTGTACACTGGGCACTGAGCACGACTGCCACCAAGAGTTGGAACACCGTAGAGAATTCCAGTTCGGTGTTGACCTCAGGATGCTGTTCACGAAAATATTGCAGTATATAGGTGTACCGGTCTTTTCTGTTCATCTTTCCATATTTTAGATGTGTTTCCCACACATTGATACAGGTCTTTACTCAAGTTTCGATGGCCTGGAGGTTTGCCTTGCCAAAAGGGTGACGACAAATGGTATGGCTGCATCTATATATGTAATGTCATAGGTAGATTGGAATAGCTCTGTCCAGTTGTTATAGGTATACATTCTTTGACAAAACGATATGATTGGTACAAGCAAGAGCATGCTGGCAGCATACAACAACCATCTATTATTGTTGTTCTTCCAAGTGACGGCCATCAGCAATGCTATTGCGACAAACAATATGGCGGTTAGCGCATTGCCTTGTCTTGACTGCAAGTAGAACGGATTGTTCGCTGCTCCAAACAACTCATGCGAATCCCAAATCATAAGTGGCAGAAAAGTACAGACAAATGCACATATTATTATAATCGGTATCCATATTTTTTTTCGGCATGTCAATGAGGTGTACTCCGGGAATAATAGGATAAAGAGAGGGAAGGCAACACTAAGTCTGGTAGATAGCCACAATCCGATGCAGACAGACAGAAGATAGGGTCTGCTCTTCAATGTTATATGATGAGCCTGTAAAAAGAAAATGAATGTGGCAAGCAAGAGAAAATTGGATATGAGATCACTTCTGACTGCTACCTCATACCATAGGTTGATACATAAAAACAGTAAGACCATGCTCTTCAGTGCTGCTTTAACCCCATATAGGGCCTTGACACTACAGACGAAGAGCAATGTAGTCACGATTTCCGACAGTCCGACATTGTTGAGCAAGTAAAACGGGATATGCAAGATGAGCCACACCGGGAAAGGCGAAGCGTTGCCTCCCAAGTGGGTCTTGGCCATATAGGGAAACTGTCCTTGGAAAAGGTATTGTATAGGGTTGGCTATGGCCGACCATCTGTCTACATTGTTCTCCATCGGGTCGAAATGGTATTGCACGACAAGCAATGCTATCGCAAAAACCGTCAACGCCGCCCAAAAGAGGCAAGATACTTGTTTTGCAGACCAGCGGCACCATTTCATATTCATCCCGGATAACTGACCGAGCAGCAAGACAACGCTTGCCTGTATGAGACTATAGATGATGCAGATATAGCCAAAATGTGGGGTTGCCCGCATACTGTACTTACACATGAGTACATAGCAGATGCCTAAATACAGCAAGCAGCCGAAGCCCTGTATGAAGTGGTCTTTCCGGCTGAGCAATTTGTTGACCTTATGGAAAACGATACTGATCACGACAGAGTATGCCGAATAGACCAATATAGAAATGATATTGGTGATAAAAGGCATGAAATTGTAATGTACGATATATAGTTCGTAACTGATGGTGCCCAATCTATTGAATAGCCCCATCTTCTTGACCACAGGCATGAGATACGGCATGGCTATGATGCTCATCGCCAGAGGGAGTTTGATGTTCAGCAAGATGACGTTAAAGGGAAGGGTTCCCTTGATTTCCTGGATAGCCGGAATTTCCTTTACGAGGAGAAACACAAGACCATACAAGATACTGAGTCCCGTAAATTGAGCGATGCTTTTTCTTTCTACTTTGTTGATATCATCAATATGTTCTGACACCCAAAATCCAAAGAAAAACGAAAATGCCTGCTCGCTATATAATTGTTGTTGGAAGATATTGTATAGGGCAAATATTATCAGTAGGTACTTTGTGTATTTGGGTAGCAGCAACCTACATCCCCAATATACCAAGTACCAGCGCAGGATATAGTCAACAAACCACAGGTCTGAATCGATAAATACCAAGTTATGTAAAAGTTGGGTGACTGCAAAATGTTCGACGAACGGCAATTGGAAAAGGTATACCACCCAACAGGGAATGATGACACGGACAAACCTTTTTCTCCAGAATCCTTTGATGCCATTGGTCTTGTAACTCTCGTTGATACCATAACCTGAAACGAAAAGGAATACGGCAACTGCAATACTTCCAAAGATGTTGAAGAATCGAGGATAGCCCTCTAATTGCATGACAAAATGCATCAGCATAATCAAAAATGCCGATACGCCTTGCATCCATAACGTATTGTTTCTTGACAATATTTTATCGTTCATGATTGGAACTTTTCGAAGGTTTGCTTTGCAAACTTACATAAAATATTTCGAATTATGTGAAGATAAGTAAATATTCAAAAATAACTTTATCTATTTCCACAACTATTTGTCGTATCTTAGCGATATATTTCTTAGTTTTGCAACAAAATAAAATCGGAATACTTCAAATGTCAGATATATGACGTATATAACGACAAAAGTAACGTATTCCGATACTGTGTAATGCGGATATCCTAAAACATCAAGATATGAAAAAAACATTATTGTTTCTTGCCTTGGCTTTGGTCATCGGTCTTCCTGCCGATGCCAAGAAGAAGAACAAGGACAAGAAGACTCCTGCGCCGGAAGCACCTGTACGACAGGGACTCTTCGGCGTGCAGAAAGACAAGGACAAATGGTTCTTGCTCGTACCCGACTCATTGCTCAACTGCGATTTTCTCGGTGTCACCCGCTACGTGTCCACCCCAAGCGGTGCCGGTGTCTATGGTGGCGAGGAAGTCAATGAGCAGACTTTCTACTGGGAAAAGACCGACGACAAACTCCTGCTCCGCGGCCTGACCTACCTCACCGTAGCCGACAGCACACAGGCCATCTACCGTGCCGTCAAGGTGAGCGACAGCAATCCTATTGTTGGGGCTTTCAAGATAGAAGCCACCAAGAAAGACTCACTGGGCAACAAGAGTTACAAGATAGAGGTCGGCAAATTCTTCAATAGCGACAACCAGACCATCAGTCTGGGCGAAAGCGACAAGAAACGGTTCTCCCTGGGCGGTTTCAGCGCCGACCGCTCCTACATCAAGGCCATCAACACCTACCCCATCAACACGGAGATACATACCGTGAAGACCTACTCCTACAAGACTCCGGCTTCCCCCCTCATGCAAGGCATCTCGTCGGGACGGGAGACGGGCACAGTGACATTCGAGATGAACACCTCGTTTGTCCTGCTGCCGAAGACTCCGATGCGCAAGCGTCTCTTCGACCCCCGCGTAGGTTTCTTTGCCGACTACTACCAGCCGTTCGCCGACGACCAGCAGTCGGTGAAGGACATCTCCTACATCTGCCGCTGGCGTCTGGAGCCCAAGGATGAGGACATCGAGAAGATGAAGCGCGGCGAACTGGTAGAGCCGAAGAAGCAAATCGTATACTATATCGACCCCGCCACCCCCAAGCAGTGGCGCCCGTACCTCATACAGGGTGTCAACGACTGGAACGTGGCCTTCGAGAAGGCCGGCTTCAAGAATGCTATCGTGGCCAAAGAGTGGCCCAACGACTCGACCATGAGCATGGAAGATGCCCGCTACTCTGTCATCCGCTACCTCGCATCGCCTATCAGCAATGCCTACGGACCTAACGTGCACGATCCCCGCAGCGGAGAAATCATCGAGAGTCATGTGGGCTGGTACCACAACGTGATGCAACTCGTACACGACTGGTACATGATACAGGCTGGATGTGTCGATGCCAACGCCCGCAAGATGAAGTTCGATGACGAACTCATGGGACAACTCATCCGCTTCGTCTCCTCCCACGAGATCGGACACACCCTGGGTCTCCGTCACAACATGGGTGCCAGCAGCGCCACACCCGTCGACAGTCTGCGCAACAAGGCATGGGTAGAAGCCCACGGCCACACCTCGTCTATCATGGACTACGCCCGCTTCAACTATGTGGCACAGCCCGAAGACAACATCTCTCACGCCGGTATCTTCCCCCGCATCGGCGACTACGACAAGTGGGCCATCGAGTGGGGATACAAGCCTATCTTCGACACCAAGGACGAGAAGGAAGACCAACTCCTGCTCAACAAGCAGGTCATCGCCCAACTCAAGAAGGGCCGCCGCTACTGGTTTGGCGGCGAGGGCTACGACAACAACCCGTCGGCACAAACCGAAGACCTCGGCGACAACGCCATGCGCGCCTCCGAATACGGACTGAAAAACCTGCGCCGCATCGTGAAAGCCCTGCCCGAATGGACCTACGAGGAGGGTGACATGAACCAGAACCTGCGCAATGTCTACTCCAACGTGCTCGGCCAGTTCCGTCGCTACGAGGGCCACGTACTCCGCAATATCGGCGGTGTCTACACTACCTACAAGAGCGTCGAGGAGGCTGGTGCCGTCTACGAACCCGAAACCAAGGCCCGTCAGAAGGAAGCCCTGGAGTATCTCGACCGCAACGTGTTCACCGAACCCACCTGGCTCATCGCCGAGGACTATGTCAACCGCCTGAGCAGCAGTCCGCTCGACTTCCTCAAGCCCATCGCATCAAACGCCGCCACAGCACTGGTTTCCCCCTCGATGTTCACCAACATCGCCCGCTATGCCTACGGTAGCGATCCCTACCAGCCTGAGGAGTATGTCACCGACCTGACCAACAAGGTGTTCCGTGAGACCACCACCGGCGCAAAGGTCACTCCCTACCGTCGCTACTTGCAGACCACCATGGTCAATGCCGCCATCAGTTCCTATCCCAAGGCCAAGGGCGACGCCCGCACCTATCTCTACTACTTCCTGCGCACAGTACGCACCAAACTGGCCGCCGCCCATAGTAGCGATGCCGCCACCCGCGCCCACTTCGCCAATCTGCAGCAGATGATACGCGAGACGCTCGACCAGAAATAAGGATGGATTTGCGGTGGAATTTTAAATCCACCTGTAAAATACCACCTACTTAATAAAGAATAAAGGCGTGTCCTGAAAACCGATATGGTTTAGGACACGCCTTTTTGTTTTCTCTTAGTGAGGCAAAAAAACTGGCTTTCTTCTCTTTCTTATCACTCTCCCCAAACTTCCTTGGCGATGCTGACCACAAGGTCTACCTTGGCCCACTGCTCTTCCTCGGTCAGTTTGTTGCCGATCTCGCACGATGCGAAACCGCATTGCGGACTGAGGTAGAGCCTGTCAAGCGGTATGTATTTCTCGGCCTCACGTATACGGGCGATAATCTCGGCACGGTCTTCGAGCACTGGCGACTTGGTCGTAACCAACCCAAGCACCACCTTCTTCTCGCCCGACACCTGGGCCAACGGTGCAAACGTACCGGAACGGTCGTCGTCGTATTCCAGATAGAAGGCCCCGACATTCTCCTTGGCAAAGAGATAGGAAGCGACAGGGTCGTAGGCCCCCTTCGTGGCATAGCAGGAATGGTAGTTACCACGACACACATGGGTATTGACCACAAGGTCGGAAGGCAGGTCGGCAAGGGCGAGATTGTTCACCTTCAGGTACTGCAAGGCCTCATGGTCGAGCGTGAAACCGCTTCCAGCCATCTGCTTCCAAAAATCGTCGTCGACAATCATACCCCATGTGCAGTCGTCAAGTTGTATGGTACGGCACCCGGCCTCGTAGATTTCAAGGAAGAAGGTATGGTAAGCCTTGGCGATGTCGACAATCAACTCCTCGGTGTTGGGATAGTATTCACGCGTGTTCTTGACATTGTTGCCTCTGAAGAGTTCGGCCAAAAACTGTGCCGGAGCGGGAACGGTCTGTTTGGCGACGATGCCTTCCTCCTCAAACTGCTGCACATACTTGAAGTCCTGGATGAACGGATGATGCTCACCCGAGATTTTTCCCGTCAGACGGAGCGACCCTTTGGTCGTCTCCTCACCATGAAACTGGTAGCCGTGGTCCAGTTCGATGTGCTCCACTCCGTTCAGTCCCCACATGAAGTCGAGATGCCAGTAACTGCGACGAAACTCGCCATCAGTGATGGCCCGCAGCCCGTGTGCCTTCTGTTTCTTGATAAGGTCGGCTATCAGTCGGTCTTCTACCGCACGGAGATCCGTTGCAGAAATTTCTCCCTGTTCATATTTTGCCCGGGCCTCCTTGAGTTCGGCAGGACGGAGAAAACTGCCGACAACGTCGGCGCGGAAGGGGGCGTGAAGATTGGTGGTGATGTTGCTCATAATGTATGATTCTATTTTTCGTTGTTGATATTGCTTGTGAATGACGGATGCAAAGGTAGACAGAGAACAACGACGTGCAAAATATTTTGCTACATTCGGAAATATATGCTATATTTGCAGCAAAACAACGGCATTTCATAGAATATTATTCTACGAAACCACTGTAAAAAACGAACAATAAAATACACACGACATCAATGGCACACCAGGAATACTTGGACGAAACAGACATCGGTATACTGCGATTACTGCAACAAAACGCCCGGCTGACCGTGAAGGAACTCGCCGCACGCGTACACCTCTCCCCCACCCCGGTCTTCGAGCGGCAGAAACGACTCGAACGCGAAGGTTACATCACCCGCTACACAGCCGTGGCCGACCACCACAAACTCGGACACAACGTCATCGTGCTCTGCAATATCCGGCTCAAGCAGCACACGCACGACCTCATACAGCAGTTTATGGACACCGTGCAGACGATAGACCAAATCACGGAGTGCTACAACACGACGGGCGACTACGACTTTCAAATCAAGGTCTACGCCCACGACATGAAAGACTACCAGGACTTCATGCTCAACACGCTCGGCAACATTGACTGCATCGGTAGTCTGCACAGCGTCATCGTCATCGGCGAAATCAAGGATTCCCACAATATCCCCGTGAGCCGATACCTGACCAAGACAGAACCATAGCCTACTCGTTAGGCAGACTTTTAGTGGGCTTGCACGAACCTTTCCATCTCATTTTTGTACAAAGGCCTTGTACGGGTCGTAC
Organism: Lachnospiraceae bacterium; assembly: GCA_963604975.1. Taxonomy (GTDB): domain Bacteria; phylum Bacteroidota; class Bacteroidia; order Bacteroidales; family Bacteroidaceae; genus Prevotella. Next base: position 48,970 of record CAVCSC010000001.1, on the reverse strand, counting down.
AAGGGCCTTGTAGCGATGATACAAAGGCCTTGTCGCGACCGTACAAGGCCTTTGTAGTATCCGTACAAAGTCATAGCACAAAAGTAGAAAGGAATAGTTCGCAAAAGCACACAGAAAAAGCCCACAAAAAACCCGCACCGAAGACCTATGGAGATCGGTGCGGGCTTTTCTATGTGAAGGGATGCCGATGTCGGCTTATTCTACGTTTTTGAGGATATCGAGCAGATGATCCCATACCATCTGTACGGTAGGTATATACAGACGCTCGTCGGGAGTATGCACACCGCGCAAGGTAGGTCCGAAAGATACCATGTCAAGGTTGGGGTAACGCTCGGAGAAGAGTCCACACTCAAGTCCGGCGTGTATGCCCTTGACGACGGGATCCTTGCCGAAGAGTTTCTTATAGGAGTCTACGACGGCCTTGGTCAGACGGCTGTCGGGATTCATCTTCCAGGCGGGATAGCCCTCACTGGTCTCCACCTCGGCACCGGCCAGTTGGAACACGGCACGGATGGTGTTGCACTCATTGGTGAGGTTGCTCATCACGTTGGAACGCTGTGAGGTGACAATCTTCACATCGCTCTCCGAGGTGACAACGCTGGCCACATTGCTCGATGTCTCTACCATCCAGGCAAGTGCCTCATCCTGACACATGGCGAACACACCATTGTCGATGCCTTGCAGGGCGAGTATCAGGTTGTGGCTGGTGGCGGCGGGCAGGACGGGAACGGCATCGGTGCTCTCCATGGCAAACACCATAGTGGTGTCGGTCACGTGGAACTCATCCTCCACCTCTGCGGTGAAGATGTTCCAGTCGGCACGCACGGTCTCCTTATCGGCAGCGGGTACGGCGAAGACGATACGTCCGTCGCGAGGAATGGCGTTGTGCATCTTGCCCGAGTCAAACGAGGCGAGTCTGAGATCCGTCTTGTCCTGCTCAAGATAGAGGAAACGGGAAAGTATCTTGATGGCGTTGGCACGCTTCTTCTCGATATCGTCGCCAGAGTGTCCGCCGTTGAGACCCTTGATTGATGCGCTCATGAAGAAATGTCCGGCAGGAGCCTCTTCGCGGGTGAAGGCAAACTTAGCCTGAGTGGTTCTACCACCGGCACACGATACGAAGATCTGTCCTTCGTCCTCGGAATCAAGGTTGATGAGCATATCGCCCTTCATAAATCCGGCCTTCATACCCATCGCACCCGTAAGGCTGGTTTCCTCGTCACGGGTGAATACACACTCGATGGGACCGTGCTCGATATCGTCACTGTCGAGGATGGCCAGTTCGATGGCGCAACCGATACCGTCGTCTGCGCCGAGGGTTGTACCCTTGGCCTTGAGCCAGTCGCCGTCGATATAGGTCTGGATGGGGTCTTCTGCGAAATTGATCTCCACGTCGACCAGTTTGTCGCACACCATATCCATGTGGCTCTGCAGGATGACGGTCGGACGGTTCTCGTAACCCGGTGTGGCGGGCTTGCGTATGATGACGTTGCCGGTGGCGTCGGTCTCGGTCTCCAGTCCGTGACTCTTGCCGAACTCCTGAAGATAGGCAATCATCTTCTCCTCATGCTTTGAGGGACGGGGTATCTGATTGATTTTGGCAAACTGCTCGAACACGCGGGCAGGTTTCAGTTCGTTGTTGTTCATGACGTATGTTGCTGTTTGTTTTTACTTTTTCGTTTGTGACAGGAATTTTCAAAACCCGACTTTAATACTTTTTATTGTACGGACACGCCAAATAAGTAACCTTTTGCTTCGCCTACTCAGTTTTTTGCCGTATCTTTGCACGCACAAAAGTAGTAAAAATGATAGAAACATTGCTCCTCACCGTGTTAATAATTGCTATTGCGTTTGCGTTGCTGAGCGTGAAAGTACTGTTCCGCCGCAACGGAGAGTTCTCGTCACAGCACATCCACGACAACCCCGGCATGAAGGCACGCGGCATACATTGTGTCATCGACCAAGACCGGGAGGCACGACAGAAGAACAAAGCCTACTGATTCGGCCGGCGCAAGACCAGGAAGCAACAGACTAAAGAAACAATAAACAAATGCGGGTTCTGAAATTTCTACCACAAACGGTCAAATCATCATTTTCAGCACCCACCTAAAAACAGATACAAGATGAAGAAGAATCATTTTTTCGGTACATTCGCCGTGGCTGCCGTAGCCGCACTGGCAATGACATCGTGCGACAAGTCACAGCCCCAGGTAGATACCAAGGACGACGCCAAGACTGAAGTCGCTCCCACCTCTACCAAGATTGCCTATGTCGAGGTAGACAGCATCATGACCCAATATACTTTCTGCAAAGAGTACTCACTCATCCTGCAGAAGAAAGGACAAAACATACAGAACACACTCAGCCAGAAGCAGCAGCAGTTGCAGGCCGCAGCCGCCAACTTCCAGCAAAAAGTGCAGCAGAACGCCTACACCCGTGAGCAGGCTCAGAGCATACAGGCACAGTTGCAGCGCCAGAGCAGCGACCTCGATGCCCTCAACCAGCGTCTGAGTTCAGAGTTTCAGAGCGAAACCGAAAAGTACAACAACGCCCTGCGCGACAGCATCAGCCACTTCCTCGCCGCCTACAACCGCGACAAGAAGTATAGCCTCATCCTGAGCAAGGCTGGCGACAACATCCTCTACGCCGACAAGTCGCACGACATCACCAAAGACGTGATTGCCGGACTGAACAAGGCCTACAAGTCTAACTTGTCTGCTGCCGAAAGCAAGAAGAAATAAAAAGAATTGTAAATCATAGACAGGCGACGGGCTCTGGGTCGGACAAGACCGCGGACTCGTCGCCTTTGCATTTTCTGTAAGCGGGTATGCCTATATTGGAAATCAAAGACGGAGTATTGCCCGGCGTAGATACCACTGCGTCGGCCCCACTCTCATTTGTCGTCCGACCGGGCGAGGTGGTCGCCTTGGTATCGGAGAATATTGGCGACGGAACGTCCGTGCTTCGGACGTTTCTCGGCTTCGAACCGCTTACGCAAGGCTATGTATCGGTCGACGGCGAACCCATCTTTCCTCCCGTAGCCCATCTCTTCCGGTGCGACATGACCTACCTCCCGGCCGATTTCGCCATGCCGTTTGCCACGGTGGAGGAAATGGTCAAATCCGTATTCCGTCTGAAATCCAACGCCGAAAATCCCTTCCGCAAGCACGACCTCAACGTATGCTGGCGCCAACTGGACATTGCTCCTGAGACCTACACCCTTCCGCTCGGCGAAGTGGCAGACGACGTGGTGCAACGCGTCCTACTGGGGTCGGTAGCCATGTCGAAGCGTCCCATCGTACTGCTCGACCGCCCCACCTCCTGTCAGGACGAGGCACACACACAACTGGTATCCCGATTTCTGCGTAGCGGAGCATTCGCCCTGTCGTCGGTACTTATAGCCACAGACGACGAACGGCTACTGTCGGTGTGCGACCGCACTGTACGTCTTTCCGTCAACGGCACGGCAGAATGCCATACAGACCGGGAAGAATGAGAATGATTCGCCGCAAACATATTGACAAAGTCCTTTTTTAGGACTCGCCATCATTTAGAATCAACAGACAAGATATGAAGTTGACACTGTATACACTGCTTTTCGCCGCCCTGTTCCTGGCCGTACCCTTGGCCACGGCAACCGCTCTGCGCATCCGTTTCCTTCCCCGTATATGGGAAGCAGTACTCCGTGCAGTACTCCTGATGATAGCAGAGGGAGGCATATTGTGGTATCTGTTTCATGAGGACAGCCTCCTGCTCAATGTGCTTTTCGTACTTCTTGCCGTCATCTGTTCCACACTGATAGCCGTCGTTCGCGCAAGGGTAGGTACACGCACCGGATTTGTACCCGTGATGGCAGGTATGTGCGTGGGTATCGTTGTAGTGGGACTGTGTACCTTGGGCGTACTGGTCGGCACGGAGGGCATGCTGCAAACCCGCTACCTCGTGCCGGTCATCGGTATGATGGCCGGTTGCGCCACCGTGACCTGCGGCCGTGCACTGGGCGTATACTACACCGGACTGCGCAAGCACTCACAAATCTATTTCTACCTTCTTGGCAACGGTGCCACCCATGCCGAGGCCCTGCACCACTTCTTCCGGCGCGCCGTCGAAGCAGCCCTACTTCCCGGGGCTGACAGAATGGCGGCTACCGTGGCAGGCCTCTCTCCCTATGTGGTATGGACAGCACTGATGTGCGGTACCGATGTCGTGAGCGCTATCTCACTGTTTGTCCTACTCGTTTGCGCTACCTACTGCGCCGGCGTGGTCGCTGTCATCGTGGCAGTACGCGTGGCCCGGTGGTACGGAGTAGACGGATACAGCCGACTCAAAAGCCATTGATATGTATCACTTCGATTGATATAAGTCAATTTTTCGCCCATTTTGCTTGATTTTTCATCAATTTTATTCCTTTGGTTTTCACAGGGCATTATCTTTGCAACCGAAATCATGTAACGCTTCAAAACTTCAATAGAATGAGAAACGGGGTGTGAAGACGCACCCGACGGTATGCAGAAAAAGATTGTTTTACGAAAAGTGGGTTCTAAAAAAATGCCCACCTAAAAGAAAAAGAAAGGGTAACACTATGGAAAAAAAAGCAAAGAACACTTTGGGCAAGATGTTTCGGGCCTATTTCCGCAACTTGCTTGAGATGTACAGTATCAGCCACATGAACGGTCCCCGCGCCGTCTGCTGAACGCGACATCCATGATGTGAAAGAAAAGTCCTCCTAAGCCGCCTTGCGGCAGTGCCCGACAAAAGCGCACTGGACTTTGAGAAAAAGGTATGCAAGAAGGATAACAAAAAAGAAAGGAACAAGAAAAATGAAGAAAATCCGTAAAGTCCTGAGCAAAAGGCTCAGCATGTACTGCGTAGACCGACTGCGGATGTACAACGAAGGCCGCGTCAATCTGCCTTTGTAGAAGAAAGTAAGTTTTTTTGAACTCAACATATAAGAGAGAGACGAGCAACGACTTGCCATGTAGCAAGCATTGTCCGTCTCTCTTTTTTTGTGTTTTTGTACGGCATACTGCATAGCCGCGCCACTGTTCCGGATATTTTTGCTTAACTTTGCCACAGTAAGTGACGGCGAAAAGCCTCTTTGCACATCTACCATTACCAAAACCATACTACAATGAACACACCACACCGATACATCTCAAGAACCAGCCTCATCCTCCTGCTTTCCCTTGTCTTGTGCGCCGGCTGCTCATCGCGCGACCGCCGAGGTATCAGTCAAGCCATCGAAAAGGGCGTGACTACCGTGACAAACGACAACACAGATGCCGCTGCGGTCACACAGACCGACAGTGAGGCCGATGCCGACGGACTCGAAATACCCGCACCGCTCACCACTACCCCCGAGCAGATACTCCACCGCACAGGCTACACCGTGTCGTACAACCGCACGACCATGCTCCCCAACTGGGTAGCGTGGCACCTCACGGCCGCCCACGCCGACGGACAGGAAAAGCGGGGAGGCATCAAGTTCCAGGAAGACGAAGACGTACCGTCACCCCGTGCCACAGACACCGACTATAGAAGTTCGGGCTACGACCGCGGCCACATGTGTCCGGCAGGCGACAACAAGTGGAGCAAGACGGCCATGACCGAATCGTTCCTCTTCACCAATATCTGCCCGCAGGCCCCCAGCCTCAACCGTGGTGACTGGAACGAGATGGAGATGGCCTGCCGCCGTTGGGCCGAGGAGTACGGCGACATCTACATCGTCTGCGGACCGATACTCTACAAAGGCAAGCACAAGACCATCGGAAAGAACCGTGTCACCGTACCGGAAGCCTTCTTCAAGGTGATACTCTGCACCAAAGGCACTCCCAAAGCCATCGGTTTCATCTACAAGAACGGCGACGGCAACCGGCCGAAAGGCGACTACGCCAACACTGTCGACGAGGTGGAACGCATCACGGGTATCGACTTCTTCCCCTCGCTTCCCGATGAGGTGGAAAACAAGGTGGAAGCCTCCATGTCACTATCTGACTGGGGACTATAGCCCACCCCTCTCACCATACTCCCCAACCACAAATACGACATCAGCAACCCGAGACAAGGAAAATTTTCATGTCGCCGACTTACAATTGGGGATTTTTAGTTAGATTTGCAGAAATGATGGTCGTCGCTAATATAAAGGAGACAAAGTTATGGCACTGAAATTATATCCGATAGGAATACAGACGTTCGAGCGGATACGCAAGGAAGACAAACTCTATATCGACAAGACGGAATACATCTACCGCATGTCGCATACCAGCGGTACTTATTTCTTCTTGGGACGCCCACGTCGTTTCGGCAAGTCGCTCCTGGTCTCCACGATGCAAAGTTACTTCGAGGGCAAGAAAGACCTGTTCAAGGGGCTTGCCATCGAGAAATTAGAGAAGGAGTGGACGGAATATCCGGTGCTGCACTTCGATATGAGCGGCGGCAAGCATATGGAGAAGGAACAGTTGGAGGAGTATCTCTGCGACATGTTGGAAGAGCAGGAAAACATGTTGGGAGTGACTGGCAAGGACAAAGCACCCAACCTGCGCTTCAAAGACTTGATTCTGCAAATGTACAGGAAGACAGGCAAGCAAGTAGTGGTACTCATCGACGAATATGATGCTCCGCTGCTCGACGTGGCTCACGAAAAGGGGAAACTGGACGAACTGCGCAATGTGATGCGCAACTTCTACAGTCCACTGAAGAAATACGAAGAATATCTCCGCTTCGTCTTCCTCACCGGCATCACCAAGTTCTCACAACTCAGCATCTTCAGCGAACTGAACAACATCACCAACATCTCTATGGACAACGAATATGCCGGCATCTGCGGCATCACCGAGGAGGAACTTCTGGAACAGATGTCGGAGGATATAGAGATGCTGTCCAAGACACTTGACCTGTCGGCAGACATGACCGTCGCCAAACTCAAGGGGCATTACGACGGCTACCATTTCTCAAAGGCTTCGCCCGATGTATTCAATCCATACAGTTTGCTCAACTGCTTTGCCAAACGGGAATTGGGAAGCTATTGGTTTGCCTCCGGCACACCGACCTATCTCATCAATACAATGCGGCAGTTTGACACGCTTCCCACCGACATCGGCCGTGTGGAGGCCGACGAGAGCGAGTTTGACACACCAACGGAAGGCATGACCACCATCATGCCATTGCTCTACCAGAGCGGATACATCACCATCAAGGATTACAACCGCGACTACAACTATTATACCCTCGACGTACCCAACAAAGAGGTGAAAGTAGGACTGACCCGTGCACTCATCCCGTCGTATGTCACGCAGAATACGCTCGCCACGACCAACACGGCCCGCCGCATCGCCCAGGCTCTCAACAAGCAGGACATGGACGGTGCCCTGCAACTGCTGCAAGACTTCCTCGGCACCGTACCCTACTGCAATGTCACCAACTACGAGGGGCACTACCAGCAGATGCTCTTCATCATCTTCACCCTGCTCACGGCCTACGTGGTGGATGTGGAGATCCACACCCCCAACGGCAGAGTCGACATCGTGCTGCTCACCAACACCGACCTCTATATCATCGAACTGAAGTTGAACAAGAGTGCGCAGGCCGCCATGCAGCAGATCAACCTCAAGAACTACGCCCAACGCTTCACCTTTGCGGGCAAGCCTATCACCAAGGTCGGCATCAACTTTGATTCCACCAAAGGCAATATCGAAGACTGGGTGATTGCCACCGACGTATAATTGGGGATTTTTTAATTTGTTTTGAATACCTACTTATGGCACTGAAATTATATCCGATAGGAATACAGACGTTTGAGCGGATACGCAAGGAAGACAAACTCTATATCGACAAGACGGAATACATCTACCGCATGTCGCATACCAGCGGTACTTATTTCTTCTTGGGACGCCCGCGTCGTTTCGGCAAGTCGCTCCTGGTCTCCACGATGCAAAGTTATTTCGAGGGCAAGAAAGACCTATTCAAGGGACTTGCCATTGAGAAACTGGAGAAGGAGTGGACGGAATATCCGGTGCTGCACTTCGATATGAGTGGCGGCAAGCATATGGAGAAGGAACAGTTGGAGAGATACCTGTCTGATGTTTTGGACAAACAGGAAACTATATTTGGGTATCACAGTGAGAAGATTGACGCAAATCTCCGACTCATCGAACTCATCAATACTGCTTACAGCAAGAGCGGCAAACAAGTGGTGGTACTCATCGACGAATATGATGCTCCGCTGCTCGACGTGGCTCACGAGAAAGAGCAATTGGAAACATTGCGCAATATCATGCGCAACTTCTTCAGTCCACTAAAAATGATGGAGAGCCAACTCCGCTTCGTCTTCCTCACCGGCATCACCAAGTTCTCGCAACTCAGCATCTTCAGCGAACTGAACAACATCACCAACATCTCTATGGACAACGAATATGCCGGCATCTGCGGCATCACCGAGGAGGAACTTCTGGAACAGATGTCGGAAGATATAGAGGTACTGGCCGAAGCACAAGAGTTGACAACAGAAGAGACCGTCAGAGAACTGAAGGAAAACTACGATGGATACCATTTCTCCGCCGTCTCGCCCGACGTATTCAATCCCTTCAGCCTGCTCAACTGCTTCGCCAAAAAGGATTTCGGAGCCTATTGGTTCACCTCCGGCACACCGACATACCTTATCCATATGCTGCGCAAATTCAATGTCCGGCCGGCCGACATCGGGCGGATGTACGCAAAGGCTTCCGCCTTCGACGCACCGACGGAGAACATGACAGCCATCACGCCACTGATATACCAAAGCGGCTATCTCACCATCAAGGGATATGACAAGCCCAGCAAACTCTACACCCTCGACCTCCCCAACAAGGAAATCAAGGTGGGCCTGTTTGAAAGTCTCCTGCCCAACTATCTCGAAGGTATGTATGCACAGAACGGCGATGTAACCATAGCCCGGATGTCCGTACTGATTCGTCAGGGCAACATGGACGGTGCCCTGCAACTGCTACAAGACTTCCTCGGCACCGTACCCTACTGCAATGTCACCAACTACGAGGGGCACTACCAGCAGATGCTCTTCATCATCTTCACCCTGCTCACGGCCTACGTGGTGGATGTGGAGATCCACACCCCCAACGGCAGAGTCGACATCGTGCTGCTCACCAACACCGACCTCTATATCATCGAACTGAAGTTGAACAAGAGTGCGCAGGCCGCCATGCAGCAGATCAACCTCAAGAACTACGCCCAACGCTTCGCCCTTGCGGGCAAGCCTATCACCAAGGTCGGCATCAACTTCGATTCCACCAAAGGCAATATCGAAGACTGGGTGATCGAGGGGAAATAAGAGAGACAGGGACATTGCCGTTGCCCTTGTCGAACAACGGAAACTGTTAAAGTATTCTAATAGAACATCTGTCCCTATTCCGTTGTACCGAAATATGTGTAATTTTGTATATATCATGCACTTTTGCCCCGCAAGCATCAAAAATCGAGGCAAAGGAATAGACATTTTTTTAGAATAAAAAGGCTGAAACAAGCGTGAACATAAAGGAAGCAAAAGAAGCCCTTGAACGTTTCGCGCCTCTGCCTTTGCAGGAAGACTGGGACAATGCCGGCCTGCAAGTAGGATTGACAGAGGCGGAAGTATCAGGGGCATTGTTGTGTTTGGACGTCACTGAAGAAATCGTCGACGAGGCCATCGCAGAGGGGTGCAACCTCATCGTATCACACCACCCGCTCATCTTCCACAAGTTGGCCAGAGTGTGCGGAGAAGACCCCGTGCAACGCGCCGTCGCCAAGGCTATACGACACGACATCACCATCCTCTCGATGCATACCAACATGGACAGCGCCGAGGGTGGTGTCAACTACAAGATAGCCGAGAAGATGGGACTCACAAATGTGGAGTTCATCGGTGCACGCACTGTCGGCGACATCAAGTGCGGCAGCGGCACGATAGGCAATTTTCCCCATCCGCAGCGCGCAGAAGACTTCGTACAGATGCTCAAGTCTACCTTCGGCGTAGACTGTCTGCAATGCAACGCTCTCCTGCGGCGCCCCATACGACGCGTAGCCATCTGCGGCGGAGCCGGAGCCTTTCTCCTGCCCGAAGCGCTAAAAGCCGGAGCCGATGCCTTCGTGACCGGCGAGATGCACTACCACGAATACTTCGGGCTCGACCAGCACATACAGATAGCCGTCATGGGCCACTATCAGAGCGAACAATACACCTCGGAAATCTTCCGCGACATCCTTCTCCGCGAATGCCCCGGCATCAGATGCGTGATGGCAAAGACCAACACCAATCCCATCGTCTACGTCTGAACGACAGACAAAAGCGCACGAAACACCTTTCAGACCAGAAAATTGAAAATATATAATAACGATCATATCATTATGGCAAAGAAAGATCCTACAGATTTATCAGTTGAAGAGAAGTTGGACACCCTCTACCAACTCCAGACCACATTGTCGTCTATCGACGAGAAGCGTGCACTCAGAGGCGAACTGCCCCTCGAAGTGCAGGACCTCGAAGACGAGATCACCGGTCTGCACACCCGCGTCGAGAAAATACAGAACGAAATCGCCGATTTCGAGTTTGCCGTCTCACAGAAAAGAGGCGAAATCGCCGACGCCCAAGCCAGCGTAGAGCGCTACCAGAGCCAACTCAATGAGGTGAAGAACAACCGCGAGTACGATACGCTCACCAAGGAGATCGAGTTCCAGAGCCTCGAAATCGAACTTTGCAACAAGAAAATCAAGGAAGCCCTCATCAAGGTAGAAGAGAAAAAGCACGACCTTGAGCGTACCGAGGCCATCATCAAAGACCATGAGGTGGCACTCTCCGAGAAGAAAAGCGAACTCGACGAGATCATGCAGGAGACCCGCGAAGAGGAAGAGCAACTCAAGGAGAAAGCCAAGGAACTCGAAACAAGAATCGAGCCCCGACTGCTGACCAGTTTCAAGCGCATCCGCAAGAATGCCCGCAACGGTCTCGGCATCGTCTACGTACAGCGCGACGCCTGCGGCGGTTGCTTCAACAAGATTCCGCCACAGCGCCAACTCGACATCAAGATGCACAAGAAGATCATCGTCTGCGAATACTGCGGACGCATTATGATTGACCCGCAATTGGCCAGAGTGAAGGTAGAAATACCCGAAACCGACGACAAGAGCAAGCGCAAACGCGCTACTACCCGCAAGACTACGGCAAAGAAGACCGAAGAGGAATAAAAAAGACCATTGCCCCACACCTCTCCCTACCGGGGAATATGGGGCACATACCCCGCGTCTTCACGACCGGAACACGACACGTCTGCCGAAGTGTTGCCTGCCTGTCTCTACCGACAGATCAAACAGGGCGACCCTCGGCAGACGTTGCTTTTTGAAGGATAGCATCTGTCCCTCCACGCCATCAAACCACCTACTTTTAACCCCAAAACCTGATATGAGAAACCTTTTATTTTTGTTGACCACCCTTTTGGCCTTCGGACAGACCGCACAGGCCACCGAACCCGACCAAAGAGAATTCAAAGTATTTGAAAACGGAAACGTACCCTACCGCATCCCCGCCATCGGCACGGCACGCAACGGCAATATCGTAGCCGTGGCCGACTACCGCTACAGCAAGGCCGACATCGGCAGCGGACGTGTAGACCTGCACCTGCGCATCTCGCGCGACAACGGACGCACATGGGGCGAAGTGACCTGCCCGCCACAGTTCCAGGGCGACGGCAACGTCAGCACATGGCGCCACGATAAGTCGGCCTACGGCGATCCCTGCATCGTAGGCGACCGCGAGAGCGCACGCATGATGATTGTTTCCTGCTCCGGATTTCCGGGTTTCTTCGATGCCTCTGACCGTCATCAAGGCTGGGCCCGCTGGTACTCGGAAGACAACGGACAGACTTGGAGCGAGCCTGCCTACATCGACTCCGTCTTCGTCTATGCACCGCTTGCCGCAGCCGGACACCCGGTACAGGGATTCTTCGTCGGTTCAGGAAAGATACACCAAAGCCACTTCGTCAAGAAAGACAAATATTTCCGGCTCTACTGCGCCGGCTCCACCCAACAGAACGGCGGAAACACGGAGAACTGGGTACTCTATTCCGATGACTTCGGACAGACATGGGACTTCCTCGGCGGAACAAGCGCCAGTCCTGTTCCCGGCGGCGACGAACCCAAAGTAGAGGAACTGCCCAACGGCAATGTGGTCATCTCCAGCCGCTGCCCGCAGGGACGCCGCTTCAATATCTACACGTTTACCGCCAACGACGGCGTGAGCGGACAGTGGTCACAACCGGCCCTCTCCAGCGCAGAGGTCGGCGGACTGATTGCCGACAACGGCTGCAACGGCGAAATACAGATTGTGCCCGTCGTACGCAAGCAAGACGGCGTGAAAACCTTCATCGCACTCCAGTCGCTCCCCACCAAAGGCCGTACCAACGTGTCTATCTTCTACAAAGACCTGACCGATCCGCAGACCTATGCCACAACGCAAAACCTGGCCCGCAACTGGGACGGATGCTATCAAGTGAGCAACACCTCTTCGGCCTACAGCACATGGACCTGGCAGAAGGACAATACCCTGGGATTCCTCTATGAGGAAAACGGCGCACACGACGGTTACGATATCGTCTACAAACGTCTCGACATAGAGACCGTCACCTCAGGCAAATACCGCTTCGACAAATCGTACAAATACAAACGCAAGAATATCCGTTTCCATTGAGCAACGGCAAGCAACAATAACAATAAAGGTGGGGTCTAAAAAAAAGATTCCACCTTTATTGTTCAGAACTTCCATCTCTTCCGGCCCGGTACTCCTGCGGGGTGCAACCGCACACCCGTCTGAAATACTTACAGAAGAAACTCGCATTGGCGAAATGCAGGTCGTCGGCAATCTGCGATACCGACCTGCTGCCATGCCGCAACATCACCTTGGCCGCCAAGACCACAGCACGGTCTATCCACTCTTTGGCCGTCACGCCGCTCACCTGCCGTACCACCGTCCCGAGATGTCGCTCGGTGACACAGATGCGGTCGGCATAGTAATGCAACTGCCGCTCTTCGCGGCAGTGCGCGTTGACCAGCGCAATGAAACGGTCGTATATCGCATGGGCCGCATCGCCGGCTACCGCCGACGGCACATTCTGCCGGAATATATTGTCGTAGCACTGGGCTATGGCAGCAATCAGGTGCAAAACGGTTGTACGGTCGGCCACCGGATGGTTGACCGTAAGAAAGAGCGTACGGAAAAGCGTTTCCAACAACGTCTGCTGACTGTCGTCCAATACCAGAAAACCGGCCTTCCGCTGACCGCCAAACAGGTCAGGCAGACGGTCGCCAAACGCCAGCCTCAACATCTCGGGCGGCATCGCCATCCCCATCACCGACAGGTCGCGGCTCGCCGTCATCGGTTCGGCTATCGTCCCGGGCATGATAAACACAGCCGAACCACCCCGCACATGATAGTCACGCAAGTTGATATAACCGCTCACCTCTCCGCTGCGGACAATTCCCATACGGTAGTCATTGAGCAGATAGGGGGTCGGCGGCGAAGTAAAGAGAGAGGATAGGGTAAGCCGGAGATCCATACCCATAAGAAATCCGTCGGCATAATAGAACTTGTCCGACAGAAGGTTCTTGCCTCCCATTTTCTCAAACATCGACGCTATAGAAAGGCTTTGCGGTCTTTTGTTTTCCATATCCGTTGATTGTCTTGTATTGTGACGATAAGTCATCGTAGCACAAAATTAAGCATCTTGCCTCATAAACGGGGGAAAATATACCGTAGTTTTCGGACATTTTCCTTTTTTTTGCCTACAATTCATACAAAAAGAACATCACAACCTAACAATGGATAATGCCGCTCCAAGGAAAGCACCGTAATTTTGCAGCACGACCAATCATCACCGACATGACACGAACATCACTCATCGTCACCCTCCTTGCGTTGCTCGCCTCACCGACCGGAACACCGGCAGCCCCGCTACTCCCTACCACGACAACGCAAGCGACAGACACCGCCACGCTGACACTCGAAGACTGTCTGCTCCGCGGTCGCGACAACTACCCGGCCGTCAGGCAATACGCCCTCACCGAGAAGTCGCGGGAATACACGCTCGCCAACGCCTCAAAGACCTGGTTGCCTCAAATATCGGTCATGGCGGGCGGCTACGCCTTCACCGACCCGATCAAAACCGACGGAATGATGCAGCGCATGGGCATCACCGTCGACAACTGGACGGCCGCGGCCTCGATCACCGTTCGGCAAAACATCTACGACGGCGGACAAGTGGCGGCCGCCCGACAGACAGCCGCAGCACAGGCTGACGTACAGCAACGCCGCACCGACATCTCTATGCACGCCCTGCGCGAACGCATCGAGGAGGTGTACTTTGGCATCCTAATCCTCGACGAACGCTTGCGCCAAAATACACTACTACAGGAAGATCTCGCCGTCAGCCTACGCACCATAGAGAGTATGGTGCGCAACGGTACCGCCTCACAAAACGACTGCGATGCCCTACAGGTAGAACAGCTCAGTGCCGCCCAACAACACGATGCACTCACAGCCCAGCGCAATGCCTATCTGCAAATGCTCTCGCTGCTCACAGGCAGTCCGACAGACGAGCGTACAGTTCTCCTGCGACCGGCAGACATTCCCGTTTCTGGCGTTGACAGACAGACCGACAATCCCCGCCCCGAACTGCGCTACTACGCCGCGCAGGGCCTTGCGATAGATGCCACCCGCCGATCACTCGACACCCGTCTGCGCCCCACCCTCTCCTTCATCGTTGCAGGTACCTGGCATACCTCCGTGACCGACTTGGCCCACAATGCCTTCCTCTTCGGCGGCCTGCAACTCTCGTGGAACATCGGGGCACTCTACACCCGTCGCAACGACCTCCGACGGATAGAACTCCAACGTCTGTCCAACGATACCGAGCGTGACGTGTTCCTCTTCGACACCCGGCTACAAAACAGCCAGACCTCCGGTACCGTCGTCGCCCTGCAACGACAGATCACAAGCGACAACGAAATCGTACGGTTGCGCGAAAATATTAGGGCACGGAGCGACCGGAAGGTCGTTCTCGGCACGGAGAGCGTCGACCAACTGCTACGCGACATCCTCGCCGTCGACATGGCCCGCACACAAAAAGCCCTCCATGAGATACAACTACTACGCGAACTCTACCGTCTACGCACCATCAACAACGACTAAGTGACGATAACAACATCATACCCATGCAACTGACACACACCACACCCACCATCGCCATCGCCGCCGTCATTGCCCTCTGCTCTTGCAGCGGAGACACCAAAGACTACGACGCCACCGGAACGTTTGAAGCCACCGAAGTAGTGGTATCGGCCGAACAGAACGGCCGACTGCTGCGCCTCGACATCGAAGAAGGCGACCGGCTACAAGCCGGACAGCAAGCCGGACTCATCGACACTGTACAACTCTACCTCAAAGCCCGGCAGGTAGGCACCACACGACAGGCCTACGCTGCACAGCGGCCCGACCAGCAGAAACAGGTGGCTGCCCTGCGCCGCCAACTGGCCAAGGCCGAGGACGACTACCGCCGCTACCGACAACTCGTCGACGACGGTGCCGCCGGACACAAACTCATGGACGACGCCCGCAGTCAGGTCGACGTGCTGCGACGCCAACTCGATGCCCAATTCTCCACGCTGGACAACTCTACCAGTAGTCTCAACGCACAGATGAGTTCGGCCGATGCCGAACGGCTCATCATCGCCGACCAACTGCGCAAGTGCCACATCACCGCACCCATCAGCGGTACGGTACTGGCCAAGTATATGGAATGTGGCGAATTTGCCACCATCGGTCATCCGCTCTTCCGTATCGCCGACACCGGGCGTATGTACCTGCGGGCCTATGTCACCTCCGCCCAACTCAGCAACGTGCGCCTCGGACAATCGGCCACGGTATACGCCGACTACGGCGGCGGAGAGCGCAAGAAGTACACGGGCCGCGTCACCTGGATATCCTCCAAGGCGGAGTTCACCCCCAAGACCATCCTCACCGACGACGAGCGCGCCGACCTCGTCTATGCCGTCAAGATTGCCGTCAAGGGCGACGGCGGCATCAAAATCGGAATGTACGGCGAAGTGAAATTCTGACACCTCCTATGACCACCATACAAGTCAGCCACATCACGAAGCGCTACGGACAGACCACGGCCCTCGACGACGTGTCGTTCGACGTGGAAGAAGGCGAAATCTTCGGCCTCATCGGACCCGACGGATCCGGCAAGACCACGCTCTTCCGCATCCTCGCGACCCTCGTCTGCGCCGATAGCGGCACGGCCACCGTATGCGGCGAGGATGTCTGCCGCGGCATGAAGGCCATACGCAGCATGCTGGGCTACATGCCCGGCCGGTTCTCACTCTACCAGGATTTGTCGGTGGAGGAAAACCTGGAGTTCTTCGCCACACTCTTCGGTACGACCGTGCGTGCAGGGTACGACTCCATACGGGCTATCTATGGACAGATCGAACCGTTCCGCCACCGGCGGGCAGGTGCGCTCTCGGGCGGTATGAAACAAAAACTGGCCCTCTCGTGCGCCCTGATACACTCGCCGCGGATTCTCCTGCTCGACGAACCGACAACGGGTGTCGACCCCGTGAGCCGCAAGGAGTTTTGGGATATGCTCACCACCCTACGCCAGCGCCATATCACCGTCGTGGTCTCCACGCCCTACCTCGACGAGGTGAGACGCTGCGACCGCGTGGCCTTTCTGCACGGCGGGCGCATACAGGGCACAGGCCAGCCCGAAGAGATACTCCGGCAGTTCAGCGACATCTTCTGTCCTCCACCACTCCGCCACGATACCCGACACGCCACATCGCCTCTATCACCCGACACGGATGCCGACTCTGTGGCAGACACGGATGCCGATACGCGCGAAAAGGTCATCGAGGTGAACCATTTGGTCAAGGCCTTCGGCACGTTCCGCGCCGTCGACGACATCTCCTTCACTGTGCGACGCGGCGAGATATTCGGATTTCTCGGTGCCAACGGAGCCGGCAAGACCACGGCCATGCACATCCTCACCGGACTCCACCGAGCCACCTCAGGCACCGGACGTGTAGCAGGATGCGACATCAATACCGACCATGAGCAGATCAAGCGTCACATCGGATACATGAACCAACGCTTCTCGCTCTACGACGACCTCACCGTCAAGGAAAACATACGGCTCTTCGGCGGCATCTACGGCATGAGCGACAGCGACATCCGTCGCAAGACCGACGCACTGCTCGACCGCCTGCACTTCACCAGCCATGCCAATGACATCGTGGCCAGCCTACCGCTGGGATGGAAACAGAAACTCGCCTTCTCAGTGAGCGTCTTCCACGAACCCGAGATCGTGTTCCTCGACGAACCGACCGGCGGTGTCGACCCGGCCACACGGCAACAGTTTTGGCAACTCATCTACGACGCGGCCGACCGGGGCATGACCGTCTTCGTGACCACCCACTACATGGACGAGGCCGAATACTGCGACCGCATCTCGATCATGGTCGACGGAAAGATACGCGCCATCGGTACACCCGATGATCTCAAACGCCATTTCCGACAACCCGACATCGACAGCGTCTTCACCCTCCTCGCCCGACAATCACAACGCCAATGAAACCCTTTCTTGCCTTCATCCTCAAAGAGACCCGCCACATACTGCGCGACCCTCGCACGATGCTCATCCTCTTCGGCATGCCCGTCGTGATGATGCTGCTCTTCGGATTTGCCATCTCTACCGACGTACGCAATGTACGCACGGCCGTGGTACTCTCCGAGACCGACCACCGTACCGCCCGTATGACCGAAGCGCTTGGCGCCAACTCCTACTTCGACATCGTAGCCACCGTACCCACACCCGACGAGGCCAAACGGCTTGTACGCGACCAAAAAGTAGATCTTGCCCTGGTCTTCCCGTATGGTTTCGCTTCCAGACAAAGCGACATACAGGTCATCGCCGACGGCACAGACCCCAACATGGCACAACTCTATGCCAACTACGCCATACAGATACTCATCTCACACGGCCTGGCCACCGCACCGGACACTACGGCACCGACCGCCGATGCCGGATTCATCACCGCCTCCCTGCTATACAATCCGCAGATGCGTAGTTGCTACAACTTCGTGCCGGGCATCATGGGTATGCTGCTCATGCTCATCTGTGCCATGATGACCTCCGTGAGCATCGTGCGCGAGAAGGAGCGCGGCACGATGGAGGTGCTACTGGCCGGTCCGGTACGTCCGCTGACCATCATCGTCGCCAAGGCCATACCCTATCTTGCACTCGCCCTGGTCATACAGTCGTCCATTCTGGTCATCTCGAAGTATGTACTGCTCGTGCCGCTGGCCGGCAGTGTGGGGTGGATATTCGCCGTGTCGGGACTCTACATCATCGTGGCCCTGTCGCTCGGCCTGCTCATCAGCACGGCAGTCCGCACCCAACTGGCGGCTCTTCTGGCTTCGGCCATGATGCTCATCATGCCGTGTATCATGCTTAGCGGCATGATGTTCCCCATAGAGAGCATGCCGCGCATACTACAATATATATCGGCCGTCATGCCCCCGCGCTACTACATCTCGGCCATGCGCAAACTCATGATTATGGGTGTCGACATCGACAAGGCCTACCATGAGACGGCCGTACTGGCCCTAATGGCAGGCATACTGCTCACGGGCGCACTCACCAAGTTTAACAAACGTCTCGAATAACCCATCCTCACCCACCACACACTATGCTGAGACATCTCATCGTCAAGGAGTTTCTCCAGATACGGCGCAATGCCTTCCTACCGCGCCTCATCCTTCTGTTTCCCGTTGTCATCATGTGCGTCATGCCGTGGGTGGCCAACATGGAGGTGACCCATATCGCCGTCGACGTGGTAGACAACGACCGCTCGACATTCTCGACCCGTCTCACCTCCACCATCGCTGCTTCTCCCTACTTCACGCTTGCCCATGTGCGGTCAACCTACGCAGAGGCCCTTGCCGACGTGGAACAGTCTGACGCCGACCTCATCGTCGAGATACCGCACGATACGGAACGACGGATGCAACGCGGCGAACAACCGCAGATACGCATCGCCGCCAATGCCGTCAACGGCACCAAGGGTAGTATGGGCTCTTCCTACATGACCAACGTCGTGACTGCGGCGGCCGCCCCGTCAGCCGCCAGCGTACTGGAGAGGGCAAAAACACTGTACCTGCACAACCCGAGGCTCGACTACAAGGTATTCATGATACCCTCACTCATTGCCATACTGGTATTGCTCTTCTGCGGTTTTCTGCCTGCCCTGAATATTGTGGAAGAAAAAGAGAAAGGCACCATTGAGGCCATCAACGTCACACCCGTGGATAAGTGGACCTTCATTGTGGCCAAACTCGTGCCTTACTGGATCATCGCCGCCGTAGTACTGACCGTCTGTCTCATCCTCTCGCAAGTGGTATACGGCATCGCCCCGGTCGGCAGCGTGGCACTCATCTACCTGTTGTCTATGCTGCTGGCGCTGGTCTTCAGCGGACTCGGACTGGTCATCTCCAACTACAACGACACGATGCAGCAGGCCGTCTTCGTGATGTGGTTCTGCGTGGTGTGCGCCATCTTGCTCAGCGGACTGTTCACCCCCGTACGCTCCATGCCCCACTGGGCTTATCTGACCACCTATGTCAACCCGATGCACTACTTCATCGATGCCATCCGCACGGTGTTCGTGCGCGGCGGCGGATTTGCTTCCATTGCCCACCAAGTGTTCGCCTTGTCGCTATCGGCGGCCATCATGTGCACATGGGCGGTGGCAAGTTATCGGAAAAACAGTTGACCGCATCCGCTGCCCGACACGAAATATTACCGACACGAGACATTACTATAGAAAGTTGAGAACTGAAAAAATCCACTCAAATACCCCACAAAAAAACGGGGCGCCGGCATCTCGTGTGCCGCGTCCCGCTTATTTGTTTTTCTTCTTGAATGGCATACCGCAGAAATTCTGAGACCTTGCAGTATGCCAGCGTGCTATTTCACCTCAATGGCGTGCACGTTTTTCTTGTCTTCCTTGACCTGCTTGGGCAGATGTACGGTGAGAACGCCGTTCTCCACGTTGGCTGCAATCTTATCGCGGTCTACATCGTCAGGCAGAGCGTAGGTCTGCTCGTAGTTGCTGTAGGAAAACTCGCGGCGCAGATAGTGGCTGTGCTTGTCTTCGCCCTTGTGCTCCATCTTGTTTTCGATAGCCACCGTGAGGTTGCCTCCATTGTCGAGGCCCAGACGTACCCACTCCTTCTTCAGACCGGGCACGGCCACCTCCATGGTGTAGTCTTCTGCCGTCTCCTTCACGTTGACTGCGGGTGCCGTGGCGTTGAGCCGCGTCACAAGGTCGGTGTCGAAGAAATTGTCATCAAACCAATTGGCCAACCAATTCGAACCATTGTTTCTACGTGCTAACAACATAATATTTACCTCCTGATTTTTCTTTTCGCTTCGTCCTCCCTTCGGCCGTGGCCTCCGTCGGGACTCTCGCGTTGCATTGTTCTTTTTTTGTCTTTTTCTTGTTTCTGCCGTCACCCTTGAGGTTTCGGCTTTCATCTGATATACTGCAACATACATACCACCACACCATCTTCTGCAACATCGGCAGAGAAGGCAGACGTAGTGTCACGAAAAGACAAAAAAATTAAGTTTTGCTGACAACGTTGTCAGTGCTGCACACCGGCGTTCCCCATAAGATTGCCGGTAACCCGGATGCCGGTAAAATCCGTCAAAAACACAAAGAAACTCACGGATATTAATTTTTTTCACAAAAAATTCACATTTTTGTTGCCTTGTAATTTTTTTTTCCTACATTTGCAACCACATGAAAGACCAAGGTAAGTCAAAAGCCTTGTTACCGAACCATTGAGAAAATATTATATACTACAATTATACAATTTATTTACCTAAAACTGGAATTTATGGACTATCAAGCAAGACCGTTGCTTCCCTCATTGACGAAGCATATGGTGATTCCATTTGCCGTCGGCATGTTGTTGTGCTCTACCTCAGCATCAGCAGCAGACGAACTGGCACGCTCCGTCTACACCGCAAGCCAATCACAAACCAACGTCACCGTCACAGGACGTGTAGTCGACGCATCAGGTGAACCGCTCATCGGTGTGACTGTAGCAGAAAAAGCCAACAAGAAAAACGCAGCCGTCACTGACATCGACGGAAAATACACCCTCAAAGTTCCCGCAGGAGCACACATCACATTCTCTTATGTAGGTTACAAGACCCAAGAAGCATCCACCAGTGGCCGCAAGACCATCGACGTGACCCTCGCCGAAGATGCCGAAATGCTCAACGACGTCGTAGTCATCGGTTACGGTACAGTGAAGAAAGCCGACTTGGCCGGATCTGTTGCCGTGATGGACAACAAGGCATTCAAAGACCAGCCCGTAGCCCGCGTTGAAGACGCCCTCAACGGACGTATGTCGGGTGTGCAGGTGATGTCGAGCGGCGTGCCCGGCGGATCAATGAAGATACGTGTCCGCGGTACCAGTTCGGTAAACAAGTCGAACGACCCGCTCTACGTTGTCGACGGCATCGTACGCGAGACAGGACTTGAAGGTATCAACCCCGAAGACATACAGAGCATACAGGTACTCAAAGACGCTTCGTCAACTGCCATCTACGGATCACGCGGTGCCAACGGCGTCGTGATGGTACAGACCAAGACCGGACGCACAGGAGACACACAGGTAGTCTTCGACGGATCGGTCGGCATCAGCAACGCCTACCACATTCCTGAGGTGATGAGCACCAAGGATTATGCCGAAGCCCTCGTCAAATATATGGGTGTCGACAAGGATCTCATGTCTGACTACACCAGCGGCACCAAGCCCGGCGTCGACTGGATGGACACCTTGCTTCAGACCGGTGTGACCCAGAACTACAAGGTAGCCGTATCCAAGGGCGGCAAGGACACCCAGGTATACTTCTCGGCCAACTACATGGACCAGAAGGGTGTCGTGGTCGATACCAAGTCGAAACGCTACGCTGTAAAGGCCAACCTCCACTCCAAACTCTACGACTGGCTGGAACTCACCGCCGACGTCAACCTCGCACAGACCAAGGGTAGCGGCGCAGGCTTCAACCAAAGCCAGTCCAACCCCATCTGGATCGGTCTCAACTATTCTCCCACCATTGAGATGACCGACAAGAACGGCAACTACAATTCAGACCCCTACAACAACATTCAGAAGAACCCCTACGGTATACTCCACGTCAACGTGAATGACCGTCAGCGTACGATGGCAACAGGCCACGTCGACCTGAAGTTCAACATCACCGACGGACTGACCTTCACCACCACCAACGGTGTCGACTACAACGACTACAAGTGGTACTCCTTCTCATCAACCAAGGTATACACCACCAACGGTATGGGCAACAATGACGCTGCCGTGATGAACCTGCAGACCACCAACAACCTGACCTACACCAACAAGTGGGGCGACCACTCGCTCACCGCTACCGGCGTATGGGAGGCCACCTCACACGAGGTACGCAACCTGGGTATCTCCGGCAAGAACCTCTCCAACGAGCAGGTAGGCTACTGGAACGTAGCCAACGCCAAGACCCGCGAGGCCAGCAACAGTTACAGCAAGTGGACCATGCTCTCCGGAGTTGCCCGCGTGATGTACAACTACGCCGACCGCTACATGCTCACCGGTACACTGCGTGCCGACGGTTCGAGCCGCTTCACCAACAAGAAGTGGGGCTACTTCCCGTCAATCGCTGCCGCATGGACCGTATCCAACGAGAAATTCTGGGAACCGCTGCAAGACACCTTCGACTATTTGAAGATACGCGCAAGTTACGGTATCATCGGTAACCAGGACATCACTCCCTACTCCACCCTCGGAACAATTGGTTCTGTATCGTTCAACTACGGTACCGGTACCACCTACACCGGCTATTGGGCCAACGGTCTTGCCACTCCCGACCTCACTTGGGAGAAAGTACACCAGTTTGACCTCGGCTTCGACCTCGGCTTCTTCCACAACCGCCTCAACCTCGGCGTTGACCTCTTCTGGAAAAAGACCAAGGACGCCCTCCTCACCCAGTCTGCTCCCCAATACCTCGGCGGTACCTCTTATTGGGTGAACGCCGGTGAAGTGAGCAACAAGGGTGTCGACGTATCGCTCACCGCACAGGTGATACAGACCACCGACTTCCAGTGGACCTCAACCGTCAACGTAAGTTACCTCAAGAATGAGGTGACCAAACTGACCACCCAGACCCCGATGCTCTACGGTTCTTCTCCTTCGCCCGGATCAGTAGACCCCTGTACCATCATCAAGGAAGGTGAAGCCATCGGTACCTTCTACGGTTACAAGTGGGCAGGCGTTGCCCAGAACGAAAAGGGTGACTACGTCGACATGTACTATGCTGCCGACGGCACAAAGACCGCCAACCCCAATGCCGATACCGACCGTCAGATACTCGGACGCTCCAACCCCGACGTGACACTCGGATGGAACAACACCATCTCCTACAAGAACTGGGAATTCAACGCATTCTTCAACGCTGCCTTCGGTGCCAAGCGTCTCAACCTCGTACGCTACGCCATGAACGCCACACCGGGTGCTTCCGCATTCGTGACCGACAAAGACTACTTTGCCAACGTCGGCATCACCATGCCTACCTTCGGTTCTCAGAGCAAGACCTACGCCAACTGCGACAAGTGGCTTGAGAATGCCGACTACTTCCGTTGCGAGAACATCAGCGTGGCCTACACCTTCCCGCGCAGCCAGACCAAGATTGCCGACATCCGTCTCTCTCTCTCCGCACAGAACCTCTTCACCCTCACTGGCTACAAGGGCATCGACCCCGCCGGTTCTGCATTCAGCGACAACAATGTCGACCGCGACAACGGTCTTGACATGGGTGCATACCCCAACCCGCGCACCTTCACGCTCGGTGTACGCTTGAGTTTCTGATCTTATACCTATCGTAACCACAACATATTATTAATAAGCAATCACTATGAAAACAAAGATATTCATGGGTTGTCTCATGGCCGCATCGCTACTCACCATGACATCGTGCAGCGACTTCCTCACCGAAGATCCGAAGGGACAACTCACACCGGACAATTACCCTGCCAACAAGGACGACCTCACCAATAGTATCCATACCTTGTATGAGAAGATGAACCAGACACAGAGTTGGACCAACCCCATGTACCCGCAGTGGCAGGGCGACGACATGACGGCCAACCCAGGTTCCAACAAGCAGGCCGTAGCCGCTCTCGACGGTTTCAGTGCCAATGGTGACAACAAGGGTGTGACCGGCGCATGGGATCAGCACTACGCTGCCATCAAGGCCGCCAACCTACTGCTCGCCACCGCCAAGAATGCTCTAAGCGAATCATCTGGTGTCACCGAAAGCGATGTAGCCCTCGCCGAGGGCCAGGCCCACTTCTGGCGTGCCTACTGCTACTTCTATTTGGTACGCATCTTCGGTCCGCTGCCGCTCATCACCACAACAGACGTAAGCCTCTACGACGTGCAACTCTCCAGCGTAGAAGACGTATACAAACTCATCGTAGAAGACCTGAAGGCTGCCGAGCAGCAACTCCCCACCTACTACCTCAATGCTCCCATGCACCACGACGAGATCGACTCTTGGGCGACCAAGCAGGCTTGCCAGGCTACGATGACTGCCGTATACATGGCCATGGCCGGATACCCGCTCAACAAGGGTGCTGAGTACTACAAACTCGCTGCTGACAAGGCCAAGGAGATCATCGACAACAACGGCAACAGTGCCTACGGTTACTATGTAGATGAGGACTGGTCGCACGTATACGCCATGAACTACAACTACAACAAGGAGACTATCCTCGGTATCGACAACAGTCCGCTCGTCAACTGGGATCATGACTCCGAACTCACCTCTTGCTGCCGCTTCGAAGGTCTCGGCGACGGCGGTTGGGGCGACGCATGGGGCGAGATTGCTTTCTGGAAACGTTATCCCGAAGGCCCGCGCAAGAACGTAGTATACGCTCCGAAGGTTACCTTCCAGGATGGTTACACCATCACCAAGGCCGTAGACTGGTGGGCACTCGACGAGAACGGCGAAAAGATTGTTGCTGCCTACCACCCGATGTTTGCTACCTATAGCCGCAATGCTGACGAAAACGGTCAGGAAATCATGGCACCCTACGACTACATGAAGCCCAACTACAAAGGTATGACCAACGGCCACCGTCACCGCTTGATACGCTACTCTGAACTTCTGCTATGGTATGCCGAGAGTGCTGCTCGCTCAGGCGGCGACCTCAACAAGGCCAAAGAGTATCTGCGCCTCATCCGCAAACGTGCCGTGACCGACTACGAGAACGTGACACTCTCCAGCGGTGTAACCGTCAAGATTGCCGACATGACCGCCGACCAACTGGCCGAGGCCTGCTACATCGAGCACGGATGGGAAGTAGCCGGATACTGGACCGCTATGGTAACAAGACGTGCCGACGAGTTCCGTATGAACGAACTCAAGAAGAACTTCGACTACCGCGTTGCCAACCAGGAAATCGAAGTGGCCAACGTCAACGGCAAGTCCTACAAGGCGAAGGAAAGCGTGACCATCACCAAGTCTACCTGGGACGGCGACAACTCTATCTACTGCCCGTATCCTACGCTTGAGGCCGAGAAGAACCCGAACCTCCACAGATAACGGAAACTCACTGCGCTGAACGCAGCGCACCATCTATCCGCAATGCCGACCTATGGCATTGCGGATTTTTTTTTGTACCCTTGTCTCTTGCAGTTTTTTTCCCCTTTCTTTACAAGAAGCAATGCGAGCGACAATGAAAAAAATAAGTCGGTATGATTTGCAGCGGGAATTTTTTAGAAACCGCCTAAAAATATTATTTTTGCAGAGAATACACGCTAACCTTGTTTATCGGCACGCCAATGATTACCAACGGACAGATACAACTATATCCCTTCCTCCGCCTTGCCCTCTTTCTCATTCTGGGCATAGTCCTGGGATACACCTGTCTGGACACGATATCGCCCAGAATATGGGGCGCCGCGTGCGTAGGGATACTCGTCGCGTCGCTCGCCCTCTTCCGCTGGCCGATAGCACAGACCACCGTCCTATTTGTCGCCATCACCATGCTTGGAGGATTTCGTGTGTCTGTGTACCGGCATCTCAACGAGCAACCACTTCCGACTGTCCCCGTGACCTATGAAGCGTTGCTGACCGGAAAGCCCGAAGTGAAAGGCAAGGTACTGCGATGCGACCTCCGCATACTCCGCGGACCGGGCGCAGGCCGACGGGTCAAAGCGTCTGTTCTCTGCGATACCGCCACCCATAGGTACATGACGCTACACGCCGGCGACGGCATCAAGGCCTACTCACTGTTGGAGAAGCCACAGGCGTATACCACCACCGGACATCACTTCGACTACTGTCAGTGGTTCCGCATACGCGGCTACACGGCGCAGACCTTCATCTACTACAAAGACTGGGAAAAAATCAGTCTTTCGGTCCACGACATACCGTGGAGCGAAAGATTACAATTGCGACTTGCAGAGTGGCGAAACACGCTGACCCGACAGTTCAGTCAGTACGGCGGCGACAGTGAGGCCTATGCCGTCATCGCAGCGATGACCCTCGGCGACAAATCAGCCCTGAGCAAAGAACTCCGCGAGACCTATGCCGTCACAGGAGCAGCCCATGTGCTTGCGCTCTCAGGCCTCCACCTCGGTATCATCTACTTCATATTGTCCTTTCTCTTTCTGCATAGCCGATGGCGTGTGGCCGGACAAATGGTGACCCTCTGTGCCATCTGGGGCTATGCGATGCTTGTCGGCATGGGCCCAAGCATCGTGCGCGCCGCCACAATGATGACCCTCTACGCCTTGGTCTCGCTACTCAATAGGAAACGTTTCTCGCTCAACACCCTCTCCTTTGCCGCAGTCGTCATGCTGATGGTACAGCCGCTCGTACTGTGGGATACCGGATTTCAACTCTCGTTCATGGCCGTACTGGGCATCGTACTGTTCTACCAACCGCTGTACGGCGTATTGTGCAGAATGGGCATACGCCGATGGAAGGTCACATCGTGGATAGGTTCGCTGGTCTCGGTATCGCTTGCAGCGCAAACCATGACGGCCCCGATAGTGGTCTGGTCGTTCGGCCGGTTCTCCACCTATTTCCTCATCACCAACCTTGTGGCCGTGCCTTTGGCCACCATCATCATCTATATGGCCCTCGCCGTACTGATGCTCGCCGTATGGCCCACCGCACAAGTGTGGGCCGTAAAAGCACTCTTTGCCGTGACCGGATGTCTCAACTATCTACTGGGTGGAATCTCCCGATGGCCGGGAGCAAGCATTGAGGGCATACATATCAATCGAATACAGATGTTCCTACTCTACGTATTGCTAACCTGCTTCTGCATACTGGCCAAGTATGTAGCCAAGATGTACCGCTCGGCACACGGCCCGCAACTGAAGGCATTGCCGCAACCGCGGCAGCGGCGTCAGCAGACGGTCTCGAAATAGTGCTCAAGTTCGCGCTCGCAGTTGCCCTCCACGTTGGTCATATCCTTGATGATACGACCATGTTCCAAGAGAGCGACACGCGTAGAGATATCCACCGTATGCTGCAGATTGTGGCTGGACACGAGCACGGTAGCCCCTGTCTCGCGATTGTAGCCTACAAGGAGTCTTTTGAGAATGTGCTGACTGCTGGGGTCAAGGAAGTTGAACGGCTCGTCAAGAACCACCAACTGAGGACGGGTGAGCAGTGCAGCAATAATGCCGACCTTCTGCTTGTTGCCGGCCGACAGTTCGCGGATGTACTTCTTTTGGCCGAATATCTCGCCACCGGCAAAACTCTTGTATCTGCCAAGATGCTCCTCTATGGCATCTGCAGAAAGTCCGCTGATTCTGCCGACAAACCCGAAATACTCATCGGGAGTAAGGAAGTCTATCAAGAACCCGTCATCGATATACGCACCGGTCATACCCTTCCAATCCTCCGAATGACTGGGGTCAATGGGAGAAACACCCCCATTCGCATCCGAATCTGACTTGGGGAAGTAGAGTACACGCCCCTCGTCAGCCCTTACCAAATCGAGCATCAGCCGGAACAACGTCGTCTTTCCGGCACCGTTGTTGCCCACAAGACCGAGTATTTCACCTTCTCCTACACACAACGAGGGAATATCGACGACCGTATTCTGGCCGTAACACTTTTTGAGTTGTTCTATCCGTATTTCCATAAGTAGGTATTCAAAATTATCCGTATATGTTTGCGACGACAAATATAGCAAAAAAGTTTGACCTGTACGGTGAATCAGCGTAAATACCGAACTGAACATTTCCGGCACTCAAGAAAAGAAAAAGGACTCCACGAAGCATTAAAATGTATGTTTCATGGAGTCCTGGAATACCCTGCTTTACGAAGCAGCATCTCATTATCAACCGTCAGAATGACTTGTCACAAGTCAATCGGACGGTTCCCGGATGTATATTATCGGGCAATGAGTCGATAACAGTCAGAATAATCATTTTTATCATCTTATAATCTTGTTCTTGCGCTGATGTTGAAAAAAAGCTACGCCGTTTCTGCGTCTTCGCCAGCCAATATCGACGTGTATATTTCAACACGTCTTGCATGGCGGCGGCACTGTACAGGTAGTGACAATATATAGAGAATCTTGTGTTGGGCGGGAGATATACCCCCCGTTTTTCATATCGCAAAAGTAAGAAAACCTACCCAAAAAGCAAATTGAAACGGCCGAAATTTGCAAATTTCAGCACTAAAAGGTTGTCGCAATGCATAAATTTACCATGTTACAACGGTTGTAACACCCCATTTTGATACATCTCAGCGGATACGCCGGCGATGTCGACAACACAAGGAAATGGGACATGCTTGAAAAACAGACGACCGTAAAAGTATATAGTGATGAAAAAGATTTTTTGTACATTTGCAAAAACATCTACAAAAATCCATCATCATGTCCATACACTACCGCCAAGCCCTGCGTCTCATCGTCTCTGTCATCCTGCTGACCCTACCTACCTTGCTGTTGGCTGACGACTACGAGACCATCATGCAACGCATCCGAAACGACTACAAGCAGCAGAATCCCGACATAGAAAACATCCTGCGACAGTACGACAGCAAGAAAGGTTGCTTCTCCGATATCGACTACTCACGCACGGACAAGACCAACTGGCCACCGTACACCCACATCGAGCGCATCAAGAAGTTTTCCTACGCCTACACCCACACCGGCAACAAGTACTACGCAAACGATGCCCTCTACAACAAAATCATACAGGCACTGCGCTACTGGCAAGGTCAGAAGACGGCCTGCGACAACTGGTGGTACAACCGGATTGCCGTGCCCACCGACCTTGGTCTCACCCTCATACAGATGCGCGTCGGGAAAAAGCGGATTCCCACAAAACTGGAAAACGCACTCCTGCAATACATCAGCAAAAACTCAGACGCCCCGAAATCCGACGACAACTCATGCGTCGAAAACGTCCTGATATGGATGTACCGCTCGTGTCTACAGAAAAACAAGGCCGACCTGACCTACGCCATCAACGCGTTTACCGGAATATTGCAATTCACCACAGGCACCGGTTGCCAGTACGACGGTTCCTATTTCCAGCACGGCAAACAACTGCACACAGGATCGTACGGAAGCAACTACTTTGCCTACAGCACCCAGATTGCCTCGTACATACAAGGCACGCAGTTTGCGCTGAGCAAAGAAAAAACCGATTTCCTCAGCACAGCCCTCCGCGAGATCTTCTACTCCTCCACACGCGGAAAGTACATCAGTTGCACACTGTGCGGACGCGGTATCAGCCGCCCCCATGCGCTCAACATGAAGGAAGAGAAGGAGTATGCCGAGCGTATGATCACCATCGACCCAGCCCATGCCGACGAGTACCGCACCATCTGCCGCCGCATCGAAGAGAAAGTGGCACCGTCTGAAGGCATCAGCGCTTCACACACCCACTACTTCATAGGCGACTACACAAGACACATCCGCCCCACCTATTTCTTTGACGTGCGCATGGAGTCCACACGTACCAGCCGCGTGGAATACGGCAACGGAGAAAACCTCAAGGGATATTTCCTGTCCAACGGCTGCACCAACCTACTGAAACGGGGCGACGAATACTACGACATCTTCCCCACCTGGAACTGGACACGCATACCCGGCACGACGGCTCCCCAAATGAAGGACATACCCTTGGGCAAAAACGAATGGGCACAGCCCGGCACTTCGACCTTTGCCGGCGGCGTATCAGACAGTCTCTATGGTGCTACCGCCTACGCCTACAACGACCAGTATGCAGACATCGACACCAAGGCACACAAGGCGTGGTTTTTCTTCGACGACGAGATAGTATGTCTCGGCGCCGGCATCACATCGACCTCGGGATGTGAGGTGATGACCACCGCCAACCAATGTCTCGCCAGCGGTTCGGGGACAGTAGCCTACCGGGTACGCGGCAAGAAACAATATCAGATGCAAAAGGGCGGAAAAGGGTTGCACGGACAGACAGGCATACAGTGGGTGACCTACGACGGTGTGGGCTACGTCTTCCCGCAAGGCGGAAAGATCGAGATGACCTGCGAGAAGGCACAGGGAGCATGGTACGACATCAACCATGTCTACAGCAAGGAGGTCAAGAGCAATGACGTGTTCACCCTGGCCATCACCCACGGCCGAAACCCGAGCGGCGCAACGTACGCCTACTATATCGTACCCGACGCAAAGACCGCAACACAACTCGACCAGTATATGTCGGGAAAACACATTACCATCCTGCGCAACACCGAAGACCTGCAGGCGGTATATCAGCAAGACCTCGGCATCTGGCAGGCGGTATTCTACAAGAAAGGCGTCTACACAGACAGCAACATCAGCATCTCTGTAGACAAACCCTGCATCGTCATGTTGAGAAAGACGGCCGACGGACATGCCACCTTCCATATCGCCGACCCCACGCAGTCGCAGCAGCCCATCAACGCCACCGTCAGAATCAATGGTGTGACCAATGGTGCCAAGTCGCTACGCTGCGACTTCACCGGAAAGGGAATCTACGCAGGAAAGAGTCTGGCCTACAGACTCAAATAAGTGACAACGCAGATAAGGTAGAATTCAAAAAAAAGCGCCACCACAACAAAAATACCGCCGGCCACCGCTCCGCAACACAATCGGGTTGCAAATTGCGGTAGCCGGCGGCTACTTTTTATTTACCTATGTATAAGCGACGCCGTCTCAGCGTGAAGAAGTGTCAGTGGGTTGGTAGACGCGCACATAATCGACATAGTAGCGCAGCGGGAAATGCTGCAGGTCGGGTGTGCCGCCATTGCCACCAATGGCGAGGTTGAGCAACAGATAGTCTTTCATGCCCTCTACATTGAACGGATTGTCGGTACTGCCGTAGCAACCGCGATTGACGGTCTCGTCGAGCCGGATATCATTGAGCAGTTCGCCGTCAAGATACAGGCGTATGGCCTTCTTGTCCCAATCCATCCGCCAGACATGGAACTTGTCAGCCCAGTTGCCATCACGCTCCGTGAAATGGGTGAAAGGTATCACCGCCGAGTTCCACACCGCCACGTTGGGCTGAGTATCACCCCAACAAGCATTGGCCAGAATAGACGGCTGACCGTTCTTGATATAATATTCCATCACATCGATCTCACCGTTGTTGGGCCACGGCCACTTGTCGCCAAGAAGCCATATCGCAGGCCACGAACCTGTGGCAACGGGTAGTTTTGCGCGCACCTCTACACGGCCGTACTGAAACTTGAAACTCTTTGCCGTCGTGAGGCTGCTCGACGTGAACTGTGCATAACGACGGTTCTTGCGCCAATCGGGACTGCCCTCCTCATAGGCGGGATTTTGTACCTGCTCCTGACGACCTTCGATGACGAGACAGCCGCCACTCACCGTAGCATTGTCAGACTGGTACCACTGCAACTCCTCATTGCGCGTGAAACCGTGTTCGTAACTCCATGCCTCACCGGGATGACCGTCGGTGTCGAACTCATCGTGCCACACCAATCGATAGCCATCGTATTGCTTCACCTCAGCATCGCGTGGCGTGGCCTCACGGCACGACTGCGTGCAGCAGTTCTGTGCATCGCTTGCCGTACAACCCAGCCATGCGAGCGTGAGGGGAAGCATCATTAGGGTCATTCTCATTTTCATTGTCTCGATTTTAGTTGGGACTCTTTGGAGTCCACTTTTTCATCTATTCACCACCCCACTCCTTGTGTTGTTTCAGGTTCTGGTCGGTGTCAATCTCGTTTTGCGGTATCGGCCATACATTGTCCTGCACGCCGCGGTAGGAACGGGTGTAGGCGCCGGCACCATACTCGGCATACTCCTTGTTCATACGGTCGATGGCGTTCTTCCACTCTCCCCAGCGGTAGAGGTCGGCAAGCCGCAAGTCCTCGAAAGCCAGTTCTACACGGCGCTCGTGGCGTACAATCTGCCGGAGTTGCTCCTGCGAGAGGTTGCTGCCCTCGACGGCCTCAACATGAGGCATGTGTACACGGTCGCGTACGGCATTGATGTATTGGGTGATTTCAGACTGGCTATATCCACCCTTCTCGATCATCGCCTCAGAGAGCGAAAGAAGTACCTCGGCATAACGTATGACGTAGTAGTCGAGCGAACCATCGTACTCGTTGGCCATATTCTCGGGTACAAACCACTTCATGATGCACACCTGAGAGATGGCAGGGATGGTCTTCGACTGGTTGTCGTACACCTCACCGAGCCACGACATGCCAGGGACGAACAACGTACCTTTGAGACGCGGGTCACGGTTCTCGTAGCGTGCAAAGTCAGGATTGGCCTTGTCGTATGCGGCCGCTCCGGTCTTGCCCTTAAACAGCGGTGACTTGTCGATGGGCAGTCCGTCGGTACAGTAATAGTCGTCGCAGAGATTGCGGGTGGCTTCAATAGCGTTCATCGGTCCGCCCCAACTAATACTGAACGTCTGTCCCTCGTTCTTGCCCGGACCTACATAGTGCATGCCCAGTATCACCTCGTCGCACTCCTCGTTGGCCTCGGTGAAGAGTTCGGAATAGTTTTTGTAACCGTCGCTTCCGTCGCCAGAACGGAACAGCGAGTACTTGCCGATGACGTGTTTGTAGGCTTCGATAGCCTCATCGTAGTGTTGGGTGAACAGTGCTAAACGACCCATGATGGCATAGGCGGCCTCCTGTGTGAGACGTCCTTTCTCAGCCTTGCCCTTGACGGGGATGCCGGGGATGTACTGTTTCAGGTCGGCCAATACCTTTTGGGCGATTTCCTCCTTGGTATTGCGTGCCGGCTGGCAATCGGCCAGGGTAAGCGGTTTGTCGAGATAGGGCACATCGCGGAAGGTCGACACAAGATCACAGTAGCCCAAGGCGCGCAGGGCGATGGCTTCACCCTTGAATTCGGCCTTCTTTTCCTCGGTCATCTCCATGCCGTCTACCTTTTCGATGAGGGCATTGCAGCGCTTGATCAGTTCGTAGTTGGCATTCCAATATTTGGAGAAGCACTCGTCATTGGCCGTAGATGTGCCCTGGGCGATACTTGACCCGAGCATCCAACTGCCCCACGAGTGGTCGCCGTTGTCGGTACAGGTCTCACGGCAGAGGAATCCGAACTTCCATCCGTCGATGTAGTCGTTGAACAGATCGCCATTCTGCATAGCGTCATAGCAGGCAGTGATAGCCATGAGCGCGTCGTCTTCGGTCTTCCAGTAGGTAGAACCAGACACCTCGTTGGGGTTGTTGATTTGGAAGAAGTCGTCGGAGCATCCCGACAGGGAGAGCATCAGAGCGCCACAGATGGGCAACGTCTTCAGCAGGGTGTTCAGTTGATATCGTTTCATTGTATGTTTCCTCCTTGGAATTCAGGTGGGTTCTGAAAATCGGCTTTGTCGGATGACAAAGCGCAACCCACGGTGATGATTATAGTTGTTTGCGGCAGGATTTTTTAGTCCTCGCCTTAAAAGTTAATGTTTACACCAAACGAGAAGGTCTTCACATTCGGATGCACGTCGTTGCGGGCATCACCCGATGACTTCTCGGGATCGTAGTTGTCGAGCGAAGTGATGGTGAGCAGGTTGGTAGCGGCGACATATACGCGTATCTTTGATATGCCCCAGTTGGCCAACTGGTCGAAGGTGTAGCCCACTTCGAGGTTCTTCAGACGCAGGTAGTCGGCCTTGGAGAGCCAGAATGACGAGTAGGAGTCATTGAAACTGTTGCCCAAACGCGGCATCGACCCGTTGGGATTGCTTTCCGACCAGCGGTCGAGGAAGCGTGTCGTGTGGCTGCCGGTGAGCGATGTGGTCGACTCCCAGTTGTAGCGGTAGATGCCTGTGACACCCTGCCACAGCATCGAGAGGTCAAGGTTCTTCCAAGTTCCGCCCATGTTCACGCCGAAGGAGTATTTCGGGAAGGGGTTGCCGATGATGGTACGGTCATCGGGGGTGATGTTGCCATCGTCGTTGAGGTCGGCATACATAATATCGCCGAGTTGCGGGTCCTGTCCGTTCTGCTTGATTTTCTCGCCCTTGCTGTTGGTACGGTTGAGGTCGGCCTCGGTACGGTAGATGCCGATAGCCTGGTAAGCGTAGTACGAACTGATGGGCGAACCGACACGGTTGATGGTGGCTCCGCTGATGCGCTCGTCAAGACCACCCATGTAGAGTACCTCGTTGTTGACGTGCGTCACATTGAATCCGGCATACCATGTGAAGTCTCCCTTGCGGTCGTTGTAGCCTACGCTCCACTCCCAACCACGGTTTCTCACCTGTCCCACATTCTGATAGGGGGCAGAGAGCGATCCGAGCAAGAGTCCGGGCATGGACAGTTGCATGAGGATGTCAGACGTCTTACGGTCAAACCAGTCAAACGACGTAGTGATGCGATTGTTGAAGAAGGCGAGGTCGAGACCCACATTGATATTGCGTGTGGTCTCCCACTTGATATCCTCGTTGGGTACAGACTTCTGTACCATACCGGCCTGCGGTGTGCCGGTCTCGTCGAAATAGTAGTTGCCCTGTGCCGCATAGGTGGCGGTGTAGGCATAGTTGCCGATCTCCTGGTTGCCGAGTTTACCCCAAGAGAAGCGCAGTTTACCAAAGAGCCAGTTGCTGTAAGGCTTCATGAATTTCTCGCCCGTGAACACCCAGCCCAATGATACGGAGGGGAAGGTGGCATAGCGGTGGGCCTTCGGCATACGCGAAGAACCGTCGCGGCGCACGTTGAACTCAAAGAGATAGCGGTCGGCGTAATTGTACTGCACACGTCCGAAGAACGACTGCAGACGGTAGGCGCCGGCGTTACCGTAGGTATTCGGGTTCTTCGTACCGCCATCCTGCTCGTAGATGTTGTTGGTGGGAAATCCTTGTTTCGAAGCCGTGAAGTTGTCGGTGTCGTATCCTATGAGCGAGTGTCCGAGGAGAACGTTGAGCGAGTGGTCGCCAAACTTCTTGTTGTAGGTGAGCAAGTTCTCGTTGGTCCACATCTTCTCATAGTAGGTATAGTCAGTGAGCGTATTGTTCACCTCGGCCACCTTCTTCACATTGCCTTCCGCATCGTAGCGGGCATAGCCGGTAGGCGAGTAACTCTTGGTGCGGTTGTTATAGAATGAGTAGGCATAACTGGTCTGGAATTTCAGTCCGTCATAGATGTCGATGCCCGCAGTGGCCTTGCCGTTGAAACGCCATGCCACATTCTTGTTGTAGCCCTTTTCTATACCTTCGAGCGGGTTCTTAAACTGTTCGGCATCGTCCCATGTGCCGTCTACATATCCGAAGTGTCCGTTGGAATAGTAGGTGGGCACGGTGGGCCGTGCAAACCACGATATCCAGCGCATGATACCGCCGTCGCCACCGACACTCATGCCCGGCGATTTGCGGTCGTTGAAATTACCCGACAGGTTGAGTCCGAAGGTGAACCGGCGGTACTTGGAGTCGATATTCGAGCGGAATCCGACACGCTTGATACCCGTCGACTGCATGATACCGTCCTGGTCGGAGAAATTCACCGATGTCATGTAGTGTGTATTCTTGCTTCCTCCCGATACCGAGAGATGGTGTTGCTGCATGCCGGCGGTACGCATGATGGCATCGAGCCAGTCGGTGTTGGCATAATGGTCGGGATCGCTGCCGTCACGCAGTTTTTGTAGAGCGTCGGCATCGTAGGTGACCTTGCGGTTGGGCTGTTCGTTGTTCATCAGCGCCCAGTTGTAACTGTCGACAAAGTCGGGCAATACGGTGGCCGACTGCAGGGTATAACTGCCAGAGTAGTTCACCTTGACATTGCCTTCCTGACCTCGCTTCGTATTGATGAGTATCACGCCATTGGCGGCACGCACACCGTAGATAGCGGCCGATGCAGCATCCTTCAGTACCGACACACTCTCAATGTCGCTTGCAGGTATATCGCTGATTTGACTCAGTGTACCCTCGACACCGTCGATGATGACCATCGGGTTGGAGTTGCCGAAAGTACCCACGCCACGCACCCGTATCTCGGGATTGTCGTCACCGGCCTGCGCACCGCTTTGGGTGATCTGCACACCAGTCATGCGGCCTTGCAGCAGAGAGGCGGTGTTGGCCACCGGTATGCCCTCGATGTCTTTGGAGGTGACAGCCGACACCGATCCGGTAAGGTTGGCCTTGCGCTGCACGCCGTAACCTACCACGACGACCTCGTCGACGAGTTTGGAGTCCTCGCTCAGCGTGATGGTGATGATACCATTCTTGCCAGCCTTCACTTCAGCAGGTTTCATACCTATATAAGAGGCTTCAAACGTAGCCCCCGGTCGTGCGTCAATGGTGAAATTACCGTTGACATCGGTCACGGTACCATTGTCCTTGCTGCCCTTCTCCTTGATGGTCGCGCCGATAACGGGCTCGCCCGAGGAGTCGATGATTTTACCTTTGTAGTTGATTTTCGATTGTGCCGATGCCGCTTGGAAACTGCCCAGCGCCAGCAACATTGCCATAGCAAGCGTGCGCTGTCTTGTAAGCGACAGATTAAGGTTAAGTATTCGCATAATTGTCCGATTTAGGTTTTTTTACTTGAACGATGGCGCAAATGTAAGGTTTTGACATCGGAAAAGCCTCATCCAAATCAGACAAACAACAAAACAAATCGGACAAAGGGCTTATCCCTTGTCCGATTTGTTGTTGTGCGCCCGCACACATTTCAAA
This sequence comes from Lachnospiraceae bacterium, assembly GCA_963604975.1. Lineage (GTDB taxonomy): Bacteria > Bacteroidota > Bacteroidia > Bacteroidales > Bacteroidaceae > Prevotella. The sequence goes on along the minus strand of CAVCSC010000001.1, from coordinate 11,676 downwards.
GGGCAGACACTACACATTTCCGTCACCTGTCATACTGACTTATTTTTCCGTCGTCACATAGGCTTTCGGTGTGACTCCGTAGACCTCGGCAAAGCACTTTGAGAAATACGAGGAGTTGGTCATACCGACCATATACATCACTTCCGATACCGTGTAACGTCCGTTTCTCAGCAGTTCGGCGGCACGCCGCAGACGCATCTGCCGCAGAAAAGCCACAGGGGTCTGTCCGGTGAGTTGTTTCATCTTGCGGTAGAGTTGTTTTTGGTCGATGCCGAGGGCTTCGGCCAGTAAGGTCACGTTGAAACCTTCACGCTCCATATTGTCTTCTATCACCTCAAGCACACGGTGCATAAACTGCTCATCGGGCGATGTACTGCCTTCCGGCACATCGGCAGTCACTGTGGTTTCGGGATGTTCTACCATGTGGCGCATCTCCACAGCCCGGCGCACATCGCGCGTATGTTTCAAGAGACGCATGACGTGCAGTTGCATCTTGCGGAAGTCAAACGGTTTCGCGACAAACACATCCACGCCCAGCCGTATGCTCTGCATCTCAGTATCGGCATCATCCTTGGCGGTGAGCATGATGATGGGAGTCTCAGCGGTGGCGGCGCTACGTTTCATCTCACGCACAAACTCAAAGCCGCCCATGACGGGCATCATCTGGTCGACGATGACAAGATGCACAGCATGGCGCTGCACCAGTTCGAGTCCTTCATGACCGTTGTAGGCTTTCAGACAGGTATAGGTTTCACCGAGCGACGACACCAGGAAGTCGACGATCTCACGGTTGTCGTCGATGACAAGAATGGTGTCGCAATGGACATCTGTCTCACTGGAGACCTCCTCTGACTGTCCAGATGGCATGACGGCATTGTCGATGAGGTTGCCGCACTTGGGTATGGCGACTGAGAACACGGCTCCGCCGTCGTTGCGTACCGTCACCGCACCGCCGTGCATCTCCACGTATTTCTTCACAAGAAAGAGTCCGATACCCGTACCGTGATTGTTCTTGTCCTCTCCCCGACACTGATAGTAGCGCATGAACACCATCTGCATCTCGTCGCGGGGTATACCGTCACCGTTGTCGGCCACACTCAATGTGAACTCATCCGGTCTCTCGGCAAGCATCACCGTCACCCGGCCTTCACCTCGGCGGGCATGCTTCATAGCGTTCGACAGGAGATTGGTGACCACCGACTCCATCTTCACCACATCCACATCGAGCCACAGTTCGTCTGTCTCGGTCGTGAAGGTCACGTCGATGCCCCGCTCTTCTCTCATCGTATCAAACGACGAGACACAACCACGCACGAGCGCCACCATGTCGGTATGCGACCGTATCAGCGTGTTTTCCGTCTCATATTCAGTCTGCTGATTGTCTACTATTTTGTATATCAGCGCATTGAGTCGCATAGCATTGCGCTGTATACCCTTGAGGGTTTCACGCATGCGAGCGTTGGTGTTTTCCGAAACCAGTTTGCCCAGTGGTGCGACAATCAGGCTCAACGGAGTTTTCAGTTCGTGTGACACATTAACAAAGAACTCGGCCTTCATACGGGCGAGTTCGAGCGTACGCTCGCGCTCAGCCCTCCGGAACCGCCGTTCGCTCTTGCGTCTCTGCATACGCACAAACATCACAGCCAGGGCTACAACAAGTGCGACATAGGAACACCAAGCCCAAAACGAGAGATACCACGGCCAGGGTACCACTATATAATAGGTATATATGGTCGCCGAAGGATCGGTCAACGGATTTTGGCTGCACAACTGCAGCATATTCTTTCCACCCGACATCACGGCGAAGTCGATACGGTTGTCACCGTTGCCCACCCGTTTCCATTGGCCGTTGTCATTGAGCCGATAATAGAAAGCACCGCCGGGAGTGAAGGTAAGGTCGGAAATCTCGATGCTCACGTTGCGATACGACGTGACCTGTATCTCTGCCCCAGGACTATACTGGGCACACGGCACGGTCACCGTATCGCTGACAATGGCCGAGATGCGCGGTATGGCCTCTCCCGTATGCCGCAGGATTGAGGGCATGTCGGCCACTGCAATACAGTCATTGCCACCAAGCAGCAATTTTCCTGACACCGTGTCGTACAGGGCGGCATGATACTGAAGGTCGGGTATGGGCGTAGACGACACTTTCAGCGCGGCACCGTCAATACCGGTCACCCCGTCAATGGAAGCCACCCATAGTTTGCCACCACCCAGCGCCATGGCGTTCGCCGTACCGTGGGCGATACGAAACGCCGTATCCGAAGAACGACAAGTACGGGTGTCATACCGATAGAGTGCGCCGCGGTCGTCGTACCACAGATAGCGGCCGTCGCAACACATATAGTCGAGCCACACGTTCCTCATCTGACAGCGGCGCGAGAGAGGATCTATCTCAATGAGCCCCCGATCAGTATTCACCCAAAGATGTCCCCGGTCATCGGCGGCCATCTGGTACACCGACTGTATGAGGTCTCGGCGGAACACGTCGGCAGGCTCCAGTCTACACTCGGCACCCGGCTGCATAAGCCGCCGCTTGTCGATGACAAAAAGGCCGCTCATACATGTAGCAATCCATATCCGTCCCCGACAATCCTCGTAGACACCATAGGTCCAATTGGTATTGTTGCTTTTGTTGCCGATGACCGGATAACGGAACTGCCGTGTCTTGCGGTCGAGTACCGCCACACCGCCATCGGTAGAAATCCAGAAGTCGCCCTCCCGGTCTATGTACAGATCGCGTATACGATTCTGCCGCAGCGGATAGTCGGCACTGCGGGTACTGTACCACACCGTAGGCGAACCGTCCGCACAACGCAACAGTCCATTCTCCCCACCGAGCCACAACGCTCCGTCGGTATCGCGGAGCATATAGGTGAAGGAGTTGCCCTCATTGCCAGGCACCAACTCCGACAGTCTGACGATGCCGTACGACGGCGATGTGCTCATCACCGACAGACCGTGGGCCGTGGCTACAAATACCCGACCATCCTTGCCGCACACCAGGTCGCAGACGATATTGTTGCCCAGCGACTGGGGATTGCGGGTGTCGTGCTCGTATCGGCGAACCGACCCACCGGACACGTCGTAGACTATCAACCCCGACTCAGTACCGATATATAGCGGCCCACCCGTCGATGCCCGCATGATGGACTTCAAGACAATGCCCGGCAGCCCCTTCACCGTCGCCATGCGGTGGGTACGGACATCATAGCGCAACAGTCGGCCGGAGGTGCCGACCCATACACAGTGGGACACAGGATCACCATACATACTGAATACCGAAGGCACATCTCCTTCCGTCGGTTCTACCTTGACAATACGCCGCATACGGGTATCGTAGCGGTAAAGTCCGGCAAGCGACCCGATGAGCAGTCCGTCGGCCGTAGGACAGAGCACTGTCATCAGGGCATCGCCCCCTTTCGGCAGGGGTTGTTTGACGAGCGTACCGCGCGCAAAGTCGTAGGTGTAAAGTCCGTCGTCGCGCATCCCTATCCACAGTTTGCCGTCGTTCACGGCAATCGACCGCACGGCCTTCAACTGCCGCAAGGCCACGGGCGGTTCCTCAAATCGCCATGTATCGAGCGACAATACGCGTATGCCTTTGTCTGTAGCGGCATAGAGATGACCGCTATCGACCTGCACCAAGGCCTGGATGGTATTCTCGTCAGACTTGCCCGGCGTATAATAACAAAGATGGAAGGTATGACCGTTGTAGCACACCAGCCCGCGCTTGGTACCCAACCATAGCATACCGCGGTTGTCTTGCAGTAGCGAGAGGACGGGACAGGCGTCGTAGGGCAATGTGATATTGGTGAAGCGTTCGCCGAGAGCAGACCCGGCAAAAGGCAGACGGCTGACCGAGGATGTGGTGGCCGATGCCGGGAAAAGGGGTAAAAAGAGAAGGAGTAAAAGGGTAGATATAGTGTGTCGCATGGTTTTCGGATGATGTCATAGGTCTACACAAAAGTAAGAAATTTTACCGGAAGTACGACATATCCGTCTCTGTTTGCGACAGAAATCTACATACTAAGCAAAAAAAAGGCTGCACCGGACATGATTTCCGGTACAGCCTTCTTTTATGTTATGTTACTGGATTACTGGGCAAGACCACGTCCGTGGCAGTTCTTGAACTTCTTGCCACTACCGCAAGGACAGAGATCATTGCGGCCGGGCATCTTGTCGGCCACATAGGGCGTGCGGGCTTCCTGAGCGGCCGACTCGCGGGTGTCCTGGTGGGCAGCGGCGGCCTGGGCGGGATCGTCGAGGTCTACCTTCTGCTCCTCATACTGCTGGGCGTGCTCCTCGGGAGCGGCCTCCTGCACTTCCTGTTCCATCATCGGTATCTGACCACGGGTGAGGATAGAAGTGATGCGGTTGTTCATCTCGTTGACCATCGTGTCGAAGAGTTTGGCGCTCTCCAGTTTGAAGATGAGCAACGGGTCTTTCTGCTCGTAGGAAGCGTTCTGTACACTGTGGCGCAGTTCGTCGAGTTGACGCAGGTTTTCCTTCCAGCACTCGTCGATGATGTGGAGCATGATGACACGCTCAAACTGCTTCACCACGTCCTTGGCCTCCGTGCGGTAAGCCTCCTTGAGGTTGCAGGGGATATTGTAGACGCGCTTGCCGTCGGTGATGGGCACCATGATACGCTCGTAGAGCGATCCCTGACGCTCCTCCACATCCTTGATGATCGGCCAAGCCACGCTCTGTATGCGGTCGGTCTTGCGTTTGAAGGAAGCCATAGCCTCCTGGAAGGCACGCTCTTCAAGGTCTGCACGGTTGCCCATCAACTGCTCTTCGGTGAAGGGGCACTCCATAGCCAACAACTTGAGGAAGTCCTCGCGGCAACCAGCATAGTCGTTGTTCTCGATGATGTTGACCACACGGTCCCAGATGACGTTGGTGATGTCCATGCCGATACGCTCACCCATGAGGGCGTGGCGGCGTTTCTCGTAGATGACGGTACGCTGCTTGTTCATCACGTCGTCGTACTCGAGCAAGTGCTTACGGATACCGAAGTTGTTCTCCTCGACCTTCTTCTGTGCACGCTCGATGCTCTTCGAGATCATCGGGCTCTCGATACGCTCGCCGTCCTTGAAGCCCAGACGGTCCATAACGCTGGCGATACGCTCGGAAGCGAACAGACGCATGAGTTTGTCCTCAAGCGACACATAGAATACCGAACTACCCGGGTCGCCCTGACGTCCGGCACGACCACGCAACTGGCGGTCGACGCGGCGGCTCTCGTGACGCTCCGTACCGATGATGGCCAAACCACCGGCGGCCTTCACCTCGGGCGTGAGTTTGATGTCAGTACCACGACCGGCCATATTGGTAGCAATGGTCACGGCTCCGAGCAGACGTTCCTCGGTATGCTTGTTGCCCTGCTCGTCGACAATCTCGACACTGCCCATATTGCTGCGACCGGCCTCGGCCACGATCTCAGCCTCACGCTGGTGATACTTGGCATTGAGCACCTGGTGGGGTATCTTGCGCATCTTGAGCATCTTGGAGAGCAACTCGGAGATTTCCACTGAGGTCGTACCCACGAGTACGGGGCGACCACTGTTGCGCATCTCCACAATCTCGTCGATGACGGCGGCATACTTCTCGCGAGCGGTCTTGTATACGCGGTCTTCCATATCCTTGCGGAGTACAGGACGGTTGGTCGGAATCTCCACTACATCGAGTTTGTAGATATCCCAGAACTCGCCTGCCTCGGTGCTGGCCGTACCGGTCATACCCGACAGTTTGTGGTACATACGGAAGTAGTTCTGCAGCGTGATGGTGGCGAAGGTCTGCGTAGCGGCTTCCACCTTGACGTGCTCCTTGGCTTCCACGGCCTGGTGGAGTCCGTCGCTCCAGCGGCGACCTTCCATGATACGGCCGGTCTGCTCGTCGACAATCTTCACCTCACCGTCCATGACGACATACTCGTCGTCGCGGTTGAACATGGTGTAGGCTTTGAGCAACTGCTGCAGGGTGTGTACACGCTCGCTCTGTACGGCGTAGTGGTTGAGCAGTTCGTCCTTCTTGTCGAGACGCTGCTGCTCGTCGAGTCCGGTCTCGGTTTCGAGAGCAGACAACTGCGAGGTGATATCGGGCAAGACAAAGAGATCCTTGTCGTTGACCTGCTTGGCCAACCACTCAGTACCCTTGTCAGTAAGGTCGCAACTGTTGAGTTTCTCGTCGACCACAAAATACAGCGGCTCTACGGCCTGGGGCATCTTGCGGTTGTTGTTCTCCATATAGATTTCTTCGGTCTTGAGCATGCCGGCCTTGATGCCTTCCTCAGAAAGGTACTTGATGAGGGGCTTGTTCTTCGGCAGAGCCTTGTGCGAACGGTAGAGAGCGAGGAATCCGTCGTCGAGCAGTTTCTGGTCGTTGTTCTTCTGTCCTTCGGAGATCATCTGCTTGGCCTCGGCCAGATACTGGGTGGCCAACTTGCGCTGCACATCGACCAGACGCTCTACCAACGGCTGGTACTCCTCAAACATCTGGTCGTCGCCCTTGGCTACCGGACCGGAGATGATGAGCGGGGTACGGGCGTCGTCGATCAGCACGGAGTCTACCTCATCGACGATGGCGTAGTTGTGGGCACGCTGCACGAGGTCGGCGGGTGAGAGGGCCATATTGTCGCGCAGGTAGTCGAAACCGAACTCATTGTTCGTACCGAACGTGATGTCGGCCATGTATGCCTTGCGACGCTCGGGCGAGTTGGGACGGTGCTTGTCGATACAGTCTACGCTGAGTCCGTTGAACATATAGAGCGGGCCCATCCATTCGGAGTCACGCTTGGCCAAGTAGTCGTTGACGGTCACCACGTGTACACCGTTTCCGGTCAGGGCGTTGAGGAACACGGGGAGGGTAGCCACGAGGGTCTTACCTTCACCGGTAGCCATCTCAGCGATCTTGCCCTGATGCAGGGCGATACCGCCGAACACCTGTACGTCGTAGTGCACCATCTCCCACTTGAGGTCGTTGCCGCCGGCTGTCCAGTGGTTGTGGTAGATAGCCTTGTCACCGTCGATGGTGATGAAGTCCTTCTTCGGGTCGGAAGCCAGTTCGCGGTCGAAGTCGGTAGCGGTGACCACCACTTCCTCGTTCTGTGCAAATCGGCGTGCGGTGTCTCTCACGATGGCGAATGCCACGGGCATCACCTCGTTGAGGGCCTTCTCGTAGATTTCGAGGGCTTCTTTCTCCAGTTTGTCAACCTCGTTGAAGATGGCTTCACGCTCGTCTATCGGGGTATCCTCGATTTTTGCCTTGAGTTCGGCAATCTTGTCTTTCTGCTCCTTGGCAGAACCCTGCACGTAGGCCTGTATTTCTTTGGTACGCGCGCGCAGTTCGTCGTTGGTCAACTTCTCAATCTCCGGGTACACCGCCTTGACCTTCTCGACCAGGGGCTGGATGAGTTTCATATCACGGGATGACTTGTTGCCAAACAATGACTGCAAAAACTTATTAAAATTCATCGTTTATTTTGTTTTTATTTTTATTCGGATGCGATAGGGGTAAGGGGATAAGATAAGGGGATTGCACCGCGCCCTCTTTCACGTCAAAAGACAGGAGAGGAAAGCAAAAAAGTCCTTATTGCAGCGGTGCCGATGAGCAGGCATTGGGGGCCCGTATACGGATGGCCTTCGCGATGGTCGGCGCTATGCGGTCGACGGTAGCGGGAGTGGAGACGTGCATGGCTTTCACGCCGGCACCGTAGATGACGATGGGGAAAGGCACGAAGGCAGCACGCGATGTATAGTTTTCATGATTGTCCTCATTGAGTAGTTGCCATCCGGGTGACACCTCTATCACGAGGTCGCCGCTGACGGCGGGATTGTACGGACTGGCAGCCACGCTGCGCACCCCTGCCGTCTGCACGAGCAGTTCCTTGGAGCGCATCACCACGTCGTTGTAACTCAACCGGCGTTGCTCTATCAGTTTGCGGTTGAGATAGATCTGGTTGTGGAAACAGGTCTCCACATACTGTCCTTGGCCGTAGATGGCCCCGAGGTACATATTGAGCAAGTTGGCCGTACGGTTGATGTAGAACGTACCGGTGGGGATATGGTAGCGCTTGTAGTCTACCGTCTCGTCCTCGGTATACCCCGTACTGGTCAGCACAAAGAGCACACGGTCTTGGCCTACCTTGGTCTCGATGTTCTTGACGAGGTCGGCCAGCAGATGGTCGAGTTTGACGTAGAGTATCTCGACATCGCTCTGGCTGCGTATGGTCTTGTCGACATTGGCCGAGAAGGTCACTGACAAGAGGTCGGTGACATCGTCCTGACCCATCGACAGATTGGTGACACAGGCCATCGACAGGTCGTAGACGGCATCGTTGCCCACACCGTAGGTATTGGCACTGTTGTAGGCGCGTATCATGCGCTGGCCGATCTCGGGATAGTAGGTAGAGGTGGTCCAACGCTTGTTGCGATCGCTAATCCAGTAGGCGCCGTCGGCGGCGTGTCCGGCCGACAGTACGGCGGCATCCTTCTCCAAGGCCACACCGCAGACGATGGCTGCACCGTTGGTCGCCACCTTGAGTTCGTCGCCGATGGTCGATGTGGCCATCTTCTGCGGAGAGACACCATACTGACTGTCATCGACACAGAGTACAGGCCGGAGCGTACTGCGATCCAGCCATTTGGTGCCTACTATATTATTATAATGTGGAGTGGTCCCGGTAGCAATGGAGGCAATGGCCGATGCACGGTCTACCGGAGAGAAGGGATATTGGGCAGCCTCGTATACACACCCCTGGTCAAGCAGACGCTTGAAACCGTCGGCGGTATATAGCGGAGAGAACTGTTCGATATAGTCGGTGCGGAGTTGGTCGATGATGATGTTCACCACCAGACGGGGAGCAGGCTTCAGGGTCTGCGCCTGCAGTTCGGTACCTGTCAGCACCGCAAGAACTATGATTGTCGACAGATATCTGTTCATCGGAGTTGCTTGTTTTTATTCGTTGGTGAGCACTGCCATGCCTTGCCTATGTATCTTATCAGCAAAGATAGTGCCACAATATTCATACCCTCGGCATAGGTCTGCCAAAAACCGAGCGCAAAGTACACGACAATGAGTGCTGCATGCACATACATCCACCTGTGCGCACGGTGCTTCCGCAGGGCCTTGACCACGGGATAGAGAAAGACCAGCGACAGCGGACACAGCAGGAGTATCTGGAAATTGAGGCTGACCGTAGGATGCTCCGAGAACACCATGGCCAGGAGTATCAGTCCGCAGAGACCGTCAGCGAGCATCAGCAGGGCATCGAGCACCCAAAAGTTTTTCCGGCGCAGACACTCGTAGAGGGTACATCCAGCCACGATGACAAGAAGTATCTGGGCGCACTGCATCGGCGTGAGCGGAAATTCGCTTTCCACCACCTGTGCCGTAAGGGGAATCACCCAAAAGGAGTGCGATACCAGCGGTCGGCGCACACCGTCGCGACCTACGATGACGGCCTTGTCGAAGTCTTTTCTGAGATTGTCGGGCAGAAACTGCTGTTGGGCGTTGTCTGTCGGAAGGTCGGCCTTCACCCCCAGGAGCATGTCGTTGCCCATTCGTGCCCAAGGATGGTCGGCATTGTAGCCGTGGGTCATCTCGCGGTAGGAGGGATGCGACACACTGTCCGCACCGTACACTACCCTACCCTGCAGATGACCGACGAGGATGTCGCGGGCCCGAGTGGTGCAGTTGTCGTAGAAATAGTTGTATCGGTAGACCCGGTTCTCGGGCTGGTAGTTCACATCAATAGCCTGGGCAATGTCGGCTTTCTCGGCGGCCGTCAGATTGAGCACCTGCTGGCGCACGCCACACCCGTAACGGGAGTATTGGGCAAAAAAGTCGGCGAAAGGCTCGATATCCATCGTGTAGTCGGTCAGACCGAACACAAACCGCAGTACAAAGAAGGGTTTCGAGAAGGAGAACATTCCGTAGTTCACGGCCATATCGAGACCCGTAGCCTTGTCTTCATAGCGTATGGCCGTATGGCCGTAGAGACTGTACACGTTCTGCCGCGGCTGACAGGTGAGCAGACTGATCTCCACCGAGTCCATGGACATCTCCACCTGTTCGGCAGGACGCTGCGCCTTTGCCCCGCATGCCGACAAAAGACACACGAGCAAGACCAAACGCCGAAAGTATCTACTAAAATGCTTCATATTGCGGTCAAAGCCAAGGTAGTGCAAAGATATTAAAAAAATAACGAACATCTTGTGCTGAAAACAAAAAAATGGCAACAACACACAAATTCAGCGGATTAGCCCTCATTTCTCCCGCCCTTCCGCCATCATTGATCGACATCCGGTAAAAACGCAAAAACAAGTCACGGAAGACAGGACTGGAGAATGGCCTCACGCTTTTACCGCTTTCGAACCATGCCCCATAACAACACCACACAATAAGGGCACTGAAAAACATCGTCATGATTGATATCACATTGACGGGTCTTCAGTGCCCTCACCACATTTATTGTCCTTACCAGACAGTCGTTCTCTTATTTTTTTGAATCATCATTCCACATGGAATTGGACTTCAGCCAGAGGGATGTACTCTCTTCCATGTCGGTTTCAAATTCTCCATCGTGACCATTGGACATTGCTCCATCTACTTGGGAACCTTCTTCGTATGAAGTATCCAGGAGTAGGAGAGAAGGCATCACGATTGTTTCTATACTTGGTTTTATATAGCGTTTCATTTTTTCTATTTTTTACTTGAAGATTACTTTCTTGCCATTGTGAATATATATACCCTTGGCCGGTGTTGCCACTTTTACGCCTTGCAAGGTGTAGTAGGCATCATCAGCGTGACGGTCATTGCCTACAAACTCTTTGATGGCAGTCACATCACTTCCGGGGGCTACGTCAAATGCGAGGGCAAACTTTGCTGGTGCTACTGAAGAGTCGAGTCCGCTTTGTACATCACCCAGCAACTGGCCGTTGTAGTCCATATCCTTGTCCGTCAGACGCAAGTAGGCATATCCTGCATTTACCTTGCCAGCCATGCGGAAGAAGCCTACATAATTATCTCCGGTCTGGTTTTTCTTGTAATATTCCGTATTATGAAATAGGTTCAATGCGAAGTGACGGTAGTCGTAATGATACTTGCCATTTACCATGTGATATTTTCCGTTCTTGATAGTTACGTCGTCAAGACAAGCCACCAACAAGTTGTTGTAACTATCAGTATAACTGTTCAAGTACCACCAGTCCTCATTGCTTTCCAACTCCAGATACTTGTTGGGATCTCCAGCACCGTCGGTAATCACGGTAAACTCCTGCTTCAACGCCGCGTTGGAGGCATCAAACGGACTACTGAAGTTCTTGTTGTAAACCAGCACGACCGGTTCGTTGGCAGGAATGAATTTCAGACGACGCAATTTCACTTGTCCTTGGGGCTGACCGTTCAGTGTCGTGTTATCTGATATCTCGAAACTCTGGGCAGCATAAGCGGCAAAGCCTTCCGGAATCGCATAGTTGAAACGGCTGCAGAACGTACGTATGCCATACTTTCCGACTGCAATCTCATCAGAGTTGATAAACTCCACACGATAAGTACTTGTTGTGGTATTCAGACGAATGATGAAGTACTCCTTACTATTGTCGACATTCGGATTCAAAGACTGCTCACCATTGCGGCGTTTGCTCTCTTCCACACCGGAAACCAATG